>JAGBVR010000007.1 GCA_017630215.1 Bacteroidales bacterium | reverse complement strand
GCTCCTTCCCGGAGCGGTCTCCTTCGTCGCCTTTCCTAAATTTGAAAGGCGTTTATGATTATTGTTGTTTCATCTCTTTGGTGAACACTTTCCCTTTTCGAGGGAAAATGAGAAAATGTCCAACCCCCGACGACTGCGTCGTCACCCCTATGGGGTATTTCGCTCCTTCCCGGAGCGGTCTCCTTCGTCGCCTTTCCTAAATTTGAAAGGCGTTTATGATTATTGTTGTTTCATCTCTTTGGTGAACACTTTCCCTTTTCGAGGGAAAATGAGAAAATGTTGTAATTTGCGCCGCAAATTTACAAGTTTTTTATGACTATTCCTATCTTTTTGGATTTGTTCCACAGCCATACCTTCCCGTCTGGGGAGGTTTTCTGAACAGTAAACTTCAGACCTCGTTCTATTCTTATGCTGCTGCTTGCTGTCCAAGTGAGGTCTGCCTTAACTATCTGACCTTCTGTGTCCGGTCTTTCAGCGCATTCCATCATGACCCAGTCGGACAGTCTGTCGTCATACATACGATAGATGTTCTCCGGACGGCTGCATGATATCTGGCATGTAAGAGGATTGAAGACAAATATCTCCTCATCTTTGATTGTAAATGAAATGTCTTCCCTTACCAATAGAATTTCATCAATATCGTATCTGCATCCTGTCGCTAGAACCGCAATAATGATAATCGTAGCCAATCTTTTCATGTTCTACTCCTCTTTTCCAAGTCTAATTTCCTTGATTATCGTATCCTCGGTACCATCTTTCCAGATGATCCGGGCTTTAAGTGTGCCGTTCTCGGTCACTTTATAATATAGATCTCCGCTTGGAGAAATTTCTCTGTTATTGAAGGTCCAATTGATTTCCATGGCATCGGATGCATTGCTAACCCGGAGCGGGAGCGGACTTCCGGGAGGAATGCTGCCGTCGCTGTTTCGTGGTACTCCGTTCATATAGATGTATGGCCAGCTTACTGCAGGAGATTTTCTTGTCATGAAAGAAATAGTCTTGCTTTCGCCTTTGATTCCTTCAATTTCGAAGAATAAAGTGACATTGTACTTTTTATTGTCCGGCTGCAGATCTTCCAGAAGGATGGCATATTTCCCTGGTTCATAAGCCTCTGCGACAAGGCTTTCCATCCTTTCTCCCGCGCGCCCCCATTCTACCACGGCTTTTCCTTCGAATATGCTCTCGCTTTCGAATTGCAGTATCGCTGCGTCAACGAATGTCTCTATTTTTACTTTGGATACGCTTGGAGGAACTTCTGACTCGGATAATCCGTTTACACTAAACTTGATGAGTCCGTCCTCTCTCGTAATATTCGAAATCCTCGCCTTTGCGACAGTTCCGTTCCATAAATTGAGACTCAGACCTTCTTCCGGACTACCTTCCTGAGGGAAGAATATGCCACTGATGTCAGGATGTTCCGCCTCTTGGAAAATATCCTTGCGCCCGTCAGCTTCGATCAGGTCTGCGCACTGATGGTCAGGACGGCAGTTCACCTCGTTGGTCTTGTTCCAGCGTTCCGCGGCCTTGAGGTTACGTCCGTAAATCTCAGAGTATCCGGAGTCTCTGTCCGAACGGTCAATGTGGTATATAAGCATTCCGCTTCCGCCTATGTATGCATCCCATCCCTTTCTGTCGCGGCATTCGAGCAGATAGTACTCGTTCTCATTCTCCGTGTCGATCCGGTAGACCATATTGGTCTGGTCGATCGGTCCTAAAGAGTACGAGCCGTCGGTCAGGATTCTGACGGGCTCGCATATTCCGAGCCTCTCTCTTTCAATAGCATTGAAGTTAGGGGGAGTGTTGTCGGCATTGTTCGCATTGCCTCCGTCCATCAAGGATGTCTGTCTCCAAAGTGCGGCCGCCACACCTCCGCTGCCTTCGTAGTCAGTGTCATACATGTCTACAAGCCCCAATGTGTGACTAAACTCGTGACAGAACGTTCCGATTCCTGTGATTGTTCCGTCGAAATGTCCGCCGTCTCCTTTGGGGATAAGTTCCGAGCAGCAGGCATAGCTGTTGAGTTCCTTTCCGTCAAGTACGACGCTCATTCCGGCTCCGTCGTGTACGTACCAGGCATGGGACCATATACAGTCTTCACCGGCCCCGTCAGCCTCGTCTCCACCTGCAAAGAATACGAATACATTGTCTATTTCTCCATCTTTGTCGTCATCGTACAAAGAGAAGTCGATGGCATTGTCTGTTGCCTGACATGCATCTATGATCATTCGGGCAGGATCCTTATCTTCGCCGTCCGGGAGATTGGCTCCATAGTCAGCCCGTTTCCCGGGAAGGGTCACTATCTCGCTGACATCGAAGATGAAGTCCGCTCTTCCGCCGAACTGCTCTTCGAAATATTCTTTGGCACAGCCCCTCGCTCCGTTTCTGGAATATCCGTCTTGAGTCAGTAGGGCGACAAAGTCATTTCGTTCGAATTTGAATCCTACATCACTGAACTGGGCCAATATGATGACACCATGCTTAGTCTGCGGCGTGTCGCTTTTAGTGTCAATTCTTTTCTGTGCCAGCGTTTTGCCGACTATGTGCATCTTCCTTGCCTTCCTGTAAAGAATTTCATATGGAATCTTGCGGCTTTCAGCCAATATTGCCATCGGAGTCTTTTCTCCCACTCTGCATCCGCTGCTGTATCTGTTACCCTCCTCGTCAAATGTGGAATAACACCACCATCCGTCTTCATCCTGGACGATCGCATTGCCGTCAAGAGTTGTCGTGACTCTGAAGAACTCGTCTCCTTTCAGCCTTGCGTCGAAGACGCTTCCGTCCGGCTGCACAAGGGGAACAATGCCTTTCCTTGCCGGTTTGGAAAAAGCCTGGAATGTAATGATTAATGCTAAAAATATAAGTATCGTTTTATGTTTCATCTTCTCTTACTGTTTGGTTTTTCTAAAAACCAGTATATTTGCAAAAGAATTGCATATTTAGGAAATTTTTATGAGACGGACAAGATTATTTGCGCTTTCTTGTTGCGCTATATTTGCTGCCGCCTTCAATCTCAGAGCTCAGGACAGCACTGTAAAGATGATTAATGAAGTAGGCAGGTTTGATAACTGGTGTGTGCGCGAGGTTAAGGAATCCGGCATTATAGGCGGGCAGACAAAATACCTTTACGAGTTTTACGGAAATCAGGACACTCTTGTTACTGGCAAGACCCCTTTCAAGGCGCCTGACGGTTATATGTGGAGAACGAACAATGTTCTTGCAGTCGTCGCGGGTGTTGTAAAGACCAATAATACTATTTATCCCGAGAAAAGGGGAGGCGGCTGGTGCGCCAGAATTGAAACTCATATCGAAGAAGTCAAGGCGCTGGGTATCGTCAATATGGACGTTACATGTCAGGGGGCTTTGCTTGTAGGAGTGCTCCCCGAACCTATCACGACCACCAAAGATCCTATGGCCAAAGTATTCTATGGTTTTCCGTTCAATGGCTCTCCTAAGGCTGTGAGGATGGATTATAAGGCTGATGTGGGACATGAAGTGGTGCGTGGGACAGGATTTTCCAAACTTAAGCCAATGGGATACAATGACTATGCTGAGATCACTGTTATGCTGCAGAAGCGATGGGAAGATGAAGATGGTAATGTCCACGCTTTGAGAGTCGGAACTGGGATCGAAAGAATAATGGAGGATGTTCCTGAATGGGTAAACGGATATGAAGTGAAAATTCATTATGGGGACATCACTTCCGAGTCGTTTTATGAAGAATACATGGGACTCAAGACCGATCCCGAGACGGCGTATCACGCTTTGAACAGTAAGGGTAAGAATGTTGTCATTCAGGAGGACGGGTGGGCTGCCCCGGGGACCGAGCCGACTCATATGATGATACATATCCTGTCCAGCTGTGGAAAAGCTTTTTATGGTGGTGTCGGCAATGTGGTGTGGGTGGATAATGTGGAGATAGTGATGTAATTCGAAAAGTGGATTTTTTTTTCAAATTGATGCAACATTTTGAAAGTAGTATGCATCTATATGTCAGGTTTAGGTTTTAGTACACGTTTAAGGGCCGGTTAGTTGAGAAACTACCGACCCTTTAACTTTTTCCTTGAAGGTTGATTATTTTGAAGCCTCTACAGAATCCTTTCTGAAATCCTTCATCAGCTTCATAAGATTCAACGCAGCCTTGCGAGCACGTGCTCCAGCAGCCTTGTTGCCTTTCTCTACCTGAGCCTCAGCATTCTGTGCGAATACTTCGTACTCTGCCTTGATCTGATCTACAAGTTCTCTCATGTCTTGAAATTTTAAATAGTTCGTGAAACTTTAATAAACTGATGCCAAGGTATGAATAATCCTCATAAAAAACAAATTTTTGCTTCTAAATTTGTTGTTTTCAGTGTATTGGACTATTCTCTCGTCTCGATTTCCTTTGGCTTCGGTTTTGTGTTCACAGCATTCATGGCTCTGTCTGCCCCTACTGTGGCCCAAGCCTTCACTCCGTCTATGACTCGCTTGCATATTTCCGGAATCTCTTTTCTTTCTTCCTCGGTGAACTCACCAAGAACATAGCCTATCTGCTGACCGCGTCCGAATTCATTGCCGATGCCGACACGGATTCTGGCATACTCTTGGGTTCCTATGAGTTCATTGATGTTAGTAAGTCCGTTGTGGCCTCCGGCACTTCCGTTCTTGCGCAGTCTCAAGGTTCCGAACGGAATGTTCAGATCATCTGAAATGACCAGAAGGTTTTCCGGCTGTATTTTCAGCTCGTTCAGCCAGTAGCGTACTGCCTTTCCGCTGAGATTCATATATGTGGAAGGCTTCAGAAGTGTAAACTTCCTACCCTTAAAGGAGATTGTCGTCGTACTGCCGTATCTTCCAGACTCAAAAACAATATTGGATGCCTGAGCCCAGGCATCCAATACCATAAATCCAATGTTGTGTCTGGTGTTGGCATATTCGACGCCGATATTTCCTAAACCGACGATCAAATAATTCATACCAATTCAGATTACTTCTTCTTACCAGTAGCCTGCTGCTCCATCTTAGCCTGCTGAGTAGCACGTGTAGGACGTACAGAGCAGATGATGGTAGCTCTTGGTGAAACGATTGTAACGCCTTCGTAGTTAAGGTCACCTGCAACGATCTGCTTACCGATCATAAGGTGAGTAGAGTCAACCTCGAGTACGTCAGGAAGATTGTTCATCATAGCGCTGATGCGGAGCTTGCGGCTTGAAACGAGGAGCTTACCACCCATCTTAACACCCTCAGAGTGTCCTACAACCTTAACAGGAACCTCGATAGTTACTGGCTTGTCCTCAGAAACGAAGAGGAAGTCAACGTGAAGAGCCTCGTCAGTTACAGGATGATACTGTACCTCGTGGAGCACTGCGTAACCGCTTCTGCCGTCGCTGAGCTTAAGGTCGATGATGAATGAGTTAGGAGTGTGAGTGATAGTCTTGAGGTCCTGAGCATCGATAGTGAAGAGGATGTTCTCCAGTCCGAGTCCATAGATGTTGCAAGGAACCTGTCCCTCGCGGCGGATAGCCTTAACGGCTGCCTTGTTGCCAGCTTCGCGTACCTGGCCATTGAGTTCAATGTGCTTCATTGTAATTAATTGTTAAAATGTGTTACTCAGTTTTTACTATTCCAAGTAAAAACCCCATTGCACCAAAAAGCATCTGCTTTTTAGACCAAATTTTTTGGGGCTGCAAAGATAGACAAAATATTTGAATGTCAAATGATAATGTGGAAAAGATTACTTATTCTACCAGTCCGGCAGCTTGATTCCACTGTAGAGTCTTGTAGAATAGGTCCAGTTCGGTGCTGCCATGGCAGGGAAGGTACATGCTGAAGCCAGAGAATACATTGATCTTGAACTCTTTCATAAACTCCGGGGTATGTCCCTTATATAATATGCACTGATCAAGTGCTTCGTTCAAGCCGGCGATTTCTTCTTCAGTGGCTCCCGCTTCCCTGATAATGCTCTCAAGGTCATAGAACCAATGCTTGCCGCTACGGTAAAATCTTTGCACATTGGAAGGGGTAATGGATGCAAGGCCGTCTCGATGAGCCGCGAAGATTTCACGACAGATTTCTGCTACCGGTTCAAGCTTGTCGCAATCCACCAGTGATATAGTGGCAGATCTGTAAACTCCGCTTTGTGTGTCATATTGGGTGAAGTAGTCATGACACACTCCCATGGGATCTGGTACTTCTTTAAGAAGAAGGTGCTCTGTGAGTATTTTGTAGTCAAATCCCTCTGCGAGAACTTCTGCTTGAGAGAAACCTACCTTGGAGCATTTGTCCCTTAGTTCGTATGCCACTTCTATGCCTCCCATCAGGCATGCATCGAAGAGGATATAGTCAAGTTTCATAGGTATTGCTTCAGCAAAATCTGCAAGCTCCATTTCGTAGGAAACTCTGTTGCTTGAAGGACCGGTCACATCCTGACCTATACTTTTAACCATGGGAAGCGACGGGTCGAAGTCCGGTTCGATGTATGGTACGGGATTGGGAGAGTGAATTCCCCTTGATCTCATCATGCCTGATCTGGGGAATAAGTAGCCGCTTGGATTGCTGTAGTATCCAGCGGGAAGATATCCGGTGGCATGGGATGAGAATATCATTCCGTAGCTTCCGGAAGTGAAATTGTCTTTTACATATCCCAGGACCTGATTAAGCTGTGCTGCCGATGATGATATTGTGCCGGCCGGGTACCTTTTCAGCGTGTCGGATATAGTGTTTCCGTCCTTCTTATATAATCTTATAAGGTAAGGGGTGGACTGATTGTCGTAAGCTCCGCTGACTCTTGGGGTGTGAGTATATACGAGCAGAATGTCGTCGTTGCAGTCATCTCCCGGAAGCCAGCCGCTCTTCAGGTCCTTTATGTCGTCCAGAAGATAGTTTCTCAGAGAATTGCATCCTGCGGAATAAAGTAGCAGAACCTTGCGTGAAGATTCATCCGTGACGCAGTCATCCTTCGGTGGGTCGATTTCGCAGCATGCGCTTGATGCGGATATAATCATAAGCGCGGCTGCAAGGTATGTGATAATGTTATTTGTATATTTCATGTTTTTATTCAAATTGTACAAAATGGCAAATATAATTATTTTATGTATATTTGCCAATTCTGAAAATTGAAATCAAAAATATATATGAAAGCTTTAGGTAAAATGATTACGATTGCAGGCCTTGCCGCAGCCTTTGCATCCTGCTCTTCGGATGAGGCGGCACAGAACGGAGAATTCAAGTATCTCATCGATGAATTCGCTGATCTTAAGATAATGAGGTATCAGGTCCCAGGATGGGACGCACTTTCGCTTCAGCAGAAGGAGTATGTCTACCATCTTTCAGAGGCAGCGAAATATGGCCGTGACATTATCTGGATGCAGAACTGCAAATATAATCTCCAGATCCGCAAGACACTTGAGAATATTCTCGAGAACTATGATGGTGACCGTACCTGCGAAGACTGGACCAGGTTCGAGACTTATGCCAAAAGAGTATTCTTCAGTAACGGTATCCATCATCACTATGCTGAGGACAAGTTTTTCCCTGAATGCTCTCAGGATTATTTTCACGATCTGATGGCGGCGGTAGGTGAGGATGATGCGGAACTGGAATATTTCATCTATGATCCTGCGGTATTCCCGGCAAGAAAGGTTATGGATGGAAACGATATCGTGGCAGAGTCTGCAGTCAATTTCTATGAGAATGTCACCCGTGCAGAAGTGGAGGCCCTCTATGCCTCAATGGTGGATCCGTCAGATAAGACCCCGGTATCATACGGACTTAACAGCCGCGTGGTAAAGGGTGAGGACGGAGTCGTGCGCGAAGAAGTATATAAGGTAGGCGGACTTTACGGAGCAGCTCTCGAGAAGATCTGTGCAGAGCTTGAAAAAGCAGCAGCAGTAGCTGAAAACGAGACCCAGAAGGCATATATTGCCGACCTCGTGGCTTATTATCAGTCCGGCGATCTCAATCTTTGGGATGAATACAATATCAAATGGGTGAATGATACTCTGGGAACCGTAGATTTTGTGAACGGATTCGTGGAGGATTACAATGACCCTCTCGGGCGCAAGGCTACCTGGGAAGGTCTCGTGAATTTCAAGGATGCAGAGGCATCTCTCCGCACTGAACTCATCAGCGAGAATGCCCAGTGGTTCGAGGATAATTCACCGGTAGATTCTCGTTTCAAGAAGAAGGAAGTCAAGGGTGTGACTGCAAAGGTCATCAATGTGGCTGTGCTTGCCGGTGACTGCTATCCTGCCGCTCCTATCGGTATCAATCTTCCTAACGCAGACTGGATTCGTCGTGAGCACGGCTCGAAGTCTGTGACCATTGCCAACCTTACTTCTGCATACAATATGGCGGCGCAGGAGTCTCCTAAGAACCAGCTTGGCGAATTTGCATGGTCAGAGGAAGAGATCGCTCTCGAAAAGAAATATGGTGCGTTGACAAATGACCTTCATACAGACCTTCATGAGTGCCTCGGACATGGTTCCGGCCAGCTTCTTCCAGGTACTTCTCCTAATGCTCTGGGCGAGTACAGCTCAGCTCTCGAGGAAACTCGTGCGGATCTTTTCGGACTTTACTATCTTGCTGATCCTAAGATGGTCGAGCTTGGAATCGTTCCTGATATGGAGGCGTACAAGGCTCAGTACTCAAGCTTCATCCGCAACGGTATATTCACTCAGTTCACAAGGGTGGAACTCGGAAAGAAGAATATGGAGTCTCATATGCAGGACCGCAAGCTCATCGCTCAGTGGTGTTATGAGAAGGGCCTTGCCGACAATGTGATCGAAAAGAAGGTCCGTGACGGAAAGACCTATTTCGTAGTCAATGATTTCGAGGCTCTTCGCGGACTCTTCGGAGACCTTCTTGCCGAGGTTCAGAGAATCAAGTCAGAGGGTGATTATGAGGCAGGAAAGGCTCTCGTGGAAACCTACGCAGTCAATATCGATTTCGATCTTCATAAAGAGGTCCTTGAGCGTTATGCATCTCTTGGCCTCAAACCATATGGCGGTTTTGTAAATCCTGACATTGTCCCTGTGATGAAGGGTGGAAAGGTCGTTGATTATAAGATCGAGTATGCTGACAGCTATCTCGACCAGATGCTTCAGTACGGCAGAAAATATTCTGCACTTTAATCTGTAATTCAGAACGTACCTGTAATCCGGAACTCACCTGTCATCCTGAACGAAGTGGAGGATCTCCTCAAAGATTACGAAAACTATCTGAAGATAGAGCGTGCGATGTCGCGGAATACTGTGGCATCGTATTGCTCTGATATACGGAAGTTTCTTGATCGATGTGATCTTCCTCTGAAAGAGGTCGACCCCGGGTCCGTCGAGAGTTATCTCGCTGACCTTGATGGGGTGACCAAACGTTCCCAGGCAAGATTCCTCAGCTCTTTGCGATCGTTTTTCGGATGGCTGGTCATGGAGGGTGTCATTACTGACAATCCCTGTGACAATGTGGATGCTCCCAAGCTTGGCAGGTATCTTCCGCAGGTGCTTTCAGTCAAAGAGGTCGAGGCTGTAATCGGTGCGGTGGATCCTTCGACATGGCAGGGAATGCGCGACAGAGCGATATTGGAAGTCCTGTATGGATGTGGATTGCGTGTGTCAGAGGCTGTCGGACTGAAAATCTCCAATCTGTATTTCGACGAGGGTTATATAAAGGTGACGGGCAAGGGAAACAAGGAGAGGCTTGTTCCGATAGGAGAAATGGCGGCGGATGCAGTCAATGCCTATCTTCAGCACCGCCCTTATCCATGTGATGCGGTTTCCGATGACCTGGTTTTCCTTAATCGCTTCGGCAGGTCATTGAGCCGTCAGTCTATATTTTTGATGATGAAGAAGATGGCTCTTCTGGCTGATGTCCGCAAGGAGATTTCGCCACATACATTGAGGCATTCTTTTGCTACGCATCTGGTGGAGAACGGAGCTGATCTGAGGCTGGTCCAGGAGATGCTCGGTCATGAAAATCTGGTCACGACGGAAATTTACACTCACATAGACACCTCTACCTGGCATCGGGAAGTCCTCTCACATCATCCTCGCCGGTAACGGATTCCCGGAATCCCGTATTTGTCCGGGAATAAATATAATTTACTACATTTGCACCCCTGAAACAATTTCTGAAATTCTAAAACAATAAGAAAATGGATAAGAACAGTTACGCATTGGGCATGAGCATTGCCCACAATATGCTTTCATCAGGCATCAAGTCTGTTGAATTCGATGATTTTGCAGCCGGCGTGAAGGCTGTGCTTACAGGTACAGAGCCTGCCGTTTCATTCCAGGAAGCTGGTCAGCTTCTTGATAAATATTTTGCAGAGCTCGAGGCTGAGCAGAAGGCTCAGGCAGAGGCTATGAGCGCAGCTATGCGTGAAGAGGGTGAGGCATTCCTCAAGTTCAATGCTGAGCAGGAAGGCGTGGTTGCACTCCCTAGCGGTCTCCAGTACAAGGTTATCACAGAAGGTACAGGAAAGAAGCCGTCTGCAACATCTCAGGTGAAATGCCACTATGAGGGAACCCTCCTCAACGGAATGAAGTTCGATAGCTCATATGACCGCAACGAGCCTGCTGTTTTCGGTCTCAATCAGGTAATCGCGGGATGGACAGAGGGAGTTCAGCTTATGTCAGAGGGCTCTAAGTATGAGTTCTATATTCCTTATGATCTCGCTTACGGTGCTCATGGCGCTCCGGGAGCAATCCCTCCATATGCTACCTTGAAGTTCATCGTCGAGCTTATTGAGGTTCTCTAGTGAACTCTTTCATGGAAATTTTCACCCTCGTTACGGGGGTGATTTATATTATTCTGGAGATCCGTCAGAAGAATCTGATGTGGGTCGTAGGAATTCTCACCAGTATAGCGGCGATGTGGGTATTCTTCCGTCAAGGGCTTTACGCGTCGTTCGGATTGAATACTTATTATCTGGTGACATCAGTCATCGGATTGTGGCAATGGCGCATGGATATTGACAGAGTCTCTCAAGACGGGACTGAGAAGGATGATGGCACAGTGCGTCTGAAACATCTGAGCCTCAAGACTGTAGCAATCAGTGCTGTCGCTCTTGTCGCGGGTACATTGGCCCTTGCTCTGGTAATGGAACATCTGGAAAATCCTATGTCCTACCTTGATTCGGCTGTGGCGGTGCTGAGCGCAGTGGCGACCTGGTGGCTTGTCCGCTGCTATATTCAGCAATGGTGGCTGTGGGTAGCTGCCGATACGATCAGTACTATATTGTGTGCCAGCCAGGGACTTTGGTGGATGGCGGCACTTTACGCAGCCTATTCAATCTCGGCAATAATCGGTTACGTACATTGGAAAAAGCACGGGCGCTACATCGCGTAGCATCCGTGCTTTACGTTATATCGTGACCGTCCATAGACGCTCCCGTGTATTACCTTATATATTTAAGTACAATTTCTTCCATGATCTTATAGCACTGGAGATTCGGATGGACTCCGTCTGCAGCGTGGATCTTAGGGAGTCCGTCGGATTCATCTTTAAGCGGCGTGTGGAAATCCACGAATGGGATCTTCTCGGCGTCAGCATATTTCTTTATCATTTCATTGAGCATGATAATCTCGCCTGCGGGTTCTTTCACTTCCGGCCTCCAATAGAATCCGGCAGCTGGCAGTACTGCGCAGAGGATAGGCTTGATTTTGTTGACCTTGGCCAGTTCGCACATTGAAATGATGTTTCCAAGGGCATTCTCGAGGCTTATCTCACCATTGTTTTTTGCAATGTCGTTTGTTCCTGCCAATATCACGACATATTTCGGGTCAAGGTCGATTACATCTCTTCTAAAGCGTACGAGCATGTGAGACGTAGTCTGGCCCGATATGCCTCTGCCGATGAAATTGTTGTCTGTGAAGAAGCCCGGGTCTTCCTTCGCCCACCCTTCTGTGATTGAATCTCCCATGAATACGACCTTTGGCTTTACGGTCACCTGAGAGTTCTGATCTGCGTAACGATTGAATTTAGCCCAGTCCTGAGCCTGGCACAGGACGGGTAGCAGTATCGCTATGGAAGCGATGAGGATGCGGATATTTTTCATGTTGATGTTTTTGCTTTACGCAAAGATATGGAATTTTCTTATTTTTGCATTTCTATAATCAAAACGAATGAGAATTATTGTTGAAAGCGGGGCAACAAAAACTGCTTGGAAGTCTGTGTCCTCTGACGGAAATGTCGCTGAAGTGCTTACCGAGGGACTCAGCCCGACTTGCCTCGATGCAGAATATATAGGCGGTATTGTCCGCAAAGCGATACCCGCCCTTAATCCGGAAGGGAAGACCGTAAGACAGATTGTCTTTTATGGAGCCGGTCTTGTTTCTGAGGAATCCTCTGCTCCTGTGCGTTCGTGTCTGGAAATGTGGTGTCCTTTTGCTGAGGTGGAGTTCCATTCGGATATTCTGGCGGCTGCAAGAGCGTTATTTGGCGACGGAAGCGGCGTGGTGGCCATAATGGGGACTGGTTCCAACAGCTGCCTGTATGAAAACGGACAAATTGTGAAGAATATCCGTCCGGGAGGCTATGTGCTTGGGGATGAAGGTAGTGGCGTAGCCCTTGGAAGAGCTTTTCTGGCTGATCTTGTGAAAGGACTTTTGCCCGAATTCATTGAGTCGGAATTTCTGGCTCATACAGGACTCGATTATCCCGGTATTGTGCGGAAAGTATATAGAGAACAGGCTGCTTCTGCTTTTATGGCTTCGCTGGCACCCTTCGTGTTGTCGCACATGGATGAACCTTACGTACGCTCAATGGTGAGAGATTGTCTGGAATCATTCGTGAAAAGGGCATTGTCCAGATATGCCGGTTTTGCAGGAGACAAAGCTGCTGCGTGCAAAGTGGGAGTCGTGGGCTCCTTCGGCTGTGCGTGCGAGGAAATGCTCTGTGAAATCGGCCGGGAGTATGGCCTTGAGTTTGTCGCTTTTCTGAAATCTCCGATAGATAAATTGGTTAAATATCATTGTGGTTATGGCCTATAAAGAAAATTATCCTTCGCGTCTTCTGGAAGATGCCGTAGATGCCATCAGTTCCCTCCCGGGGGTGGGACGTCGCAGTGCTCTTCGTCTGGCACTTCATCTACTGAAGCAGCCCCATGAAAACGTACATCATTTCACATCTTCGATCAGCCGTCTGCGTGATCAGGTGAAATATTGCCGTCATTGTATGATGATATCTGACAATGATGTCTGCGCGATATGTTCGGACCGCTCGAGAGACCATCGTACAATATGCGTTGTGGAAAGCGTGCGGGATGTGATGAGTATAGAGAATACCGGCCAATATAATGGAGTGTACCATGTTCTTGGAGGAATAATCTCTCCTATCAATGGTATCGGCCCTTCGGATATTACTGTGCGTGAACTTGTAGCCCGTGTCGCGGCCCTTGTTTCGCCAGAGGGCCTTTTCGAGGCTGATGCCCCCGGTTCGGACGGGACCCCGGGTGAAGTTATACTGGCTCTCAGCGGTGATGTGGAAGGAGAGACCACGGCGTTCTACATATACCGTCAGATTGCCCAGTATGGGGTGAAGGTCTCATCTCTTGCACGCGGACTCGGTTTTGGAGATAATCTCGAATATGCCGATGAACTCACTCTCGGCCGTTCGATAATAAACCGTCAGATTTTCAAGCCGTAAATTTGGCTTTCTCGATAAAAAAAGATAAATTTGCAAGCTTGCATTTTTGTATGCGGGTCTGTTTCGTGTAATTTTAAAGAGGGAGGTGGAAATGATCGAGATCTTCTACAATCAGGACGGACAGATTATGGTTTCCCAGTCGGAAGCTGATCTTAAAGGTATCCCATATTCAGATGTTGTCTGGATCGACCTTTTCGCTCCTTCGGGCGAAGAGAAGAGGACTGTGGAGCAGTTCCTCGGCACTGTCATTCAGAATCGTGCCCAGGCAGAGGAAATCGAGATATCGTCGCGATTCTATGAGACTGAGAAAGCTATTTTCGCCAATACCAGCTTCCTTATCCCCGGCCCGGACGAGTACAATGAGGAGACGGTGTCATTCATATTGACTGATGACATCCTTACCACTCTTCGCGAATGTCCGCTGAAGAGCTTCACAGACCTTCAGCGCCGTATGCTGGCATTCCCTAAAATGTATGATTCGGGTCATGTGGCATTCCTGAGCATTCTTGAACAGCGTATCGACCTTGATGCTGATATGGTAGAGCTGGTTTCGAAGGAAATCACCCAATATAACAAGAAGGTCAGTCTGGGAGAGGATATCAGTGAGGAATTCCTCATTGACATCAATCAGCTGCAGGACAATACCATGCTCATCCGTGAGAATATAGTCGACAAGCAGAGGGTTATATCAAGCATTATCAAGAGCAAGAAATATCCGCCTGAATATCATTCGAAGCTGAATGTACTTCTGAAGGATATATCTTCGCTTATCAATCATACGAATTTCAGCTTCGAGAGACTCGAATATCTTCAGAATACTGTCCTGGGTATCATCAACCTCGACCAGAACAAGATCATGAAAGTGTTCACTCTTGTTTCGCTGATGCTGATGCCTCCGACCTTGATTGCCAGCTTTTTCGGAATGAATGTGCGTTTCGGCTGGTTCGGCAATGCCGGCTGGTCGTGGATTCTGGCGTTGACCCTTATGGCCATATCGACCGTTGTCATCTTCGGCATCTTCAAAAGAAGAAAAATGTTTTAATCAATATTAACCTAAAATCAAAAATTATGTTCAATCAGTATTTTGTAGATGTAATCCGCAACAAGTATGCGGATTTCAATGGCAGAGCAAGAAGGTCAGAGTATTGGTATTTCGTGCTTTTCAACTTCCTCATCAGTATGGCGGTAGGATTGGTTGCCGGCCTGATCGGATTTGACTGGCTTTCATACATCTATTCTATTGCTCTCCTGGTACCGGGAGTTGCCATTGGCGTGAGAAGGCTTCATGATATCGGAAAGAGCGGCTGGTGGCTCCTTATTTCTTTTGTACCGCTTATCGGAGCTATCTGGCTTATCATCCTTATGGTTAAGGAAGGTAATAACGGCAGCAATGCTTATGGTCCTGATCCAAAAGCATAATTTCTTTCGAAACCCTTTGAAAATCGGAAAATTATCCATATTTTTGCGCGCTTTTTGACCGAAGGCGCGCTTTTTTTATCGTAAGTCGCTTAAGGCAAGCACAATAAATAATGTTTAACCCACTAGTTTGTTTTAATTTTTACAATGGAAGAAAACAAGACAGTTGCTGCTGAGGTAACTCCAGCAGTAGAAGAAACCAAGAAGACAGTTCTTAACGCTTCTGTCGCTCCTGAGAATTTCGACTGGGATGCGTTTGAGAACGACGATGTTTACGGTGCTTCAGTAGAGGAGATCTCTGAGAAGTACAACCAGACTCTCTCAAAGGTAGTTGAGGGTGAGGTTGTAGAAGGCGAGGTTACCTCTGTAGGTAAGAGAGAGGTTGTCGTTAACATCGGCTACAAGAGCGAGGGTGTCATCATGGCTCCTGAGTTCCGTTACAACCCAGACCTCAAGGTTGGTGACAAGGTTGAGGTTTACGTTGAGAACGCTGAGGACAAGAAGGGTCAGCTCATTCTCTCGCACAAGAAGGCACGCCAGCTCCGTTCTTGGGATATGGTAAATGCAGCTTACGCAGCAGACGAGATCGTAAAGGGTTACGTGAAGACTCGTACAAAGGGTGGTATGATCGTGGACGTATTCGGAATCGAGGCATTCCTCCCAGGTTCACAGATCGATATCAAGCCTATCCGCGACTACGATCAGTATGTTGACACTAACATGGACTTCAAGATCGTTAAGATCAACCAGGAGTTCCGCAATGTTGTCGTTTCTCACAAGGCTCTTATCGAGGCAGAGCTCGAGCAGCAGAAGAGCGAGATCATCGGCAAGCTCGAGAAGGGTCAGGTACTTGAGGGTACAGTTAAGAACATCACTGGTTACGGTGTATTCGTTGACCTCGGTGGCGTAGACGGACTTATCCACATCACAGACCTCTCATGGGGCCGTATCAACCACCCAGAGGAAGTGGTTGCTCTCGATCAGAAGATCAATGTCGTTATCCTCGACTTCGATGAGTCAAAGAAGCGTATCGCTCTCGGTCTCAAGCAGCTTTGCCAGCACCCTTGGGATGCACTTGATGCAAACCTCAAGGTTGGTGACAAGGTTAAGGGTAAGGTAGTTCTTATCGCTGACTACGGTGCGTTCGTAGAAATCGAGCCAGGTGTAGAGGGTCTTATCCACGTATCAGAGATGTCATGGTCACCAAGACTCCGCATCGCTTCTGACTTCCTTAAGGCAGGTGATGAGGTAGAGGCTCAGATCCTTACTCTCGACCGCGAGGAGAAGAAGATGTCTCTTGGTCTGAAGCAGCTCGTTGCTAATCCTTGGGAGAACATCCGCGCTAAGTATGCAGTAGGTTCAAAGCACACAGCAACTGTTCGCAATATCACTAACTTCGGCGTATTCGCTGAGCTCGAGGAGGGTATCGAGGGTCTCGTACACATCAGCGACCTCTCTTGGAACAAGATCAAGCATCCATCAGAAATCATCGCTGCAGGTGATGCTATCGAGGTTGTTATCCTTGACTTCGATGAGGAGAACCACAAGCTCTCACTCGGCCACAAGCAGCTCCTCCCTAACCCATGGGATGAGGTTGAGGCTAAGTATGCTGTAGGTACTGTAGTTGAGGCTAAGATCGCTTCAGTAAACGAGAAGGGTGCTGTTGTAGAGCTTGAGGGCGACGTTGACGCTTTCTGCTTCAACCGTGAGCTCGTTAAGGAAGACGGCAAGATGCCTGTATCTGGTGAGACTCTCTCATTCAAGGTTACTGAGCTCAAGAAGAGCGCAAAGAAGGTAACTCTCTCACACGCTAAGACTTATGCTGCAGCTGTAGAGGCTCGCGCTGAGCGTGCTGCTACTGAGGCTGACAACACTAAGAAGGCTGTGAAGAAGATCAACTCAAGCGTAGAGAAGACTACTCTTGGTGACCTCGACGCACTTGCTGCACTTAAGAGCCAGCTCGAGAACAAGTAATCAGATGAATTTCACACTTAATGTCCTGGGCACGGCTTCGGCCCTGCCCACGACAGAAAGATATCCTAGCGCCCAGGTACTGAATGTACGTGGGCGCTTGTTTATGATAGACTGTGGCGAAGGCGCGCAGATACAGATGCGCAAGGCCGGAATCTCTTTCCTGAAAATAGAGCATATCTGCCTTTCCCATATCCACGGAGATCATATATTCGGACTTTTCGGCCTGCTCTCGACCATGGCAATGCTCGGTCGTACGGCTCCACTCAATATCTATGCTCCTGCCTCTTTCTCTCCTGTTCTGAAGTTCTTGCTCGAACAGTTTGGAGAAGGTTTCCTTTATGAAGTCAGACATGTTGTTCTGGATATGAAGGAGCCGCAGATAGTTTATGAAAACAGGCGTACGGAACTTCTTGCATTTCCGTTGAATCATAGAATTGACACCTATGGATTCATAATCCGCGAGAAGATGCCCCAGCACAATGTATATAAGGAGGCAATCGCAAGATATGGCCTGAGCATAGCGGAAATAGGAGCATTGAAGAGAGGCGAGGATCTCGTACGTCCTGAAGGAGTGATTCCAAACTCCGAGGCGGCATATATTCCATTTGTCCCTAGGAGTTATGCATACTGCAGCGATACCGCCCCTTTCCCTGAGCTTGCAGAATGGATCAAGGGTGTGACTGTTCTGTACCACGAGTCCACTTTTCCTGCTGAAATGGAGGAAATGGCGGCGAAGACATATCATTCCACTACGTTGCAGGCCGCTCAGACTGCTCGAGATGCCGGTGTGGGGAAACTTCTGGTAGGTCATTATTCTTCAAGATTCCCTTCTGTGGATTTCTTTCTGGATGAACTTCGTTCGATATTTCCGGATACGGACCTCGCTCACGATATGGATGTGATAGAAATTTAGTATATTCGCAGAAATGGATGAATTTTTATGAAAAGGGCGCTGACCATATTCTTTCTGATCTGCCTGTTGGCTCTGAATGCTTCTGTAGCTGATACTCGAAAGTCTCCGCAACACATATACATAGAAAGATATGCTGACCTTGCAGTCAGAGAGATGTATCGTAGTGGAGTTCCTGCCAGCATTACACTGGCGCAAGGACTTCTTGAGTCTCGTTACGGACAGTCCGAACTCGCAGTAAAGGCCAATAATCATTTCGGTATTAAGTGTCATAACTGGAACGGGGATAAAATGTTTCAGGATGATGACAGGAAAGGGGAGTGTTTCCGTAAATATGGTTCCCCAGAGGAATCATACAGAGACCACTCTGATTTTCTGAGATTCAGAGACAGATACAGATTTCTTTTCGATCTCGAATCTACAGACTATAAAGGCTGGGCTCACGGTCTGAAGAAAGCCGGATATGCCACGGATTCCAAATATCCTCAAAAACTTATCGGCTTGATTGAAGAGTATGAACTTCATAAGTATGATGTGGTGGATGACGGACAGAGGGTACTTCCGGAATCTCCATCTCAGATTGAGAGAGTGGATCCTTTGAATAACAAGCAACGTGAAACCTTCCATTTCACTCTTTCACGCCAGATGTACTCTGTCAATGGTGTGCCTTTCGTATATTCCGTTGAAGGAGAGTCGTACGCAAGTATAGCGGCAAGGTATGATCTCTTCCTTAAGGAAATCCTAAGGTACAATGATCTGAAGGAAGATGTGACTCTTTATCCGGGTACGGTAGTATATCTTCAGAAAAAGAAGAAGCAGGCCGCTAAGGGACTCGACAAGCATATTGTGGAGAAATCAGGAGAGACATTGGAGGAAATAGCACAGAGATATGCTGTGAGACTTGGAAGTCTGCGCCGTATGAACGCTTTTTCTGAGAGATATGCCTTGAAGGAAGGCGAAGTGATAATTTTAAGAAAATAAATATGACTGTAAAACGTAAGGTTCTGCTCATAGTCCTGGCTGTGGGCGCGTTGTTTGCCGGTGCTGCTGGATTTGTGCTGGGCAGATATTATATAGACAATAAGAAACCGAATTTCTCAAAGAAGTATGTCTTGTATGTCCGTCCTGATATGACGGTAGCAGAGGTTATGGATTCTTTGCAGACGGGAGCCGGTACGCTGCGTTCCAAGAGTGTAGAGAGGGCATTTGCTGAGATGGAGACTGTCACCAGGATGAAGCCGGGAAGGTATGTGGTGGATTCCACATGCACCAGTATCTATGTGGCTCGTATGCTTGTTTACGGATGGCAGACTCCGCAGAATATGACCTTGTCTGGAACCCTTCGCAAGAAAGACAGGATAGCTCAGCGGATCAGCTCTCAGATGATGGTGGACTCAGCTTCGGTAGCAGAAGCCCTTAATGATGAGGCCTTTCTTGCTGAGTACGGTTTCACGCCGGAGAATGTCTTTGCACTTATAATTCCTGATACTTATGAAATGTATTGGACAGCCTCTGTGAAGGATATATTTGACCGTTTCAAGAAGGAATATGATGCTTTCTGGACACCGGAACGTGAGGAAAAGGCTAAAGTTCAGGGACTTACCCCTTTGGAAGTGTCTGTTATGGCATCAATTGTCAGCGGTGAGACTCTCAAGTCGTTCGAATATCCGATAATTGCGGGAGTCTATCTGAACCGTTATAAGAAAGGAATGAAGCTTCAGGCTGATCCTACCATTGCATTCTGCTATGACTACACCCTCGACCGCATCCTGAAGAAGCATCTCACGGTGGATTCTCCATACAACACCTACAAGCATGTCGGTCTTCCTCCAGCACCGATCAATGTGCCACCTAAGGCATGTCTGGAGGCTGTCCTGAATCCTCAGAGGCACAACTACATCTATTTCTGCGCCAGTCCGGCCTTCGACGGCACTCATAATTTCGCAGTTGGTTATAATGAGCATCTGAAAAATGCCAGAGCTTTTCAACGCGAACTCACAGCTCGTCGCAAGGCTAAAGCAGCTGTTAAGTAGCCCTTCTATACTGCTTCAATGCAAGGCGGTATCAATGTCGTCTCGGAAATCGCTCGGTCGACTTTGTGGCCAAACTGGGGCAAGCTGTCACGAAAACGCAGCTTAAAATGGCAAAATAACTACCGCTCGGTCACTTTTTATGAAAAAGTAGTCCGAGCGGTAATTGTATGCTTTATATATCTGATACTAGATTTTCACCGAATGGTAATGCGGGCCGAAGCGTTCGAAGGCTGCGCGGTCGAGCTGCTCACGGTGGTCAGGGTGGGCGATGCTGATAAGAAGCTTAGCACGCTCCTGCATTGATTTTCCGTAGAGATCCACTGCTCCGAACTCTGTCACTACATAGTGTACATGAGGTCTTGTAGTCACGACTCCGCCACCTTCGATGATCACAGGAGCTATCTTGCTGCCGCCTTTGTTGGTAGTCGATGGCATTGCGATGATGGCTTTGCCTTGAGGTGCGAGAGAGGCTCCGTAGATAAAGTCTACCTGTCCTCCGACTCCAGAGTGGAAACGTGTTCCGATCGAGTCTGCACATACCTGACCTGTGAGGTCGACCTGGACGGCTGAGTTGATGGCTGTCATCTTAGGATTCTTTGATATGATGAAAGGATCGTTGGTATATCCCACGTCCATCATTGCCACCATAGGGTTGTCATCGATGAAGTCATATACCTTTTGTGATCCCATAAGGAAGGTGGATACGAGTTTTCCCTTGTCTGTGACCTTGTTCGATCCGTTGATGATTCCTTTCTCGACGAGTTCAAGTACTCCGTCTGCGAACATTTCTGTGTGGACTCCTAGGTTCTTATGGTTTCCCAGCTGGGCGAGAACGGCATTCGGAATGGCTCCGATACCCATCTGAAGGCATGCTCCGTCGTCGATAAGTGCTGCGCAATGCTTTCCGATGGCGATTTCCACTTCGTTCGGCTCGCTGAAGTGAGCAGGCTCAAGCGGTTCGTTACCTTCTACAAAGATATCGATCATATCCATAGGAATCATTGCCTGCCCCCATGCGCGCGGTACATTCGGATTGACCACGGCGATCACTGTCTTTGCGCATTCGATCGCAGCCAATGTGGCATCAACAGATGTTCCAAGTGAAACATATCCGTGCTTGTCCGGAGGGCATACCTGGATCATAGCCACGTCGCAGCGAAGGGCTCCGCAACGATAAAGTTTCTGGGTCTCGCTGAGGAAAACAGGGATATAGTCGGAATATCCTGCCTGGACACTCTTGCGGACATTGGCTCCTACGAAAAAGGCCTGATGGAAGAAGATTCCGTCGAATTTCGGATCTGTGTATGGAGCAGCTCCTTCGGTGTGGAGGTGGTGGATGCGTACATCCTGAAGTTCACCGGCCTCACCTCTGCGGCAAAGTGCCTCGATAAGAATGCGTGGAGCGCTTGCTACACTGCTTAAATGGATATGGTCGCCTGATTTAACGACCTTTACGGCCTCATCTGCCGATACGAAAGTTATCTCTTTACGCATAATGATGTGATTATCTTGCCAAAGATAGTTATTTTTTCTAGAATTGCTAACTTTGCAGACTGTCATCCTGAGCGGTTGGCGAAGGAACTGTAATGGAAAAAGGAGAAATAACTATGCATACAAGAGAAGAAAAACTTCAGGCATTCGGAAGGATTCTGGATGTGCTGGATGAATTGAGGGAGAAATGTCCATGGGATAGGAAACAGACCAATGAATCTCTGCGTCCGCAGACTCTCGAGGAAGTATATGAGCTGAGTGATGCGATCCTCAAGGGAGAGGAACATGAACTTTCCAAGGAACTTGGTGATGTGCTTCTGCATGTGATCTTCTATGCTAAGATCGGTGAGGAAAAGCTGCACTTTGACATCGTGGACGTAATCAACTTTCTCTGTGATAAACTGATATATCGCCATCCGCATGTATTCTCTACGGCTGAAGTAGGAAGTGCGGAGGATGTGATCAAGCAGTGGGAGATGCTTAAGACTACGGAAAAGGATGGCAACAAGCGCGTGCTTTCCGGAGTTCCCGACGGCCTGCCGCCACTTTTGAAGGCATACCGAATGCAGGACAAGGCCCGCGGAGTGGGATTCGACTGGGAGAAGAAGGAGCAGGTCTGGGATAAGGTGAAGGAGGAAATGGGAGAGTATCAGGCTGAATTGGATGCAATGGCAGCTGCTCAGACTGAAGAAGAAAAGGCTGCGGCATATGATCGCGCGGAGGATGAATTGGGAGATTTTCTTTTTGCGACTGTCAATGCAGCAAGACTTTATGGACTCAATCCTGATACCGCTCTTGAGCGTACTTGTGCGAAATTCCGTCGTCGTTTCACCTATCTGGAAGAGCAGACAATCCGCAAGGGACGCAATCTAAAGGATATGACCCTTGCTGAAATGGATGCGATCTGGGATGAGGGAAAAGCCAAGGGACTATGATGTACGATTGGCAAGAAAGGACGGCGATGCTGGTAGGGGAGGAGATGCTTGAGCATTTCCGGAATTCCAACGTGGCTGTGATCGGCGTCGGCGGCGTAGGAGGCTATGCCGCGGAGATGATAGTTCGTGCCGGTGTGGGTCATCTTATCATATTGGACAGTGATGATGTGTCTGTGACGAATAAGAATCGTCAGCTGCTGGCATTGGATTCGACCGTAGGCAAGCCCAAGTGTGATGTGCTAGCGCAGAGGCTTAAGGATATAAATCCTGAACTCGACCTGATCGTTATCAAGGAATATCTTGAAGCAGAGAAGGCCGGGGAGGTTCTTGGGGATTACAAGATCGACTTCCTTGTGGATGCGATCGACACTCTTTCGCCGAAACTGCATCTGATCAAGTATTGCATGGACAATGGTATTCCGTTGGTTTCTTCGATGGGTGCGGGTGCGAAATATGATGCGACCAAGATCCGCATTGCAGATGTGTCCAAATCATTCAATTGCCCTCTTGCCTATATTGTCCGCAAGCGACTTAGATATATGGGCATAAAGAAAGGATTCAAGGTGGTGTTCTCAGAGGAGCTTCCGGACAAGGAGTCAATCGTGCCTTGTGAGGACCGCAATAAAAAATCCCAGGTCGGCACGATTTCATATATCCCTGCCGTATTCGGATGTGTCTGTGCCCAAGCTGTGATTCAAGGACTTATGGAAAAATACAGATAATTTATTATCTTTGTGCGATAATTTAAGAGATATGGCAGATAATTCACTTTTGGAGAAGGTTTTAGGCCTTCAGGAGAAATATGAGGCGCTTCAGAATCAGCTTTCTGATCCTGAGGTGATTTCAGATATGAAGAGATTCGTCCAGCTGAACAAGGAGTACAAGGAGCTTACTCCTATCATTGCAGCTGGAAACGAGTTCAAGAAGATACTCGAGAACTATGAGATGGCAAAGGAAATCCTTGCTACAGAGAAGGATGAAGATCTTCGCGAGATGGCTAAAGAGGAGATTGCGGAAATTGAACCTACTCTTCCTGAATGGGAGGAGAAGATCAAGCTCCTTCTTATTCCGGCAGACCCTCAGGACAGCAAGAATGCGATTCTTGAGATCCGTGGCGGTTCTGGTGGAGACGAAGCGGCTATCTTTGCCGGTGACCTTTTCCGTATGTACTCGAAGTTCATCGAGACAAGAGGCTGGAGGATGGAGATCACAAGCCAGGCAGAAGGCGCTGCAGGCGGTTTCAAGGAAATCGTATGCAAGGTTTCCGGTGACGGTGTTTATGGTGTCCTGAAGTATGAGTCGGGAGTACATCGTGTACAGCGTGTCCCTCAGACAGAGACTCAGGGCCGTGTTCATACCTCAGCTGCTTCCGTGGCAGTGCTTCCGGAGGCTGATGAGTTTGATATTGAGCTGAATATGAACGATATCCGTAAGGATACATTCTGTTCTTCAGGTCCTGGCGGACAGTCAGTGAACACCACTTATTCTGCTATCCGTCTTACTCATATCCCTACAGGTCTCGTGGTTCAGTGTCAGGATGAGAAGTCGCAGCTCAAGAACTTCGACAAAGCTCTCGCTGAGCTTCGTACCCGTCTCTACAATATGGAGTATGAGAAATACCTCGCAGAGATCTCTGCAAAGAGAAAGACAATGGTGGCCGGAGGTGACCGTTCTGCGAAGATCCGTACCTATAACTACCCTCAGTCTCGTGTGACCGATCATCGTATCAACTACACGATGTACAATCTTCCTGTATTTATGGACGGAGCCATCCAGGATGTGATCGACCAGCTTCAGATCGCTGAGAATGCCGAGCGTCTCAAGGCTGCAGAATAATGAAGAAAATCCGCAACCCATATCTGGGCCTGCAGTCACAAGGTTATAACTGCTTTGCCTGCTGTCCGGATAATCCGGCTGGACTCAAGATGGAGTTCTATGAGGATGGGGATGACCTGGTCTGTATTTGGAATTCAACTGACAATTATCAGGGCTGGCTCAAGACTCTTCACGGTGGCATCCAGGCTACGCTGATGGATGAACTAGGTGGCTGGATTGTGAACCGGAAGCTTCAGACGGCCGGAATGACGACCGATCTACGGATGAAGTACCGTCGTCCGGTTCCTACGGGCGAAGGAGTGACTGTCGAGATCAGAGGCCGCATTAAGGAGATCAAAAGAAATTTCGCCTTTATCGAGGCTTCTCTCAGCTGCGAAGGCCAGGTCTGTTCAATGTGCGAAATGACATATTATTGCTTCACGAAGGAAAAGGCGGAAAGTGATTTCTTCTTTACCGGATGTGAACTTGAGGACTGATAGTCGTAATATACAAAGCAACCGTTGGTATACCGGTGACCCCCGCCTCCCTGCCGGGAGGCACCCCCTAGCCGGGGGTGGCATGTCACCTATATACCAACGGTTGCTTTATGTATATTATTCCTCGATAGGATCCATAAGTGGCTGTACCTCAGTGAAGTAGCTTAGTACGTTATCTGTATAGGTCTTTGTTACGGGAAGTGGCGGTATGGCTTCATTGGCCAGGTCCAGAACATAACCGTCACTTTCTTTTCTTAATGTAGCGACCTTGTTTATATTGACAATATATTTTCTGTTGCATCGGACAAGTCCTGCTCCTCTGAAACTTTCTTCGACTGTTTTCAGACGGCAGCGTAGCATATATTGTTTCAGTTCGGTCTTATTGTCCGTGTACCAGACTTTAATATAATTGTCGTCGGACTCGATGTAGTATAGGTTTTCCGGATTCAGAGATAATTTCAAGGCACCGCTGTTGTCGAAAAGAGTGATTTTGTTAGTCTGGGCTTCCGGCTTTGCCGGCTCGTCTGTCACGACGTTCTCGAAATTCATCAGTCTGATGGTATTGTTCTTGTCAATGATCGCGAAGTACATTCCAGAAATCAGATATGGTATCCCAAGCGCAATCGTTCCATATAGCATCGCCCTCCCGAATACTTCCCAGCCAGTTTCACTCTGAGGTAGATCATGCCCCATAGTCAGGCCAGTGTAAAAACCACAGATTGTGATGATTTCCAGAAGACACCATATTATATACTCGCCGTAATTGATGTCGAAAAGACTCTTGATCTTATACATCATCATACGACTGGCAATCAAGGTCATAATAGATACTGCAACGAATATGACAGTAAGTGCGAACATTGATGAATCTCCAAGTCCGAACCATGCTGTATCTGAAAATGGTATATATATATTGAGGAATACCACAGCAAACAGAACAGAGAAGGTAACTGTACCGATCAGTTGGTATTTTCCAAGCAGATATCCAGGAATCTTATCTTTCAAAAACATTTTTTAAGGTTTAGGTTGGACAAATGTATGAAATTTTGCCCCAAATACCAAAAACTCGCCACGAACCCGATCCAGGAAGAGTCAGATGGAATCTTATGATAATAGGCTAAAGAAAAATATGTTATATTTGCTTTTCCGTTAAATCAAGGAATATGATCAAAAGCAGAATTTGTGAAATGCTCGGCATAAAATATCCTCTATTCCAAGGTGGAATGGCCTGGATTGCAGATGCATCATTGGCTGCTGCAGTATCGAATGCCGGAGGCTTAGGACTGATAACTTCAGTAAATACTTGTACTGAAGCTGTGCGTGAGCAGGTGAGAAAATGTCGTGAAATGACTGCCAGACCCTTTGGCGTCAATATAATGCTTCAGGCTCCTAATGCGGCTGAAGTGGCTGCAATGATCGTCGAAGAAGGCGTTAAGGTCGTAACGACAGGTGCCGGATCTCCGGTGAAATATATGCAGATGTGGAAAGAGGCGGGGATAAAGGTCATTCCTGTGGTCCCTTCTGTGGCGATTGCACTTAAGATGCAGGCGGCCGGGGCCGATGCTGTGGTAGCTGAAGGTGCTGAATCCGGGGGGCATGTCGGAGAATTGCATACAATGCCTCTTATACCTCAAGTTGTGGAAGCTATTGATATTCCGGTAGTAGCGGCTGGTGGAATCTGTGATGGAAGAGGAGCCGCTGCGGCCTTCATGCTGGGTGCTGATGCGGTTCAGCTAGGGACTCGATTCCTGACTGCTAAAGAGTGCAATATTCATCAGAACTACAAAGATAAGATTATTGAGGCAACAGATATCTCTACTATTGTGACGGGAAAAAGTTTCGGACATCCCGTACGTTCCCTCAAGACTCCTTTTTCTAAGACAATGGCAAGAATGGAGGCCGATCCCTCAGTCAGTCATGAAGATGTGTTGGCTTTCGGAAGCGGTGCGCTCAAGAGGGCTGTACAGGAAGGTGGACTTGACGGAAGTTATATGGCGGGAGAATGCGCCGGAATGGTAAAGGCTATAGAATCAGCCCGGACAATTGTTGAAGATGTTATTCTGGGGGCTGAAGAAATCATAGTCCGTGTATATGATTCAAGATTATTAATCAACGATAATAAGAAATGAACAGAAGAGTAGTGGTGACAGGTACTGGTGTTATCACCCCTGTCGGAAATGATGTGCAGACATATTGGAAGAATCTTCTTGACGGAGTCTGCGGAATCGACTTCCTTAAGTCAATACCGACTGATGACTTACCTGTAAAGATCGCAGGTGAGATAAAGGATTTTAATCCGGCCGATTATGAAATTGAAACATCTTTTGTCAGAAAACAGGATAAGTTCAGCATTTATGCGGTTGCTGCGGCATGGCAGGCTGTGAGACAGTCCGGTCTGAGTTCTGAAGAAGGCGGTAATATTGATCCTTTCCGTTTTGGTGTCTATGTCGGTTCAGGAATAGGTGGGTTTGCAACTCAGATCAGAGAGACTGAAAAGATTCTGAATGAAGGTGCTAAATGGGTTTCTCCTCTCTTTATACCGACGATGATAGCTAATATTGCTGCTGGTAATATTGCCATCAGAAATAAAGCATGCGGTCCTTGTCTCCCCGTTTCGACGGCTTGCTCTACCTCTACACACGCTATAGGTGAGGCCTACAGAGCCATCAAACATGGCTATGCGGATGCCATTATTGCAGGTGGCACTGAGGCAGCCCTTCTCCCTCTGGCTATTGCCGGATTTGCCAATGCGAAGGCTTTGTCCCGCAGTGAAGACCCGAAGTATGCGTCTCTCCCGTTCAATAAGAACCGTGGCGGTTTTGTTATGGCTGAAGGGGCGGCAGTTCTTGTGCTGGAAGAATATGAGCATGCGGTGGCTCGAGGTGCAGAGATACTGGCTGAAGTCTGCGGCTATGGCAACACTTGTGATGCTCATCATGTTACAGCTCCTCGTCCCGACGGTATTACTCAGGCTGCAGCTTTCAGACAAGCTCTTGACGAAGCCCGTTATACTTCAGAGGATGTCCTTTACATCAATGCTCATGGGACAGGTACGGCACTCAATGACGTGTCTGAAACCCTGGCTTTCAAGAATGCTTTGGGCGAGGATGCATATAAGGCTCATATCAGCTCCATAAAGGGATCAATAGGTCATATGCTTGGTGCGGCCGGAGCTGCAGAGGCTGTGGCTACTGTGATGGCTCTCAAGGAGGGAATTGTACCTCCTACGATAAATCTCGATGAGGTGGATCCTGAGTGCGATCTGGACTATACTCCTAATCATCCGGTGAAGGCAGATCTTACTGTCGCTATGTCTGATTCTCTTGGATTTGGTGGACACAACAGTTGTGTCGTGTTCAGAAAGTATCAAAGGTAGCTTATTTTCTTTTCTTACCAGCCTTTCTGGCACTCTTTACCGCTTGTACGGTCATTTCATCGACCATGGATTTCCTGGCAGCGATGAAATCCAGGAACGCAGCAACGAGAGGGAAGAGAGCTGTGAATGAAAACGACATGTCGTGGCGATTGATCAAGATGTCAAGACCAAGCCATACTTGAAATCCTATCGCCAATAATCCGGCGATTACTCCGACTCTTGCCTGGAGGAAGAACGCCTTGAAGCTTGCTGTGGCAGCAATATGAGCAGTTATAAGCATGATCATCAATACCAGATAAGGCATTTTTTCAGAATATCTGATAGTCAGTTCTGTCCCGTCCGGGCCGATGATGGTCGCGAAAATGCAGAAAAACATAGAGAATATCAAGGCGGTAGCGATACCGAAATACAATGTCTGGATTCTTTGCCACATAATAAGTTCCGTTTGAGAATTATAAACAAAAGTAGGAAAATTCGACGTAAAAAACTATATTTGGCAAAATAATGGCACTTTCGCTATCCTGTCATTTAAGGGAAATATTGTATTGAAGTAAAATTTTTTGAGTATGAAAATACCAGAATCAGAACTTATAATCAATGGAGACGGATCGGTGTTCCATCTTCACCTTCGTCCGGAGGAGCTCGCTGACAATGTCATTCTAGTCGGAGATCCCGGCCGTGTCGATATGATTGCGGAATATTTTGACGAGAAGGAATTCAGACATTCTTCACGTGAGTTTGTATCAGTAACCGGTAAATATAAGGGGGTAAGGATAACTGCACTTTCTACAGGTATAGGTACTGACAATATCGACATTGTCATGAACGAGCTTGATGCTCTCGCAAATGTTGACTTCGAAACTCGCGAGGTAAAACCGGAGCATCGTTCTTTAAATATCATACGAATCGGTACTTCCGGTGCCATCCAGCCGGAAATTCCTCTTGGGGCATTTGTCTTCTCGCATATATCGATAGGTTGCGATGGCTTGTTGAACTGGTATGCTGACCGTGAAAAGATAGCCCTTCCTGACATAGAAGAAGCTTTCAAGGAACATACGGGCTGGAACAAGCATCTTCCGGATCCTTATTTTGTCAAGGCTGGAGAGAAAATGTCGGAGCTTTTCAGGGATTGCACGGTGCCGGGGATGACAGTAGCCGCTTCCGGTTTCTATGGTCCTCAAGGACGAGTGATCAGAATGCCTCTCGCGATGCCTGATATGCTTGATACGTTTGAGTCGTTCAGATTCGATGATTTGAAAGTGACTAACTTTGAGATGGAAGGTTCGGCGATTGCCGGAATTGCTGCGCATCTTGGCCATAATGCGGGAACAGTCTGCTGCATCATTGCGCACAGACACCATAAGGCAAGTAATCCGGACTACAAGCCTCAGGTCAGAAAGCTTGTAGAGCTCGTACTTGATAAGCTGGCAGAATAAAAGTGAAGGCGGTTTTCATAAACCGCCTTCACTTTTATTTGCCGTATAGTTCTTTTCTGGACTGAGGGCCTGAGCCTTTATAGACATCAGGGTCGTCGATCCATGCTTCCACAATTCTCATCTTCTTCTGCATTACATTGGTTTCCAGGAACTTGATCTGAAGGTCAAGCGTCGTGTCCATTGACCCTGCGATCTCATGGCCGTAATCGTTGAAGTGATACATGTTGTAGTTGAGACCGTATTTCTTGAATCTCTCCACCAGCTTTCCTGCTCCGAAGAATCCGAGATTGAAGAGTTTTATCTGCTTGTATGGCACGAGTTTGTCTGCTGTACCGTGCAGCATCATTGTCGGGCATGGGTCTTTCTTGAAGTCCACCTTGCCTTCTCTTGAAAGTATCGCGCCCGAGAATGACATTACACCTGCATAATTGAAGCCTTCAGGAAGAACAGATGCCCATGCTGTATTGTTTGCGATTTCATATTCCGCCTGCATTGCTGTGATTGCACCTGCTGAGGAGCCGCTGATTACAATATTGTCCGGGCTTACTCCGAGTTGGTCGGCATTGTCGATGATAAAGTTGGTAGCGCTGAAGAGATCTTCTACAGCCATATGGATAGCCTTGTCCAGGACATTTACCTGCGCTACTCCTACTTTGTCCGATCCTTTGAGTCCTAAACGGTAGTCGATGGAAATCACCCTGTAGCCGTTTTCTGTCATCAGTCTGAACCATTTGTGATAATCCACGTTGTCTCTTGTTCCTCCGATGAATCCTCCTCCGAACATGAATATCACTGTCGGCTTTTCTATTCCGAATGCTTTGGTTTTGCTTCCTGCAGAAGGGTTATATACATCCAGAAAAAGATCACACGTATCTCTTTGGACAAAAAGGTATGTACCATCTGGGGTTATGCTGTGCTCCTGGGCCAGCATAGCTTCACTTGTGATTCCAGCCATTGTTATTGCTGCGATGATCAATAATTTACGTATCATATTTCTATTGTTTATTCGTGGTACCTGTTATCAGTCTTTCCGAAGGGATTAGTCTTCTGATTGCTTTTATGTGTCTGAAGAATCTGAATGCGATTACTCTGACAACAGTATAGCAAGGTATTGCGACAATCATTGATAGCGGACCTCCAAGGTGACCTACTACAAGCAGGACGATGAATATTTCTAGAGGCTTGGACTTTATGCTGGTAGAATATATCACAGGCTGGTATAGGAAATTATCCACCAGCTGTGTGAAGCTGAATATAGCAATCAGCATAGCTGTAAATACCCAGAAGCTGACGTCAAGTCCAATTGGTGTAATGCTGCTGTATTTAAGGATAAGGCATAGTGTAGTTCCAAGTACTCCTCCCATAAGTGGCCCGACATAAGGTATTATGTTCAGAATACCGGTAAGGAAGGCGATTCCTATTGCCGCGTTGAAGCCCATTCTGACGATGAACATCAGTCCGAGGAAGTTCAGAAGAGCTACGCCGCAGACTTCTATCATTACTCCTATGAAATATCGGGAAAGCAGATATCCTATATCGGCTATTGCTTTTTCTGTTGTCTTTTCATGTTTGTCTGGTACCAGGGCGCATACTATATTGGTGAAAAGGCCATCGTCCTTGATGAAGAAGAACCCCATGAACACCACTGAGAACAGAGTTATTCCGAGAGTAGTCAGGAACGACGTTGCCGAACCTATTATTGAGGAAATCGCAGAAGCTCCGAACACCTTCTGTATTTCCTGTATCATCATTATTTCTATTCGGAATTCTTCTCCAAGCTGTGGGAATCTGCTCCTCAGAAAGTCATTGAGATTGGACAAAGGAACCGATATCTGTTCTGCAGCATTTTCTATGCTGCTGAATGATATACCCTTGATCATACTGCTTACAATCGGTACGATCAGAGTGAATATTGTAAGTATTACAGTGATGACAAGAGACAATGAAAGTGCTGCCAGAAACCAGTCTGGTGCCTTTTTGCCCTTGATCCGGATTTTCTGTAATCCCGTCATCACTGGCTTGGCGATAAGCGATACTACCACTGCGGCCAATATGTAAATGATAACACTTCTGAAAAACCAGCAGATGCCGCCGACTATTGCAATTCCTGCAGCTGCAAGCGTATACTTGGCAAGTTTGTCTATGTATCTTTCGCTCTGTTCCATATTCGTACTCTTTGTGACAAAGTTATGTTTTTATTCTGAATAGGGCAGCACTGCTGCAGAAATTTCTTCCGGATTCTCTGCCATAAGCCAGGGGCTGTAAGATGCCAGTTCCTCTCTTGTCCTGAATCCCCATGTTACTCCTATCGTCTTTATTCCTGCATTTCTTCCGGTCTGCATGTCTACGTCTGAATCGCCGCAGTAGACTGTTTCTTCCAAGGTTATTCCCGGCAATGTATCCATTGTCTCATTTATTATTTTCGGATCAGGCTTGATGGGCTGATTGTCTCTCTGTCCCAATATCTTTATGAAATTAAATTCGCCCAGCAGTTTTTCTGCAAGCCTTTCTGTACCTTCCTGATATTTGTTCGAAGCAATTGCAAATGCGATGCCTCTGGATTCAAGAGCCCTGAGCATTTCGGTAATCCCGGGATATGTTCTGGTTTTGTCACAGATGTGATCATTATAGTAGGGTACGAAGTGGGATTTCATGTTCAATACCATTTCTTCGTTCCGGCACCCAGGTGGCAGTGCACCGCGAAAAAGGTTGTATATCCCGCGTCCTACCAGCATATTGTACTCGTCAAGATCCCTTTCCGGGCATCCGCACATTCTGAGAGCATGATTGCATGCATTTGCAATGTCCTCGCGGGTGTCCAGCAGGGTGCCGTCCAGATCGAAAATAACAAGTTTTATCATTTTTTCCTATCTATTTTTTTATGTGTGCCATACTTTGGTACAAGCATGCGGTAACTTTGCATCAACAAAACGGATAAACCCTTAAAACTAAAGGATATGAACACAGATAACACTCTTTCTTTCATCAGTTCGATGATCTCATCAGAAGCTTCTTACAGAACGCTTGTGGATATGATAGATGAAATGGGACTGGAAGTTATGGATTTCAATATCGTTTAACGCCATTCTACGATAGTGCTGTCCTTATCCTCTGACAGGCTTACACGGATCGTTTTATATTTCAGTCCGTTCTTTCCAGATAGCATTCTGCCTGTTATGATATGCTCTGAAACGGGGTCTTCAATATGTCTCTGTATTGCTCTCTTCAGTGGTCTTGCTCCATAGCTCGGGTCATAGCCAGAGTCAGCTACCAGACGTTTTGCAGCGGAGGTTACGGTAAGGTCGAAGCCGGCATCCTTGACGCGTTTCTTGAGTCCTTTGAGCTCAATGTCAATTATTTTTTCTATGTTCTCCCTGGTGAGCGAATTGAAGAAAATCTGTTCGTCGACTCTGTTGATGAATTCAGGTGGGAATGCCTTCCTGACGGCCTTTTCAAGAACAGCTTTTCTGTTTCCCTGGACATTTCTTCCCGTAGTGTTGAATCCTAATCCGCTGCCATATTCGTCAAGCTCACGGCTGCCTACGTTGGAGGTCATTATTACGATTGTATTTCTGAAACTTACAGTTCTTCCTGTGCTGTCTGTGAGGCGACCTTCGTCCATAACCTGGAGCAGTACATTGAATACATCGGGATGAGCCTTTTCGATTTCGTCGAGCAGCACCACGCAGTATGGTTTCCTTCTTACACGCTCGCTCAGCTGTCCTCCTTCCTCAAATCCAACATAGCCCGGAGGCGCTCCGATGAGCCGGGATACATTGAATTTTTCCATATACTCGCTCATGTCTAGCCTTATTATATTATCTTCAGAATCAAATAGATACTCAGCTAAAGCCTTGGCGAGCTGAGTCTTTCCCACTCCGGTAGGTCCGAAGAACATGAATGTGCCTATAGGCTTGGCGGGATCCTTGATTCCTGCACGGTTTCTCTGAATGGCGCGGACCACCTTGTCGATTGCCTCGTCCTGGCCGATGATGCGGCCTTGAAGCTTGGACTTCATTCTCATGAGTTTGTTTCCTTCACCCTCGGCAATCCTTCCGGATGGTATTCCTGTCATTTTGGATATTATTGACGCTACATCTTCAGCCGTTACATGTCCGGTCTTTTTAGGATTCTTCAGTCTGACCATAGAGCCTGCCTCATCCATTGCATCTATAGCCTTGTCCGGCAGACATCTGTCTGTGACATATCTGTCTGACATTCTCACGCAAGCTTCAATCGCTTCATCGGTATATATGACGTTGTGGTGCTTTTCGTAATTTGTCTTAAGTCTGTCGAGAATTGAAATTGACTGAGGAATATCCGTATGTTCGACTATGATTTTCTGGAATCTCCTGTCAAGAGCGCCGTCCTTCTCTACAATTTTTCTGAATTCGTCCATGGTGGTGGCTCCTATGCATTGGATGTCACCTCGTGCTAAAGCCGGCTTGAGCATATTGGCTGCATCCAGACTACCGCTTGCCCCTCCTGCTCCAACGATGGTGTGAAATTCGTCTATGAACAGAATTACGTCGGGATTCTGAGCCACTTCGTTTATGATAGCCTTGAGCCTCTTTTCAAAATCACCACGATATTTGGTGCCAGCTACAATTGAGCCCAAGTCTAAGGATATCAATCGTTTGTCAGCAAGAGCCGGTGTGATGTCACCAGTCGCTATCTTTATTGCAATGCCTTCCACGATTGCTGATTTACCCACTCCGGGATCTCCGACCAGCATCGGGTTGTTCTTGCGGCGGCGACCGAGAATCTGTATGACTCTCTGTATTTCATTTTCTCTTCCCACCAGCGGATCCAATTTCCCCTCTCTCGCGGCTTTTGTTATGTCGTATCCGAATTCTTCCAGCGGTGGGATCTGCGCTTCTTCCTTTTTCCCCTCCGCTGATACGGCTCTGATGCGGATGTGCGGTACTTCCTGGTCTGCATCTTCCGTATTGTCTTCCGTCTGGACAGCTGTGTCTTTGTCCAGCATGTCGTTTCTATCCAGATACCTGTATATGTGCATGTAGTCGACTCCCAGGTCATGCAGATAGGTGCTTCCGTACGAACTTCCAGCCTTGCATAAGGCTAGCAGGAGATGCTGGGAGGAAGCTTGGGCACTACGGAGCTTGGTCGCTTCTAATATGGTGAAACTCAGTGCGTTTTGTGTGCCTCTGGAGAAGGTGATCTTGTCAATGTCTGAGTATGGTATGTGTTCGTTGGTAAATATTTTTTCGTCGATGAACTGCTTCATCTCGTCGATGTCTACCATTGCTCCGCGGAGAGCATCTGCTGCGGTGTTTTCCCGGTGACGTATAATCCCTAGAAAAAGATGGTCCGGGGCAATGCCGTAGCTGCCTGTTCTCATCGCTTCTTCCCTCGAGAAATTTATTATCGAGCTGAGCTCGTCCGATATGCTGATTTCCATAATTATATTCTTAATTGATTGCACAAATTTACTAAATTTTTCGTAACTTTGCCAAGATGTATAATCGAGCATAAAAAAGTTAAATGGAATATATGGAAAATGAGGTAAAGACTGGCAGGATTGAACAGGTCAATATCGATCAGCAGATGAGGAGTGCGTATATCGACTACTCCATGTCTGTGATCGTATCCCGAGCTCTTCCTGATGTGCGTGACGGTATGAAGCCGGTTCACAGAAGGGTGCTGTTCGGAATGGAAGGCCTGGGACTTACTTATTCCAGCCAGACAAAGAAATCAGCCAGAATTGTCGGTGAGGTTCTTGGTAAGTACCACCCACACGGCGATTCAAGCGTTTATGACGCAATGGCACGTATGGCTCAGGACTGGAGCTTGAGATATCCGCTCGTCTTCGGACAGGGTAACTTCGGTTCTATGGATGGTGACCCTGTGGCGGCCATGCGTTATACTGAGGCGAAGCTCTCGAAACTTTCGGACGAGGTCCTCGCTGACCTTGATAAGGATACTGTGGATTTTCAGAATAACTTCGATGACTCTCTCCAGGAGCCGACTGTCCTTCCTACGAAGCTCCCGCTTCTGCTTTTGAACGGAGCGTCGGGTATTGCGGTCGGTATGGCTACCAATATGGCTCCGCACAATCTTACAGAGTGTTGCGACGCCATCTGTGCATATATCGACAATCCTGAGATTACAATAGAGGAACTGATGCATCATATCAAGGGACCGGATTTCCCTACAGGAGGTATAATCCAGGGACGTCAGGGTATCAAGGATGCATTTGAGACAGGCCGTGGCCGTATCGTGATCCGCTCGAAGACTGAAATCGAGGTAAACGATTCGGGCCGTGAGACAATTGTCGTTACAGAGATCCCTTATATGGTCAACAAGCGTGAGATGATCGAAAAGATCGCCGAGCTTGTGGAGACAAAGAAGGTGGACGGAATCGCATACATAAACGACGAGACTACCATGAAGGGTGTCCGTGTCGTTATAAGACTCAAGAAGGATGCTAATGCGAATGTAGTGCTCAATATGCTCTACAAGTATTCTCCGCTTCAGTCAAGCTTCTCTGTCAATAATGTGGCTCTCGTGAACGGTCGTCCGCGTACTTTGAATCTCAAGCAGCTGATCAAGTATTTCGTAAGACACAGGCACGAGGTCGTTCTGAGAAGGACAAGATTCGATCTGGAAAAGGCACGCAAGAAAGCGCATATCCTTGAGGGACTTCTCAAGGCTCTTGATGTGATCGATCAGATCATCAGCATAATCAGGTCTTCAAAGAGTGTCGAGGAGGCTAAGAACGAGCTGATGACTACATTCGGATTTACCGATGTCCAGGCTACCGCTATTGTCGAGATGCGTCTGCGTCAGCTTACGGGACTTGAACGCGAGAAGCTCCAGAACGAGTTCGACGAACTGATGAAGTTCATCCGTTATTGTGAGGACGTGCTTGCTGACGAGAAACTCCAGATGGGTATCATCAAGGATGAGACAATGGAGATGAAGGAGAAATACGGGGATGCAAGAAGAACTGAAATTGCACTTTCAGCTGAGGAATTCAATCCTGAGGACTTCTATGCAGATGAGGATGTGGTGATCACTATCTCCCATCTTGGTTACATAAAGAGAACTTCTCTTACCGAGTATCGTCTCCAGAACAGAGGTGGAGTCGGAATGAAGGGTAGTGCGACACGCGACGAAGACTTCATCGAGCATATCTATGTGGCCAATATGCATAGCACAATGCTCCTGTTCACTCAGAACGGACGCTGCTACTGGCTCAAGGTATACGAGATTCCGGAAGGTTCACGTGCGTCGAAGGGCCGTGCCATCCAGAATGTAATCAATATCGAGCCGGATGACAAGATCAAGACATATCTTAATGTGAAGAATCTCAAGGACGAGGACTATATCAATAACAATTATATCGTACTGGGAACCAAGAGAGGAATCATTAAGAAGACATCCCTTGAGGCTTATTCAAGACCTCGTGCAAACGGAGTAATCGCCATTACAGTACGCGACGGAGATGAACTTCTCGATGCGGTAATGACCAACGGACAGAGCGAGATTCTGCTCGCCGGCCGTCATGGACGTTGCTGCCGCTTCGATGAGAATGATGCCAGAGCTCTTGGAAGAACTGCATCCGGAGTGCGTGGCATAAATATTGATGACGATGATGAGGTTATCGGAATGATAGCATATGATCCTACCGCTGAAGACGCTCAGGCTCACAGTCTGCTTGTTGTCAGCGAGAATGGTTATGGAAAGCGCTCTGATTTCGACGAATATCGTAAGACCAATAGAGGCGGAAAGGGTGTCAAGACACTGAACATCACAGAAAAGACCGGCGAACTGGTGGCAATGAAGAATGTTACCGATGAGAACGACCTTATGATCATCAATCGATCTGGAATCACCATCAGAATGGCCGTTTCGGATATCAAGGTGGCAGGACGTGCTACTCAGGGTGTGCGTCTGATCAATATCAGAGAGGGAGACTCGATCGCCGCAATTTCAGCCGTGAACAAGAGTGAGGAAGATGCTCCTGAGCAGAATGCGGAACAGGTGGTTGAGCAGCCTTCAGAACAGGCTCCACAGCAGAATAACGAATAATCACTTAATATAACTGAACATTATGAAAAGAATTTTGATCGCATTGGCAGTTCTCCTTTCAGTACAGGTGGCTGATGCACAGACAAAGTCTCCAGAGGCAGCTAAGAAGGCTGTAGAAAGTGCCGAAGCTGCATCTAAGGATGCCAAGAAGGCTGCAAAGGTAGCAACATGGCTTAAGCTTGCATCTTCTTATATGGATGCATACAATGCACCTGCAGGAAGTGCTTGGCTTGGTGCTTCGAAGCAGGAACTTCAGCTTATTATGGGCAACGAGAAGCCGATTTCAACAGAGGCAGTGCTCCTCGGTGCTGATGAGGTAATCAAGGAGACCTATTCAAACAAGGAGTTTTATTTCAGCCCAGCAGGCCAGCTGGTTCTCATCAATGTGACTCAGCCTGTAGTCGAGGATGCTCTTGCCGGAGCTCTCGAGGCTTACAAGAAGGCTTACGAGGTGGATGCAAAGCAGTCTAAGACAAAGGATATCGTTACTGGTCTTTCAATCATTGCGCAGAAGTATCTCGATGAGGGAATGAACAGCTATACCCTTGGCGACATGGGTAAGGCAAGCCAGCTTTTCGAGAAGGCAGCGGCTGCTTCGGCAACTGCACCGCTTTCAAAGGTCGATACAACAGCTCTTTACAATGCAGGCTTCACAGCTTGGGCTCTTAAGGATTATGAGAGAGCAAAGGGCATGTTCGAGCAGTGCCTTGCTGCAAACTACTATTATGAGGATGGTGAGGTGTTCTCTAAGCTTGGAGATATCTATACAAACCTCGGTGATGCGAAGAAGGGTGCAGAGATTCTTGAGCAGGGATTCGTGAAATTCCCTCAGAGTCAGAGTATCCTCATCGGACTTATCAACTACTATATGACAAGCGGTGAGAATGCAGACCGTCTCTTTGTCCTGATCGACGAGGCTAAGAAGAATGAACCTAACAATGCTTCACTTTACTATGTCGAGGGTAACATCTACAAGGAACTTAAGAACTATGAGAAGGCTGTTGAGTCGTATATGAAGTGCGCTGATATCAACCCTGCTTATGAGTTCGGTTACATCGGAGCTGGTATCCTTTATTATGAGATAGCTGTAGAACTTTCAGAGCAGGCTTCGAATGAGTTCGATGACGCTAAGTACAATGCTCTTGTGGAGCAGTTCGAGAAGGCACTTCTCGATGCACTTGAGCCATTTGAAAAGGCTTACAACGTAACAAAGGATGACAATCTTAAAGTGAGCATCGCAGAGTACCTCAAGAACATCTACTACCGCAATATCTCAAAGGGTGCAGAGTATGAGGCTGCTTACAACAAGTATAATGAAGTAGTGAAGACTGGTCAGCCAAGCTAATCTGACAGACATTTATATTCAATAGAAAAGGGGAAACGGTCAGACCGTTTCCCCTTTTTCGAATGCTTTGACGATTTTTGCTACCAAATGGTGTCGGACTATGTCTTCATTCCTGAAGAAAATTGTCTTGATGCCTTTGATGTCTTTCGTCAGTTCTATACCTCTCAACAGACCGGAGTCTCTCTTATTCGGCAAGTCTATCTGGCTTGCATCGCCAGTAACGATGAATTTGGCGTCGCATCCCATTCTGGTCAGGAACATCTTAAGCTGCCCCAGATTGGTGTTCTGGGCTTCATCAAGTATCACGCATGCTCTGTCAAGCGTTCGTCCTCTCATATATGCCAGAGGAGCAATCTGGATTGTTCCTTCTGCCATGAATTCCTGGAGTCTTTTTGCAGGAATCATATCTCCAAGAGCATCGTATAAAGGCTGGAGATATGGGTCGAGTTTGTCCTTAAGGTCGCCCGGAAGAAAACCTAGCCTTTCTCCAGCTTCCACTGCTGGTCTGGTGAGTATGATCCTCTTGATTTCTCTGTTCTTCAATGCTCTTACCGCCAGTGCTATGGCGATGTATGTCTTTCCTGTTCCTGCCGGTCCGACAGCGAATAAGAGATCGTTTTCAAAATACGATTTTACCATTTCTTCCTGAGTGCGGTTGCGGGCCTTGATAGGTTTTCCGTCATTGCCATGAACAATCACCGAAGTGCCGCATAGCTTGAACCTGTCTGGCGAAATGTCTCCGTCAAACAGATCCTCTACATCATAAGGAGTAATATTCATTTTATGATGCCTTCTCTCGATAAGCATCTTCACCTTTGTTTCGAACTCCTCGATATCCGTTTCCTTTCCTTCGAGCATTATCTCATTACCTCTCGCAACTACTTTCAATTCAGGGAAATAGCTGCATAATGCTTCAAGATTCTTGTTTGCCGCGCCGTATATTTCCAGCGGGTCTATCGCTTCAAGTCTGATGTTTTTTCTTGCCATTTATTCTATTTCTTTTCTTACTCTTTCGTAAGTCGATATCATTTTATCATAGTCATATCTGCCTTTCCACAGCTCCGGCTTTTCCTTGTATGCCTCTATTGGGATGACAGTGTAGTGAGCATTGAATCCTCCTGGTCTTGAACACCAAAGATAATCCAGTTCCAGCGGTAAGGCGGTAAGATCCCCATTACAATGACGCACTATCTTCAAGGTTGCCATAAGTTCAAGCTGAGTGTTGGCTGCACTCATATTCGAAACTGCATTACCTAATGAGTATATCACCGGAGTCTTTCCTATCATACCTGTGTTCTGTACTACATGCGGGTGAGTTCCGATGATGAAATCAGCTCCGTTTCCAGCAAGCCACTGAGCCGTTTCCTCTTGTTTTCGGGAGTGTCTCAGCTGGTATTCGGTACCCCAGTGTGGCAATGCGATTATATAGTCTGCACCTTTAGCTTTTGCCGTGGCAAACGCTGAAGCTGTCTTTTCCTTTTCTCCTATATGGTTTGTCTCGGGCCAGCGCGTGCCAGTTCCGGAATTTGTACCGTATGTGAGATTGATAAATGCCAGATTTATTCCTTTTACTCTGACCATTAATGGGTTGTTGCCATTGAGTTCTTCCGTTCCCCCTGCGAGGCCGGTGAACTTTATACCTTTCTCTTCTTGCAGCCTGCGGAAAATTTTCAATGTCCTTTCAGCCCCTTTTGCACCCTTGTCGAAAATGTGGTTGTTCGCGGCAAGGAATATGTCAAATCCGCACTCTGCAAGATATGCGGCCAGAGTATCAGGGGCGGAAAAGCAGGGATATCCTGTGTAAGGTTCTCCGGCCAATGTGAATTCCATGTTTGCAACAGTCAAGTCCGCATCGTTGATCTTATCTTCAAGCAGATGGAAGTACGAACTGAAGTCATATTCTGATGCTGATGTGCGGGCATTGGCAATCTGGGCGCTGTGCATCATCATGTCACCGAAAAAGCTTATTGTCAATGTGTCCTGGCTGAAAAGCGGTCTTATATGTGATAAAGCGCATTTCCACCGTTCCGGCATAAGCAATTCCTGCGCCTTGGCGTCATATCCTCCTGGTAAGTGAAAGAGGAAAAGTGCTGTAGCCAGCCTCAGGATATGTGACTTTATGATTCTCAATGCAAAAACTGTATTTTAGGTCTACAAATATATCAAGAATTATTTTGTCTCAGTGTATTAAATCGTTAAATTTGCACGAATGTGCTATTTTCGGATGATATGAGAAAGTCTGTGATATTGCTTATACTTGCGGCTGCTATGACCGTGACCGGCTGTGATTTTTTCCGTGTGTTGGCCGGAAGGCCGACAAGCAAGGATATAGATGCTAAGAGAGTGCTGATAATGAGGGCCGAAGAGGCTGCTCTTCAGGCTCGGCTGGATTCTATTGACAGAGTAGAGAAAAAGATTGTGGCTGATTCATTGGCAGCGCTTGATTCTCTTGCAGCTCAGGGAGTTGTGATTTCTGACGATTCCAGATTGGGTGGATTGGCTGAAGAAAGGAAGGCTTTTCGATACTGTGTCGTGATCGGTGCTTTCCGTGAAATAAGTAATGCGCAGAAACTGGCTGCTGAGGCGGGAGCAAGAGGCTATTCAGCTGAACTCATGTCGTGTAAGAATGGTATGATTGCTGTAGGGGTATGTCCTTCTGACAGAATTGCCGTTACTTTCGAAGATGTAAAGCGGCTCAGACAGGAACCGTTCTGTCCTAAGGATTCCTGGATCTTATTGAATGAGTAAACTTATGGTTTTAAAGAAATTTATAGCAGCATTCGTGATGCTGTCGATGACTTTTGCTGCCTCTGCTCAGTTCCGGGAAGGGGTATCATATGAGGATGTATATGACGGGGAGACTGTGTCGGCCCTTAAATCGCATGTGCGTGAGCTGTCTGCTGCTCATCTTGAGGGCCGTAAAGCCGGCTCTGAGGGTGAAAGGATTGCTGCTGAATATGTTGCACAGGTGTTGGAGGGTTATGGTGTAGATGTCCTTTCGCCAGCTTCCGGAGAAACTTTCGGTATCCGCACAGCCTCGGGAGATACTTTGATATCAAGAAATGTTGTGGCTTATGTTTCGGGATATGACAAGAACCTCCGCGATCATTATATCGTAGTAGGAGCGAGGCTGGACAATAAAGGTACGATGACCATGACCGTCGATGGCAGGCCTGTAGAGAAGATATTCTATGGCGCTAACGGTAATGCTTCGGGTCTTTCGGTCATGCTTGAACTGGCCAGAATGGTGCAGACCAATTCAATGATGTTCCGTCGCTCGGTTCTCTTTGTTGCATTCGGAGCTTCCTTGGAGACATTTGCCGGTTCGTGGTATTTCCTTAACCGTTCTTTCAAGGATGCGGATAAAATCGATGCAATGGTAAATCTCGATATGCTTGGTACCGGAAGTGATGGGTTCTATGCATATACAGCTTCCAATGCTGACCTTAATGCTCTTCTGCGTACATTGACAGGCGATCTTCAGCCTATTCTTCCGGAAATAACTGCTGCCGAGATTTATCCTTCCGATCATAGAGCATTCTATGACAGGGAGATACCGGCAATACACCTTACTACGGGACGATATCATGAACATAATACAGAGAGAGATACCCAGTCAATCATCGATTATGAAAATATGGAGCGTGAACTCGAATATATTTATAACTGTGTTCTTGCGCTCGCTGGCGATCGCAACGGATTCTCTTTCAGACCTTCGGAAGTTCAGTCCGGAAACAAGGAAGCTGCCGACGTCTTTTCATATAACGACTGTGATCAGAAACCTATGTTTCTGAATAGTACGGATCCTCGTATTTTCCTGGAAAAATGGGTGTACCAATATCTCAAATATCCTGAAGCGGCTCTTTTAGAGGGCATTCAGGGAAGAGTCATGGTGGATTTCATAATCGAAAAAGACGGTAAGGTTACTGACGTAAAGGTGGTCAAGGGAGTGTCTCCGGAGCTGGATGCAGAAGCAGTAAAAGTAGTAAGTGCCTCACCGAAGTGGAAGCCGGGAAGGCTGGCTGGCGAGAAAGTCAGAGTTTCCATGACAATACCTGTGGAATTCCGTTTGGAAAAGAAAGGAAGCAAATCTTCCTTTGGCATAAAGTGATGATTATTTAATGTGTCTTTTGAGTGAAATGACATATCATTTCGAACGAAGTCGAGAAATCTTTTTATCTTTGTAAGATATATAATACAGACCTATGGACTATAATTTTAAGGAAATCGAACGTAAGTGGCAGGCATATTGGGCTGCCAACCACACATTCAAGGCTGAAATTGACAATTCAAAGCCGAAATATTACGTCCTTGATATGTTCCCGTATCCGTCAGGAGCGGGTCTTCATGTGGGACATCCGCTCGGATACATCGCGAGTGATATATACAGCCGTTACAAGAGACTTTGCGGATTCAATGTACTGCATCCTATGGGATATGATGCATTCGGTCTTCCAGCGGAGCAGTATGCTATCCAGACAGGCCAGCATCCGGCTGTGACTACTGAAAAGAATATTGCCCGATATCGCGAGCAGATGGATAGAATCGGCTTCTCATATGATTGGTCGCGAGAGGTGCGTACCTGTGATCCGGCTTATTACAAATGGACTCAGTGGGCATTTCTTCAGATGTTTGACAGCTGGTATGATAATGTGCAGCAGAAAGCTCGTCCAATCGTCGAACTTGAGGCCGCTTTCGCTCAGGGAGGAAGTGCTTGTGTAGATGCTGCCTGCGGCGAAGTGGAAGCTTTCACAGCTGAACAATGGAATGCATTTGATGATAAACAGAAAGCAGCTGTTCTGATGCAGTATCGTATAGCATACCAAGGTGAAACGTCTGTAAACTGGTGTCCTGCGCTTGGTACGGTACTCGCTAATGATGAGGTGAAGGAGGGATATTCTGTCCGTGGCGGTCATCCTGTGGAGCAGAAGAAGATGACGCAGTGGCAGCTCCGCGTATCAGCCTATGCCGGTCGTCTTCTTGAAGATCTTGAAGATCTTGACTGGACTGATTCTCTCAAGGATATGCAGCGTAACTGGATAGGAAAGAGCCAGGGAGCCGAGATGAACTTCAAGGTTTCCAATGGTACCGAGGACTATGATATGACTATCTTCACCACACGTGCAGACACCGTATTCGGTGTGACATTCATGGTGCTCGCTCCTGAAAGCGAGTGGGTGGAGAAACTTACTACGCCACAGCAGAAAGAGGCTGTTGAGGAATATCTTGCGATGGCCAGGAAGAAGACAGAGCGTGAAAGAATGATGGAGGCCAGAAAGGTTACGGGTGTATTCTCGGGTTCTTATGCGACCAACCCTCTTACGGGTGACAAGGTCCCTGTATGGATTTCGGAATATGTGCTTGCCGGTTACGGTACGGGTGCCATCATGGCGGTTCCGGCGCATGACAGCCGTGACTATGCCTTTGCAAAGACATTCGATCTGCCGATCATACCGCTTATTGAAGGTTGCGATGTGAGCGAGTCAAGCTTTGATGCCAAGGAAGGTATCATGTGTAACTCGGGTTTCCTCAATGGAATGACTGTGAAGGATGCTATACCTGCAGCTATCGACTATGTGGAGAAGCATGGAATCGGTCACAGAAAGATAAATTACCGTCTTCGTGACGCAATTTTCTCGCGTCAGAGATATTGGGGAGAACCGTTCCCAATGTATTTCAAGGATGGTATTGCTACTCCTATGACACTGGATCAGCTTCCGCTTCAGCTTCCTGAGGTGGATAAGTATCTCCCTACAGAGTCGGGTGAGCCACCTCTTGGACGTGCAACCGACTGGACATATGACGGATATCCTATCGAGCTTAGCACAATGCCGGGATTTGCAGGCAGCAGTGCATACTATCTCCGCTATATGGATCCGCACAACGATCAGGCACTCGTAAGCCGTGAGGCTGATGAGTATTGGAGAGATGTCGATCTCTATATCGGTGGTACCGAGCATGCTACAGGACATCTTATCTATTCTCGTTTCTGGAACAAGTTCCTCTTCGACCTCGGATATGTCTGCGAGAAAGAACCTTTCAAGAAGCTCATCAACCAGGGTATGATCCAGGGACGTTCGAACTTCGTTTACCGCATCGTAAATACCAATACATTCGTTTCTGTCGGTCTTAAGGATCAGTATCAGACTACAGAGATCCACGTGGATGTTAATATCGTCCACAACGACCGTCTGGATATCGAGGCTTTCAAGGCATGGATGCCGGAATATGCTACAGCTGAGTTTATCCTCGAAGATGGAGAATATGTCTGCGGATGGGCGGTTGAGAAGATGTCTAAGTCGATGTTCAATGTCGTTAATCCGGATATGATCTGTGATACATACGGTGCTGATACTCTGAGGCTTTATGAAATGTTCCTCGGCCCGCTCGAACAGTCTAAGCCGTGGGATACAAAGGGTATTGATGGCGTGAACCGTTTCATCAGAAAAGTATGGAGGCTTTTCTATGACCGTGACGGTTTTGTCGTTTCTGATGATAAAGCGACTCCGGAAGAACTTAAGGCTCTTCATAAACTGATCGGAAAGGTGCGTTCGGATATCGAATCATTCTCGTTTAATACAGCAGTGAGTGCGTTCATGATTGCAGTTAACGAACTGACAGACCTCAAGTGCAATAAACGTGAGGTTCTCGAGCAGCTTATCGTGCTTCTTTCTCCTTTCACACCACATATTGCAGAAGAGCTTTGGGAGGCTCTCGGACATAAGGACAGCATAACATATGCTGCTTTCCCAGAGTATATCGAGGCTTATACAATCGAGAATACCTGCACTTATGCGGTTTCATTCAACGGAAAGATGAGATTTACAGTAGACCTTCCTGTCGATATGCCACGAGAAGAGGTCGATGCTCATGTCCGTGGTCTGGAACAGACGGCGAAATATGTGGCGGGTGGAAATATTGTTAAAGTTATCGTCGTTCCTGGTAAAATTGTCAACATTGTAGTGAAATAAATGTTTTTATTGACCTATGAAACAAAATAAGATACTGGCAACGCTCTGGGATTATTTCCTCATGACGGTCGGCTCGCTGATTTTCTGTATGGCGTGGACTTCATTTGTCATTCCTAACGGACTGGCCAGTGGCGGACTTACAGGATTATGTACTATTATACAGTATGCTACCGGTGGAGCCGTCCCTATCGGCTGGACGTATCCTATAGTCAATATAGGACTACTTCTGCTGGGTTTTCTTACTTTGGGCAAGGGATTTGGGATCAAGACAATATATGTCATAGCTCTGACATCTTTGCTTTTTGAATTCCTGCCAATGTTTCCGAGTCTTCATGTAATGATGGAGGAAAAACTGCTGGTGGCCCTTGTCGGTGCGGCGATGGAGTCTGTCGGACTTGGACTCGTACTTCTTCGAGGCGGCAGTTCGGGTGGAACAGATATTATTGCAATGATGATCAATAAATACTGGCCTGTATCTCCGGGAAGAGTCTATCTTATCACTGACCTGGTCATCATTTCCTGCCTGCTCTTCGTACCTGGCAAGGGTCTGGTGGATATGATCTATGCATATGTGATGATGCTCGGATTCTCGTTTGGAGTGGATTTCGTGCTTCTTGGAAACAAATCTTCAGTGCAGATACTTGTATTTTCATCGAAGTATGAAGAAATTGCCAATCATATAATTAATGATGTTCATCGTGGTGTGACCGCATTGCAGTCTGTCGGCTGGTATTCGCAGAAGGAAAGCAAGGTGCTTCTGATAGTTTCAAGAAAATATCAGATGAACGAGGTGGTGAATGAAATCAAGCAGATAGACAAAAAGGCTTTTATTTCGGTATCTACAGCGATGAGCGTATTCGGAGAAGGCTTTGAAGAGGTCAAGACAGGTCTTAAGATTAAGAAAACCAATAAACTGGAGGAGGGTAAATAATGGGCAGATTAAATGATAAACCATCACTTGCTGTACTTGTCAAGGAATATTTTTTAATAACAGTCGGATTGACACTATATGCGTTAGGCTGGGCTATGTTCTTGACGCCTAATGGAATGATTGGTGGTGGTGTTACTGGTTTTGCTGCTATCTTGCAGTATGCGACCAATGGATTGATTCCGATTTCCATTACTTATTTTGTGCTGAACATTATCCTTCTGATTGTAGGAACAAAGATTCTGGGTACAGGCTTCGGTGCCAAGACCATATATGCCATCTTCATGACATCCATAATGCTGGGTGTCACCCAGGAATTCATACCAGTGGATTTTGTGGATGAATTCTCTCAAGACAGCAAGATCGTATGTACTGTTCTCGGAGGTATCATGGCCGGTGTTGGTATCGGACTTTCTATGTCACAGGGAGGAAGTACAGGTGGAACCGATATTATTGCTCTCGTGTGGTGCAAGTTCAAACCGGCATCGCCGGGAAGAGTGATTCTCATCATTGATATCATGATCATTCTTTCATCACTTCTTCTGCCATCATACGACAGGAATGGAGTTTTGCTTCCTTATCCTGAGAAAGTGGCGATTGTTGTATATGGTCTTATGCAGGTAACAGTCTGCGGATATGCCATCGATCTCTACATCTCCGGTTCCAAGCAGTCAGTGCAGGCGTTCATTTTTACCAAGAAGGTAAATGAAATGGCCGATGCTATTGCGTTTGATATGAAGAGGGGTGTGACAGTACTTCCGGCTAAGGGATGGTATTCGAAGGAGGATAAACAGGTGATCATGGTGGTGACCAGAAAGGTTGACCTCAATCTGCTTTTGAGATATGTCAAGTCAATTGATCCGGATGCTTTCCTCTCTGTTTCTTCAGTGATGGGAGTATATGGACAGGGCTTTGATGCGATTAAAGTAAAGACAAAGAAGTAATGGTCCAAAATTGACATAAAAAAAGTTAAAAACACATAAAAAAAAGAAAAATCTGACGTGTGTCGCCACTCTGGAGTGTTCCGGAATGGCGACATTGTTTATTTTTGCTTTTGGAAATGGATTGTTAAAATGACGCATTTATGATAATTTTCATTGCTTCAGCGATATCTTTGCTTCTGTTTGCGGTATCATGCTACTTGATCTTCAAGGGTGTTTCTGCACCTGAAGAACGTAGGGGGAGTGCTCCTGCCTTGCTCTTGGGGATGGTGGCGGCAACTATATGCGTGGGATGCATTGCCGGCAGTCTTTCTGTCCAGATGCTGATGCTGGAAATACTTCCTGCTTTGGCTGGCATGCTTGTTCTGGAATCCTCATTCTGGGAGCGCAGGAAGGTATGCAGGGCGCTATGGGTGTTAGCTGGAGCATATGCAGTCCCTGTGACTCTGCATGTTGCAGTAGCTGCGGGATGGGTAGGGATGCCCTCCATCTCACTGACCATTTTGATCTGTCTGCCTTTCGTTCTCTTTCCCCCGGGACTTTTCGTTACCGGAATGTGCCTTCGTTTAAGAGATGTCAAGATGATTCTTAAAACGGGAACCATATGGACAAATGTATGTCTTGTGGTAGAGGTGACATATCTTTTGCTTTATGTGCTGCTTGCTCTGTTTTATATATCAGTCTCTGTGATATGTCCGGATGGATTCCTTCTTATATTTACGTTTTTGACCGGTCTGATGCTTGCCACTTTAGGACTTAGAGATGCAGATGATGTATTGTTCATATTCTGGAGAGGACAGGAGCGGAGGATCCTTGAGTCTATGAAGATTACCAAGGTGGAGACAGCTGTGGATCCGATGAGTATAGAGGACATTTATCAGGATATCTACGAACGTGTCGTAATCTATTTCGAGGAAGAAAAGCCTTTTCTGGACAATGAACTTACCATAAACGATCTGGCTAAGGTCCTGTATTCGAATAAACTGTATATTTCCCGCGCAATAAGTCAGTTCACTGGGCGTAACTTCTGTCAGTTTGTAAATTACTACCGCATAACATATTCCATAGATCTTTTCAGGAATAATAATGATCTTAAGATACATGATCTGGCGAGCGGCAGTGGCTTTAATTCAGATGTGTCTTACAATATGGCGTTCAGACTTTTCATGGGAGAAACTCCAGGGGAATGGTGCAGGAAGGAAAGAACCAGGAAACTCAGGACTAAAAAATAAGTTGTGGATTAAGCATCGGAGAGTTATCTTTGCAAAAAATTAAATTATAGTCAGTTATGGCAGACGAGAAGATTATTTTTTCAATGAACGGGGTGGGTAAGATCCTGCCTCATAACAATAGGGTGATCCTCAAGGACATCTATCTTTCATTCTTTTATGGAGCCAAGATCGGTATTGTCGGTCTGAATGGATCCGGAAAATCTACCTTGATGAAGATTATCGCCGGTATAGAGAAGGGATATCAAGGAGAGGTAGTATGGGCACCAGGCTATTCGGTGGGGTATCTGGAACAGGAACCTCAGATGGACCCGAACAAAACAGTTATCGAAGTTGTTCAGGAAGGAGTCCAGGAGGTCATGGATATCCTGAAGGAATATGAAGAGGTTAACCTTAAGTTCTGTGAGCCTATGTCAGACGATGAGATGACTGCGCTTATCGAACGCCAGGGCGAACTTACTGAGAAGATTGAGCATTGTGGAGGCTGGGAGATCGATTCAAAACTCGAAAGAGCGATGGATGCACTTCAGTGTCCGCCTTCTGATGCATTGGTCGCTAACCTTAGTGGTGGAGAGCGTCGTCGTGTGGCCCTTTGCCGCCTTCTTCTGAGGCAGCCCGATGTGCTTCTTCTTGACGAGCCTACCAACCACCTTGATACAGAGAGTATCCAGTGGCTTGAGGCTCATCTTCAGCAGTACAAAGGTACTGTCATCGCCGTTACCCACGACCGTTACTTCCTCGATAATGTGGCTGGATGGATCCTCGAACTTGACCGAGGTGAGGGTATTCCTTGGAAGGGTAACTATTCTTCATGGCTTGATCAGAAGAGCACGCGTCTGGCTCAGGAGGAAAAGCAGGAGAGTAAGCGCCGTAAGGCTTTGGAGCGTGAGCTTGAATGGGTGAGAATGGCTCCTAAGGCTCGTCATGCCAAGTCTAAGGCCCGTCTTGGTGCATATGAGAAACTTGCCGCTGATGACGGACGTGAGAAAGAGGCTAACCTCGAAATCTTTATTCCTAATGGACCAAGGCTTGGAAACAAGGTGATTGAGTTCAAGAATGTTTCGAAAGGATATGGCGACAAGCTTCTTTATGAGAATCTGAATTTCGTTCTTCCTCCAGCTGGTATCGTGGGTGTGATCGGTCCGAACGGTGCAGGTAAGACGACACTCTTCCGCCTCATTATGGGACTTGATGCTCCAGACTCAGGCGAGATTACATTGGGTGAAACAGTGAAGATTGCTTATGTGGATCAGCAGCATAAGAGTATAGATCCGGAAAAGACTGTGTATGAAACGATTGCGGAGAATTCTGAGTTTGTGAGACTTGGAAAGAGGGAGGTGAACGCCAGAGCGTATGTGTCGCGCTTCAATTTCTCTGGTGCGGATCAGGAAAAACTTTGCGGCATACTCTCCGGAGGTGAGAGAAACCGTCTCCATCTGGCCCTGACCCTTAAGGATGAAGGTAACGTACTTCTTCTGGACGAGCCTACCAATGACGTGGATGTAAATACAATCCGTGCTCTTGAAGAAGGTCTCGAGAATTTTGCCGGATGTGCAGTTGTTATCTCGCACGACCGTTGGTTCCTCGACCGAATCGCGACCCATATTCTTGCGTTTGAGGGAGACTCTCAGGTTTATTTCTTCGAGGGAACTTACTCGGAATATGAGGAAAACAAGAAACGTCGACTTGGAAATGAAGAGCCTAAGCGTTTTAAATACAAAAAGTTGATGGCTGAGTAAGAATTATGAAAAAAATTCTGTTCCTGATTGCGATGTCAATGATGTCGCTGACAGCCTATGCTCAAGAGCATACGAAGGTTTATATGGTGTCGAATGCGCACTTAGACTCTCAATGGAACTGGGATGTGCAGCGCTCGATCAGTGAATATATTCCAAAAACCATCGAAAGGAATCTGTTTCTGCTTGAGAGGTATCCGGAATATATATTCAACTTCGAAGGAGGTGTCAAATATGCCTGGATGAAAGAATATTATCCAGAGTATTGGGAGCAGATAAGAAAATATGTGGATCAGGGTCGTTGGCATATTTCAGGAAGTACCTGGGATGCCAACGATCCCAATATCCCTTCAATAGAGTCATTTACCCGTAATATTCTTTACGGGCAGCATTTCTATCGCGACGAATTCGGCGTTCAGGGTACGGATATATTCCTTCCTGACTGCTTTGGCTTCGGATGGACCCTTCCGACGGTTGCTGCTCATTCGGGACTGATAGGATTCTCTACGCAGAAATTGTCATGGCGTTACAATCCTTTCTATGGTGACAGTAAAGTTCCGTTCGATATCGGATTATGGGAAGGAGTAGACGGTTCGCGGATCATGATAGCTGCAGATGCCCATAAATATTCTACAAAATGGAAAGAAGAGGATCTGAGCAGAAGCACTTATCTGCAGGAACTTGGTGAAAGGAATCCGGATCGTGTCGTATATCATTATTATGGCGTGGGAGATACTGGTGGATCACCTACTGTTCAGTCTGTCAGAACCGTGCAAAGGAGCATTGCCTCTGATGGCCCGGTAAGAATCATAAGTGCAGAGACGGACAGAATGTTCAAGGATTATCTTCCTTATGAGGCCCATCCGGATCTTCCGGTTTGGAAGGGAGAACTCCTTATGGATGTCCATGCTACCGGATGTTATACATCCCAGGCTGCAATGAAACTGTTTAACAGACGCAACGAATTGTTGGCGGATGCTGCGGAAAGAAGTGCAGTTATCGCGGATTGGGCCGGGGCGGTATCTTATCCTAAAGAGTTCCTTACTGATGCCTGGAAACGTTTCATCTGGCATCAGTTCCATGACGATCTGACGGGAACAAGCATTCCAAGAGCATATGAATTCTCATGGAATGATGAACTGATCTCAATGAAGCACTTTGCCGATGTCCTTACGACATCTGTGGGAGCATTTTCACGTTTGCTTGACACTCGGGTCAAGGGGGTTCCGGTGCTTGTATATAATCCATCCGGATTTGAACATGCCGGTTTTGTGGAGATTTCCTATGAAGGCTTGCCGGAAAATGCCTTAGTATATGGACCTGATGGTAAGAGAGTGTCAAGTCAGACCATCGTCAAAGATGGAAAAAGGAAGCTTCTTTTCAGAGCTGTCGCAGGCCCGGTGGGCTATGCAGTATACGAGGTTCGTAAAGGTAGTACGGGGACGTTGCCTTCTACATTATCTGTTTCTGAAAAGGGAATGGAAAACTCTGTGTACAAGCTTGCATTCGATAATAATGGTGACATCTGCTCTATCTTTGACAAAAGAGTAGGAAGAGAACTTGTCGAAGAAGGAAAAGCTATACGTCTTGCTCTGTTTACTGAGAATAAATCATATAAATGGCCAGCATGGGAAATCCTTAAGGAAACCATTGATTCCGAGGCGGTTCCGGTAAATGGCGATGTCAGAATCAGTGTTGTGGAGAAAGGCCCGGTTCGTGTTACCGTCAAGGTGGAAAGAAGACATGGGGAGTCAGTATTTGTGCAGCATATAAGCCTTACCGAAGGAGCTCATGAAGACAGGATCGATATAGAGAATGATGTGTTCTGGCAGTCAGCAGATGCACTTCTCAAAGCAGAATTTCCACTTACGATTCATAATGAGCGGGCTATCTATGATCTTGGCATAGGTACTATCTCTCGTGGAAACAATACGGTTACTGCATATGAAGTATATGCTCAGCAATGGGCTGATCTTACAGAGGAGGATGGAAGCTACGGTGTGGCTTTGATGGATGACTGCAAATACGGTTGGGACAAACCATCTGACAACACCATGCGTCTGACCCTCCTTCATACACCTTCTACTAATGGAAACTATGCATATCAGAGCAGTCAGGATTTCGGAAGACATACCTTTACTTACTCTATTGCAGCTCACCGAGGGGACTACCGTTATGGTGATGTGGTGAGAAAATCCGAGATGCTTAACCAGCCTCTGAAGGCATTTGTGGTTCCTAAGCATAAAGGAACCTACGGACGCAGTTTCTCATTTGCGATGCCTCTTAATGAAAACATAGCTCTCAGAGCAGTCAAGCAGGCAGAGGACTCTGATGCATATGTTGTCCGTTTCTACGAAACTGCCGGTATCGAGGCTCAGAAGGCCGGAATCAGATTTGCTGCTGACATTCTCGAAGCCAGGGAACTCAATGGAAATGAAGAAGAGATAGGCCCGGCTTCAATATCAGAAAACACTCTGGAATTCGAAATCGGACCATATGCAATGAAGACATTCCTTGTGCGTCTGGCGAAGCCGCAGCCGCCTGTGCCAGGGGATTATGCGCAGGTAGATCTTCCATTCGATAAAAAGACAGCATCATACAATCCGTTCCGCGTAGAAGTCAATTTCGACGGAGTTGGAAATTCATATGCTGCTGAGCTACTTCCTGAAAGTCTGTCATTCAAAGGACTCGATTTCAAACTGGGAGATCCGACCGTGGCAAACGGCCTTAAGTGCAAAGGAAATAAGATATCTCTACCGGAAGGTACTTATAACAAACTGTATATTCTTGCTGCAGCGCTCCGTAACGATACCAGGTGCGTATTTACGGTTGGAGAGGATGTCCAGGAGGTTACAGTTCCATACTATGGAGGATTTATCGGCCAATGGGGGCACACCGGACATACTGAAGAGTTCTTCAAGGCTGCAGATGTCGCTTATGTGGGTACTCACAAGCATAGCATGAACGGCGATAGAGATCTTCCGTACGATTACTCATATATGTTCTCCATAGCTCTTGATATTCCGGAAGGAGCCGACTCTGTCGTCCTTCCAGATAATAGCCAGGTCGTGATATTTGCTGCCACAGCCGTTATGGATGTCAATAATGTTGCAGTTCCATGTACGGATCTGTTCAGAATCGGAATGGAAGTTTCGCAGGAGCCGGTAATGGAAGGTGCTTTTGAGAATCTGTGCATAGGCAAACCGGTTGTTGCGCGCTCTGGTGAAGTCAACCGTCGTGAGGTGGCAGAATATGCCATTGATGATGATATTGATACGAAGTGGTGCGATGTGTCAGAGACGATGCCTAAATACATCGAGGTCGATCTGCAGAAGGAATCCACTATCAACGGGTGGGCGGTTCTGCATGCGGGAGTAGAGTCGCAGAGCTATATAACTAAGGAATATAGTCTTCAGGTGAGGAACTCTCTTGACGATCCATGGATTACAGTGGACACTGTTTGTGACAATGATGAATATCAGACCGATCGTCGTCTCAAGGAGCCGGTTCAGGCCCGTTATGTCAGACTTAATGTGACCAAGGCTGACCAGAACGACGGAATCAAGGCCAGGATTTATGAATTAGTGGTGTATTGATCGTCTGTCTTTTCTGCCGAAACCTTCTTTTCTGTTTGATTGAGATGGCGAAGGGTGGTTATATGAGTGTAAAATTAGGGATTTTCAGCGAAAACTCTCTATATTTGCAGATTGTATAATACTAAAACCTAAAGAAATGAATAAATTCAGACCATTGATCCTTGCGGTCACAGTCGTTATCGCAGGTCTTCTTGCTTATGGCCTGTGGACTCGTCCAAGTGCAGAATCTGCTGAGGCAGAAGGATTTTCAGCCGCAAGAGCAGTAAAGGACATTGAAGTGATGTCCAGAGAGCACCATTCGGTAGCTCATCCTCAGGAAAGGGCGGAAGTCCGTGAATATCTGATCGGCAGACTTGAAGGACTCGGAGCTGATACTATCAGCCTTTATAAATATGATTCTCTTGTCGGTCCTGAAAACAAGCACGTAGTATATACTTTCGATGCGGTCAATATACTTGCGGAATTTTCACCGCTGACCCCTTCGCAGGACCAGACATACCTTCTTTTTGTTGCTCATTATGACTCCAGATATTCTCAGCCGATGCCAAAGGATACTGTATGGTCTTACGGTGCCGCCGATGACGGATATGGTGTCAGTACCATCCTTGAAACAGTAGCTCAGGCTTTGAAGTACCGTCAGGACTGGAAGCAGGGTATCAAGGTGCTGTTCACTGATGCCGAAGAGGTCGGAATGATGGGAATGAAGGCAGCGTGGGCCCATGACAGACAGATCTTCGACAATGTCGGCTTTATGATCAATATAGAGGCCCGTGGTCCTTGGGGACCGGCTCTTCTTTTCGAGACATGTCCTGGAAATGAGAAGGTTATGGATCTTTATGCGAAGTCTGCAAGATATCCGTTCACTTATTCACTTACCACAGTGGTGTATAATTTTATGCCGAACTTTACAGATTTCACTATCGTGAAAGATGAGATTCCGGGAATGAATTTCTCGACAATCGTCGATGTGAACCATTATCATACAGATCTCGATAACTTTAGCAACATCAGCGAGAAATCCATCCAGCATTATGGTGCACAGATAGTTCCGATAACCAAGGAGTATCTTACAAACGAGATGTATGCAGATAAGGATTATTTCAAGGCCGAGAAGGATACTGTGAATTTCACAATTCCTGTACTGGGATTGTTCAATTTCAGCAAGGGAATGTACAAGGTGGTGAATGTCATTGTCTTCGTTCTCTTCCTTCTTGCTTTAGCTTTTGATGGAGTCCGTGGAAGACTGAGTGCTTCTAAGGTGTTCAAGTCTTCTCTTGCAGTTCTCGGCTTAGGAGTAGGTATGCTCGTTTTAGGTGAATTGGTCGCTTATCTCAGTGCGGTTATCTGCGGAGCAAAGTTCAAGCTTTTCGGAGTAATGCACGGTGTTACATTTGACAATATAGCGATGATTGTCTCGACTGTATTGATGACTGCGGCCTGTGTGTTTGTGTATCTTCGCGGAAGGGGAGCGGCAGTCCGCAAGACCTCAGGGTCAATGAGAGCAAACGCTGCTTCCAATGCTGTGGCAAAATATGCTGCCAGCAAGCTTTACGGCACATTGGCTCTCATGTTTATTCTAAGCGCTGTTCTTCTGTTCACTCTCGGGGAGAACCTCATGTTCTTCATTCCTTTGGCATTCGGAACTGCGGCATTGATCCTATATCGTATCACTTCGCTTAAGGTATGGCTGCTTGCTGCGATCGCATTGATCCTTCTTCACGCACTTTCATTCCTTTATGCGTTGGCAATGGCTCTTACAATCGGTGCGTTCGGAGCTGTGGCAATGCTGGCATTCTTTGATATTATGGTAATCGTTCCAATGGCGGATATGTACTTGTTGGCAAATAAAAAGTAAGGCATATGAAAAAGTTTTTATTGTTACTGGCGGCACTCTTGATTTCGTCAATATTCTGTCTGGCTCAGAATGATACTATAAAGATTCTTGCCATCGGCAATAGTTTCTCCGATGATGCCATCGAGGATCATCTGCACGGGTTAGCAAAAGCCGAAGGTCTTACAATCGTAATCGGCAATATTTATAAAGCTGGATGTTCGATCGAGAGACATGTAAGGAATCTTCGTGGAAACATTGCCGACTATGAGTATCGTAAGATCGACGCAGAGGGGATAAGGACCATCGATTATGGCTATACAATGGAACGCGGTCTTGCAGATGAGGACTGGGATTATGTTTCTTTCCAGCAGTCAAGTCCTAATTCGGGACAGCCTGAAACATATGCACAGCTTCCCGAACTTGTGGAGTATGTTAAGGCTCGTGTGCCAGAAGATGTGGTATTTATGTTCCATCAGACATGGGCGTATTCCAAGGATTCCAATCATAAGGAATATCACAGGTATGATAATGATCAGATGAAGATGTATAATGCGATCATTGCTACTGTAAATGAGGTAGTGCCACAGATACAAGATATAAAGATCATCATACCTTCCGGAACCGCCATCCAGAATGCCAGAACATCTATTCTTGGAGATGACCTGACACGTGACGGATATCATCTGAGCAGGCCTTTCGGCAGATATGTCGCTTCGTGTACCTGGCTTCAGGCTGTGCTTGGAAAGAATCCGATCGGCAATACTTACTGTCCTGAGGGAATGACTCCGGAGCAGTGCAAGGCAGCGCAGAAGGCTGCAAGAAAGGCTGTCAAGAAGCCGTCGAAGATTACTAAAATCAAATAATCAGGTCCGTCAGCACTTGTTTTAAAGCCAGCGGTAGAGATATAGGTGACATGCCACCCTCGGCTAGGGGTCGTGAGCAACTCGGCAAACAGCCCAGTGGGCTTTTGCAGCGAACAGCCTGCGGCAGCAGGAATGTTCGGGAGGCGGGGGTCACCGGTATCTCTACCGCTGGCTTATATAAAACAAGTGCTTTATCGAAATGATTGTCAGTCTCTGCGTGCAAGTCCGATATAGTAAAGAAGGGTCGCAAGCGATCCGAGTGCTGCCACTACATAAGTATATGCTGCCCATTTGAGAGCATCGATAGCCATCGGGCGGGTCTGTGCGTCGGTGATTCCTGACTGCGTCAGCCAAGAGATGGCCCTGGTGCTTGCATTGATCTCCACAGGGAGGGTGATGAAACTGAAGAGGGTTGTGGTCGCGAAAAGGATTATTCCGAACCACAGGAGTCCCGGAAAGCTGTTGATCATGATCACTCCCAGAAGAAGTACCCATTGTACGATATTGGATGCGAAGCTTACCATAGGGACGAGGGCTGAGCGCATTCTCAGAGGAGCATATCCGTAGGCGTGCTGTACTGCGTGTCCGCATTCGTGAGCAGCTACTGCAGCTGCAGCCACGCTTCTGCTTGCATATACACCTTCACTCAAGGCTACGGTTTTCGTCTGAGGGTTGAAGTGGTCTGTGAGCATGCCGTTTGTGGGTACGACCTTCACGTCATATATTCCGTGGTCACGTAGCATTTTCTGCGCAACTTCAGCTCCAGACATCCCGTTGGGAAGGCCCACTTTCGAATACTTGTTGAACCGGCTCTGCAACATATGCTGGATGATGAAGCTCAGAACCATGATGGCGATCATAATGAACCAGATATTCATAATGCTATAAGTTTAATTGTTTGTTTTCCGGAGTACTGACATTTTGTCCTGCCAATGTCGGGGGCAGCGGTTTCTATGTCGTCGGCATATAGGTGCAAAAAACAAGCCTGCAGCAAAAATGACAATTTTGTCAGAATATTTAGTAATTTTGCTGCTCAATTATTGACGAAATTCAGCAATGTACATCAGCAATGAATTTTCAAGGCTTGAGATCAATCTGAACGGCTGCCTTGAAAACTACAGATATTTCAGATCCCGACTTGAAGCTTCCACCAGACTTCTGGTGCTGGTGAAGGCCAATGCATATGGACATGGAGCTGTCCAGTTTGCCTCTCTTATGGAGCAGGCCGGAGCAGACTATCTTGCAGTAGCCTATCCCGTAGAGGGAATTGAACTCCGTCAGGCCGGAATAAAGTCCCCTATAATGGTACTTACTGCAGGTACGGATTCCTTCGAGCAGATCGTCAACTACGGTCTTGAGCCAGGCATTCCGAATATGTATTCGCTCAAGATATTGTGCGGCGTACTGGAAAAAAGGGGAATCAGAGATTTTCCGGTCCATATTAAGATTGACACCGGGATGCACAGATTGGGATTTATGAGTGACGAACTTCCTGAACTCCTTGAATTCCTCTCTTCTTGCTCTTGTGTCAAGGTGAGGTCCGTGTATTCTCATCTTGCGGCGGCTGATGATCCGTCTTGCGACGATTTCACTCATGATCAGGTGCGTCTTTTCAAAGAAAGCGCCGACAGACTTACCGATGCTATCGGTTATAAGCCTGTTTATCATATTCTTAATTCGGCCGGAATTGAGAGATTTCCTGAATATCAGTTCGATATGGTGCGTTTGGGAATCGGCATCTATGGTGTGAGTGCATTGCCTGGAACCCATCTGGCCACAGTGGCTTCGTTCAAATGCAAGGTCCTTCAGATCAAGACATTGAAGCCGGAGGATGGGACCATTGGATATGGCCGCCATGGAAAGATTGCACCGGAGGGAACGGTGATAGCTACTATTCCTGTAGGCTATGCCGACGGACTTGACCGTCATCTCAGCCGTGGGAAAGGCAGTTTTATGGTCAATGGTCACCGCGTACCGACTATTGGCAATATCTGTATGGATATGACGATGCTGGATGTTACCGGTCTTGATGTGAAAGTGGGCGATACTGTGACAATATTCGGCAAAGAGCCTGGTATTGCCGAGCTCGCGGACATCCTCGGAACGATTCCATATGAGATATTGACCTCAGTTCCTCGCAGAATTGAAAGAATCATTATCGCTGATAAACAATAATATGGAAACTTCCGCTACTTCGAAATACAAAGTCCTTTTCGTGTGTCTGGGAAATATCTGCCGTTCTCCGGCTGCTCAGGGCATATTCGAGCATATTGTCAGAGAAAATGGTATGCAGGATAGTATTGTAGCTGATTCTGCCGGCATATATGGAGGACATAGTGGAGCGCATCCTGACAGGCGTATGCGTACAGCTGCCTTGTATCGCGGATATGGACTTTCTCATTCTGCCCGTCAGGTACGAGGATACGATTTCTTGGATTTCGATCTGATCGTGGCTATGGATGATCAGAATTATGAGGATCTGATGCATCTGGCCCCTTCTGTGGAAGACAGTCATAAAATAGTCAGAATGGCTTCCTATCTGACCGGTCACAAGATTTCATATATTCCAGATCCGTATTATATGGGTTCGGAAGGCTTCAGCCTCGTTCTGGATCTTCTGGAAGACGGGTGCCGGAATCTATATGAGTCGATAGTCAAAACTCTTTGAATTTTATCTGCTTCTGATAAATAACACTTATATTTGTGCCGGGATTATGGAGTAAGGGAATCCGGTGCAAATCCGGAACTGTGCCCGCAGCGGTAAATCTCTTAACGCACTTGCATCATGCCATTGCAGCCTTTGGACTGTGAGAAGGCGCAGAATGCGGAGATGAGTCCGAAGACCTGCCATAGTCAAGTCAAACGAATGAGGTCCGGGGACAGACTTCTGTTAAGGCGTAAACAATGTTATTTACAATTTTGATTTCTGCAGGTCTGCTTTCTCAAGGCCTGTATTCAGGTTCGTTGGAACCTGTCGCAGACACACTTCACAGTGTGACAGTAACCGCGGATAAAGGTGTACTCGTTTCCAGAAGGGACACTCTTTCCGCATCTGGTTCATTTACAGTTTCAGACATTCTTCTGCAAAGTCCCGGATTACATGTCGGTGACAATGGAGGCTATGCCGGTCTTAAGACCGTGAGCCTCAGGGGAATGGGCAGTGCCCATACATCAGTGTATGTGGATGGGGTAAAGGTGGGCAATATGCAGTCCGGCCAGAATGACCTCGGCATGCTTGGGGTCGAGTATTGCAGTGATGTGGTGCTGGATTATGCTCAGAACAGTGTTTCATTCAATACGGCCAGACCTTCCTTTAGAGACATTCCTGTATCTGGGTCAATCCGTTTCTCTGCTGGTTCATTCGGGACTTATCTCCCCAGTACAAGAGTGGATTTCCGTATTTCCGATAAAGTCTCATTGTCTGCAAATGCATCCGGAATTTTCAGCAAAGGAGATTACAGCTATGGAGATGGCCAGAGACGCACTAACAATGATATCAGCCAGATAAGGTCCGGTCTTGATCTTTGGGGCATGCTGGATGAGGGTGATTATCATGTCAAGGCGTTTTTCAATACTGCGCAAAGAGGAACTCCCGGCTCCATTGCCTGGCCGTCAGATGACAGACAGAAGGATATGAATGCCTTTGTGCAGGGTAGACTGACTAACAGATTCTCACCTTTATATACGCTTAATCTTAGCCTGAAGGCCGGTTATGATGATATATTTTATACAAGTGTCTACGGTGACAGTGAGTATGGACAGACAGAGGTGCAGTTGAATACATCTCACAGTTTTCAGATTACCCAAGGCTTGAAATTGTCTCTTGCTGCAGACTTGCAGTGGGACGGATTGAATTCTTCGAATTATAACGCATCACGTCTTAACGCATTCTCTGCGTTGGGCGCATCCTGTACCACAGGAAGATTTGCAGCGGATGCAGCTCTGGAGTTTAACATGGCATATGATAATGGCGCTCAAGCAAGGACAGCTGTGTCTCCATCCATAGACCTTAAATATACTGTATTCAAAGGGTTCGATATAAGGTCATTTGCGAGAAGATCCTATAGAGTGCCGGTCTTCAATGAACTCTATTATGCTGGCTATGGAAACCCTGAACTTAAACCTGAGGATGCCTGGATGACAGACTTGGCTGTGCAGTTCAAAAAGGTGATCGGAGCATCTTGGAAAGTGGATGCAAGTCTCGATGCCTTCTGTAACTGGCTTACAGATAAGATTACATCTGCTCCAAGCGCGGATGATCCGAATATATGGCAGCCTTACAATATAGGCAAGGTGTTCTCGGCGGGATATGACGCGGAGGTCGGTTTCCGGTATATAAGGGGCAGATGGCTCTTCGATGCAAAAGGTCAATATACCTTCCAGTCGTCTGTAGACCGGACTTCGGGAAGCGAGTCCTTCGGTCAGCAGATTCCTTATATTGCCAGACATATTGCAATACTGCGTCTGGGACTATCCTGGAAGGGTTGGAAGCTGGGCCCTTTTTGGCAGTGGCGTGGGGGAAGAACTGATGGATATGGTGACCTGCCTGACTGGAATACATTGGATGTGGAATTCTCAAAGAAACTGTCCCTGAAGAAAGCGGGTAGCCTCGTATTCAAGGTGACAGCCAGAAATCTTGCAGACTGCAGATATGAAACGGTCAGCGGATATCCGATGCCGGGACGTAATTTTATAGGTGGAATAGAATACAGTTTCTGATATGCTTAGTCTTTTATATGTACTGATTTCAGGGATTGCCTTACCTATAGGAGGCATCCAGATGCAATATCTCTGGCGTAATCAGCTAGGAGATGTATATAGTCTCGGTCTGGGAAGTGCAGCCTGCCTTGGGGCAGCTGCGGCTACAATGACAGGCTGGTGCTCTTTGACAGTGGGAAGTTTCATATGCACATTGATATGTACGATTGTATGCTTTTTTGTGACACTGAAGGTGAGTACTCAGAATCTTATCACTTTTGGTATACTTTTCGGCACGTTCATCGGCTCACTTGGAACTATCGTTGTTACCAATGCCCCTAATGGGGATTTGTTGAAGCAATATTATCTTTGGGGTGCCGCCAATTTTAATCTTGAGGGTGTAACGAGCGGAGATATTGTCTTTTCTCTTGTTCTCTTTGTGGTCGGACTTGGGGCGGCCTTATGGTCTGCAAAGCTTCTTACAAGGCATTTCAACGGAGAATTGGAACTGGGCAATATGGCCAAGGCCCTGCTTCTGCTGGCAATAATGTTCCTAGTGACCAGTTCTGTTTCAATATGTGGTCCTATCGGTTTCATCTCACTTGGAGTGCCGAATCTCAGCCGTATCGTGTGCAAGAGTACTGACATCAGAAAGCATTACCTGATTTCTTCAGCTATGGGAGTCGGGCTTCTGGCTGTGACTTATCTGGTCGTGAAATATGTCAGTTTTGGAATATATCTGCCAATCAGTGCTACGATGGCGATAATAGCATTGCCTCTGATGGCTCTGCTGTTTATCAAGAAGTAGATGTGCTGAGCGGGTAACGGGGGTCGAACCCGCGGCCCTCGGCTTGGGAAGCCGATGCTCTACCACTGAGCTATACCCGCATGTTTCTGCAAATATATGCATATTATCATAAAAACGGCTTGGATTACCAGAAAAAATCCAAGCCGTTTTCATTTATTTGAATATGGTGTTCAGTACATAAGCCAGACGATAGCCTGCATTCATAAGCTGCACTTCAAGGAGAGGGGAGAAGTCATATACGAACTGGTATGAAAGTTCAGGAACTCGATCGGTGGAACTTTCTACATAGTCATATATGTCTGCAGCGCCTTCCACAGTCTCAGCGAACCAGTCTTCATAAGATCCCTTGCTGACTTCCTTTCTGTATTTTCTGTTTGCTCTGTCCAGCTGCTCCACCCACTCGCTGTAGCTCCATTTGCGGGCTGAATCGATCATTTTGCTGTCCCATACCGAATGGAGACTTGTCTCGCTTCTGAACCAGCTCACTCTTGTGCCGTTTCCTCCGCGGTCAGAGAGCCTTCCGGCGTGCATAGGACAATGGAGGTCACCTACCATGTGAACTATCATCTTCAGATAGTCTACTCTCATGCTGTCGGTGAGATTGTCATAATTGTCAGTCATCTGCTTAGTGAGGAATTCCAGTCCGTTCACTACGTCACCGCTTTCGTTTTTTTCCATTGTCTGATATGTGTGGCCTTTGTCTACATTGGCATAATGCCAGGTCTTGGTCTTGTTGTATCCGTTCTCCCAATATGGGGAGTTCTGGATGTTGTCCATCCATGATGAGTAGTAGACGATAGAGCGACCTTCCAGAAGTTTGCTGATCTTCCTTTTCGCTTTCGGTGTCAGATTCTGTTCGGCAATAGCCGCTACGACGTCGTGTCCCTTCGCACCCCATGCGAATGCATTGGTGGGGGCAATAAGCATAATTATGCATACGATTGAGATAGCTAGTCTTTTCATGTCATTATTGAATTAGTTTGTAAATATACATACAAATGAGCGGAAATTTACCAAAAACTCGCTCAAAATCACTAAAATCCGCACAGAAAAGCGCGGATTTGTCAAAAAGTCGTGCGGTAGAATTTCGAAATTATCTATTCAAATGATCTTATGATTGTGTTGAGATGGCCTGGAATCTCTTTTGAATTTTAAGTAATTGCGGTCGATTGCTTTTAAATCGTAAGATTCCAAATTGTTAACTTTCTGTTACAGTGTTTGTTATGTCATTTTGTTTGCATATCTTTGCGCCCGCAAAATTGGAAAGTGTGTGGCGGTGAGATGCCGCAGAATTATAAACTTAACTAGATTAATTATTATGGAAATCAACAACATTGGAAACAACGCAGGCATTCTCTGGAATGTACTCAATGCAAACGGTAAGATGACTGAGACAAAGCTCAAGAAGGAGTCAGGTCTCGGTAGCGCAGAGTTCTACACTGCACTCGGTTGGCTCGCTCGTGAGAGCAAGATCAATGTAGAGGTAGAGGTTAAGGGCTCAAAATCTTGCGAGTACTATTCACTTAATGCCTAATCAGGATATATCTTGATGCTGAACGAATCAGGGCGGCCCGTGCGGGCCGCCCTGAATTTTTATTCTATTTCCTTGATCTCATCCATTACTATTCCGGCTTTTTCATAGCCGTCTGCCGGGGCTTTCCAAATGGTAGCTATAACGAGGCAGCCGATCAATCCAAAGATCACAGCTACCAGGAATACCGAGTTCCATCCGAATTTATCGGCAATGTAACCGAAACCGATACCGGCGATAGTTGTAGCTGCATATCCGAAGATTCCAAGAATTCCGTTTGCGGTAGCGCAGGCTCTCTTTGTGGCCTGCTGTGAAGCTGCTACGCCGAGAAGTGCCTGAGGACCATATACGAAGAAGGCTGAGAGACAGATGAGCAGTGCGCTGATGAGCCAGTGGGCTGTCTGAGGTGTCTGCCAGAAGAGGAAAAAGCTGAGGGTGGCTCCAATGGTGCATAGAAGGCAGGTCCTGTGTGCTTTGTTCTGCATGAATTTATCAGTGAACCAGCCTGCAACGAGGGTTCCCAGTACTCCGCCGGCAAGCTCAGACATTGCTACAATATTGGCTGAAAGATCGATTTCGAAACCTTTGTACTGGGTGAGGAATGATGTGCCCCACTCGAGGATCGTGAAACGGATCACATAAATGCAGAAGTTAGAGAGGGCAAGAATCCAGATAATAGGGTTCTTGAATACGAGCCTGTTGAGGAAGTGATTGTATGCCTTGCCTTTAAGCTGCTTCTCCGGCTCCGCGGCATGCCCCTCTGACTTATGGTCGAGTTCCTCCACTTCGGGAAGTCCTACTGACGAAGGCGTATCGCGAAGAGTGAGGAATACGACAATCGCTCCGATAAATGCAATAGCTGCCGGGATTGCGAAGCATAGGTTCCATGCGGACATTCCGAACCTTGACAGAATCCATCCGCAGAGGGCGATTACTACTCCGGCTCCTATCGAGTGTGAGGCATTCCAGATGGACTGCTTGGTAGCAAGCTCAGACGGCTTGAACCAGTGTGCCATAAGGCTTGCACATGGAGGGTATCCCATTCCATGTATGTAACCGTTTATAACCCAAAGGGATCCGATCAGGTATACAAGCCCCATTGTAGCCTTTCCTTCGGTGTCGAGAAGATTGAAGACTCCATCTAGCTTAGGGCTGAATGCAATCGCGAAGTTGATGATGGCAGAGATCACCAATCCTCCCGCCAAAAGTTTTCTGCGGCTGCAACGGTCTGCTATGAATCCGTTCACAAAACGTGAGAAACCATAGATAATGCCGTTCAGGGTAATGAATGTACCTAACTGGAGCTTGGTTATGCCCAGTTCCTCCTGCATTGCCGGAAGTGCGGCGCTGAAATTCTTTCTAAGGAAATAATAAAGAATGTAGGCGATCATCAGGACAATAAGAGTCCTCCACTGCCAGTAGCTGTACTTTTTAGTAATCTGCTGATCCATTTGTATGTATTATAAAATGCCGTGCAAAAGTAAGGTTTTTACGCGGCATAAGCAAAATCAATTGTGGTGCTTCATGTCAAGCTTGATCTTCTTAAGCTCTTCAAGCGGTCTCTCGGGTCTCTGCACGTCATCCGGTATAGGCATTCCTGAAAATTCTCCGAAATACTGTACGCAGGCGTCACGCCACCATCGTGCATCGCTTTCCTGGATAGCCAGTTTAGCACGGATAGCTTCCCAACGGACTTCATCGACATATGGACGGACTTCTTCCCAGACCTTCTGATATCCTTGGACTGTCTTTATGCCTCTGTCATAGTGCAGGCATATTTCATCCCAGAGAGTACGTCCTGATGCCATTTTATAGTCCCAAGGCACATGATGGAACCAGAGCAGAAGTTCTTCCGGACATGTGTCGATTGAGTTGTACATTGAGGCCAGAGGTTCATGATAATGATCGACGTTGCAGCTTCCGTCGCGTGTCCTGTCGAATCCTACACCTTCCGCATCTGCCTTGTGATAATATTTCGGAAGCCAGTCTGCACGTGCTCCCGGTACCTCGCACCATGGTTCCGGACCGTAGTGATGTGTCCATGCGAAGATGTGGTGGAAGCCAAGAGGCATCATGTAATCGACTGCTGCTTCGCGGGATGTAAGCATCATATCCAGTACGGGATCGGTAAACTCTTGCTCCGAGGTGAAGGTCTGCTGAAGCCATTCGCGGGCTATTTCCTCAGAAGAAAGATTTACATTCCAGGCCATACGTCCGAATGCATACCATGACGACTGGGCGAAATCGTGTCCGCACCAGTTTTTGTCACGTCCTATGTTGGCTACTCCTGCTATTGCAGTGGTCTTATAGACAGAAGGATATGTCTTTCCGGTGGTGATGTCGGCTATAGTCGATCCCGGACCTTCACAATATGTGTCGCTGTCAAGACATTCCTTGAAAAGCGGATGCAGATAGACCAGGTGATTTGAGAATCCGAGGTATTCCTGTGTAATCTGGAACTCTGCCATCAGCTGAGTATGAGGCATCTGGCCGAAGAGGGGACTGAATGGCTCGCGTGGCTGGAAATCCACCGGACCGTTCTTTATCTGCACGAGTACATTGTCGCGGAATTCTCCGTCCAGTGGCTGGAACTCTTCGGATGCCTGATTGGCTCTGTCCGGACTTTTGGGAGAATATACGAATGCTCTCCACATCACGATGCCATTGTATGGAGCGAGTGCGTCCGCCAGCATGTTGGCTCCATCGCTGTGTGTGCGCCCGTAATCCTGCGGTCCCGGTAGTCCTTCTGAGTTGGCTTTTACCAGAAAGCCGCCAAAATCAGGGATAAGTCTGTAGATGTCAGCGACTTTAGCAGACCACCATTCGCGCACCTCTGTTATGAGGGGGTCTGAAGTTTCCAATCCTCCAAGTACGGCGGGAGATGAGAAATTTACGGACAGATATACCTTGATGCCGTAAGGACGAAGGATGTCTGCAATTTCTGCCACGCGAGTCAATTTCTCCTGACTGAGTATTTCCGGAGTGGCATTTACATTGTTCAGGACGGTTCCGTTGATGCCGATCGAAGCATTCAGGCGGGCGTAGTCCTTTATAAGTTCTACTGGTACCGGTTCTCCCCAATGCCATATTGACCAGCCGGCATAACCTCTTTCAACGGTGTTATCGAGATTGTCCCAATGATTCAGGATGCGTCGCTCGTAGGACGGCTCCTCTCTTATATCCAGGTCACAGTCTGCCTTTCCTATGGCTTCAAGGCGCTGCAGGGCGTATCTTCCATACAAGATTCCTGTTTCGGTCTTTGCCTTGATGACTCTGTCGCGTGGACCGCCTTGGATTATGAATCCGTCGTTGATAAGGTCCAGATCAGGATCTACGACCACTTCGGCTTTTACATCTGGCTCTTCATCAGAGAGCCATAATAAATCATTGCCGGTGCTCCGGGAGCAGCCGGCAATGATTATTGCTGTCAATATTGTAAGGAATAATTTATTCATCGAGTCCTTCGATTGGCTGGATTGTTCCGTCTTCATTGTATTTGAGTTCGCATACCTTGAGGCTTCGAAGCCATGTCTTCCCGCCAGATGGAACGCTGTCATGGTGGAAAAGCCACCATTTCCCGCTGAACTCCACGATAGAATGGTGGGTGGTCCAGCCCACAACCGGAGTCATGATCACGCCCTTGTATGTGAAAGGTCCGTACGGATTGTCACCGATAGCATAGCAGAGATAGTGAGTATCTCCTGTAGAATATGAGAGATAGTACTTGCCGTTGTATTTATGCATCCATGACGCTTCGAAGAATCTGTAAGGATTGTCTGCGGTGAGAGGTTTGCCCTCTTCGTCCAGGATCATCACAGGTCTTGGGTCTTCTGCGAATCCGAGCATATCCTCGCTTAGACGTACTACTCTTCCTGGGAGTGCATCTTCCTTTCCTTCAGGTAGATAGGCATTCTCAAGAGCCTTGTTGTCCTTGTAACGCTGAAGCTGTCCTCCCCAGAGGCCTCCGAAGTACATGTAATATTTGCCGTCTTCTTCGTAGATGGCCGGGTCGATGCTGTAACTTCCCTTGATAGGATCCGGCTGAGGGATGAAAGGTCCTTCAGGCTTGTCGCTGATGGCTACTCCGAGGCGGAAGATGTCATTGCGGTCCTTGAGAGGGAAATACATATAATATTTACCGTCTTTTCTTGCCACTTCGCAGTCCCAGAGCTGGCGTCCTGCCCAAGGAATGTCTGCTACGTCCAATACCTTTCCGTGGTCGATCACTTCTGCTGTCATAGGATCGTCGCCGTTGAGGCTGAATACGTGGTAGTCCTTCATGTTGAAGTGGTCACCGTTGTCATTTTCCACGAAGTCTTCTGGTTCCCAGTCGTGTGACGGGTAGATATAGATTTTTCCGTCCCATACGTGAACTGACGGATCTGCCATGAAGTCGGCAGGAACGAGATAGCGTTTAGGGGTTTTCATATTTTTAGTGTTATTACGTTATTTGACATTAGTTTACTTATCACTTTTTTCGAGGGCGTACATAATATGAAAAATATATCTACGTTACCCTCCTCCTAAATCCTCCTCCTCGGGAGGAGGACTTACTATCGCTTCGCTCGAAATTTTCAGTGTTATTACATTGTTTGACATTGATTTACTTGTCACTTTTCGAGGGAAGCCTATTTCATGTATTCTGTCAGGAATGGCTTCGGCTGGTGGTTGCGGTCGAAAAGGAGGGGGTAGTCGGTACGTCCGTCCATAGGCCAGTCGTTCTTCCATGAATCACCGTCAGCCACTCCCCATGCTGTGACTCTGGTTATTTTGTCAGCATGCTTGATGTAAAGGTCCATCAATTCCTTCATGCGCGAGTTCCAAAGTGCATCTACATCTTCAGGAAGCCCTTCTGTGTAAGGATTCATTGATGCTTTGAAGGCTACCGTATCGCTTACGTTGGCTCCGAAATTGATGGAAGGAAGTGCGGACATATCCCATTCTGTAATCATTACATTGCAGCCCGTACCTGCGAATGCGAGAAGACTTTCCTCATATTCCTGCATGTCCGGATAATCCATGCCAACGTGGCTCTGCATTCCGATGCCGTCGATGCGAAGGCCGCGTGCCTTGAGGTCATTGGCGATCTTTACATAAGTGTCGCGGCGGCCTTTGTTGTTCATTCCATAATCATTGAGATACAATTCAGCATCAGGGTCTGCAGCATGTGCATATTCAAAAGCAAGAGGGATGAATTCTTCTCCGAGGATGAGATAGAAAGGGCTCTTCCTGTATGAACCGTCTTCCACAATTGCCTCGTTCACGACATCCCATCCATGGATACGGCCCTTGTAACGGCTGACAATGGTGGTGATGTGTTCTTTCATTCTCTCCTTGAGCACCTCCGGAGTCACGAAGTTACCTTCATCGTCGTAGACAAACCAAGGTGCAAGCTGTGAATGCCATATAAGGCAATGTCCGATGATGAACATATCATTGGCTTCTCCGAACTCCACGAATTTGTCTGCGAGCGTGAAATCGAATACTCCGTTCTCCGGATGTATTTCCTCTGACTTCATGCAGTTCTCGGCGACTATGCTGTTGAAATGTTTCTTTATGGTCTCCACGCCCTTGGTGTCGAGGCCGGTAATCTGTGCCTCGTTGAGGGCCGTTCCGAGGTAGAAGTGCTCTGCAAAGGCGTCTTTAGCGCCTTTTTCTTCCGGTGCAGTGCAAGCCATCATAAATGCGGCTGCGGAAATAAGAAGTGTTTTCTTCATTTTTCTGTTGAGATTTATGCGTTCTTTGCTCTTGCTTCGATTTCCATGTTGATCTTATCGATCACGTCATCCTCAAGTTCATACTTGGAAATGATCCATATAGCAAGAAGAAGGAGTACTGCAGGAATCACGCATACGAGCCAGAGGATGCCCTGCTCAGCGAATGCAGTCTGATGTGAAAGTGCTGCGTCAAAGCCCACGATAGAGAGTACCAGACCCGGGACAACGCCTCCGAGTGCCATACCAGCCTTGAAGAAGATGCCTGTCAATGCGTTCACGATGCCGGCAATACGTCTTCCTGAAGTGTATTCTCCGTATGAAACCACCTCAGGTACTAGGGCCCACATGTATCCTGTAGCCACGATGATACCGGTGCTCTTGACGAACTGGGCGATGCAAAGAAGCCAGAACTGTTTCAATGCCTCTACCTGCACGAACACATACATCATAGCCATACCTATGATTGCTGTTCCAAGGAAGAGATAGAACATGCCCTTCTTTCCGATCTTGCGCTTGATGGCAGGAACCAATGGCATGAAGATGAAGGCAGGAATTGTTCCGAGCCACATGAATGCAGTGGTCATTACAGGAGTCGCCTGGACATTGTATGTCATGAAATATGCATCAGCAGCATTTCCGATGCTCATCATGGCAAAGGCTGTGATGAAGAAGAATGCGATGACTCTCAATGGACGGTTGCGGAGGAATTCCATCCACAGGTCGCTTACCTTTACATTTTCTGATTCCTTCTGATCCATAACGACTCTTTCCTTGCACTGTGAGAAAGAGAAAACAAGAAGGGCGAGACCTGCCACTGCGAATATTGTCATGGTAATGAACCAGGCTGCTGCAGACTCAGGCTTGTCGGTAATCGCTGTTCCGTCTGCCGCTACAGGTGCGAAGATCGCGATGATCATAGGCAGAGACTTTACTATCAACGCGCCGAGATTAGCCATGAACATACGTGTAGAAGTGAGGATGGTGATTTCCTCTGTGTCTCTGGTGAGCGATGAATTCAATGCACCGTAAGGTACGTTCACCAAAGTATAGCACATGCTCATTCCTACATAAGTGATATATGCATATACTATCGATCCGCTGAAACCGTTCCAGAAGCAGAGGACTGCCAGGCCCGCAAGAGGAATACCTCCCAATATCAGCCACGAACGATATTTACCCCATTTAGGATTGCTTTTGTCTACGAATGCACCTACGAGAGGATCCCACAACACATCGACCAGACGGACGATAAGGAACATAAGGGCAGCTGCTCCGGGAGAGAGACCGTATACATTGGTGTAGAAGAACAGCAGCCAGATGCTGACTGTCTGATAGATGAGGTTCTGAGCCATATCGCCGCTTCCGAATCCGATGCGCTGGAGCCACGATAGCTTGTAGAAGCCTTTCGCTTCATTTAAGGTTTGGTTCTGTGCCATAGCAGTTAGTGTTATTGATTTTATTGGTTATTTCATGTCTTCGAGTGTGGCCTCTGCCGCCCTGTTGCCAAGTGTCTTCTTATCGAGCGGATGGATGTCGTTCCATTCTCCAAGATCGCTGTTGCGGATAAGTTTCGTGTTGGTGTTCATCTGTGCAGCCTTTGCCTGCTGGACTCTCATTTCGGCCCATGCAGCCCTTCCCCGTACATCATCCTTGTGAAGGAAATCTGCAAGTTCGACGATATAGAATGGGAGTTGCTGGTCATTGAATGTCTGTCTCCAGCATCCGATCATTGCGGTGAGCAGGTCGGCATATTCGTTGCGGCTGTCGACGTTGGACTCTCCCTGATACCATAGGACACCGGTGAATTTCAGATTCTTCAGAGGATGTATCATCGCATTGTAAAGACATACAGGCTTGTAGCAGAAGAACATCATAGACGGTGCCTTTGGCATAGGGGCGCCGAGATGGTATTTCCAGTTGCCCTCAAGACTGATTTCGTTTTCTCCGCAGATAATCCTGTAAGGCTTTTCCTGAACGAAGTGAGGCTGTCCGCCATTGCTTATCACCCTGACAGTGATGTTGTTGGCCCCTTTCTTGAGTATACCTTTCGGGATTCTGTATATTCTCGGCGGATACTGGTAACTTGTCGTGCCGACAAAGTGTCCGTTGACATAGACAGAGTCCGCATCCACGATGCAGCCAAGGCGTATGACGGCCTCCTTGCCATCCCATCCCTCCGGTATGGTTATATCCTTGCGGAGCCAGTGCGATCCGGCCTGTGGGTTCAGCCCGTCATTGCCCCAATCTCTGGAGAACATCTCCACTTCCGGCCAATTGCTGTCGTCGTAATCCTTTTCAAACCATTTTACGCTTTCCTTCATGCCGGGGTCACCTGCATGAAGCGCCTTGTTCCAGAGATGGAAATTCTCCCCCTCGAGTGTTTTGATCCTCTGGCAGTAGCCCGGATCCTCATAAAGACGTTTCTCGTTGATATGCCTTGGAAAGTCTTTCAAAGCCTCTTCACTTGTCCACGCCTCCACCGGCGTTCCTCCCCAGCAGCAGTTCACAATTCCCACAGGAACTCCTGTCTGGCTGTAGATAGACTTGGCATAGAAATATGCGAGGGCGGAGAATTCCATCACATTCTCCCGGGTGCATCCCTTCCAAAACGATTTCGGCGTATCCTCCTGAGGGGCGATGAAATTGTAGGTGTCAGGGACGATATATTGGCGGATCTGATTGTTTTCGTATGCTGCGACTTCTTCTGCGAACATGTCGGTGACTCGTCTTATCGGGAGCTCCATGTTAGACTGGCCTGTACAAAGGAAAACATCTCCGATCAGAATATCTTGAAGCGTTATGTCTGCGATTGTCATTACATATGGTCCTCCTGCCGGGCTCGGCGGAAGAGTGACCTGCCATCGTCCGTCATTTCCTGCGGTAATGAAGTAGGTGCTGTCTTTCCAGTTTATTGTGAAACATTCTCCAGCATCAGCCCATCCCCAGACTTCTATCGGTTTTTCTCTCTGGATTACCATGCCATTGTCGAGGATGGATGGGAGCTTCACTTCGGCCTGTGACACAAGCGATGCTGTCAGAAGAAAGATTACTGAGAAAAAATGTTTCATAATTATGTGATTTCTTACAAAGATAAGAAATAAAGTCAACATATATATGAGACGCGTGGTTTATGAGTTTCAATTTTGAGGTGAAAACTATCATAATTGTTGCAAATTTGTGCTTTTCCTCTCTCTTGAAACAATTTTTGTATCAATTTGTGTGTTTTTGTCGGAATATTATCCCCGGGCAGGATGAATTATTGCGGACAGAATGTTAAATTTGCCTTTCAAAATGGAAATAAACAAAACCCTATAAATTATGAACGACACTAAGGTAATGAATCTTGCTGCGGACAATATCCGTATCCTTGCAGCATCAATGGTTGAAAAGGCAAAGTCCGGACATCCGGGCGGTGCAATGGGTGGAGCTGACTTCATCAATGTACTCTATTCGGAATATCTCCAGTATGATCCTGAAAATCCTAAGTGGGAAGGACGCGACCGTTTCTTCCTGGATCCCGGACATATGGCACCGATGCTCTATGCTCAGCTTGCTCTTGCAGGCAAGTTCAGCCTTGAAGAACTTCAGCAGCTCCGTCAGTGGGGCTCTCCTACACCAGGCCATCCGGAGGTAGACATCCTGAGGGGAATCGAGAACACTTCAGGACCATTAGGTCAGGGACATGTATTCGCAGTCGGTGCAGCAATTGCAGCTAAATTCCTGGGTGCACGAACTGCCAACCCGACATTCGCAAAAGAGACAATCTATGCATATATATCCGACGGTGGAGTTCAGGAGGAGATCTCTCAGGGAGCAGGCCGAATTGCTGGTCATCTCGGCTTGGACAATCTCGTGATGTTCTACGATTCGAATGATATCCAGCTCTCGACAGAATGCGGTGATGTCATGACAGAGGATACTGCAAAGAAGTATGAGGCGTGGGGATGGAATGTGATGACAATCAATGGAAATGACTGTGATCAGATACGTCAGGCACTCGATGCTGCAAAGGCTGAGACCGAGCGTCCTACACTTATTATCGGCAAGTGTGTGATGGGTAAGGGAGCGCGTCAGGCTGACAACTCTTCTTATGAGCGTAACTGCAAGACTCACGGTGCCCCTCTCGGAGGTGATGCGTTCAGGAACACTGTTCTGAATCTCGGTGGTGATCCGGAGAATCCATTCGTTATTTTTGACCAGGTGAAGGATCTCTATGCAAAGCGTGCAGAGGCTCTCAAGGCAATTGTGGCTGAGCGCAAGGCTGAAGAAGCTGCATGGGCTGCTGCCAATCCTGAAAAGGCTGCTGCGCAGGCAGAATGGTTCAGCGGAGCAGCACCTGAAGTGGACTGGAGCAAAGTCCAGCAGAAAGCCGGAGATGCTACAAGAAATGCGTCTGCTGCCGTTCTCGGTCAGCTTGCAGAGCAGGTTCCTAATATGATATGTGCATCTGCAGACCTTTCTAACTCAGACAAGACTGACGGCTTCCTCAAGAAGACAACTTCATTCCTTAAGGGAGATTTCAGCGGTGCCTTCTTCCAGGCTGGTGTTGCTGAACTTACAATGGCTTGCTGCTGTATCGGTATGGCTCTGCATGGTGGTGTGATCGCTGCCTGCGGTACATTCTTCGTGTTCTCTGATTATATGAAGCCTGCAGTGCGTATGGCGGCTCTGATGGAACTTCCTGTCAAGTTCATCTGGACGCATGACGCTTTCCGTGTGGGTGAGGATGGTCCTACACACGAGCCTGTCGAGCAGGAAGCTCAGATCCGTCTTATGGAGAAACTTAAGAATCACAGCCATAAGAACTCTATGCTCGTGCTTCGTCCGGCTGATTCCGAGGAGACTACTGTATGCTGGAGAATGGCTATGGAGAATACTGACAGCCCTACAGGTCTGATCCTTTCCCGTCAGAACATCGAGCAGCTTCCTGAAGGAAACGATTATGCCCAGGCGGAAAAGGGAGCATATCTCGTGGCTGGTTCAGACGAGAACCCTGATGTTATCCTTGTGGCTTCAGGTTCGGAAGTCTCTACGCTCGTAGCAGGTGCGAAGCTTCTTCGTGAGGATGGACTCAAGGTCCGTATCGTAAGCTGCCCTTCAGAAGGACTCTTCCGCAGTCAGTCTAAGGAATATCAGGATGCACTTCTTCCAAACGGTGCAAAGATCTTTGGTCTCACAGCTGGTCTTCCTGTGAATCTTCAGGGGCTTGTAGGCTGCAATGGTAAAGTGTTCGGCCTTGAAAGCTTCGGATTCTCGGCGCCTTACAAGGTTCTTGATGAGAAACTTGGCTTCACAGCACAGAATGTTTATAATCAGGTGAAGGCTATGTTCTAAACATAAGGTCAATATTAAAATCCGACCGATATATAGGTGACATGCCACCCCCGGCTAGGGGGTGCCTCCTCAGAGGGGAGGCGGGGGTCACCGGCATATCGGTCGGATTTTATATATGACATAATGAAAAATAAGTGTAAATGATACACTTTTGAAAAATTTTTCTATATTTGTAGTCACCACAATAGTATATATAACCCATTAATTGATAACATTATGAAAATCATTTTCAAGACTATGCTGGGAGTGGCTGCTGCTGCTCTTATGCATTCCTGTGCTACGGCACCGACACAGACTCTTTCCGGCCTTGATCCTCAGAAGTTTGTTGCTGAGATCAATGGAAAGCCGACAGCGCTTTACACGCTTACCAACGCTAATGGAATGGAAGTTTGTATTACCAATCTCGGAGGCAGAATCGTGTCCGTGATGGTTCCTGACAGGAACGGCGAAATGAAGGATGTTGTTCTGGGATTCGACAATGTTGCCAATTATGCTGACAAGGTGAATTCTCCAAGCGACTTTGGTGCATCCGTGGGACGTTATGCCAATCGCATCAATAAAGGTGTTATTGTAATCGATGGCGAGACCATTCAGCTTCCTCAGAATAATTTCGGACATTGTCTTCATGGCGGCCCTGACGGATGGCAGTATCAGGTGTATGAGGCCGTCCAGACTGATGAATCTACAGTGGTTCTGACAATGGAATCACCTGACGGGGATGCCAATTTCCCGGGAGCAGTCACAGCGGTCGTAACAATGAAGGTAACTGATGACAATGCCATCGATATCAGCTATGAGGCTGTTACAGACAGGAAGACCGTCATTAATATGACCAATCATACTTATTTCAATCTGTCTGGAGATCCTACCCGCCGTGTGGATGACCAGATAATGCAGATCAATGCAGATAATTTCACCCCGGTGGACTTTACATTCATGACCACCGGTGAGATCCTTCCTGTTGAAGGTACTCCTATGGATTTCAGACAGCCGGTAGCTATCGGCCAGGATATCAAGAACTTCGACTTCCAACAGGTGAAGTTCGGAAACGGATTCGACCACAACTGGTGTCTCAATACAGCAGGTGACGACACTCAGGTGGCCGCACGAGCATATTGTCCGGAAACCGGTATCTGTCTTGAGGTGCTGACTGACGAGCCAGGAGTACAGTTCTACAGCGGCAACTTCCTTGACGGCAGTGTCACTGGAAAGAACGGCGTAGTTTATCAGCAGAGCGTGGGCTTCTGTCTCGAGACTCAGAAATATCCTGACACTCCTAACAAGCCTGAGTGGCCTTCTGCATTCCTCGAGCCTGGTCAGACATATACAAGCCATTGCGTATATCGCTTCTCTGTAGTAGAATAACCAATTAAACCACATAATTATGCATTTATTAGACTGGATCGTGATAGGCCTTTTCTGTGTGGCCTTGATCGCAATCGTAATCTGGGTTCTGAAGCAGAAGCAGAACAGCTCTTCAGACTACTTTCTTGGCGGAAAAGATGCTACATGGATTGCCATAGGAGCATCAATCTTCGCATCTAACATCGGATCCGAGCACCTTATCGGTCTCGCAGGAACAGGAGCAGCCAGCGGAATGGCGATGGCTCACTGGGAGATCCAGGGTTGGATGATCCTCCTTCTCGGATGGGTATTCGTACCGTTCTATTCAAGAAGTATGGTATATACAATGCCTGAATTCCTTGAGAAACGATATAATCCTCAGTCGAGGACTATCCTTTCACTCATATCGCTCATCAGCTATGTGCTTACAAAGGTGGCCGTGACCGTATATGCAGGAGGACTCGTATTCCAGCAGGTATTCGGCATCGAGGAACTCTGGGGCATCGATTTCTTCTGGATAGCCGCTATCGGACTTGTCCTTATCACAGCCCTTTACACTGTAGCCGGAGGTATGAAGTCGGTCCTCTATACATCTGTGCTTCAGACTCCTATCCTCCTTCTTGGTTCGTTGATCATTCTCGTTCTCGGACTTAAGGAACTCGGCGGATGGGATGAAATGATGAGAATCTGCGGTGCCACCACAGTGAATGAGTACGGCAATTCAATGGTAGAGCTTATGCGTGATAACCGCGACCCTCAGTATCCTTGGCTCGGTGCTCTTATCGGATCTGCCATCATCGGATTCTGGTACTGGTGTACTGATCAGTTCATCGTTCAGAGAGTCCTTTCCGGAAAGGATCAGAAGGAGGCGCGTAGAGGTACCATCTTTGGAGCTTACCTTAAGCTTCTGCCTGTATTCCTCTTCCTTATCCCAGGTATGATCGCGTTCGCGCTTCACCAGAAAGGTATCGTTATCAACGGTGAAGTTTTCAGACTTTCAACTCCGGATGCGGCCTTCCCTACATTGGTGGCCAAACTTCTTCCTGCCGGTGTGAAGGGTCTTGTTGTCTGTGGAATCCTTGCGGCTCTGATGAGCTCGCTCGCTTCGCTCTTCAATTCTTCTTCAATGCTCTTTACAATCGATTTCTATAAGAGATTCAAACCGGAAACTCCTGAGAAGAAGCTTGTTACCATCGGTCAGATAGCAACAGTGGTGATCGTGGTCCTCGGTATTCTCTGGATCCCTATCATGCGTTCGGTAGGTGACGTGCTTTATAATTATCTCCAGGATGTCCAGTCGGTTCTTGCGCCAGGTATAGCTGCAGCATTCCTTCTTGGTATCTGCTGGAAGAGAACTTCTGCTAAGGGTGGTATGTGGGGTCTTATCTCGGGCCTTGTGATCGGTCTTACCCGTCTTGGAGCTAAGATCTATTATACCAATGTTCCGGAAGCAGCCGATAATTTCTTCAAATATATCTTCTACGATGTGAACTGGCTCTTCTTCTGCGGATGGATGTTCCTCTTCTGTATCATTGTCATTATCGTTGTCAGCCTCCTTACCAAGGCCCCTGCACCTGAGCAGATCAAGGGATTGGTATTCGGTACGGCTACAGAAGAACAGAAGGCTGAGACACGTGCAAGCTGGGACAAATGGGATATCATCCATACTGTCATCATCCTTGCCATCACTGTTGCATTCTACTGGTATTTCTGGTAGCATATGGAGAAATTTCGTTCATTCTATGAGTCTCATCCGCGTTTTCACGTGGCGATCGACTGTGTGGTCTTCGGCTTCAAGGACAGAGAACTGAAGATTCTTATACAGCAGCGAAATTTCGAGCCTTTTCAGGGCGTATGGTCGCTTATGGGAGGCTTCGTTCGCGAGGATGAGGACATAGATGAGGCTGCACGACGTGTCTGCAATGAACTTACAGGTCTCAAGGATGTCTATATGAGACAGGTGGGTACTTACGGAAAGGTCGATCGTGACCCCGGGGCCCGCGTAGTGTCGATAGCATACTGTGTACTCATAGACATTGACAGATACAACGCGCAACTCAACATGATGAACAATTCATATTGGGAGAATATCACGACGCTCCCTGATATGTTCTTTGACCATAAGGATATGATCAGGGATGCGTTGAAACTTCTCCAGCGCAAGGTAAGCCGGGAGCCTGTCGGGTTCAATCTTCTCCCTTCTCTTTTTACCCTCACACAGCTTCAGACCCTCCATGAGGCCATTCTTGGAGAGAGCATTGACAAGAGGAACTTCCGCAAAAGGGTCGGGGAGATGAATTTCATTGAAAAGACAGATCTGGTGGACAAGACATCCAGCAGAAGAGGAGCTTACCTATACCGCTTCAACAACAGTGAATATCAAAGGAATCCAGAATTTAAACTTTAAGGCTATGTTAGAAGAACTCAAGAATAAAGTGTTCCAGGCCAATCTGGATCTGGTCCGTCAGGGACTTGTGATCTACACCTGGGGCAATGTGTCCGGCATCGACCGTGAAAGGGGGCTTGTAGTCATCAAGCCTAGCGGAGTCAGTTATGACGATATGAAACCGGAAGATATGGTAGTGGTGAGCCTGGAGACAGGTCAGACTGTCGAGGGAGACCTTAATCCATCTTCGGATACACCTACCCATCTGGCTCTCTACAGAGCTTTCCCTAATATTGGCGGAGTAGTGCATACTCACTCGACCTATGCAACTGCCTGGGCTCAGGCTGGTATGGATATACCTAATATAGGTACCACCCATTCTGATTATTTTCACAAAGACATACCTTGTACCGACGATATGACCGTGGAACAGGTTCAAGGCCAATACGAACTCGAGACCGGTAATGTCATTGTGTCTAGATTCGAAGGTATCAATCCTGACCACACTCCGGGAGTGCTCGTTAAGAATCACGGTCCTTTCACTTGGGGAAAGAATCCTGCTGATGCAGTTTATAATGCCAAAGTGCTGGAACAGTGTGCCCAGATGGCATATATCTCATTGACTCTCAATCCTCAGACGGGGATGAATCCTCTTCTGGTGGAGAAACATTACAGCCGTAAGCACGGCCCGAATGCATATTACGGACAGAAAAAGAAATAACAATACAAAAATTGATGACACTATGATCAACGCTTATGACAATTACGAAGTATGGTTCGTAACAGGAGCACAGCTCCTTTATGGAGGTGACGCCGTCGTGGTAGTGGACGGCCATTCAATCGAGATGGTAAAGGGACTCAACGAGTCCGGCAAACTGCCAGTAAAGGTAGTATATAAAGGTACGGCCAATTCGTCCAAAGAGGTGGAGGCTGTCTTCAAGGCTGCAAATAATGATGAGAAATGTATCGGAGTGATTACCTGGATGCATACATTCTCTCCTGCGAAGATGTGGATCCATGGACTTCTTCAGCTCCGTAAGCCGCTCATGCATCTTCATACTCAGTATAACAAGGAGATTCCTTGGGATACGATGGATATGGACTTCATGAACCTCAACCAGTCCGCGCATGGCGACCGTGAGTTCGGCCATATCTGCACCCGCATGCGTATCCGCAGAAAGGTTGTAGTAGGACATTGGCAGGATGAAGAGACTCAGCGCAAGATAGCAGTCTGGATGCGCGTGTGCGCCGGTTGGGCAGACTCCCAGGATATGCTCATCCTCCGTTTCGGAGACCAGATGAACAATGTGGCTGTCACTGACGGTGATAAGGTAGAGGCAGAACAGAGACTTGGCTACCATGTGGACTATTGTCCTGTAAGCGAATTGATGGCATATCAGAAGCAGGTCAAGGATGAGGATGTTGAGGCTTTGGTGAAGGAGTATTTCACTCTCTACGATCATGATGCGGAACTTGAAGACAAGACCACAGAGGGTTATCTGAAAGTATGGAATTCCGCAAAGGCGGAGCTTGCCATACGTGCCATCCTCAAGGATAAGGGAGCAAAGGGCTTCACTACCAATTTCGACGACCTCGGAGATGTGGATATGGAGTGTAATTTCTTCGATCAGATTCCGGGTCTGGCATCTCAGCGCCTTATGGCCGAGGGTTATGGTTTCGGAGCAGAGGGCGACTGGAAGTCGGCTGCATTGTACCGTACAGTATGGGTGATGAACCAGGGTCTGCCTCGCGGCTGCTCGTTCCTTGAGGACTATACTCTCAATTTCGATGGCGCGAACAGTTCTATCCTGCAGTCCCACATGCTCGAAATCTGTCCTCTGATCGCTGCTGCAAAGCCTCGTCTGGAGGTTCATTTCCTTGGCATCGGCATCAGAAAGACTCCTACAGCACGTCTCGTATTCACAAGCAAGACCGGACCTGGATGTACGGCTACAGTGGTGGATCTCGGAAACCGTTTCCGCCTTATCGTGAATGATGTGGAATGCATCGAGCCTAAGCCGCTTCCAAAACTTCCGGTAGCCAGCGCACTCTGGATTCCTATGCCTGATTTCGAAATCGGTGCAGGTGCATGGATTCTCGCAGGCGGTACTCATCACTCTTGCTTCTCGTACGACCTCACAGCAGAATACTGGGAGGATTATGCAGAGATCTCGGGTATCGAGATGATCCATATCAACAAGAACACCACTATCAGCGAGTTCAAGAAAGAACTCCGTATGAACGAGGTGTATTATATGCTGAATAAGGCTCTTGTATAAATGAAAAGACTGCTTCTGTCACTCCTGTCGCTGTCTTCGGCTGCGGCCGTTTCGGCGCAGACTCTGGAGATGAAGGTCAATGTGAACAGGCTGGGAGCTGAAATACAGCCTACCATGTACGGAATCTTCATCGAAGATATAAATTTCGCTGCTGACGGGGGACTCTATGCCGAGCTGGTGAAGAACCGCTCCTTCGAGTTCCCTGGCAACAGGCTTCAAGGCTGGAGTGTGGGAGGTCGTGTGGAGGTGAGGGAGGACGGTCCTTTCGAACGCAATCCTCATTATCTGAGACTTTCTTATCCCGGCCATCCTCAGAAGCATACTGCTCTCGAAAACAACGGTTTTTTCGGTATCGGACTGAAAGAAGGAGCTCAATATCGCTTCAGCCTCTGGGCTCGTGTTCCGGAATCTGGACAGTCTGCCAGATTGGGCGTGGAACTTATAGACAGGGCTTCGATGGGAGAGGTCCAGGCTCATGCTGTGGCTGAAATAACTGTAGATTCATCGGATTGGAAGAAATATGAGGTTATATTGACCTCGGGGATCACCGATCCGAAGGGTACTCTCCGTATTTTCTTGAATTCTCATGCTGCTGTGGATGTGGAACATGTCTCACTCTTCCCTGTGGATACATGGATGGGACATCAGAACGGGCTTAGGAAGGATCTGGCTCAAGCACTCTATGACCTGCAGCCCGGACTTTTCCGATTCCCGGGAGGATGCATAGTGGAAGGAACCGATCTGGAAACCAGGTACAGCTGGAAGAACAGTGTGGGCCCGGTGGAGAACCGTCCTCTGAACGAAAACAGATGGCAGCATACCTTCAAGCATCGTTACTATCCTGACTACTACCAGTCTTATGGGCTTGGCTTCTTTGAATATTTCCAGCTTTCGGAAGAAATCGGAGCCGAACCTCTTCCTGTGGTCAGCTGCGGACTGGCATGTCAGTTCCAGAATGATTCGATGGATGCACATCAGCCTGTAGACCAGTTGGACTGCTACATACAGGATGCATTGGACCTTATTGAGTTTGCCAATGGAAGCATAGAGACCCAATGGGGAGGACTTCGTGCGCAGATGGGACATCCGGAGCCTTTCGGAATGAAGTTCATCGGTGTCGGAAACGAACAATGGGGGCCTGAGTATCCTGAACGTCTGGAGCCTTTTATCAAGGCTATCCGCAAGGAATATCCTGAAATTAAGATAGTAGGATCCTCTGGGCCGAACTCTGAAGGAGAGCAGTTCGACTTCTTGTGGTCGGAGATGGAGAGACTTGATGCGGATCTTGTAGATGAACATTTCTACCGTCCGGAATCATGGTTCCTGAGTCAGGGAGCCCGCTATGATGACTATGACCGCAAGGGTCCTAAGGTCTTTGCCGGAGAATATGCATGCCACGGTAATGGAAAGAAATGGAATCATTTCGAGGCTTCACTCTTGGAAGCAGCTTTCATGACAACAATAGAGAGGAATGCAGATATTGTCCACATGTCATCATATGCTCCGCTTTTCGCTCATATTGAAGGATGGCAGTGGAGACCGGACCTCATCTGGTTCGATAACCTTCGCAGTTTCCGCTCGTGCAGCTGGTATGTTCAGAAGCTATATATGCAGTACTGTGGTACCAATGTCTTGAAACTCACAGATATGGAGGGTGCCAATGTCACCGGGACGGACGGGACTTTCGCTAGTTCGGTGTATGATGCGGACAATGACTGTCTATATATTAAGGTAATCAATGTCTCGGACCAGCCTCGTGAAATAAAGGTCAATTTCGAAGGACTTCGCAAGAAAGACAATCTTAAAGGAGTAGAGGCCGTGAGCTTCCACAGCGATGACCCTGATGCGGAGAATACTCTGGACGATCCGTTTAAGATCACCCCGCAGACTGTTTCATTGGATTTTGAGGGCAATTCTATGGAAGCTACTGTAGCTCCGAAGACATTTATGGTTTATGTTATCAAAAAGTAAGTTATGAAAAATAAATATGTAATAGGACTGGATTACGGAACAGACTCGGCGCGCGCTCTTGTCGTGAACGCACTTACCGGCGAGATTCTGGCTTCTTCCGTGAAGTATTATCCACGCTGGATGAAGGGACTTTACTGTGTCCCTAGGGCCAATCAATGGCGTCAGCATCCGAAAGACTATCTGGAAGTTTTGGAAGCAACCGTAAAGGAGGCCTTGTCAAAATGTGCTCCTGAAGTGGCTCCTAATGTGGTCGGAATCGCTTTCGATACCACAGGATCGACTCCTGCCTTCACAGACGAGACCGGAACCCCTCTGGCAATGCTACCGGAATTCGAGGAGAATCCTAATGCGATGTTTGTCCTCTGGAAGGACCATACAGCTGTAAAGGAAGCCGCCGAGATCAATGTGAAATGCAAGGAGAACGACATCGACTACTCTCAGTATGAGGGAGGTATATATTCTGCCGAATGGTTCTGGGCAAAGGCTATCCATGTGCTCCGTGAGGCTCCTGAGGTCGCGGCAAAGGCATATTCTATAGTGGAATACTGCGAGTGGCTCCCTGCAGTGCTCACAGGAGTGACCAGGGCCAAGGATATTGTACGCAGCCGTTGTGCTGAAGGACATAAGGCGATGTGGCACGAGAGCTGGGGAGGCCTTCCCCCTGAAGAATTCCTTGTGAAACTGGATCCTCTTCTTGCAGGATTCCGGGAGAGGCTTTTCGAGACTACCGAGACTGCCGACAAGCCTGTAGGTACTCTCTGTCCTGAATGGGCTGAAAGGCTTGGCCTGAGCACAGATGTAGTGGTGGCCGGTGGTGCATATGACTGTCATATGGGAGCTGTCGGTGCTGCTGTTACTCCAAGGACATTGGTACGTGTGATAGGTACTTCCACCTGTGACATAATGGTGGCTTCATATGAAGAGGTAGGAGATAAACTCATCAAGGGTATATGCGGCCAGGTCGACGGTTCCGTAATTCCAGGAATGGTGGGACTTGAGGCAGGCCAGTCATCTTTCGGCGATGTCTATGCCATGTTCCGAAGAGTGCTTGAGTTCCCTGTAAGGAATATCCTTCCTAAGACATTGGCGGGCAAGCTTTCAGAGGAAGAAATTCAGGCTGCGGTAGATGAAACCTGCGACAGAATCATAGCAGAACTTACAGTCGAGGCGGAAAAGATACCTCTGGAAGAAAGCACAATGATAGCCACAGACTGGATCAACGGCCGTCGTACTCCTGATGCGAACCAGCTTCTTCAGGGTACGATCTCAGGCTTTACCCTTGGAACTACAGCTCCTCAGATATTCAGAGCGCTGGTGGAGGCTACGGCATTCGGAACCAAGGCTATCGTAGACAGATTCGTTTCGGAAGGCTGTCCTATCGAGTCTGTGATCGGTATCGGAGGTATCGCTCTCAAGTCTCCTTTCGTGATGCAGACTATGAGTGATGTGCTGAATATGCCTATCAAGGTCTGCAATACTGATCAGGCCTGTGCACTTGGTGCTGCAATGTTTGCTGCTACAGCGGCCGGGGTCTATGCTAAGGTGGAAGATGCCATCGCTGCAATGAATTCAGGCTTTGCGAAGGAATATCAGCCTGATGTGCAAAGGCATAGCCAGTATGCGGCACTTTATGAAACCTATCTGAAACTGGGTGACTTTACAGAAAAGGAACTTTATAGATAATATGAAAGGATTTTTATCTCTTATCGCTATGGCTGTGGTGAGCTTGTCCACAGCCATAGCTGCAATGGCTCAGCCCGACTGTTTCATCTCTTCTCCCAACGGAATAACTGATGTGCATATACTCACAATGGATGGCAAGGCTTACTATCAGGTGGAACATCATTGCGAGCCGTTTGTAAGTACTTCCAGGCTGGGAATGAAGACCAATATCGGTGACTTCTCGCAGCTGGAATTCGTTTCTGTGGAGCAGGAACAGATTGAAGACAGTTATCATCTCAAGACAGTCAAGTCTTCCGATATCAGCTATAAGGCCACCAAGGCTGTATGTACCTTCAGGAATCCTGAGGGACAGAAACTTCTGGTGGAATTCCGTGTCGGAAACTATGATGTGGCTTTCCGCTATCTCCTTCCCAAGGAAGGTGAAACAGGAAGTGCAAGGATATTTGAAGAACTCACTGAGTTTACATTCAATGATGATCCGGAGCATACTTATCTCAAGACTTATCTCACACCGCAGAGTCACGCCATGATAGGCTGGAAGCGCACTAAGCCGAGCTATGAAGAGTATTATGGCATTGGAAAGCAGGTGACAGCACCTTCGGGTTATGGTCATGGCTATACCTTTCCATGCCTTTTCCAGATCGGCGGCAACGGCTGGGTTCTGGTCAGCGAGACAGGGGTCGACAGCAGATATTGCGGTTCGCGATTGAGCGAGTATTATGAGACATCCGGTAATATTGAGGGATGTGTCGGAGCTGGCTATAAGATCGAGTATCCTATGCCAGAGGAAAATAATGGCAACGGCACGGTAGAGCCTGCAATCGGCCTTCCGGGTGCAACACCTTGGCGTACCATCACCTTGGGACAGACTCTTAAGCCGATAGTGGAAACAACTGTGACCTGGGATGTGGTGGAACCTCTCTATGAGACAGTGAATGACTATCAGTACGGAAAATCCACTTGGAGCTGGATCGTATGGCAGGATGCGAGCATGAATATGCCCGACCAGAAGAAATATGTGGACCTTGCATATGAAATGGGTTTCGATTATATCCTGGTGGATGCCGGTTGGGACCAGAATCTGGGCTATGACGGCGCGGAGGAGCTTGTCCGTTATGCTGCTTCGAAGAACGTGGATGTATTCCTTTGGTACAGTTCGAGCGGATGGTGGAACGATATTGTCCAGAGTCCTGTCGATGTGATGAGCAATCCGATTGCCCGCAAGAAGGATATGCGATGGATGAATAAGATTGGTGTCAAGGGCATCAAGGTCGATTTCTTCGGCGGTGACAAGCAAGAGACCATGCGTCTTTACGAGGCCATCCTCAGTGATGCCGATGATAACGGACTCATGTGTATCTTCCACGGATGTACACTTCCGAGAGGTTGGGAAAGAATGTATCCTAATTATGTGGGAAGTGAGGCTGTGAGGGCTTCCGAGAATCTGATTTTCGGCCAATACGAATGTGACCAGGAGGCCCAGGCCGCGACACTTCATCCGTTTATCCGCAACGCTGTGGGCTGCATGGAATTCGGAGGATGTTTCCTGAATAAGAGATTGTCTAGATCCAATCAGCATGGAACCGTCAGACGGACAACAGATGCCTTCCAGATGGCTATCAGTGTACTCTATCAGAATCCGGTCCAGAACTTTGCAGTTACCCCGAACAATCTGACAGACGCCCCGAAAGTCTGCATTGATTTTCTTAAGGAGGTTCCGACTGTGTGGGATGAGACAAGATATGTTTCCGGCTGTCCGGGAGAGTCTGCAGTGATCGCCAGAAGAAACGGTAATACCTGGTATGTAGCTGCAGTCAATGCTATTGATAAAATATTGGAAATCAGTGTTAAGGATGTGTTTGAGACTTTGGGTGCCACGGATTCTGAGGCTTATGTGATTTCAGGTGGAAATGAACCTGTGAAGGAAAAGGTTGGCCGGAAAACCAAGGTATCGGTACCTAAGAACGACGGACTTGTAATGATAATTAACTTGTAGGATTATGGAAAAGACTTGGAGATGGTTTGGTAAGAAGGACAAGATTACTCTGGATATGCTCAGACAGATCGGTGTCGAGGGTATAGTCACAGCCTTGCATGAAGTTCCTAACGGAGAGATATGGACTCTGGAGGCGATCGAAGATTTGAGAGACTATATTGAAAGCTTCGGACTTCGGTGGTCTGTAGTGGAAAGTCTCCCGGTATGTGAGGCCATCAAGTATGCGGGCCCTGAGAGGGAACGGCTGATAGAAAATTATAAGGTCAGTCTGGCTAACCTCGGAAAAGCCGGAGTCAAGACTGTCTGCTATAACTTCATGCCGGTGATTGATTGGATCAGGACAGACCTGTATCACCCATGGCCGGACGGCACTTCATCACTGTATTTCGATATGGCAAGATTCGCATATTTCGATCTGAAGATTCTCTGTCGGGAAGGTGCTGAAGCTGATTATACCCGGGAAATTCTGGATAAGGTCGAGGAATTGGACAAGGTCATTACAGATGCAGAAAAGGACGACCTTATCGATTCCATAATCGTAAAGACACAGGGATTTGTGAACGGCAATATCAAGGAAGGAGATCTGAATCCTGTCGAGATATTCCGTAGTCTTCTGAAGCAGTATGACGGCATTACCCGTGACCAGCTTCGCGAGAATATGAGATATTTCCTGGCTGAGATAATGCCTGTGTGTGAGGAATATGGCGTAAATATGTGCGTACATCCGGATGACCCTCCGTTCCAGGTTCTTGGCCTTCCGCGAATTGTCACTTGCGAAGAGGATATCGAATGGTTCCTCAGTGCTGTGGATAATCCGCACAACGGCCTGACATTCTGCGCGGGATCGCTTTCGGCCGGAGCTCATAATGATGTGGTGTCAATGGCCCGCAAGTTCGCAGACCGTACCCATTTCGTGCATCTTCGCAGCTGCAATGTCCTTGAAGGTGGTAATTTCATCGAAGCCTCCCACCTTGCCGGCAGAGCCGACCTTGTCGAATTGGTGAAGATATTCCAGCGGCAGAAAGCCGATCTTCCGATGAGGGTGGATCACGGCCGTACGATGCTCGGAGACGAAAAACTCGGATATAATCCCGGCTATTCCTTCCACGGCAGAATGCTTGCCCTGGGACAGGTGGACGGCATCATGGCCGCAGTAAAGCAATTGTGTGAAGAGAAATAGGCAATGAGAAGTACAATATCGCTTCTGGTGCTGTTTCTGGCTGCATTGGCGGCATATGGACAGAGAAGTTCCCTGGACATAGATAAAGGGAATGCGCGATTGACCGTGGACGGAAGACCTTACCTTATTCTTGGAGGAGAATTGGGGAATTCTTCTGCTTCCTGTCCGGAAGATATTGAAACAAATATGGCAAAGGTGGCAAGGATGGGACTGAATACTGTCCTTGTTCCTGCCTGTTGGGACCTTATCGAACCACAGGAGGACTCTTTTGATTTCTCTCTCATTGACAAGGTATTGGAAGAAGCACGCCGAAATGACCTGAAGGTGGTCTTCCTATGGTTCGGTGCCTGGAAGAATTCGATGAGCTGCTATGCTCCGCTTTGGTTCAAGGAAGATTACAGGAAGTATCCGCGCGCATATACAGAAGGAGGCAAACCTCTGGAAATCGCCAGTGCTTTCTCTGAAAATGTATTCAAGGCAGATAACAAGGCATTCCGTGCCTGGCTGACCCATATCGCAGAGGCCGATAAGGATTATGGCACGGTCATCATGATACAGATAGAGAATGAAATCGGTATGCTGGAGTCAGCCCGTGACCATTCAAATGAGGCTGACAGACATTTCAATGCTGACGTACCTTCAGAACTTACGGCTTATCTGAAGGTTAATGCTAAGAAACTTCATCCGTATATGGCCTCAATGTGGTCGGAAAACGGCTCCATGACAAAAGGAACATGGGAGGAAGTCTTCGGAAAAGGAATATACACTGATGAAATCTTCATGGCCTGGCATTATGCCGGATATGTGGAGAGGATGGCGCGTAGTGCCCGCGAAATCTATGATGTCCCTCTATTTGTGAATGCGGCCATGAACAGCCGTGGTAGGAAGCCGGGCGAGTATCCTTCTGCAGGTCCGCTCGCTCATCTGATAGATGTCTGGAGATGTGCGGCTCCGTCAGTGGACTTCATAGCTCCTGACCTGTACGATGATGGATTCAAGGACTGGGTGGCCAGCTATGACCTTCATAACAATCCTCTCTTCATACCGGAGATAAGGCATACTCAGAACAACGGAGTCCGTGCGTTCTATGTTTTCGGTGAACATAATGCATTGGGGATCAGTCCTTTCGCTATTGAAGACGGGTCAGATGATCCTCAAACTCCCTTTGTGGGAGGATATATTAAACTCCGTGAGATGATGCCTCTTGTCACTGCATGGCAGGGATGTGATGCGATGTGGGGATTGCTCTTTGATCAGCAGGATAAGGAGAGGATAATAGAAGATGGCGACATGGTGCTTACCTGTCGACATAATTTCACTTTGCCATGGGATCCGCGTGCCACTGACGGATCTGTATGGCCTGAAGGAGGCGGTATCATCATCAGGTTGGCCGAGAATGAATATATCGTGGCCGGAAACGGTATCGTTGTGGAATTTGCTAAGGCTTCTGAAAAGGAATTTGCGCAGGAGCAGCACTCTCTTGGTGAGGATGGCTTTGTATCGACAGGAACAGATGAGGTGACAGGAGATTCCGGTAATGTCTGGAAGGGAGCGCGCTGCGGAATAGGCTCCGTGGATGAAGTGAGAGTGCTTCCTGATGGCTCTTTTGAATATATGCGTCGTCTCAATGGTGACCAGGATCATCAGGGACGTCATGTGCGTATTTCTGTGGGAGACTATAAGGTGCTGCACGTAAAACTCTATGAATATAGGTAAATACGTTTAGCACAATAATTGACTATCATGTCGCTGATTAATTGTTAGTGATATGAAACGTCGTTTTGAAAATCTTACCAGAGGAGCTGCCCGTGCGATAAAGCATTGGTGGCTCCTTGCCGTTGCAGGTATCCTCTGCATCGTTCTGGGCATCGTGGTGTTTGCTTTTCCGCTTGAGAGCTATGTGACATTGGCGATCCTCTTCGGAGTACTCCTTCTTATTGTCGGAGCTGCGAAGCTTATTTCTGCATCTACGAGTGCCAATTTCTTTATGATGAGGGGGTATGTGATCGTTTCCGGTGTGCTGGATCTGCTGATCGGAATCTTCCTTTGCATCTATCCTGGTGTGACACTGGTAGCTCTTCCGATAATGATGGGATTCTGGATGATGTACAACAGTTTCGTCTTGATCGGATTTTCCGGTGACTTCGATACATTCGGCATTCCAGGTTCGGGATGGGTGATAGGAGGCGGAGTTCTTCTGCTGATTCTGTCGATTCTTGTGCTCGCGAATCCTTTCGGTGCGGGAATTGCTACAGTGGTGGTGCTGGCGGGCATCGGCCTCATTGTCTTCGGAATCCTCTTGATTTCACTGTCAGTGAAACTCAAGGAAATCCACAGGAATTTTGATTCCGAGTATGTCCGTTAGTTTGAGTAGTGTTGTGTTAGTGGCAGTCGGATGGCCGTTCAGGGCCGTCCGACTGTGTCATTATTATCTTATGCAAAGACTGACGATTGACTTTGCTGGCATCTTCACAGTGATCTTTCCCTCCTTTACCTTGAAATCCTTGAATTCCACTGGAGTGACCTTTGAAGGAGAATCAAAGTCGTTATAATCAGCTATGTCCTTCGATGTGAGTATCTCTCCAGCTACTGAAGGTTTTCCGTCAGCTGCAATTGAAACAGTAATCTCGGCGTCGTTTTCCAAATCTGTATTGGTCAGAGTTACGTTGATTGTACCTTCTGCATTGCGTGATGCTGTAGCATCTACTATCGGGCATTCGCGACCATTGGCATCGGTGAATGTCTTCGAACTGCAGGTCAGAGGAAGGAATGTAGCTTCCTGGTGTACATTGTACATTCTGAACACATGGTATGTAGGGGTAAGGACCATCTTATCTCCCTGCGTAAGGACCATTGACTGGAGCACATTCGCTATCTGAGCGATATTGGCCATTTTGAGTCTCTTTGTATATTTGTGGAAAATGTTGAGACTCAAGGCAGCTACCATAGCATCTCGCATTGTATTCTGCTGATACAAGTGCCCGGGATTTGTGCCTGGTTCCACGTCAAACCAGGTTCCCCATTCGTCCAGAAGAAGATCCACCTTGTTTTCAGGGTCATAGCTGTCCATGATGGCGATATGGCGCTTGATGACACTCTCGATCTCCACAGCCTTTCCGAGAGTATTGTAATATTCCTCGTTTGTGAACTGAGTAGCTGAACCCTTGCTGCCATCCCATCCTTTCACTGTGTAATAGTGAAGAGAGATTCCATCAGCGTGCTCAGCCACATTCTTCATCAGTACCTCTGTCCAATTGTAATCATAGTCTGTAGCACCGCTGGCAACTTTATAAAGCACATTGTCTCCAAAATTTCGGCAATAGGTCTGGTATCGTCTGTAAAGGTGGGTGTAATAATCCACTACCATGTTTCCTCCACAGCCCCAGCTTTCGTTTCCGACTCCGAGATATTTTACTTTCCAAGGTTCTGTTCTGCCGTTCTGTGCTCTGAGTCTTGCCATAGGGCCATCGGGAGCAGTCATATATTCCACCCATTTTGCCAGTTCCTCGACAGTGCCGGATCCTACGTTACCGCTGATGTAAGGCTCACAGCCGATCATTTCGCAGAGGTTAAGGAACTCGTGTGTGCCGAATGAATTGTCTTCTACTGTGCCGCCCCAGTTGCTGTTGACCATGCGGGGTCTGTCTTCACGTGGGCCTATGCCATCTTTCCAGTGATATTCGTCTGCAAAGCATCCGCCCGGCCATCTCATTACCGGCACCTTCAGGGTCTTGAGAGCTTCCAGTACATCAGTCCTGTAACCGTCAATGTTAGGGATTTCAGATTCCGGACCGACCCAAAGGCCCCCGTAAATACATGAACCGAGATGTTCTGCGAACTGTCCGTAGATTTCCTTAGGAATGGTCTGTCCGTCAGTGATGTCGCTGTCGATGTTGACATTGACCTTTATCTGACCCGCAGCCATCGCAGGGATTGTTACTGCAGCTATTGCAGTGAAAAGGAACTTTTTCATATAAGATTGTTTTAGTGTTTTATGCTTTTGCAGCAAAGTTTTCTGCCAATCTGCAAGATAAGAATAATTTAGGACATATCGGTACGAATCTACTGCATTTCTTGATTAGTCAAGCAATGTCGGTGATAGTATTTACACTGCTCACATAAGTTGTCTTGCTTGATGACTGTTCAATAATAAAGATAGGTCTTTTCGGAAATTCGTGTATTTTTCATGTTCGCTTCCGTAGGTATCTAGCATTAAAATGATCTGGAAATTATATTTACCTTCGACGCAAATTGATGTGAGTATGGGAAGTTTTGAACAGGTATTCGGAAGGAAATCCTCTTCAAGAAAAGAGGCAAGACAGAAAATGATGGTCGCGATTGCCACCAGGGATGCGATACGGAAGAAGCTTTCGGGTGACGTCGGAAATTCTCTCGAGGCATACGGAATGCTTCGAGAGGCGTTGAAGTCTTGCGGACACATCTTTGAAGAGATCCTGGTTTTGTCGGATGAGATCGCTTTGGTGCTTGATACAGGATCGGAACCCTCTGTATGGAAGTCTGCAGTGACCCGTCTGGAAGAACTGGAAGATGTGCTGGATAATGATGATGCGATATCCGGGGGAATGTTAAAAGAAGTTTATCTGGCGGGAAAAACGAAGCCCGGCTTTTTTTACGCCAGATTCTTCATGTATTTGTATGGGGAATTTCGTAAGCGCTGTGACTTTTTAAGTTTCCACCAGCAGCACAAGCCAGCAATCATATGTGCAAAGGCAATGGCTGGAATAATGAACGTGTGCAATGACTTTTCAGTGCTGGAACGCATTCAGAATCATTTGAACATAGCAGTTGACTATGGTCATCTTGGGGATTATGCAGCGGCTGTCAGAAGTTATGACAAAGGACTTGAGCTTGCGTTGAACCACAAGGACGACACATATGCTTATATCGCTGTATGCTATAAACTCAGCGCATGCTATTCGGCAACGAAACTCAATGTACGGGCAAATATGGATGTCTATTATAGAGAAGCGGTTAAAGAAATGATTTCTCTCTGCGACTCCTATGATCTGATGCCGGATAAATTGGGCGCTCATCTTCTTAAGTTGGAAGAAGAACAATGCAGCAAATGCCGAGGACGAGAAAAACAGATCAGGCACGAGCGTATATCAAAGCTGAAGGAAGCTCTGCCCGTGATGAATCTGCTTCTTGCGTTGGAAAGGGGAGATGCTGTGACTTCCGGTCTTTTCGCAGAGCAGTTGGATGACAGCGAGAAGGAACGTTATGGGATTGCCTCCGGTTATGGGTCAGAGATGTTATCCGCAATCTATCAGGCTTATTACAATTCTCCTGATCGTGAAGAAGCACAAACCGCTGATGCCGGGGATGATGATTCGGAAGATGGAGGATGGCTTGATGTTTCCTTGGATATGTTTCCCGGTGATATGCCGAAAGCTTATCTTAGGCATATGCTTCAGATGCAGATGAGTATGGAGGTTGCATCGGGACATGAACTCAATGCGGAGCATTTGCGTAAACTGGCGATGGAACTTGCCGAGAGTCTGTATGTTCCGGAATTGTGTGTGATGGTGGAGTATGATATGGCAAAGCAGCATTATGCCATGGGAAATATCTCAAAAGCTGAGCATCATTATGTTGAAGCTTTCAAACTTCTGGGACGTTGCGATGGCTCCTTTCTAACTCAGACTTTGATGCCTGTAATAGCTGTCAGCCTGGGACGCTTATATGCAAGGACAGATCCCGGGAAAGCTGTCGAGCTTGTGAAAGGTGCCATGGATGTTTTGAGTGACGATGATGCACAATACTCGAGGCATCTGGTGGATATGCATGTGATTTTGGCTGATGCTTACGATGAATCGGGTGATGACGACATGTGCTCTCATCATTGCATTTCTGCTCTCGACGGACTTGTTTCGGAAGCGATTGCGAGACTTCCTTATCTGTCGAAGGCTAGCAGAGAGAATTTTTCTAGCGAAGTGCAGAAGACTTTGTGGGAGATACTCCCGATAGTAAAGCCTGAATCTTCAGCTGAATTAAGGACAAAAGCTTATGAAGCTATACTCTTCTTCAAAGGACTTCTTCTGAGTTCCGAGAAGGTTCTGAAGAAGGCCGTATGCAAGGACGGAGTGTCGGAACTTGTAAGGAATTTATATGATGATACTGAAAAGTATGAAGTGCGCAAGCGTTTGTGGGGTACATCTGCTGAGGATTCTTCGCAAGAGTATATGAAGTACTTTATGGATTCCGTAAGGCTTAGCCTCGCTACAGAGGAACTCATGCGGAATCATTATCGTTCAATCAGAATGACATTCGATGAGGCTAGGTCACATTTGACTGATTCAGACGTTGTTGTCGATTATTATGACTATCCTGTCGGTGCTGATACTCAATATGTAGCTTTCATTTATGACAAAGCTTCTGAGGCTCCTGTCTTGATGAAGTTATGTACGGAAAGCGGGATAAAGGGAAAATTCGATGCGGCACAGGAAGTTCTCGGAATGACCTCGGGAGCGGTTTATGGCGGAAACTGTCGGTTTTCATCAGAACTCGGGCAGATGTTGTTCGGAAGTATAGCCCGGCAGTATGGAATAGAGGATGCTCAGACTGTTTATTTTATTCCGTCGGGTACTTTGCACAAGATCAATATCGAATCTCTGACGATGGCTTCGGATGCCTCTGGATATATAGGTGACAGATATGCCGGTTTCATCCGTATAAGCCATGCCAGGTCGATATGCGGGATAAGGGAAGACAAAGAACTGAAGGATATCGAATTGTACGGAGGACTTGACTATGATGCAGAGCCGTCTGAAGCCAGCAGGGAATCCAGAGGCTCTTCGGAAATCAGGGAAGGAATAAAGACTACTTCTCTTCTGCCATGGGGATTCCTTCCGTTCAGCAAGGTGGAGGTGACAGAAATTGCTGAATTGTGGAATGGGTTCAAGGCGACCCGCGCGAAGGTCAATACAGGAGATGAGGGGACATCTGCGAAGTTTTTCAGCATGGATGGCAAGGCACCATCTGTCATTCATATTGCTACACATAGCTTTTTTGAAACCCGCCATTCGTGTGAACGTCTTCCGGTATTGAGGGGAGCTTATCAGCCAATGGAACTGACAGGTCTGGTACTGTCTTCAGGTAATAACGGCTGGATATTGGGCAGTCGATATGACCATCAGGGCATTGTCAAGGCTTCCGAAATCAGTTCGATGGACTTGGAAGGCGCTGAGATGGTAGTTCTGTCGGCATGCCACACGGCAGAAGGGGTGGTCCGTTCAGATGGTGTCTTCGGGTTGCAGAGGGCATTCAAGAAGGCAGGTGCCGGATGTATTGTGATGAGTCTTTGGGAAGTAAATGATGAGGCTGGAGCTTATTTCATGAAAGAATTCTATCTGGAACTCCTTTCCGAGGGGAAGGACAGACATACGGCTTTCCGTAATGCAAGAACGATAGTCCGACAGAAATATCCGGACCCGATATGTTGGGCAGGCTTTATAATGACTGATTAACCTTTTTACGTTATGATAAAAGAATATAAAACAACAGATCCCGATGTGAGAATCTCGGGAATCAAGAGCAGGACGGTATTGATAGTTCCTCCTGCCCTACCTTTCGTGTTTGGAAGAAGAAACAAGTGCATCAGTTTCGGATTGGAACAGACTGTCACAGCTGCGGGATACTCCCTTAAGATTTTGAATAGGAAGGCTTTGCCCAAGGAGTTGGCCCGTCGCTGCAGTTTGCTTAACATTACTGCTGTAGTCCCATTGTACAGAGTGGATCAGGGAGAGTATGTGTATTATATTGCAGAATTGAAGGTCGATGCAACTGATACTGTCAGGAATCTTGTCGAAGTGCATGAATCTGCTGAAAGAGCTTCTCATAGGAATGCTCTTGTCAATTTCGCATATAATGCTCCCGAGCTGTTTGAAACGTGGGCCTTCTCCGAATTTTCACAGTCAGCCACGGAAACTGCTGTGTGTGAGCCGGTATTGCATTGCGCTGTGCCTTCTTTCAGAGGCATTGCGGAAAATGAGCCTTCGTCTTTGAAAGAAATGCAGGCACTTGTCAAGAGGTTTCTTAACAATGTAAAGAAATACAAAGAAACGAATGATAAGCAGGCTGGAGCAGAAATCGAGACCGTGCTGGAAAATTCAATCGGTATTACCGATGATATGTGGATGACGGTTGTCTGTGGCAGGATGAGCCCTGCTTTCCAGCGTGAGTTTTTCAAGATGTGCATAGACAGGTATTCTTTGGGCAAGAACGCTAAATTCAAGGTTGTTGTCAAAGAAGAAACCAATAATGACAAACTATCCGGAAACCATGGCAAATACTATGTGTGTCTTCGTGTGACAGATGGAAGCGAAGTCAGGGACATTGCTCTGAATTTTGTGAATCAGCCTACAGCAGTAGTCTACATTATGTACCTGATTGACAGAAAGAGGAAGGGTAACAAGGTGGAACGCATGGACCTTAAGGATAACATTCAGGAATTTACCAAACTGTATAATCTGATTTATGGTGAATTCATAGCTCCTTCCAAGATCGAATCTCATATTAATAAGATCATTACTGAAGAGAATGATATCAATGGAGTGAAGATTAAGAAGACAGGACGTCTGAAGATTTATTATGAGGATATATCCAAGGTTCTGGACAAGAATATTTCCAGGTTGGAGAATCCATTGCCATATAAGGTAAATGCAAAAAACCATCTTACCATTCCGAAGGAGAATATTGAAATACCTGAAAAACTTATGGAACTCAGATTCAGGTAACTGCGATTTCAGCGCGGCCGGTGTAAAGATATGACGCCAGCCGCGCTGTTTTTTATAGACAAAACGGTAGATTTATTTCAAGCGTCATATCTTCAGATAAAGCATCAGATTGTTGAGGTGCATCAGAATATTGTTTAATTTGTATTTAAAAGCTATGCTATCTGAAAACATGATTGCTGCCTTTGTGGATAATACACTTACGAAGGCGGAAAGAAAAGAGGTGATGAGCATTATCGCCCGTTCATCGTCTCAAGTTTTATTGGGGTTGAATATAACAGCAGCTTGCTGCAGGTTAATTAAGGTCATTGCTCCGGCCGAATGAGTCAGAAGGATGATATTGCCTGAAAGACTTGGCGATGAAAATTTAAGTTTACTGTCCGGATTTCCGGGCAGTGTTTTTTTACAGTGTCTTTGATTTCTGCGTTGAAAATAATATATTTGTACACACTTGATCCTAATTGATAACCTTTAACTTAATTGCAGCTATGTTGGACAAAAAGATCAGAGCTTCAGTGGCTCACGTACTTCTTGCTCTTATTAATGTAGATAATGTCATAGACCAGGGTGAAATCGTCGAGTTTGCAAAGCTTAAAACTAAATACGGAATAATTCCGGACGATGTGCTGTTTGCAGATACAATGACATTCGCTGAAGCTGTCAGCAATCTGATGGAGCATGCAAAAGCTAAGGAAGATCCGCAGTTTTTGCGTAAAATTTATGATGATGCAAGGGAAATGACTGTTTCCGATGGCTTGTGCGTTCAGTGTGAGGCCCGTTTGTTATATGCTCTGAAATCTGTCTTTTTTAATAATGCCGGTACTAAGGAGGATACGGGTATCCGTCTGTTTTCATGCCAGAAGAAAGCCATCCAGCTGGATGGACCTCAGGTCTTCTTCATCAGAGAAGACAAGCATACGGAATTGTCAAAGAATTATCTTGACTACTTTCAGGAGTACTATTATGAGTTTCTGAACTTTGGTTTCGAACTTACCAATGTTGTTCATATAACCAAGGAACTTCTGGCTATGGGAGAACAGAATATTGTCGAACTGCTGAATATCGGCCGTCCTGCAATGATCGCTTCCAAGGCATCTTCGATATATCAGGAACTGAGTCAGTTGACTCCTCAGAAAGTGTTCAAGGAAATATTGGATGGTACACTTGATGTCGTGAAGGATGGGATCACTACCTATTTCCTGATAAAGATATCAGAGTCGATGGTCGTAAATAAAGGAGTTTCCCAGATATACTATAATTTCCTGAGAGTGCCGGTGGTGTCTGATGATGGCATGAAGAATGTGATTCGCAGTGTCGTGAAGGATTTTGCTGAATGTGCGGGTCAGATAAATCCGATCATCCTGCCTGCTGATTTCAATAAATTCCGTTATTACAGTTTCACTAAATCGTTGTTCAAGATGCTTGAAGCCGAAGTGGACCGTAAGGAGAAAGGCTTGAAATGTCTGGTCATCGATGCCGTGAATTCGAAGATAGAGCTCCAGGGAATTTTGAAGGAGGGTGTCCATATCCAATATAAGCAGCTTGCCCTGTATCTGCTTATCGCATGGTTGTCTTCGAAGGGCCACCTTCTTGTCCGGACACAGACGAAGTCATATGAATTGGTAAAGAACGATGAACATGTCAGTGATTTGGTCAAGATTGCGGACACAAAGTATGCTGAAATCCAGCAGAAGATTATGAAATCCATGAAGTTCTTTGACAATCCGTGCTCTATAATGTCTCAGGAACTTGGTGATTTGAAGACGGTTTTGAGAAAAGCTCTGATGAACGAGGCAGCAGGTAAATGTGCAGAGATTTGTGATTTGTGTCTGCCGTTCAGTGACAAGAGGATATTGTCAACGTCCAAAGATCAGAAGGGAAGCAATATCAAGTTGCAGCTTTCCGGTTATGTGTTGAAACTTCCGTCTTCGTACATTTATGTAAAGGTCAAGGGGAAGAAGAATCTGATCCCTGTAGGGGAACTTTTCGACTGAGCCTTATATAAATAATAAAAGAGATACCTGTTTTATCTTCGGATAGAATAGGTATTTTTATTATGTATCATGGAGTTAAGCGCCTTAACTTTGATGAAAAATTAAATGCAATGAGTATCAATAAGGAAATAAAAGACAAGATTCTTGACAAGGCGAATGAGATCTGTAATGAACGCTATGGTACCAGTTTGTATGAAGCATGCGGACTTCATGATAATGACGCAGGTTGTATCAGGGAATTTCTGACAACTGGAATTCTGGGGATGGTCAAGTGTTTCGGAGTCGGTGCGTTCATGACTAATCTTGCGTCATTTTCATGTATGCTTCCTGCTGCATCTTCAGGAAATAAGGACAGGGCTCTCAGAAGACTGTATGATAATAAGGTCGTGAAGATCCTTGTGGACAGGATGGAGACTTATATGGAATGCAGTACTGAAACAGATGATGATCAGGCAATCAGTGCAATTGCTGCTCAAATAGCAGAGGACGCCATGGAGCTCTCGGAATGCAGAATATAAATAAATCGTCATAAATGATATATTCCCTCCATTTGACAGATCTATAGTTAAAACGCAAGCAAACAATTTAAATCACAATCATATGAGTATCTTTAAAACTAACAAGCTTCTTTATGGTAATCCGGTGATTATCAGTAAGATTTCGAAAGCGGTCTCTGAACATTTCGCTAGTGAAGGATATGAAGTTTCAGAAGAGACACTGGTCTCTGGCGGACGTGAGATTTCCATTACAAAAGGCGGCCTCTTCAAAGCGGCTATTGGTCTGAAGACAGCCTTGAAGATCAGACTTGCTCCGGAAGACGGAAAGATACGTTTTGACGCGGGAGTGGGAATTTTCGGAATGCAGGCGATTCCAACTGTGATTACTCTTTTTGTCTTGTGGCCTGTGCTTATCACTCAGGTTTGGGGACTTGTCACACAGAGCCATCTCGATGATCAGGCATTGGCTGTTGCCGAGCAGGTGATTTTCGAAGACAACAAGTCTCACTATAATCCGAATGCTACGATCTTCTGCCCTAAAGATGGAAGGAAGATTCCTGCTGATGCCAAGGTCTGTCCGTATTGTGGAACTCCTGTTCAATCCTACATCTAACCTCTAACTATTGTGTATTATGATTACCGCAGCAGATTTCATACATCCTGAAGATGCCGCTGCCATGGCGCAGCTGGAAAACATTACCGGATTTCCGACTTTTGTCAAGAAGATATTGGAACTTGGTTTGGAAAAGATGCAGTACGGAATCAATATGGCATCGGCAATACGCCTGTCTCCAAAGCAGTTGCCGAAACTATATAACAGACTCCCTCCTATTTGTGAAAAGCTCGGTATCAAGGAACCAGAGTTTTATCTTAAAATGGATCCGCAACCGAATGCATGGACATTCGGAGATACCAAACCTTATATTACCATCACATCCGGTCTGGTAGAAACTTTGACGGAACGTGAACTGGACTCGGTGATTGCTCATGAATGCGGACATATTATGTGCCATCATGTTCTGTATCACAGCATTGCGCAATATATCCTTCAGGGTATAGACTCGCTGGGTGTTTTGGGAGTAGGTACTATTCCTATTCAGTACGCTATCCTGTACTGGTATCGTAAAAGCGAACTTTCATGCGATCGTGTGGGATGTATCATCACAGATCCAGAGACTGCATCATATGCTGAGGCACGCCTGGCTGGAGGCCCTGCCTCCATTACAAAGGATATCAATCTGGAAGAATGGGCGAAACAGGCCGATACGTATGAGGAAATCCGTACAGATGGATTATGGAACAAGGCTTTGCAAGTGTATGCAATTGCAAATCAGACGCATCCATTCAGTGCTGTGAGGGTTCGTGAGGTTCTCAAATGGTCAAAGACCGAGCAATATAGAAAGATTATGGAACATCTTCGTGCCGGATCTTCTTCTTCCAGATGCAGAGAGTGCGGCAATTTCGTGTCTGACTCGTGGGAATACTGCAGGCATTGCGGAACAAAACTCAAATAAATGATTCAAGCCCCGGAAGCTGGCCAGCTTTCGGGGCTTGAATCATAGAGATGGATCCTCTCTGATTTTATTCGTTTCGTTTGATATATGAGTTTCCGGTTTAATATCCTATCTGCAAGATGGATATAATTTCGTGTAAATACGCTCTGGAGGTTAGGGTTAGGTCATAAAAATGATTATATTTGTTGATTGAACTAACTGATAACCGAAATATGAATACTAGATTCGTTTCTTTGTTCCTGCTGGCCTCCATGGCCCTTTGCTCTTGTGGCGCAGTGAAGCAGGATGATTCAAGTGTGACCGTGAAAGTACAGCAGAAAAATCAAGATGGACCTGCTCTTGTAAGACTGGAAGTGATGGGGGAGAAGCTTATCCGGGTTTCTGCCACTCCTGATAAAAAGTTCGCAGATCCTCAGAGTCTGGTGATACTTCCGGAGAATGAGCAGGTGCCTTTTGAAGTTAAGGAACATGGAGATACGATTTCAGTAATCACCAAGGCTTTGAAAGCTAATGTCCTGACCTCGACGGGTGAAGTCTGGTTTACAGACATGGAGAATAATATGCTGCTCCGTGAGCAGGAAGGAGGCGGTAAATCTTTCGAGCCGATAGAGGTGGATGGAACCCATGGATACAGTTTCCGTCAGGTTTTTGAATCTCCGGAGGATGAAGCCTTCTATGGTCTGGGACAGCATCAGGCAGACGAGTTCAATTACAAAGGAAAGAATGAAGAACTCTTCCAATACAATACAAAGGTGTCTGTACCTTTTATAGTCTCAAACAAGGGATACGGAGTCCTTATGGACAGCTACTCTATGATGCGCTTCGGCAATCCTTCTGATTACAAGCAGCTTGGCGAGGTTTTCAGACTCTATGACAAGACAGGCAAGGAGGGATGCCTTACAGGAACTTATGTTCCGGCTGAAGGAGAGACAATTGTAAGAGATGAGCCGAAAATATATTTTGAACATCTTGTGGCTCCGGAAATGGCTCGTGTCGTGAATCTGCCTGAGAATTTCCAGTTCTATGGATCCAAGGTTACATATGAGGGTGAACTGGAGGCGGCTGTTACCGGAGACTATCAGTTCATTCTTTATTATGCCGGTTATACAACAGTCACAATGGATGGCAGGACTGTCGTTCCTGAGCGTTGGAGGACAGCGTGGAATCCTAATGCTTTCAAATTCACTGTTCATCTTGAAGCAGGAAGGAGGACTCCAGTCCGTATAGATTGGTCTCCTGACGGAGGCGTTTCATATTGTGGCCTTCGTGTTTACGATGTCGTTGATTCCGACATGCAGTCCAAGCATCAATGGTGGAGTGAGATGAGCAGACAGATGGACTGGTATTTCATCGCAGGTGACGAGATGGATGAGATCATCAGCGGTTACAGGACCCTTACAGGTAAGGCTCAGATCATGCCTAAATGGGCAATGGGATATTGGCAGAGTCGCGAACGGTACAAGACTTCGACTGAGATGATAGAGGCCCTGGAAGGTTTTCGAAAGAGAAATATTCCTATCGACAATATCGTTATGGACTGGAGTCATTGGGAGGAAGATGCATGGGGAAGCCATGAGTTCGACCCGGCACGTTTTCCAGACCCTAAAGCAATGGTGGATTCGATTCATAATCTCGGCGGCCGCATGATGATCTCGGTATGGCCGAAGTTCTATGTGGATACCGACCATTACAAGGAATTCAATGCCAAGGGATGGATGTACAATAAAGCCTGTGAAGACGGTGTCCGTGACTGGATCGGTCAGGGTTATCTATATGGATTCTATGATGCATACGCACCAGGTGCCCGTGAACTTTTCTGGCAGCAGATGTACGAGCATTATTACCCTCTGGGCATAGATGCATGGTGGATGGATGCCTCGGAGCCGAATATCCGCGACTGTACCGATATGGACTATCGCAAGGCTTTATGCGGTCCTACAGCTCTGGGCTCTTCCACCGAATTCTTCAATGCCTATTCTCTCGTAAATGCCGATGCCATATATAACGGACAGCGTGGAGTGGATCCGGACAAACGTGTGTTCCTGCTTACCAGAAGCGGCTTCGCAGGTCTCCAGAGATATTCTACTGCCACCTGGAGCGGCGATATTGCCACCCGATGGGAAGATATGAAGGCTCAGATTTCGGCAGGACTCAATTTCGCTATCAGCGGTATCCCATACTGGACAATGGACATCGGAGGATTCTGCGTGGAGAACCGCTATGTCGAATCTCAGAACCTTTACAATGAGACCGGAAAGGAGAATGCCGACCAGAAGGAGTGGCGTGAGCTCAATACCCGCTGGTTCCAGTTCGGAGCATTCTGCCCTCTTTTCCGTGCGCATGGCCAGTATCCTTTCCGCGAGCCTTGGGAGATTGCTCCAGAGGGACATCCGGCATATGAATCCATTGTGTATTATACGAAGCTGCGTTATTCATTGATGCCTTATATCTACTCGTTGGCGGGAATGACCTGGTTCGAGGACTATACCATCATGCGTCCACTTGTAATGGACTTTTTGTCGGACGTGAATGTCCGCAATATAGGAGATGCCTATATGTTCGGACCGGCCTTCCTCGTTGCTCCGGTATATGAGTACGGAGCACGCACGCGTGAAGTATATTTCCCGGAGTCTAAGGGCTGGTATGATTTCTATACCAATGAGCTGGTTGCCGCAGGTACAACAAGAACCGTTGAGGCTCCATACGGCAGAATGCCTTTGTATGTGCGTGCGGGATCGATTGTTCCTTTCGGTCCGGAGACTCAATGGTCGGACGAGAAGCCGGCGGATATAATTGACCTGTATGTTTATCAGGGCGCTGATGGAGAATTCGTACTATACGAGGATGAAAATGTGAATTACAATTACGAGAAGGGGCTTTATTCAATGATCGAATTCTCATATAATGACAGGATGAAGCTTCTTTCCATTGAAGAACGCAAGGGTGAATTCCCTGGAATGCTTGAGGAGAGAATATTCAATATCATTCCGGTTTCTGAAAAGGGTATCGGCAAGAAGCAGACTGTGAAGTATAATGGACTTTCGATGAAGATTGTGTTGTAATTTGCTGACTATGAAAAGACTGGCTTGCTTGCTGGCGCTTGTCGTTTGCGCGTGTGCGCCAGCTGAGGAAAATGATCTTAAGCTGTGGTATGACGAGCCTGCCGGCTCTTGGGTGGAAGCCCTGCCGGTGGGAAATGGCAGACTTGGAGCGATGGTCTTCGGAGGCACGGCGTTCGAACGCTTGCAGCTCAATGAAGAGACTGTGTGGGCCGGACAGCCGAACAGCAATGCAAACCCGGATCTCGACCCGGGGATGTTGGAGGAAATACGTAAACTGATCTTTCAAGGTAAATACAGAGATGCTCAGGACATGGTGGACAAGGAGATTTTCTTTCCGACCAATCATGGGATGTCTTATCAGACTGTAGGAGATCTTCTTTTCGACTTTCCCGGTCATGAGAACTATACGGGGTACCGTCGTGAATTGGATATAGCAAATGCTTTATCTGCAGTTTGTTATACAGTGGATGGGGTGAAATATACCCGCGAGATCTTTGCTTCATTGGCGGATGATGTAATAGTGCTACGTCTGTCAGCTTCGGAAAATAAGGCCCTTACTTTCGACACCTGTTTCGCTACTCCTCAGAATGCGGAATATTCAGTAGAAGATGGGGAACTTGTTTTGAGGGGAGTCACATCTTCGCAGGAAGGTCTTGAAGGGAAGGTTCGCTTCACAGCTAGAGCCAGGATCTGTCCCGTGGGAGGTGATATGATGGTGTCCGGAGCCAAGATCTCTGTCACTGAAGCAGACGAAGTGTTCATATATGTGGATGTTGCTACAAACTTTGTCAGATATGATGATATCTCTGCCGATCCTGACAGTTCTGTTGTAGAGCATATGGCTGAGCTCGGCTCCAAAAGGTATCCGGCGATGCAGAAGGCGCATGTTAAGGCATATCGGGAGTATTTCGACAGGGTAAGCCTTGATCTGGGAACATCCGAGGCGATTTCCAAGACTACAGATGTGCGTGTAAAGGAATTTGCTCAAGGCAATGACCCTCAACTGGTGGAACTGTACTTTCAGTTCGGTCGTTATCTGCTGATATGCAGTTCGCAGCCGGGGGGACAGCCCGCCAATCTTCAGGGCATCTGGAACGAAAGCCTCACTCCTCCATGGGATAGCAAGTACACTACCAATATTAATGCTGAGATGAACTACTGGCCTGCCGAGGTAACAGGCTTGTCCGAGCTCCACGAGCCTTTCATCACTATGGTGAAGGAGCTTGCACAGACTGGTGCCCAGACCGCAAAGATGATGTATGGGGCCAAGGGATGGGTGCTTCATCACAATACTGACATCTGGCGTATAACAGGACCGGTTGACTTTGCCGCATCGGGAATGTGGCCTACGGGAGGTGCCTGGGTGTGTCGCCATCTTTGGGAGCATTATCTGCATACAGGTGACAAGGATTTCCTGGCTGAGATATACCCCGTTATGAAGGGTGCTGCAGAGTTCTTTGTGGATTTTCTAATTGAGGAACCGCAACATGGCTGGCTTGTTGTCAGTCCTTCAACATCTCCGGAAAATGCTTTTCTGCGTGATCCGGGTGATGTTACCGTATGTGCAGGTACGACTATGGATAATCAGATGGTTGCCGAGCTGTTCGAGAATCTGACCGCAGCCTCTGAAATTCTGGGTGTTGATGCGGATTTTGCTGATACGCTTTCTGTCATGAGGGACAAGCTGCCTCCGATGCAGATCGGTCGTCATGCCCAGCTTCAGGAATGGATGCACGACTGGGATAACCCCGATGACCATCATCGACATGTTTCGCATCTGTATGGCCTGTTTCCGGGAAATCAGATTTCGCCTTGGAGGACTCCGGAACTTTTTGCTGCTGCCCGCAATTCTCTCAACTATCGTGGTGATCCTGCAACGGGCTGGTCAATGGGCTGGAAGGTATGCCTTTGGGCAAGACTTCTGGATGGTAACAGGGCATATAAACTTATAACTGACCAGCTGTCTCCTGCAGGTAGTACCGGTTTCTGGGGCAAGGGAGGGACATATCCGAACCTTTTCGATGCCCATCCGCCTTTCCAGATCGACGGAAACTTCGGTTGTACAGCCGGTATTGCCGAGATGCTCGTTCAGAGTCATGACGGTGCCCTCCATCTGCTTCCGGCCTTACCTGACAGGTGGTCTGAGGGGGAGGTGACTGGCCTGGTAGCCAGAGGCGGATTCGTGGTGGACATCCAGTGGAAGGATGGAAAAGTATCTATGGTGAAGATTCATTCCCGTCTGGGTGGAAACCTAAGGATCAGAGCTGCATCTGAACTGGTGCTTAAGGGAGGGGAGTCACTTGTAATAGCGGAAGGACTGAATTCAAATCCCTATTATGCAGTGCCTGTGGTACAGAATCCCCTTATTTCAAATCAGGCTGATCTGATGATAGAACCGATAATTGATACTTTCCTGTATGATCTGCCGACTGCGGCCGGAAAGGAATATGTTCTGATGGCAATCTAAAAGCTGGATATGAATAACGTTCAGGTCAACTCCGCCATATCCGTCGATTGTGTGATTTTCGGTTTCGATGGAAACAACATAAAGGTGCTGCTTGTCAGAAGAAGGACTGCCGATCCGCTTTATGATGACAGGGTTCTTAAACTTCCGGGAGCAATGATTCTGGAGAACGAGACTTTGCCGCAGGCGGCTGCCCGTGTACTGGAAGGAAGTACCGGACTGAAAGGATTGTACCTCAAGCAGACATCCATTTTTTCAGATCCCAAGCGAGTGGACGAGGACGAGCTTGCCTGGATCGGCCAATATCATGGAATCCATACTGTAAGGGTCGTGACTGTAGGGTATTATGCGTTGGTCAAACTGGACCCGGGTATGGTAAACTATACCCGAAGACAGGGAGCGGTGTGGGTGAGTGTAGATGACATACATCATCTTATAATGGACCATATGGATATTCTGTCGGATGCTCTTTCAGTCCTTCAGAAGGATCTTCTCTGGTCTCCTATTGCATTTCAACTTCTGCCGAAGAAGTTTACTGTAAGGCAGCTTCAGAACCTTCTGGAGGCAGTCTTCGGAATAGAAATCGATAACAGGAATTTCAGGAAGAAACTCTTTACTGCCGGGATTCTGCAGGAAACTGATGAATATGAAAAGAATGTAAATCACAAGCCTGCCAGGCTGTATGTGCTGAATAAAAGTGCATTCGGAAAAAAGAAACTTAGGATGGATATGGTAAATTTATCCTTATTTTCCAGTCTGTTAAATGGTTTGTATTGAGCGATTTAATATTGTACTTAGCGTATTTTTGCCACAAACTCTTTCTTTCTTCATGAGCAATGATTAAATTTGCGTTGAAGTAATTCAGACACATTAGGAACCACTAAAACCAATAATATGTATCTCTTAGGTTACGATATCGGAAGTTCGTCAGTCAAGGCGAGTCTCGTGGATGCCCAGACAGGCAAATGCCTCAGTTCGGCATTCTACCCAAAATCAGAAGCTGCCATTATGGCTGTAAAGCCGGGATGGGCTGAACAGGATCCTTCTTCATGGTGGGAGAACCTTAAACTTGCTACATCATCCGTGCTGTCTGGCTCGGGTGTGAATCCGGCCGATATCAAGGCTATTGGTATTTCATATCAGATGCACGGCCTTGTATGCGTGGACAAGAATCTCAATGTCCTGCGTCCTTCGATCATCTGGTGTGATTCGCGTGCCGTTCCATACGGTCAGAAGGCATTTGATGAAATGGGTCATGAACTTTGCCTGAGCCATCTTCTCAACTCTCCTGGCAACTTTACTGCTTCAAAGCTTGCATGGGTAAAGGAGAACGAGCCCGAGCTCTATGCCAAGATCTATAAGATAATGCTCCCTGGAGACTATATCGCAATGAAGCTCAGCGGTGAAGTATGCACTACCGTTTCCGGACTTTCAGAGGGAATGCTCTGGGATTTTGCCGAGAATGCTCCCGCAAAGATCCTTATGGACTATTACGGTTTCGACGATAGTCTGATTCCTGAGATCCGTCCTACATTCTCCGAGCAGGGAAGAGTGAGTGAGGCCGCTGCTGCCGAACTGGGACTTGCAGCCGGTATCCCTATCACTTACCGTGCAGGTGACCAGCCGAACAATGCGTTGTCCCTCAATGTGTTCAATCCTGGCGAAATCGCATCGACTGCCGGCACTTCAGGAGTTGTTTATGGTGTACTTGGCGAGGTGAACTATGATCCTAAGTCGCGTGTCAATACATTCGCTCACGTGAATCATGCCGCTGACCAGACGCGCCTAGGTGTCCTTCTCTGTATCAACGGCACCGGAATCCTTAATTCTTGGATGAAGAGAAATGTAGCTCCAGAGGGAATATCATATTCGGATATGAACGATCTTGCGGCCCTTGCTCCTATTGGAAGTGCAGGCGTAAGCATCCTTCCTTTCGGAAACGGTGCAGAGCGTATGCTTGAAAACCAGGAGGTGGGCAGTTCTATCCATGGAGTGAATTTCAACGTACACAGCAAGGCTCATCTTCTTCGTGCGGCACAGGAGGGTATCGTCTTCTCGTTCAAGTATGGAATAGAGATCATGGAGCAGATGGGAATGAATGTCAGCAAGATCCACGCAGGTCATGCAAATATGTTCCTCAGCCCAATCTTCCGCAATACCCTGGCAGGAGTTACCGGTGCGGTCATTGACCTTTACGATACTGATGGTTCCGTAGGAGCTGCCAAGGGTGCTGGTATCGGTGCCGGAATCTACAAGGATAATAAGGAGGCGTTCTCGACCCTTGAGAAGCTTGCAGTTATCGAACCTTCAGATACAGAGGTTTACAGGAATGCATACGAAGTCTGGAAATCAAGATTATAAACTTTTAAATATCACTACTAAAACTATGGCAACAAAAGAATTTTTCCCTGGTATCGGTAAGATCCAGTTCGAAGGCAAGGAAAGCAAGAATCCTATGGCTTTCCGTTATTATGACGCGAACAAGGTAGTTCTCGGCAAGACAATGGCTGAGTGGCTCAAGTTCTCGATGGCTTGGTGGCACACACTCTGCGCAGAAGGTGCAGACCAGTTCGGTGGTGGAACAAAGACTTTCCCTTGGAATGGTGCAGCATGCCCTGTTCAGGCAGCAAAGGATAAGGTAGATGCCGGTTTCGAGTTCATGCAGAAGATTGGTATCGAGTACTATTGCTTCCACGATGTTGACCTTGTGGATGAGGGCGCGAATGTCGAGGAGTATGAGGCACGCCTGAAGGAAGTTGTTGCATATCTCAAGGAGAAGCAGGCTGAGACTGGCATCAAGCTCCTTTGGGGAACAGCTAATGTATTCGGCAACAAGAGATATATGAACGGTGCAGCTACAAACCCTGATTTTGATGTTGTAGCTCGTGCAGCAGTTCAGATCAAGAATGCTATCGATGCAACAATCGAGCTCGGCGGTACAAACTATGTGTTCTGGGGTGGCCGCGAGGGTTACATGAGCCTTCTTAATACTGACCAGAAACGTGAGAAGGAGCATCTTGCAATGATGCTTACTCTTGCTCGTGATTACGCACGTTCAAAGGGCTTTACTGGAACATTCCTTATCGAGCCTAAGCCAATGGAGCCTACAAAGCATCAGTATGATGTAGATACTGAGACTGTTATCGGCTTCCTTAAGGCTCATGGTCTTGAGAATGATTTCAAGGTAAATATCGAGGTGAACCACGCAACTCTCGCGGGTCACACATTCGAGCATGAGCTTGCTTGCGCAGTTGACGCAGGAATGCTCGGTTCTATCGACGCTAACCGTGGTGACTACCAGAATGGCTGGGATACAGACCAGTTCCCTATCGACTCATTCGACCTTACTCAGGCAATGATGCAGATCATCCGCAACGGAGGTCTCGGAAACGGTGGTACAAACTTCGACGCCAAGACACGTCGCAATTCTACCGATCTTGAGGATATCTTCATTGCTCACATCGCAGCTATGGATGCTATGGCACGCGCTCTTGAGAATGCAGCAGCTCTTCTCGAGGAGTCTCCACTCTGCCAGATGGTCAAGGAGCGTTATGCAAGCTTCGACGAGGGTCTTGGCAAGAAGTTCGAGAACGGTGAACTTACTCTCGAGGATGTTTATGCATACGGTAAGGAGGTTAACGAGCCTAAACAGACTTCAGGAAAGCAGGAACTCTACGAGGCTATCCTCAATATGTATTGCTAATCAGCATGTATCTCAGGCTGTAAATGTTGCAATATATCATTCGCAGCCTGAATTTATAAGTCATCCCCGGCTAGCCCGGGGATCTTTGTATAACACCATATCTATATAACTATGGCTAATAATAATGATAGAGGAAGCAAAGGCTATCTCTTGTCGATAGTGCTTGTTGCAGTTATCGGAGGTTTGCTTTTCGGATATGATACAGCAGTCATTTCAGGTGCTGAAAAGGGACTGCAGGCCTTTTTTATGGGGGCGGGTGACTTCACCTATACAGACTTTCTTCATGGTATTACATCTTCCAGTGCTCTTCTGGGATGTATTATAGGTGCTGCTCTTTCCGGATTCCTGGCATCAAGACTCGGCCGTAAGAAGTCGCTGATCATGGCAGGAGTATTCTTCTTCCTGTCTGCACTGGGATCATATTGTCCTGAATTCCTCTTCTTCCCTAAAGGAGAACCGACATTCTCACTGCTTATCGCCTTTAACCTTTACCGAGTTCTCGGAGGTATAGGTGTCGGACTCGCATCTGCAATCTGTCCTATGTATATCGCAGAGGTGGCTCCAAGCAACATGCGTGGAACACTTGTTTCATGGAATCAGTTTGCCATCATCTTCGGCCAGCTCGTGGTGTATTTCGTGAACTTCATTATCCTTGGTGACCATATCGCCCCTGCTATCCAGAAAGTGGCAGAGGGAATCAATCAAATCATGAATCCTGCCGAAGCTCAATGGATGATAGAGACAGGATGGAGATATATGTTTGTAAGTGAGGCGGTTCCGGCTGGATTGTTTACTCTTCTCCTCTTTCTGGTTCCTGAGACTCCGCGTTATCTTGCCATGACCGGTAAGGACGATCAGGCTCTGACTATCCTTGCTAAGATCAACGGTCAGTCAAAGGCCAGGGAAATCCTCGCGGATATCAAGGCTACTGTGACAGAAAAGACAGAGAAGCTTTTTACATATGGCTGGCTGGTGATTTTCGTGGGTATCATGCTCAGCGTATTCCAGCAGGCTGTCGGCATCAATGCAGTTCTTTATTTTGCTCCTCGTATATTCGAGTCGCTCGGTATGGGCAATCCGATGATGCAGACTGTGCTTATGGGTGTTGTGAACATCACATTCACCCTTGTTGCGATCTTTACGGTGGAGAAGTGGGGACGTAAGCCTCTTCTTATCTGGGGATCCCTTGGAATGGCTCTTGGAGCTGCAGGAGTGGCCTTTACAAGTGTATCGGCAGCACTTCCTCCAGTGGTGGCTGTAATCAGCATCATGGTTTACAGCGCATCATTCATGTTCAGCTGGGGCCCAATCTGCTGGGTTCTTATCTCTGAGATCTTCCCTAACACCATCCGTGGTGCAGCTGTGGCTATCGCTGTTGCGTTCCAGTGGATATTCAACTTCATTGTCTCATCTACATTCCTTCCTATGTATAATATGAGCCTTGGCTCAATGGGCGAAAACTTCGGTCACGCCTTTACATACGGCCTATACGGAGTCATCTGCATTCTTGCAGCCATCTTCGTATGGAAGCTTGTACCTGAGACTAAGGGAAAGACCCTTGAGGATATGTCAAGACTCTGGAAGAAATAATCCCTGTTCTGATATGAAAAACCGCCTGTTTCATAATGAAGCAGGCGGTTTTTATGGTATGATTCAGAATCTTCTTATTTCAGTGACCAGCCACAGTGGCCTAGGAACCACTCGATGTCAGCTTCCTTAAGGCGTGGCTGCTGTTTGAGGATTTCAGGAAGATTGTTGTAATTCTTCATAAATGCCTCAGTGAGTTCAGCTGCCTTTTCCGGTGCATAGAGGATAGCTTCGTTGATATTGCCCATCATGGCGAGATCATCGATAGGGTCAGCTCCGGTGCGGAACTTCAAAGCCTCGATGCTTCGCGCCATGCGTCGTGACAGACCGATGAGTCCCTGAGCGATTGCAGGCTGTGCGTCTGAATATGTGATGACAATATTCTTTTCTGCAGAGCAGTCTTTTACAGGTACATCGATTAAGAATGCAAGATCTTCTCCAAGGTATTCATACGGTATGCTTTCTCCATTTACGGTTACATTAACGGGTGCCTGGCTGGCGAGTACCTTCACCTTGAAGTTTCTTTCTGAAGGCATTCCTGCGTAAGAACCGTTACGTGACGCGATTGTGATGGTCTGAGTGTTACCGTTCCATCTGTTAGAGAGAGAGGTCATTGCGTAAGAATCTGCGTAGTCCTTGTCATTACCTGCGTCCTCATACATTTCGAAGCATCCTTCTCCACCAGGGAATACAGTTACATAGATGTCCTCATCGTTGCTGTTGAGGTTCTCTACTTCTTCTCCATAGAAAGGCAGAACTGAACCGGCCTTGATATAGACTCCGTATTCATCAAGAGCAAAGTTTCTCTTTACTACAGCTCCTCCTTCGAGAAGTACTCCGGTATGAAGCTCATACCAGGTGCCTTCCGGAAGCCATATCTCCATCTGAGCAAATCCGTCTGTCATAGGTTTTGTGACAGGAGCGATAAGCATGTCGTCTCCGAACATATACTGGCTGCGGAATTTTACATCATATGCTTCCTCAGCTGCAGGCCAGTCATAATAGAGAGGACGGCAGAGAGCTATGCCATCGTCATATCCCTTACGTGCCATTGCATAGATGTATGGTGCCATGTCATAACGCTGACGTACTGTCTGACGTATGACATTAGTATATTCTTCAGTAAATACCCATGGCTCCTTGTTGAGGGCTCCGCTCTTGGAACTGTGAGTACGCATCACAGGGCTGAAGCCACCATACTGAAGCCATCTTGTATACATTTCAGGGTCGATTGTGTTTCCGAGATGACCTCCGATGTCATGACTCCAATATCCGTAGAGGACATTAGATGCAGTGGATGTGAAATATGGCTGGAATTCAAGCGATTTCCAAGTGATGGTAGCATCTCCTGAGAAACCGATCTGGTAGCGGTGGTTTCCAAGACCTCCCCAGCGATGGTAAAGCAGAGGACGCTTGTCGCCGTTGCGCTCCATGTCGGTAAAGTATGCGTAATTGATCCACCATGTATTGTGGAGTCTGTCAAGCTTTGTGTCGAACACGTGCTGCTGCCAGTCGAGCCACCAGAAGTCCACACCTTCCTCCTGCATAGGATGCATAACCTGTTCGAACATATTGCTCATGAATTCTTTGTCGGAATTGACCCATTCTATACGGTCCTTTGACGAAGGGTCTTTGCCAAGGCTCTTAGCGAGTGCCGGGTAGCACTCCTCCCAATGGTCAAATCCGTCCGCAGGGTGGAGATTCAGTGTGACTTTCAATCCCTCATCCTTGAGGTAATCCATAAATTTTCCCGGATTAGGGAATATGCTTTTGTTCCAGGTCCAGCCTGTCCAGCCTCCGCGTCCCGGATCTGTGTAGTGCCAGTCCATATCCACTACGAGTACGTCCAGAGGGATGTCGTATGCATGGAATTTGTCTACCAAAGTGCGCATCTCTCTGTCAGAATATGCCCAGTAACGGCTCCACCAGTATCCGAATGTAAAGCGTGGCGGAAGCGGCATCTTTCCTGCAAATACGGTGAAATCCTTCAATGCTGCCTTGTAGTCCTGTCCGTAAGCCATGAAATACCAATCCTGGCATTCCTTAGCCTCTCTTTCCTTTACCCATGCCCAGTCAGAGTCATCGAAAAGGTAGCTTTCAGATTCGTCGATGAGTGTCCAGCCGTCCCTTGCCAGAATTCCGTCTTCGAACTGACGGATCTCGCCTTTCTTCATGTCGGCTACCCATGTCTGGGTCTGCAGGTCACCGTCCAGTCCGTCCAAGGTCCTGAATGTTCCTTTGAGGTTTTCTTTCTGCTCCATTCCGGGCTTCCATGTGAAGAAACCGTCGTTAGCTTTGATAGTGAGGTTTGCGGCTGTGAATTTTCCACTTCCAGTCTTATATTCGAGTGTCATTCTGCTTGTCTCGATTCTGACTTTCTTTCCTGCTTTTCTGATTTTGTAATCTACTGCAGGGTATTCCCTTTCGGAAGCAACAAAAGATGCCAGATCGTTGAACTTGCCTTGAGGCTGCCACTCAAGACGGATTACTCCGTCTGTAATTACAGTAAAGCGCACCTGGTCGTCCTGGTATGCGACATTCTGCTTTTGCTGAGCTGATATGATACCGCAAACAAAGAGCATCATGAAACTCAGCGCCAATCCGATTTTTCTTTTAATCATAGTGTAGTAATAGTATGGTTGATTTTATCTGTAAATATAGTCAATCTTATTTAAAAACCGGCCCGTCCTTCACAGGAAAGGCCGGTGGGAAGACAATCTACTAACCAACAAAAAAGATTGTCAACCGTTTTGTGTTGTTATTCTTTATCATATCTGTATGTCAGGAATTTTTCATTCCCGATTCCCAGATAAAGGGTAATCTTGTATTTTCCTGCTTCGCTGAATCTGCAAGCCCCCTTCCAGTTTGTGTGCAGTTCTCCATCTGTGGCTGATGTGCCGTCTTCCATTGTACAGAATGTGGCAAAAGGAGATGAGTGTACCTTCCATGTTGTTCCTGCTTCAGCATCAATTGTGAGCTCATATGTGTTGTTACCGACATTCTTGAATTCATATGCTGCTGAGTCATTGTATGATGCATTCGATGAGAAACTTCCGGTCAGTCGGAACAAAGCGTCGTTGATATTTTCTTCTATCTCGAGTTTGCAACTGATGGTTCCGGCGTCTGTGAGGGTCGCGATGATATAGAATTTACCTGCAAGAGGGAAGCGTGCAGAACCGTCGCTGGCAGCTCTTGTAAGATCGCCCTCCAGAAGAGGAGTTCCATTGCTTATGCCGTATTTCTTATTCTCTGCAGTATATATGCACCAATATTTACCGCGGGTTGTCTTGAAGGATACCTTGTAGGTGTTGTCGGAGATGTTTGTAAATTCATAGGTCGATGAAGAGTACGACCATTGTGTGTTATTGTTGTCAAAGTTGTTTCCGAGTCTGAGCGAGGCATCATTGCATACAAGTGAGTAAGCCAATGTGCCGTCACCATTGTCGGTCAATGTGATCTGGTAAGTTCCGGTGTATCCGAATTCCGCATTTTCTCCTGCCTCTGAAGAAAGACTGCCTTTGAAGGTCGAAAGCCCTTTTTCTTTTGCTCCGAAAGACCCCGATGGAGTCAGTATCTTCCACTGATTTCCCGCATTTGCGGTCACTGTTGCTGTATATGTTCCCTCAGCTGTCTTGGTAAGTTCAGCCTGAACATCTCCCGCAATATGCCATCCTTCTGCAGGAAGTTCCTCTTCTTCCTTACCGTCATCATCACCATTGCCGCCACCTTCTTCAGGGTTTACGGTGTCTGGGTTCTCAAATACAATGCTCTCGGCCAGGTCTCGCATGTAAGACGCACGGTCTGCAGCTACATTGCAGTTCACATCCACAGAATTGAATTCCTTTCCGAACATGGTTACATATTCCACGCAAGCTTCAAGGAAAGCACTTGTGCGTGTCGGGTGGAGCCCGTCACCTGAGAAATAAAGGCTCCATCCTGAATGTTCTGCTCGTGACTGTGCAAATGCCATTCCTACAGGGGCTACCCTGCAGCCGGATGCAAGTGCCATTTCTCTGACTCCGTCGTATAGCAGTTTGTCGAAATTCTCGTAGCTGCCATAGCCTCCGTATGTATTGTCCGAGTTTGGATAAGCCCATGTAAGATCGAGAATCACATCGCATCCTGGTGAGTATTGACGTATCATGTCTGCAAGTTCCACGCAATTGTTCTTGACCTTTGCATATCCTGTCGGATCGTCAGCAAGTCTGGCTGGATTCTTACTCTGGTCCTGGATGATGGCGAAATCATATCCTCCCTTCTGTATTGCTTCAAGAGAATTTGATAGCTGGAGGTGTTTCTCGAAGGACTGAGAGCCCTTGACGTGTGCCGTGATCTTCAGATCAATTCCCTGGCTCCATGCTATTTCTCTGAGCATGAACATAGGGTTGAAATAATAGTGGAATGAGTTTCCAAGGATAAGAACCTTCTTTGTATCTGTGATGGCTACATCGGGATATAGCTGTACGTCTGAAGCTGTGAAACCGAAGTCTGGGAGACTGCAGGCTGAATTTGATGTCGCGTTTATGTCCTGTCGGCTTCCGTCGCATGTGATATTGCCTACAGCACGGCATCTTATCTGTACCTTTTCTGCAGCATTCGCAAATCTGCATGTCTGCATTACCGTAGTGTACTGGTATGTGTCTGGCGATCCGGTGGATACTTCTCCTGAAAGCTTATATGTGTATTTAATGGAAGCATCTTCAGAAGCAGTAAGAAGGTCTTCTTCTGTAGATTTCCATTCGCCTCCGTCCAGATATTCCACTATAAAGTATTTCGGCGCTTTCTTATCTCCTGCCATGGTGGCATTGAAGGCGATTACGGCTCCAGCTTCTATAGATGCATCGAATGTATAGAGCCAGTAGTCTCCCTCTACCATTGTGGATACATTAGGATTGTTACCCACGACTTTGCATACGAAAGGAATCTCTGCGTTGGCTTCTGAACGCACTACCGTGATCTGTCCAGCAGAACCGTCCGTCGCTCCGATGATATTCATTTGCGGCCATGAAACGGAATAGGTGTTCTTGTTGTCACGGAATACCCACTGACTCAGGAAAGGTGCCTTGGCAGCAGCTTGGTTTACTGTGAACTCAATGTTCTGACTCTTGTCTGAGGAAGAAATGGTAAATTTGGCCTCGCGAGCACTCTGAAGGCCGTTTGGTGATGCATGGAGTGTAAGATATTGAGCCTTGTCGCTCTTGTTTCCGGATGTGACCTTCTCTCCGTTCTCATCAAGAATTATTATCCAATCGTTTTGGCCGAGGTCTATCATCCAGTCGTGATTTTTTGCAGACAATGTCAACTGCTTGCCACCGGTAGGGAGGCTCTCGAAGCTTGCTGAAGTGGCACTCAGTGAGAACTGCTCTCCAGCATCCTCTGAGAAGTAAGGGTCGACTTCTTCTGCTGAGTCGTCAGTTATCTTGAAGTAGTAATGACGGTTCATCGTCACTTCATAACCGTCCTGGGTATTCTGTGAGGAGTTACAATTGAAAATCAGCTTCATCGTCTTATCATTCAATGCGGCCCCCATGTCGACGTATTTATATGTTACTTCATCGATTTCTACAGTGCCGTTCACTGCATTTCCCGGCCAGGCGTCTGTTACGCTGCCGTCTGCACTGTTCCATCCGTATATGTGAGTCGCTCCCCATGATGTCCGGTCCTGGAAGAAGATTGCATATCCCTCCAGTTCGAGTTCTGCCACAGGGTCTTTCTTTTCCTCTTCCGGTTCTTCGGGCTTTTCTTGCTCTACATCGGGTTTTTCCGGGTCTACCGGTGCCGGCTCCGGTTTGCATGCTGACAGAAGGGTAGATACCATAACTGCCGTTGCTGCCATAAGTAGTCTTTTGAATGACATGATGTGTTCAATTTTTAATGTTTCACTCTTTTATGGCAAATATACCTTCTGTATACAAGGATATGAAAATATTGACAGATTGTATAGATGTGTTTAGTCGTATATAAAATGCAAGCCGTTGAATACCAGCTAAGTGCGTTTTAGATATTCAACGGCTTGTATTAATGTTTTCAAACTGATCCTTATCCGATTTCCACAGCCTTTATCCGCTTTTCGAACTCATCGTTATCTACTATGCTCTTGGTCTTGACCCGGGTCTTGTATGTGTATATGGTATGTACAGAATAATTCAGGAATTTAGATATTCTTTCGCTATCTGTGATTCCCAGACGTATCAGAGCGAAGATTCTCATTTCCGGACTGAGAGAAGTCGCGTTACGATCTATGATGCCTTCGGGGAAGAGCTTTGCATATTCAGTAATGAATGAAGGGAATATTTTCAGAAAGCACTTGTCGAAAGATTCATACATGCTTTCTCTTTTTTTGTTCACCTTGGCCTGCTTGGAAATATTCTGCAGGTCTTCATATTGTCTTGCAGTTATCTTCTGATGTATGGTTTTGTACAATTCCTCCACTTCAGCGATATACTCGGCATTAGTATAGAAGGAGTGACCGATGTATTCTTCCTTTATCCTGTTGGCTTCGATCAGCTGCTGGCTTTTTCTCTGAAGTTTTCTGTGCTGCTTCCTGAATATGATGAAAGCCGCTCCAAGCATGATTACCATCAATATGAAGAGAATGGCTGTTACCGCCATCTGGTTTCTCTGTCTGGTGATAGCTTCCATCCTTGCTTTTTCAATAATGGGAAGTATGGGGTTTATGCTTAGTTTCCTATGTCTGGCATTGTAGAAATCAGCATCTTCCATCGCAGTATGTATGTAGGTATATGCTCTGTCTGAATCATTTGCCTGACATAACATTTCAGCCAGTCGGTAAAGAGCAGTGGTCTCTTTGGTACCGGAGATTATGTCATAGATTGCGGCTTTGGCGAGATATACCATTGAACTGTCTTGCTGTTCCAATTCTTTATATGCGCCGCCGATGCTCGAGTTTATTATAGCCTTGTTGTGGTCGCTTATGTTGTAGTCAGCCAGAAGCTGTTTGTACAAATCTATGCATCGTGAATAATTGGCATGCCTGATTTCTTTCTGTGCTACTGTAAATACATATTCATAGCTTCCGGGAGCTACCAATGATAGAAGTGAGTCCGCGTAAATTGTGCCAAGTCTGGTATATTCCTCGCTCCACCTTTCGGTGTCATTGAAATCTGATGCGTCGTAATAAAGACGATTATATAGTGAATAGTATTCTTTTCTGATTTCCTCTGTGGTCTTCGAGGCATCAACTTTATTCATTTCATCAAATGCTTCCAGAAATAAGCCGGAAGACAGATAGCAGAATACTAGCGCACATTGGGATCTTACTATCTTGTCATTGTTCTGCAGAGCTTTTGCAAGTTCCAATGAACGGTTGGCATAGAAATATGCGGAGTCATATCTGTAGGACTGATACTCTTCAAAAAGAGCAAAGTTCAGCTCGAAGGACTGCTCTTCTGCAGAATTTTTCAGCCTGTTTCTGAGATTGTCGATTTTTCTTTCCTTTTCTATAACGTATGTCGGACTTTTCTCAATGTACTGGTCCAGTTCCTTGAGAATCATTTCAAGTCCTACCGAGTCATTCGCTGTGCAGATGACAGAGATAAGAACGGTAAATAAAATCAATAATCTTTTCATAATGCTCAGGTTATTACCCGTAAACATAATCAAAAATCCTTTAATAGCAAAACGAAAAGCCCTGTTTCATCTGATCAGTCTGAAACAGGGCTTTTTTGTAAATTGCTGATTTAGATATTGTTCTTTTCTATATCCTTGAAGTAGCGGTATGTGTTTACCTTAAGTTCTCCTACTGCGAGTTCGTCGGCAACGATGATTCCATGAGGATGTGCCTGCAGGGCAGAAAGCGTGCAAGCCTGTGAATATGCGCCTTCGATAGCAGCCTTGAGTGCATTTGCCTTCTTGTGACCGAATGCGAGGACGAGAACTTCCTTTGCATCCATTACAGTTCCTACACCCACTGTCAGTGCTGTAGTAGGAACCTTGCTGAGGTCTCCGTCGAAGAAACGGGAGTTCACAAGGATGGTGTCATAAGTGAGGCTCTTTACTCTTGTGCGTGAAACAAGTGATGAATAAGGTTCGTTGAATGCGAGGTGGCCGTCTTCACCTACACCTCCCATGAAGAGGTCGATACCACCGGCTGCTGCGATCTTTTCTTCGTAAGCAGCGCACTCTGCAGCGAGGTCTTCTGCATTTCCGTTAAGGATATTGATATTCTCTTTTGGCACATCTACGTGATCGAAGAAGTTTCTCGCCATGAAGGAGTGGTAGCTTTCAGGATGTTCCTCCGGAAGTCCCACGTATTCGTCCATGTTGAATGTGATCACATTCTTGAATGATACTTCTCCCTCCTTGTACATGCGGATAAGCTCCTGATATGTAGCCACAGGAGTGCCACCGGTAGGAAGTCCAAGCACAAAAGGCTTGTCTGTCACAGCAGCCTTTGCCTTTATACGTGATACGATATAACGCGCAGCCCATACTGAGCCTTTGGCACTGTTTTCATTGATAATTACTCTCATATTCTTAATGTTCTTTAGTTCCTTTGCCTTGCTCAGGGTGCGAAACTGTTAAAATAATTTTACAAATACTTCAATTGCTTGATATTCAGCCATGCCGAGCTCGTCGTATAGACGCGCAGTGTTCTGAGTCCTTTCCTCGGCTCTCTGCCAGAATTCACGTGGATCCTCGCCTGGGAATGGCACGATATCCTTCTGTGAGAGGTGACGGTAGATGGCGTGACGTTTTTTGATCACTTCGTCCGGACTGAGTGGAACCGCCATGTCTACCTTTCCTAACTCCCATTCCATCCAGGCACCTCTGTAAAGCCAGACGTGGCAATCTTCGAGCCAGGCTTCTCCCTTGAGCTGGTTTATAGCCTCAAGTACTGCTTCGGTACATACGCGGTGTGTTCCGTGAGGGTCTGCAAGGTCTCCTGCCAAATAGATCTGATGTGGCTGAACCTGCTGCAGAAGTTCAATGATGATATCGATGTCCGCCTGAGTCCTTTCCCCCTTCTTGATTCCTCCGGTCTCGTAGAAAGGAAGGTTAAGGAAGTGGCAGTTGGTCTGGTCGTTGAGGCCGAATGAACGGACTGCACTTTTCGCTTCTGCACGTCTGATAGCTCCCTTCAGGTTAAGCAGAGCTCTTGGTTCCGGAAGGCCCGGTTTCTTTGATGCAATGATTTCCCTCACTTCGTCAAATCTGTCGCCGAATCCAAGTTCGCGTGCCGCATCCATATGCTGGAGCACTACGTCATCGTGAACAGCCACATTGCCGGAAGTCTCATATGCCACGTGAACATCATGTCCCTGTTCCACCAGACGGATGAATGTTCCTCCCATTGAGATAACGTCGTCGTCTGGGTGTGGTGAGAATATTACCACCTTCTTAGGGAATGGGACAGATGGGACAGGTCTTGTACTGTCATCCGCGTTCGGCTTTCCACCCGGCCATCCCGAGATAGTGTGCTGGAGGTCATTGAATACCTTAATGTTTATCTGAGTATAAGGACCATGCTGTTCGAGGAGTTCACCCAGACCGTGCTTCAGATAATCTCCTTGTGTTAGTTTTAAAATCGGTTTGTGAACCTGCTCACAAAGCCATACCACAGCCTTTCTGATGAACTTTGGAGTCCATTCGCAAGGACCTACAAGCCAAGGTGCGACATTCCTGATAAGGAGACTGGCTGCATTCTCATCTATATACGATGAAATGTTTTCGTGTCTCTGAAGGAATGATACCGGACACATAGGGTCAATCGGATCCTCGGTAAACTGCTTAACTATCTGAGCCTTGTCTTCACCCCATCCTATGAGATAGATCTTCTTGGCGGAGAGCATGGTGGAAATACCCATTGCAATGGCTTTGTCCGGAGTCTCTGCAATGTTGGCGAAATTCTTGGATTCTCTCTTTCTTGAACTGTACGGTAGAAGGACGGTCCTCGTTCTGCTTTTGTCTGAAGCTCCCGCCTCATTGAAACCTACCTGCCCCTGCATTCCTGTTCCCATGACAAGAAGATCAAGTCCGGTAGCCTTTGCGTCAAAATCCGCACAGAATGCTGTAATCGCTTCTGTTTCAAGTACCTCGCTTATCTTTGGTATGTGTACATTTTCCGGCTTTATGTCAATATGAGCCAGAAGGTCACTGTATAATCTGCGGTTGCGACTCTGATTGTCTGCCGGAGCAGGGTAGTATTCGTCAATGCAGAAAATTTCGACATTCTGGAATGATACCTTTCCTTCCTTGTGCAGTCTGACCAATGATTTATAAAGAGGTAGTGGAGATGATCCGGTACTTAGACCGAGGCGATAGACATCTTTGCAGTTATTGATGGCTTCAGCAATCTTAAAGGCAAGACGTTCGCTTGCAACCTCCTCATCCTCAAAGATATGAGCGGGTATTCTTTCGTAACTATGCTTGATTCCGATAGGAAGTCCGGCCTCGATCAGCCCTCCGTCTTTTGGCAAGGTAAATTTACTCATATTTTAAAACCTTTTAATATCTTAAGCAAAGATATGAAATATTTTTGTTAACCGGTTGAAAAAATAATGAAATTCCAGATAGGATATTCTTAATTCTTCTAAATTCCGTAATTATGGTCCGATACGGCATATTCATAAGCGGGATTTCAAGTTTAACGGGCTCAATTACGGACTTGTATAATACAAGCATCCCGTCATAACTCACGATTCTCAATAGGAGTTTGTGAGGCATGGCGGGATATGCTGGGATTATCGTAGATCAGGTTTATTTGCAGACCATTATATCAAGGATCATATTGTCAGTAGACTGCATTCCGACAGATCCGATCTGTCCAAGATTACGGATGGTCTTTTCAATATCATTTTCAATGATTCCGTCGTGTGCAGATATGCATATGCCTTCACGGGCGAGTACTGCTGACTGAAGAGCGCTGGATACTCCGGATGCCACTTTCATTGCGCAGCCTACCTTGGCGCCGTCACATACCATTCCGGTAATGTTTCCGATCATGTTCTTGATGGCCGCGCAGATCTGTTCATAGTCGCCGCCTCTGAGATATACTAAACCACAGGCAGATCCGGTAGACGCAATCACGCAACCGCAGAGTGCTGAGAGCTTGCCGAGATAACCTTTGATGTGGATTGCTATCAAATGGCTGAGTACTAATGCTCTGGCCAGTCTTTCGTCATCTGTCCCATATCTGATGGAGTATGCTATCACAGGCATTGTGACTGTTATTCCCTGGTTTCCGCTTCCCGAATTACTCATTGCTGCAAGTGTGCAGCCAGCCATGCGTGCATCAGATGCTGCTGCAGTAAGAGACATGGCATAGCAGAGGAAGTCCCCGCCGAATACTTCACGATTGTCGTCGAGGTTGATAGCATAACCGACTTTCAGACCGTATTTGCCTGAGAGTCCTTCATTGGCAAGTGCAAGATTCAAGGTTCGGGATTCAAGAATGAAATCAATGTCTTCATACGCTACACTTGAAGCGAAATCCACGATTTCCTTGACAGTAAGATGGTAATCGAGGGTCGTCTTCTGGTCCTGACATTCGGCTCCGGCTTTCTTTCTGACAGAGGACAATGTGCAGTCGTCCAGACAGGTCTCTACGATGTTGTCGTGATCGTTTTCGATGACTGCCGACGCACAATGACCATTATAGTCAATTTTTGCTTTGACATAAAGCTTCAGGGTGGTTTCAGCCAATCCGACTGTGACAGACTTGCTTTCCACGAGCTCTTTCGCGCGTGTTATTGAGCTCTCATCCAGATCGTTCAGGACTTCCAGACCGTATTCGGATTTTCCGCATACTGCTCCGAGGGCAGCAGCGATATGAAGTCCTACCATTCCTGTTCCAGGGATGCCGACGCCCATGCCGTTCTTAAGGATATTGCCGCTGACCTCGATTCTGAGGCCATAGCTTTCTCCCATTCTCCAATCAGTGTCAGGGGCGCACTTCTCTTCGATGATTTCCATTGCCTTTGCAACAGCGAGTGCGACAGCTATCGGTTCTGTGCATCCGAGTGCCGGCTTGACTTCTTTGCGGATCAGTTCGATGATCTCAGCTTCTCTTGCGGTCATTTGTTGAAAAATTCTAAAGTTTTCTTAATTATGTTGTCAATATTCTTTTCTTCCTCAAGGGTTTCAATCGGAAACCCGATGCTGACGGCTTTATAACCTTTGCCGACATAGCATACTCCTGCAGAAATATCCGTGTCACAGTAGCGCAGGAACGTGCTTCCGGTCTTGGCTGAGACCGGTGAAAGTCCGTCAGGGGTCTCTACGCTGTAGCATCTTTCGTTCACTTGGTTGTGGAATCCGAAAGCTTTTCCGTTACGGCTGTCAAATCTGCTGCTTTTAACGAATCTTGCTTCGCCATCCTTGCTTCCGTGATTCCTGACCCATTTATACCCAAGGACTTCTCGCGCGAAAGCTATTGACTTTGCCTTGAAAGTACTGTCAATCTGTACCGGATATACCCGATCCCAGATATCTGTCGCAATATAAGCACCGCTTGTGAGCAGATTTCCTCCTTCTGATGTATATGCTCTGAGTGCATTCTGCATTTCAGTATTGAAAATGGTGTAACGTCCTTCTTTGCTGTTTCCAGCCTTGGTCGTAACTTGTTTTCCGCATATCAGGTCGGTCATCCATGCCGCTTTCATGAAAGTCGTATCACTGGCAAATGTCTCATTGCTGCATGAAAAGAATGCGTATCCCGCTTTCATGAATGCCTTTCCATGTACGTATGGATAATCGAATGTGTTTCCGGCAACGACCTTCCCTGCATAATCGTCATATGACGCACCAAAGCCGGGATTGTCATTCGAGACATATTCGGAATTTCGTCTCATCTGGTACATTTCTCCGATGAATGCGATGTCCCTGATATGAGGTACTCCGCTGTCCAGGTCGTTACGGAATCCTGCGTATTCGGGAGTGTCAATGAATGCTGGGCCGCTGATTCTGTCGAAATTATTGACTATCAGTACATTTCTTTCGGATACTCCCTTTGATGGGATGCCGATGCTCATAGTCTCAGAAGCAAAAGACTCTCCACCTTCGTTAAATGCCGAGATGCGGAAACTGTATATTTTGCCGGGCTTGATATCCACTTCCGTTGTATATTTCCCGTCTTTACCCAGAGTGAACTCTACCTTCTTTCCACTGTCGAATCCACCATCGTCTACTCTTGTGTAGAGTATGAATCCGGTCGCATTAGCAGTCGGCTCGATAGGATCGGGAGTCTCTCTCCAGCTGATGACAGCCTTGCCATGCTTACCGAAAATCACTCCCATTTCGCCCACGGGAAGCGGCTGTACAGCATATGGGGTTCCATAGCGGTTGCTCATGTATTTAAGCATGCCTTTATATACGGCACGGCTTACTGTGAATCTGAATGCCGGATCCAGTCCGTATTTCATGTCTGCGAAGTTCTGATGCGATAGAAGTTCCAAGAGCATCGCCGGGCAGGAAGGTGTGCGCGATTCCCTGTATGATCTGTCCCACACACATCTTCTGCTCCATTCGGGATTGTCAGTAGCCTGTATGTCATTTACGATCTGGCTCTGGACAAGGTCTGCGAACTCTCTGCTGGTCATTCTGCTTTCGCCTCCCGGAAGCTTTTCAGACCCTTCGGATCTTAATGTATATATAGCTAATGTGCCGACAATGGAATCATTCGGGGTAATACCTGCATCTGAATGGAATCCCAATGACAGATCTACAGGTATACCTTTGCCCGGCTTTTTGGACGGATTCATGTCAGAGCCTCTGCTTATCCACTCGACCCAGTCTCCTCTGGACATGTAGTCGTCCTTATAATCGCTCTGCTGCTCGTTCTGGCTGAATATGTCTGACGGCACTCCGGCCCATTGCAGCCAGTAGCGTGCACCTTCTGCAGAGCGAGGCATGCCGGAAGTTACAGCTTCTTCTTCGGATCCTTTGCGCTTTCTGGCTATATTGCCCATTCCTCCTCCGAAACGTACGGCATCTGCAGTTACTATACTGCGCTTGTCATGCTCGTGACCGGCGGGAGTAACATTGCTCAGACTTACGTAACCCTCAGAACCTTTGTCGAATTCAAATGTGCCGATATAGATCCATGTGCCGCCTCCGATCTTCTGATTTACAATGAATTCGCTGCTTCCGCCAAGATGGTGGACTGTGTAATGGGCATTTTGCGTGCTTTCTGGAAGAGATTTATATGAAATGTAGACTGCGTATTCGCCTCTTTCCGGGATTTCCGGACGCCATATGGCTGTAGATTCGCCCTTGCTTCCTTCCATAACGCATCCTGCTTTACGGGCTGATCCTGTGGTGAAAGGATTTTCCAAGCCAGTGTATATCGGTTTAAGGGCAGCAAAGCCCGGACCGGCGTCTGTCCATTTGCCGCTTTCCTTATAATAAGCATTACCATAGGCCTGATCGATCACATCGAAGTCCGCTATGACTTCATGTCTTTGAACATCTCTTTCACGAGGAAGCATTACATATGCTCCGGCGTTTTCCAGCATTGGTACCAGATAGGGAAGTACGAAACTTTGGGTAAACATGTCCTCGACAGTCTGGAAAAGGCATGGGCGCTGCCATATCCATCGTTCGGAGTTTTCGTCAAAATATCTTCCGTGACTCTGCCATACAGCTATATTTTTGCCGCTCAATCCTTTGCTGTATATGTCCCGCCCGATTTCCGTGACGAGATTCTTTCTGCCGGCCGGCTTTTTGACAGCTTCCTTCATGGTGTCAGGACTTCCGTCGAATCCGAGTTCTGCAGTTACCAGCCTGTTCAAGGCTATGTTCTTGCTATATACTGCTCCCAAACCGTAGCTTTTATACTTTTCAGGAAAGCGCTTTTTCAACTCTTTCCTGAACCATTCGGGATCACCTTCTCTCCACGGATAGTCTCCCAAAGATTCGGTGAAGTATATATCGAGTACCTTTCCTCTCTTCATTATACTCTTCAGTCTGAGCTTTCCTTTGACGTCCCTGTTTTTCTTAAGCATGACGTCAAGAGAGTCGCAGACCGGCTGGAAATCCTGCATGATGGCACTTTGGCCAAAAGAACCGGTGCAAAGTGCAAGGAATGTAAATGTAGTGAGTATGAATTTTTTCAAAGTCATGTCTTATGTTTCTTGATAATGATGTAAAGGGCAGTTATGAGTGAAGAACATTCCATGCCGAACACATCGGCGTAAAAATCCTCTATTTCATAGCTTCTGTAATCTGCCAGACCTTGCAGCCGCTCGGTTCCTATTGCCATCCCTATTCCCACGGCAAACACAGCTGTGAGAACGAGCAAGTGCGCCCATTTTCTTTCTCCTGATGGTCTGAATGCTATGTATGCTATTACCGGATACGGAAGAAACATGAGGAAATGGGCAATCTTGTCAGTCGGAATCCCCCAGATCATTGTTTGAACAGCCGGTATATGCTGCGGTCTGGCCAGGCATAGAAATATGACCGCTGCAAAATAGCAGCAGAGTATTACAGCCCATATGTATCTTTTCCTATGCTTCATCAGAGCGCCTGCATGTCATTCAGCTTCTTATAATAGCCGTCCATTGCTATGAGTTCTTCATGCCTTCCTCTTTCAACTATTCTGCCCTCATGCATCACGCATATCTCGTCGGCATTTCTGATGGTGGAGAGGCGGTGGGCAATGGCAATGGTGGTCCGGGAGGATGTCAGCCTGTCTAAAGCTTCCTGGACGATTTTCTCCGATTCTGTGTCAAGGGCTGATGTGGCCTCGTCGAGGATTAGTACGGGTGGATTCTTCAGAATTGCACGGGCGATGCTTATGCGCTGTCTCTGACCTCCTGAAAGTTTGCCTCCTCTGTCGCCGATATTGGTCTGATAGCCATCTTCCTTTTCCATGATGAAGTCATGGGCATTGGCGATCTTGGCAGCCTCGATCACCTGTTCCATTGTCGCTCCTTCCACTCCGAAGGCGATATTGTTGAATATCGTATCATTGAAGAGGATAGCTTCCTGGTTTACATTTCCGATGAGGCTGCGGAGGTCCTTTACCCGGAAATCCCTGATGTCTGTACCGTCCAATGTGATCCTGCCTTCTGCGACGTCGTAATATCTTGGAATGAGATCCACCAATGTGGATTTTCCAGATCCAGACTGACCCACAAGTGCCACTGTCTTTCCCTTTGGAATGGTGATGTCGATTTCGCGAAGTACTTCTTTCCCTTCCTCGTAGCTGAATGAGACCCCTTCGAAGCGGATGCACTCGCTGAAGCCTCCGAGCTTCTTTGGTGCAGAAGGTTCCTTGATGTCGTTTTCGGCATTCATGATGGTATCCACCCTTTCCATAGAGGCGAGTCCTTTAGGGATATTGTAGCTGGCACGGGAGAACTCCTTCAGAGGGGCCAGTACGCTGTAGAGGATTGTCATGTAGAAAATGAAGGTCGGGGCGTCGATCGGCGCCTTGTCGCTGAGTATAAGGGATCCTCCGAACCAAAGGACGATCATGATCATTATAGAGCCCAGCAATTCGCTTACAGGATGTGCGGATGCCTGTCTGACAGCGACTTTTGCTGATGCTTTCCTGTATTCGTCAGCAGTGGCCGCGAATCGCTCCTTCATCTTGTCTTCGGCGATGAATGCCTTGATTACGCGGAGGCCTCCGAGTGTCTCGTCAAGCTGTGCCATTGTCTCGCTCCATTTACTCTGGGCTTCCAGAGACTGTCTCTTCAGTTTCTTTCCGATGGCGCTCATTCCCCAGGCCATCATAGGGACTACTGTGACAGTGAAAAGAGTAAGCTCCCAGCTGAGGTATATAAGAGCTGAAAAATAGCTGATGATGAGTATCGGGTTCTTGATGAGCATATCCAGCGAGCTGATGATGGAAACTTCGATCTCAGTTACGTCTCCGCTCATCCTGGCGATGATGTCGCCCTTCTTCTGCTTTGAGAAAAATCCCATAGGAAGACTCAGGAGCTTGTTGTAAACCATTGTCCTGATGTCTCTTACGATACCGGTTCTAAGCGGTACCATCACTGCTGAAGATGCAAAATAGCAGCTGGTCTTGAGCAAGGTCATCAGGCCGAAGACTACGCCGAGAATCAGAAGGGTTACCGATCCTCCCCATCTGTCAATGAGTCCGCTGATGTACCAGTAGAAATTGTTCATCAATGTCTCCTTGTCCGGCATTCCGTTCCATGGGATGAATTCGTAGACATTGGTGTCCATCTTGAAGAGAATGTTCAGGATGGGGATGAGCAGGGCAAAGGAGAAAATGTTGAACACTGCCGAGAACAGATTCAGTACCACAGACCCTGCAAGATATTTCTTATACGGAGCGGCGAACCGCTTAAGGACTTTCCAGAATGCTTTCATTTTCAGCTGTTTTGTAAAATTACGCATTTCGCATGCGTGCGTAAACTACAAATATAGCAATAATATCTGGATTTAAAGCAATTTCTCTATCCAGTGATAGATGAGATAGATTCTTTTTCGGAATACATCCATGTTGAGGGTGGAAGCTGTATCACGTGGCTTGTTGTTGTTCATGGTAATGCCGGAAGTGAACATGAATGCCGGAATCCTGTTTTCGGCAAAGACCTTCTGATCTGAAAGTCTGTAGAAAAGTTTTGTGAAGTTATCGCTTCCATAATATGTGAAACCAAGGTCAAGCCCGATGTCATAATACTCATTGCAGACCTTCAGCATATCATTGTATGCCCTTTTGAGATAAGGGTTTCCCAGCATTATGATGTAGTCTTCGCGCTCCTTGTCCAGAGGCGCCAGGCTGCTTCCTATCTGGTCTATATTGACCATGAAGGCGATCTTGTCCTTTGTGATTTTCTTTTTGCTGACAGGGTCGGTCAGTTCGCCGTTAGCGATTGATTCCCAGAGCTTCTTGGATCCGGCCATATCCATTTCCTTGGCGTCGAAAGCCACGAATATGATGTTGCTTCCGTATGAACGTCCGATCGATCGTGTGGTGGCGAGCATGTCTGCCAGAGATGTCATCGCAACGACGCCGGATGCATTGGCGTCGGCTCCGGGATAGAGACGCGTGCCTGCCGTTCCGAGATGGTCGTAGTGCGCTCCCACAATTATGTATCTGTCAGGATGTGTCTTGGATGACCCCGGGAGGAATCCCATGATGTTATGGCCTGTAGTGCCGTTTTCGGTGATAAGGGAATGTCCCCATCCTTCCCCGAACATGAGCAGTCCGGAAGCCTTGAACTTTTCGGAAATCCAGAATGCCGCTTCGACGCTTCCTCTTGTACCTGTAGCTCTGCCCTGACAGATTGAGTCGGCCAGAAAGGACACTTCTCGCTCCAGCTTTTCCCGGGTGATGAGGTTGCGGGCCGGCTTGTGCATCGTCAGTCTGGTGTTCTGAGCGTAGGCTTTCGGACATGACATAAGTAAAATTGCCGATAAAACTACCGCGTATATATATTTTTTGATGTTTTTTGTCTGCATCCGTGCAATAAATGACTATATTTGTAAATTGCCCGCCAAAATTAGGAAAAAACAATAACATCATAAAATTTATATGCATAAAGTGCTTAAGTGTATTGCCGTAATCTTCATCCTCCTTATTGCCGGAGGACGTGAGGTTTATGCCCAATACGACAAGGATGTGTTCTTTATGCGTGGAAGACAGGCCTTGGCTGATGGTAAGTATGCTCTCGCTATAGAAAATTTCAATGTACTCTCACGTCTGGATACCACGGATTATTATACATACTTTTTCAGAGGAATAGCAAAATATAATCTTGGCGATCTTCGTGGCGCCAAGCGGGATTTTGACCAATCGGTAAGATTGAATCCTGTCTTTACATCCGGATGGCATTACCGGGGTATTACCGAAAGCCGGTTCGGAAATTATGATCAGGCCTTGAAAGACTTGCAGCAGGCAATCGATCTGCGTCCCGGTTATGAAGGTCTGTATTTCAGTCGCGGAGTAACATACTTCCTGGCGCAGCAGTTCGATAATGCCATAAGCGATTTCGACAGGTACATAAGGAAAGAGCCGAAGGATCCTTCTGCATATCTTAACAGGGGAGCCAGCTGGCTTTTCATGGGGGATACCCTTAAGGCTGTACATGATTATAATAAAGCAATCAAACTGGACCGTTTTGATCCGGAGGGGTATGTCCGCAGGGGACGTCTGTATGCCGCTCAGAAAAAATATGACATGGCAATGGCGGATATGGACAGGGCTATCGAACTGGATACTGCAAATACTTTCGCATATTTCAACAGGGCCATAATGCTTTATGAGCAAGAACGTTATAAGGAAGCGATGGAGGATCTGAACCGAGTCTTGCAGGATGAACCGGGGAATGCTCTGACCCTGTACAACCGCGGTCTTATCAGCGCTCAGCTCGGAGCCTACCAGGATGCTCTGGATGATATGGATAGAGTGCTTAATATCAATCCTGACAATGTCCTTGCCATATTCAACAGAGCTTCTATCTTCATCGAACTGGGACAATATCAGAACGCATTGGAAGATTATGATCGCGCTATCGGGCTGTATCCGGATTTTGCTAAGGCATATATGAACCGGTCGTATGTTAAAAATCTTCTGGGACGGAACAGAGAGGCCAGGAAAGACTACGAAATTGCCCAGAGGAAGGTTGCGGAATACCGTGCTAAAAATGTAACAGATGCGGGATCTTTTGCTGATACGACGAAGAAGTATAGTTCTCTTCTTTCACTGGATGCCGAATTTGCAAAGAAGGATTTCAATGATGAATTGCTTCAGCACAGGGATATTGACATACGTCTGAGGTCATTGTATAAATTCGTGCTGACAGGAGAAAAGGATAATACTGTCTATGCTCTGAACCGAGGGTATGAGAATCCTCTGATCACCCGTTTCGAGAATCAGCTGCCTGTGGGCGTGAAAGTGCTTAATTCTACAGAGGTGCTTTCCGCAGAAGAACTTGCCGGAGTGGAGACTGCGGCCTGGGAAGGAAGTGCTTCAGCAGAAAAACTCTTCCTGAGGGCCTTGTATGAGTATGATGGCAAGCAGTTCAATTCTGCACTGAATTACTATGGCAAGGCAATCGAAGATGCTGAAGATGGTGCTGCGGGATTCAATGCGTTGTACTCGGCATTCTATCACTTGAACCGTGGTGTGCTTAGAGCTGAAATGATTGATTTCATATCTTCTATCGAAAGTAATGTGCAGGTCCTTTCAATGGATGATTCCGGCAATACCAGGGCTCGTGTCAAGGATCAGGTGATCCGTCAGTATGACTATACCGATGCAATAGAAGATGTTAAGAGAGCAGCGGAGATTGTTCCTGATCTGCCTTATGTGTATTATAATCTTGGCAATCTTTACTGTCTGTCTTCGGAACATGTGAATTCAATTGAAAACTATACAAAAGCCATAGAACTGTACCCATATATGGGAGATGCGTTCTTTAACAGAGGATTGGTTCTTATCTACTTGAAGGATAAGGAGAAAGGATGTATTGACCTGTCACGTGCCGGAGAGTTGGGAGTGCAGGATGCATATGGCGTGATCAAGAAATATTGTGAGGAGGAAAATGAATAGAAAAGCTTTGATTTTTGATATGGGAGGTGTCCTTGTGGACTTGGATATAGAGGATTGCAAGAGAGCCTTCAAGGAGTATCTGGGATATGACAGGATAGATGAAATCATCGATCCATGTCACCAGAAAGGTATATATGGAGATCTGGAAGAGGGAATACTTAGTGCTGAGGATTTCAGACAGATAGTTCTTTCTGAGTCCCGCCCGGGTTCGCTTGCAGAAGATGTGGACAGAGCGATGTGGCATATCTTGACGGGGATCGAACCTTATAAGATATCACTTTTGCAGAAATTGTCCCGGATGTATGACCTTTACATGCTTAGCAACAATAATGCGATATGCCTGCCGCGTTCGAGACAGCTTTTCGCACAGGCTGGTGCTACTTTGGAGGAACTCTTCCGCAAATGCTATTTTTCGTTTGAGATGAAGGCTTTGAAACCTTCAGAGGCTTTTTACAAGGCTGTGATGGAAGATATAGGCGGCGCCCCGGAAGATATGCTCTTCATCGATGATTCCCAGAAGAATGTGGATGGGGCGATAGCGGCTGGACTTCCGGCAATATATTACGAGCCGGGAACAGATCTGGAAGCTCTTCTCGATAAAGTGTTGGAGGGCGGGAACTGATGGTGAAATTCATGAGTCTTTCCAGCGGCAGTTGCGGTAACTGCTATTATCTTGGTACTGAGAATGGTGGCATTCTGATCGATGCAGGTGTGAGCCTTCGTCGTCTCAAGAAGGCGCTCCAGGAATATAATCTTACGACGGATTCCTTTTCGGCTGTGCTGGTTACGCACGATCATCTGGACCATATCCGTCATCTGGGGTCTTTCTGCAAGCGTCTGAACAAGCCTGTATATACGGCCAAGGCCATACATGATGCACTTGCCCGTCATACATTTACGGCTCCGACAATCGGTCCGTGCAGGAAAATACTGACAGAAGGGGAGTGGAATGAAGTCGCAGGAATGCAGGTGCGTTATTTCATTGTTCCACACGATGCTACGCAGACTGTAGGATATGCTGTGAGGGTGGATGGACGTATGTTCGTGATAATGACCGATATCGGTCGTATGACTGATGAAGCGGTAGGGTTTGCCCGTCAGGCCGATACGGTCGTGGTGGAGTCGAATTATGATATGGATATGCTGATGAGCGGACCGTATACATATGAACTCAAAATGCGTATAGTGCAGGGTTGCGGCCATTTGAGCAATGATGAGTGCGCAAGCGCCATAAAGAGGTTCTGGCATCCCGGCCTGAAGAATATATTCCTTTGCCATCTGAGTGAGAACAACAACACACATGACCTTGCCTACAAGAGTGCGGCATCGGCTCTCCGAGAGATCGGCGTGGAAAAGGGTAGTATTTCCCTTCGCTGCCTGCCTAGGCAATATCCTTCGCAAATGTTTGAATTATAATTATATATGAAACCGAACCACAACCATACTCTTACTCCTGAGCTGAAGGAGAAGCTTTCCAGGATCCGTCATCTGGCATTGGATATGGACGGCACGATCTATATGGGCACGACCCTTTTCCCGTTTACCATAGATTTTCTTGCCGAAATGAAGGCCAATGGAATCGGCTATTCGTTCCTGACCAATAATCCTTCAAAATCCGTAGCAGATTATCTGAAGAAACTTGAAGGCCTTGGCATCGAGGCTGATGAAGACAATATGTACACCACTTCATTGGCCGCTATAGATTATATCAAGGCGCAATATCCTTCGGCAAAACGTCTTTTCCTGCTTGGAACTCCTAGTATGATATCTCAGTTCGAGAAAGCCGGTTTCGAGAGTTGTGCGGATGATCCGGATGATGTCCCTGACGTACTTGTGGCTGCTTTCGATATGACATTGGAATATTCAAGACTCTGCCGCGCTTCATGGTGGGCATCGCAGGGTATCCCTTATATCGCGACTAATCCGGACCGCGTATGCCCTACCGACCAGAGGACGGTACTTGTCGATTGCGGATCTATCTGCAAATGTATAGAGCATGCAACAGGACGCAAGCCTGACATCACTCTTGGCAAGCCAGATCCGAATATGCTCAAGGGAATTTTGGACCGCCATGGTCTGAAACCGGAAGAAATAGCCATGGTAGGAGACAGAATCTATACAGATACGGCTATGGCACATAATGCAGGCGCTTTCGGAGTACTTGTCCTTTCAGGAGAAACCACCATTGAGACTGCAGAAGCTGTGGCTGAAGATGCCCGTACCAACCCTGCTCCGGAATTCTTCCCGCCAGACTTGATCTGCCGCGACATCAAGGAACTTGGCGAACTTCTACTTGCATCAAGAAACTAACTTACACACTGAATAATTATGAAAAAGAACAGATTTATTGCTTTGACAGCGGCATTGGTCGCTCTGACTGCCTGCAACACTACGCCAAAGGTAGCCCCTGCGATTCCTCAAGACAAGGACATCGAGGCAAAGGTCGAAAAACTGCTCAAGGAAATGACCCTGGAGGAGAAGATCGGACAGATGACTCAGATCACTTCTACAGCTATTGCAGATGGCTTGGAAATCACTCCTGCAGGAGATTCGATCATCAGGACTTACAAGGTGGGTTCCATTCTGAACACCCCTGGTGGAATAGCCCAGACACCTGAAGGTTATGACAAGTTCATCCAGGAACTTAACCGCATCACATTCGAGGCTACCGGTACTCCGACTCTTTATGGACTTGACCATATTCATGGTACTTCTTATGTGCTCGGAGGAACCCTCTTTCCGCAGGAAATCAATATTGCAGCTTCGTTCAACAGAAACCACGCCTACAATATGGGTATGGTTACAGCTTATGAGAGCCGTGCTGCCAATGTGCCTTGGACCTTCTCTCCAACAATGGACCTTGGAAGAAATCCTGAGTGGCCCCGTATGTGGGAAAGCTTCGGGGAGGATACTTATGTGAATGCTCAGATGGCTGTCGCTGAGGTAAGAGGTATGCAGGGCGAGGATCCGAACCATGTCGGTCCTTATCATATTGCAGCCTGTGCAAAGCACTTCATGGGATATGGCGTGCCTGTGACAGGTCAGGACCGTACACCTGCTTCAATCGCTGCTTCCGAGCTCAGAGAGAAACATTTCGATCCTTTCAAGGAGGCTATGCAGGCTGGCGCACTCAGTATCATGGTCAATTCGGCCAGCAACAATGGAATGCCTTTCCACTGCAATACGGAACTTCTCACACAGTGGGTGAAGGAAGAACTGAACTGGGACGGTATGATAGTTACAGACTGGGCTGATATCAATAACCTTTATACCCGTGAGCGCGTAGCTTCTTCAAAGAAGGAAGCTGTCAAGCTTGCGATCAATGCAGGTATTGATATGGCAATGGTTCCTTACGAGTGTCAGTTTGCGATCGATCTCAAGGAACTTGTCGAGGAAGGTGAGGTTTCAATGGAGCGTATTGACGATGCTGCGCGAAGAGTTCTTCGTCTGAAGTATCGTCTCGGCCTTTTCGATAAGCCGGACACAATGCTTGAGGATTATCCGGAGTTCGGTGGTGAGGCTCACGCAAAGCTCGCATATGAAGCAGCGATCGAGTCTGAAGTTCTCCTCAAGAATAATGGCATCCTTCCTCTTCAGAAGAATCTCCGTATACTTGTGACAGGTCCTAACGCCAATTCTATCAGAACCCTCAACGGAGGCTGGTCATACACATGGCAGGGTGAGGGTGCATCTATCCCTGAGTTCACTGAAAAGTACAATACTATCTATGAGGCTCTCGACGCTAAGTTCGACAATGTCACATATGTTCCTGGCGTAGAATATGACCTTATGAGCGGCAACTGGAAGTTCGATGAGGCTACAAGCATCAGAGAGGCTGTTGCAGCAGCGCGCAAGTCTGATGTTATCGTTGCCTGCATAGGTGAGAATACATATTGCGAGACTCCGGGTAATGACGAAGATCTCGATCTTTCGGATAATCAGATCGAGCTTGTGAAAGCTCTTGCAGCTACAGGCAGACCTATCGTCCTCATCCTTAACGAAGGACGTCCAAGAATCATCCGTGAGATCGAGCCGCTTGCAACTGCTATTGTAGATATTCTTCTTCCGGGAAATTACGGCGCAGACGCTCTTGCTACTCTTCTTGCTGGTGAGGCGAACTTCAGTGCAAAGCTTCCTTTCACATATCCTAAGTACACCAACAAGTTCGCTGTATATGACTATAAGCCGGCAGAAAACCAGGGCACAATGGAAGGCGTGTATAATTACAATGCCGTTATGGATGTGCAGTGGCCGTTCGGACACGGTCTCAGCTACACCAGGTTTGCTTATTCGAACATGACTGTATCACACAGAGAATTCAAGGCTGATGACGTACTCAAGGTTACAGTAGATGTTACCAATAAGGGTAATGTGGCCGGAAAGGAAAGTGTTCTCTTGTTCTCAAGTGATATGTATGCCAGCTCTACTCCGGATGTACGCCGTCTGCGTGCTTTCGACAAGGTAGAACTTGCTCCAGGCGAAACCAAGACCGTGGAACTTGAGGTTACGGCAAAGGATCTTGCATTTGTGAACTATTATGGAAAATGGACTCTTGAGGCTGGCGAATTCGCTCTGTCAGTGGGAGACCAGAACCAGACACTGAAATGTGTGGAAACAATAGTATGGGATGAGCCAAATATAGACTAAGTGTCCTCTTCCATATCAGCCTTGCATCTGATGATGGAGATTGCGGATGTATATGCTGATATTGGTGTCATGGATGTTTAATCCCAGTTTTTTGCGGACGTCACTGCCTATATGGTAGTGACGTTTTGCATTGGTGAATGTCGTGACCATCTTTCCGTTCATACCTATTGCATACAGACAGCAATGGTCTATTTCGATGTCGGACAGTCCTTTGCCTGTCAGGTAGGCTATGAATTTCGGAGAGGATTGATTGAATATCAGACGATTCTGTCTCACGAATTCCACTCTGTCGCTGATTATTTCCTTTAATGTCGCAGCTGCGTTGGATTCGAAAATGCTGTCATTGAAAGCATCACTCATTACAAATTGGTCTATGATGCGGAGCCTGTCCTTGATGATTTTCCGACCTTCGCGGTTCTCCTGTTCAAGGGTGACAAGCTCTTCTCTCTCCAGCATCAGCTCGTCTATCTGTCTTCTTAGGCTATCTTCTTCTAGCTTTCTGATTTTCAGTTCTCTGCGGATGCTTCCTGTCGTAGCCGCAGCAAGTGCAAATGCCAGAAAGATAATGACAGAAGCCAAAGAAAACACGATTCTTTTATTCTTTTCCTTTTCCAGCACTCTTTGCTGTCTGAATCTTTCCTCGACGAATCTCGTGTCCTGCGAAAGGATGTTTTTCCCGATTGTCCCGCTCAGTCTGGTGTATTTCATGAACTCTTCCAGACTTTCTTCATATCTCGAATCCAGTTTGAAGGCCAGTGCCATCAGATAGTGAAATGTGGCATTGATCCCTTTGTGCTTCCTCTGCATGTCCAGAGCGGTAAAAGCTTCTTCTGCTTTTCCTTTGTCGATATATATCCTTGCCGCGAATAGCCAGTCTGTCACAGAAGGGTTGGTTATGGAAGAAAGATATTCTGCCAGTATTGTTTCAGTGGATTCGGGATTGTTAACCTCGCTGGCTTTCAGTTTCAGAATAAACAGTTTGTTGAGATTGCTTTGACTCAATCCGCTGAAATCCTTCTCGATTTCAGCAATTATCCGGCATGCCTTATCATTGATTCCTGACATCAGCATGCAGTCAGCTGCGCGAAGCATATTCGCTATGTACCTGTTTTCGTCTCCAGACTTGAGATATTCGGAGGCGGCTTTGTTGAAATTGGCCTCTGCCTGATTGTATTCGAGCATCCTTGTGTATATTCTTCCTTTAGATGCATAGATCAATGCAGCGATTTTTGGGTCTTTGGACTGATCAAGCATGGTCTCGGCCTGTGCAAGATACTCCATCGCAGCAGCGTAATCTTCAATGTTTTCTTGCACCCTGGCCGTGTAGTACAGTGTCTGAAGCTTATGGTGTGATTCCGGTTTACGTAAATAGTACTTCAGTGCAGGAGATATGATGCTGTCGCTTTTTATATCGATTCCGCTTTTATCTAAGGCAATGGAATATAATAAGTGAAAACGAGCCTTGACTTTTGAGCCTTTGAGCGTCGAAGGAGATGTTTTTGAAATAATATTCAGAATACTGTCCGCAGATGTGTCGATCTTCGTTTCCAGTTCACGGATAGTTCTCAGATTCATTTGGGGCTTTATCATGCAGGATGAGCATAACTGCATGAACAAGACCACCCAAATAAAGGCATGGCCAAGTCTCATCAGGTTTGTAATTTGTTTGAAAAGTCAGTTATGGCGCAAGGATGCCTTGGTTTGCTCATCAAGTGGTCGAATACTTCATCGGTACCGAGGCTCTTGCGCCATTTGTGCGTTATTATATCAATATACGTCCTTCTCCATAGTATTTTCCGGAATCCAGAACGATATAGTAAATGCCATCTGTAACAGGTTTGTCAAATGTAATGACTGGTGTGTTGGCCGGATCGATGCATGTGCATTGCAGGATACGCCCATTATCATCTACAAGGTACAGGTTGGTCTCGCTGCCAGTGCCGAAGCAGAATATCGATATCCAATCTTCTGATAAAGAATATCTGCATGATGCGATAGTTCTGTCGATATCGTACATGTCCTGTGGTACCAGGATAATCTGTTCGACAGCAGGCGTGATTAAAGGTGGATCTTCATCTGAAGTCCCGGCATAAACTGTCAGCGTCAGCAGCATTGCTGCAAAGATAAAAAATCGTTTCATAATGATAAGTGTTTTGTGGTTAATAATTAATTGTAAGCCTATCAAAGTTAGGCTAAAGGAGCTATGAAGTCAAGTGAAAAAGTTTGACAATTTAAGAATTTGCTATTTGTAATCAGTTGATAGTCAATGGTATAATTTTGGGGCTTCTTCGGAAGTTTGCAATTGTAACATAATAGACTTTTGGTTTGTGAAATTTGTGTTTTTGTATTGTTTTCCGAGAATATCTCCTTATATTTGCATGACAAGGTTTTGTAAAAACGACATATTATATATCTTCCTGTCCTCACCACCGGAAATTCGACACTTTTATTGATGAGCAGGAAACTTCAGGAAGGCGCGTGCCAGGCACGGGCTTGTTTCTGTTTGCTCATAAGTGGTCGAATACTTCAGGTGGTACAGTTGCAGGTCTGTGCCTTTTGTTGTAAATTTGCGTGATTCTCTAATTCATTCATTTATGAAAGTACAGATTGTAAACAAATCGGCATATCCTACTCCTGCCTATGCTACGGAAAAGTCCGCAGGAATGGATCTTAAGGCAAATATCACCGAACCGTTGACATTGAATCCGCTGGAAAGGGCTTTGGTACCTACAGGCCTTTATATTGCTCTGCCGGACGGTACTGAGGCACAGGTGAGGCCTCGCAGTGGTCTTGCAGCAAAGTTCGGTATATCGGTTCTTAATTCTCCGGGAACAATCGATGCGGATTACCGCGGTGAGATAAAGGTCATTCTCGTTAATCTCTCCAATGACCCCTTTGTCATAAATCCAGGTGAGAGGATAGCGCAGATGGTCGTTGCAAGATATGAAAAGGTCGAGTGGGATGAGGTGGAGATTCTGAATGAGACCGAGAGGGGAGAAGGTGGATTCGGAAGTACAGGAATATAATTATGGAAATAATAGGAATATATAAAAAATACAAGGAATGTTCAGGTGTATCCACTGATACACGCTCCCTCAAGGGTGGTGAAATGTTCTTTGCTCTCAAAGGTGAGAATTTTGATGGTAACGAATATGCTCTCAAAGCTCTCGAATCCGGAGCAGCCTATGCAGTAGTCAATAAGGATTCTGCAGCGGGAGATTCAGATGATCCTCGTTTGATCAAAGTATCAGATACTTTAAAGACTCTTCAGGAACTCGCAAGATGGCATCGTTCAATGACCATAGTAAATGGTAAACCTTTGACAGTGATTGCTTTGACAGGAACCAACGGCAAGACCACAACTAAAGAACTTATACGTGAGGTTCTCTCTGTCAAGTATAATGTCACAGCTACGGAAGGCAATCTGAACAACAGCATAGGTGTGCCTTTGACCCTACTTCGAATAAATGCGGAGACAGAACTTGCTGTGGTAGAAATGGGAGCCAGTCATCCGGGGGACATTAAGGAACTGGTGGATATCGCTCTTCCGAACTATGGGCTTGTTACCAATGTCGGCAAGGCTCATCTTCTGGGGTTTGGAAGCTTTGAAGGTGTGAAGAAGACCAAAGGCGAGCTTTATGATTATTTGCGTCGTACTTCAGACAAGGTCTTTATAAATGCAGATAATCCGCATTTATGCCAGATGGCTTCAGAAAGAAATCTTCAAAGTGATCCGGAAAGGCCTTATTCATTGCTCATCCCGTATGGACTAGTATATCAGAAGGCGGTTGTGCTTCCATCTTCTCCGGAACAGCCATTCCTTCATATATCGCTTTCTGGTAAAGTCATAGAGACCAATCTTGTCGGATCATACAATGCTGACAATGTAATGGCAGCGATTGCTGTAGGTAATCATTTCGGAGTATCATTAGATGAGGCTGCTGCTGCCATTGCTGCTTACAGACCGTCGAACAATCGCTCTCAGATGGTCCGAACTCTGCGAAATATTCTTATAGTGGATGCATACAATGCTAACCCTACAAGTATGGAAGCTGCATTGAAGAATTTCGCTGCTCTTCAGGCTGAACATAAGGCGGTACTTCTGGGTGATATGCTGGAGCTGGGGGAGGATTCCTTTTCTGAGCATCTCCGCATAGCGAAGATGGCTCTGGAATCAGGATTTGAGATAGTCTGCTTTGTTGGGGCTGAATTCCGTAAGGCTATGGAAAGTTTGCCTCATTCCGATGCTCTGGCATTTAATACATCTGCAGATCTTGCTTCATGGCTGTCTGAGCATCCTCTGGAGAAATTCTCATGTCTGATTAAGGGCTCACGTGGAACCAGAATGGAGAAAGTGATCGAGATGCTGTAGCGTCTCGGTTATTTTTTATCCCGAGCCTTCAAACTGCAAGGTTGACTCTTTCTTTCCTGATGGTCGTTTGTCTGCAAAATCCTATGTTTGTGATAGGATGAATAAGCTTGATATATCCGGGTCTACCACTTTTCGAAACAATCTGTTGAGCGGAAAAGCCCTCTTGCAATGGTCTCCTGTCGCTCATTGGTGCTGATTCTATGCCCATTGAGCGACTGGAGTGCGCTTGATCGTGAATTTCCGCTCGACGTGTTAGCTGGCTGCTCAAGGCGCGGTACTACCAAAATTTGCCTCTCCGCATGATGTGGCCCATCCTCATCAATGAATAGCGCGGTAATATTGCAAAAAAATGGTTGGTGACGTCGATAGCTTCAAAGTATGCGGGATTTTACTGATCACCTGCAAAAGTATGTGTCCAGGGCTGCTCCGCCTGCTGAGTGCTACGACAGCAAAATCAACATCGGAAGTTAAATCGTACAACTTATGGGGCGCAGTTTAAACGCTGCATTTTCGATGACTGCTGGGCGAGTTTTGGCTATTCACCATTTAACAGCATGCATTACTGAAACCTTCGAACACACAGACACTCTCCTCACTCTCTATGCTATGCTTCTCTGTGTTCCAAGGTGCGTCACTGTAGACCTTGGAGCACATAAATCTCCAACTCATCTTCTATATTTAACATCACTGTGTTCCAAGGTTTCGAAGCGACTCGAATAAAGCTTCATTGCGAAGAATTCGGGGGCTTGCAGATGATTATCGTCTGTCATAATCTTAATCTATTTTTCGAGACATATGCTTTTGTGACTGATCCGATTTTACGTTGAGCCTTTTGGAGCAAATAAAAGAAAATCGGCATCCTAGATATCTAGAATGCCGATTTTAGTGACTCCGACAGGATTCAAACCTGTAACCTTCTGATCCGTAGTCAGATGCTCTATTCAGTTGAGCTACGGAGCCGTATGCAGTTAACTGCTATTCTTTATTCAGTTACTCTTGCACCCTTCTTCTCCTTGATGCGAGCCTTCTTACCAGTGAGCTCACGGAGATAGAAAATACGTGCGCGACGAACTTTACCAATCTTGTTGAGTTCGATTGAATCGATGAATGGTGATTCAAATGGGAAGATTCTCTCAACACCTACACCGCTAGCCATCTTGCGAACTGTGAATGTTCTGGTGTTTGCTGATGCTCCACGAAGCTGGATAACTGTTCCTCTGAACTTCTGAAGTCTCTCCTTGTCACCCTCCTTGATTCTGTATGTTACGGTGATTGTGTCACCGGCTTTGAATTTTGGGTAGCTGGCTCTGTTCTCGTTTGCGAATGCCTGCTCTACTACTTTAATAAGATCCATTTCTGTATTAAATTTAAATTTTGGCAACATTGCGATTCTTTTTCACCCTTCGCAAGAGGTTGCTTTGATTTTGGGATTGCAAAGGTAGGAATAAATTTTTAACCTCCAAACTTTTTTGAAGAAATTTTATCAAAAAATGTAAATTTTCTCATTTTTTACCTTGAAATCCCCAAAAATGGGCCCTTAATCGAACCAATCCTTCACTTTGTCGAAGAAACTTTTGTCTTCTTTATTCGGATTTGGCCTGAATCCTTCTCTCATTTGCAGTGATTCTATAATCGCTTTATCTTCTTTATCGAGCTTCTTAGGAATCCATACTGCAATCTTTACGTAAAGATCGCCCGTGCCACCATAGCCATTTACGGTCGGGAGTCCCTTGCCGTTGATCTTTGTCACTGTTCCAGACTGCGTTCCCGGATCAATCTTTATTTTTTTTGTGCCGTCTATACATGGTATCTCCACTTCAGCACCCAGTATTGCCTCTGGAATAGATATTATCTTCGTGTAGAAAAGGTTGTTTCCCTCGCGCTTGAAGTCAGGGTGCTCCTGCTCTTCTATAACTACAAGCAGATCGCCCGGTATGCCATTGTTCTTGGCTGCATGTCCTTCACCTCCGATGGTAAGTTGCATGCCTGCCTCTACTCCGGCAGGTATCTTTACCTTTATTGTCTCGCGTTTGCGCACCAGACCGCTACCACCACATGTGCGACATGGGTTTGTTATTACTTTTCCTTCGCCGCCACACTGCTGGCAGGTAGAATAGGTGACTGTCTGGCCGAAAAGGGAATTCACTACTCTCTGTACCTGTCCCGTGCCCCCGCATGCCGTACATGTCTTGATGTCGGAGTTGTTCTTTGCCCCTCTTCCATTACAATCAGAGCAAGGGACGCTTTTCTCTATGCTGATTTCCTTCTCAACTCCTTTGGCGATTTCTTCCAGCGTGAGCTTTACGCGTACGCGTATGTCGCGTCCTCTATATACCCTCTGCTGTTTCTGGCCACCTCGGCTACCGCCGAAACCGCCACCAAAGCCGCTGAAACCTCCGAAGCCTCCGCCAAATGCACCTCCGAACAGGTCGTTGAGGATGTCGTTAAGATTGCCGAATCCTCCGCTGAAATCAGGACCTGCACCATCTACTCCAGCATGTCCGAACTGGTCGTATCTTGCCTTTTTGTCAGGGTCGCTCAGGATGGAATATGCTTCTGCCGCTTCCTTGAACTTTTCCTCAGCTTCCTTGTCACCTGGATTTTTGTCCGGGTGATATTTGACAGCCAGCTTTCTGTATGCCTTCTTTATCTCATCAGCCGTTGCGTTTTTATCGACGCCCAGCACTTCATAATAATCTTTCTTAGCCATAAAATGAGGTCTTAGATTCCGACTACCACCTTGGCAAAACGGATCACTTTTCCGTTAAGCGTGTATCCTGTCTGTACTACATCAAATACCTTTCCCTTTTTGTCTTCTTCCTGCACGGGGAACTGTGCGACAGCCTCGTGAAGGTCGGTGTCGAAAGGCTGGCCAAAAGCCTCGATTACAGCGAGTCCCTTACCTTTAAGATAAGTCATCAGCTTGTTGTAAATCAATTCGGTACCTTCTTTTGCTGCGTCGCTGTCGTCCGATTCGAGAAGCACCTTCAGAGCTCTTTCGCAGTCATCCAGAACAGGGAGAAGTCCCTTGATGGTTTCAGTGGAAGCCATGCTTACGAGCTCCAGCTTTTCCTGTGAGGTACGTCTGCGGAAATTGTCAAATTCCGCCATCAGCCTTATATAGTCATCCTTGTCTTTTGCGGTCTTTTCCTCGAGCTGGGCTATCTTCTTTTCAAGTTCCTCTATCTTCGCTTTATCCTTATTGCCCTTCTTCAGGAATCCCTTCTTTTCCTGCGCGGCTTCTTCCTTAGGCTGCGCTTCCTGCATCGGAGTCTCCTGTGTGGTTTCCTCCTGATTCAGAGCTTCCTGATTCATTTGTGTGTTTTCTGACATATTCCTTTATCTCCTTAATTGTTACCTTGCCGAAAAGTAATGCGACAATCGTCGCAATAACCATGGTTATAAGCATCTTATCGTCGTGTTCAGTTCGTTGTCTCTTCAAAACGACCGGCAAAGATACAAATAATCTGCCACTTGAAAAATACTGACAATATGGCAGAAAAATGCCAGAAACATCTGATTCGTCATACCAGAATGTCATATATTTCGATCTCCTGAAGCCATCGTATAGCATGATGTCAGCTCAAGACGAAGAGAATATAGTGATGCTCCAGTCATAACGTATTGTTAAAATTTTTAAGCAACTCTATCTGGATTGTAAATAAATCTAAAGATTTATCAACAGAATAAGGATTTTTTGACTAAATTTGCACGATTTAAACAGTAAAAACCATAACCGTAAAATAATGGCAAAATTCTTCGATCCGCCTCAGGCGAAGCCACTTCTTCCGAAAGAGAAGATTGATTCTGTCTATAAGTCTATGAGATTCAAGGTCTTTATGGGTTCGTTCCTTGGATATGCCGCTTATTATCTTGTAAGAAAGAACCTTTCACTTGCAGCCCCTGATATGATTGCCGAGGGATTGGCAGATAAATTCGGTATTGGAGTAGCGGCTTCTGCTCTCTCGATTGCGTATGCATTCAGCAAGTTTGGAATGGGTATGCTTTCTGACCGTTCGGATGCGAGAAAGTTCCTCACAGTCGGTCTGGTTGTAGCCTCCCTTGTGATGATGGCTATGGGCCTTCTGCCATATTCAGCTGCTAATCCGGCGTTCAATGTGGCTATGCTTTTCGTAGTTATGCTCTTTGTGGGTGTTCTTTCCGGAATGGGATGGCCTCCTTGCGGACGTATGATGGCGTATTGGTTCTCGAATAACGAGCGAAGCTTCAAGATGTCGCTTTGGAACACTTCTCATACAATCGGTGCCGGTACTCTCGGTATCCTTGCAATTTTCGGTGTGGGACTTTTCGCTGACCTGGGCATCGCTCAGACATGGAGGGCGAACTTTATTGTCCCTTCAGCTTTTGCGCTTCTTCTTGCTGTATTCTGCTGGTGGTCTCTTCGTGATACACCAGAGTCATGCGGACTTCCTTCAGTTGCAGACTGGAGAAATGACCATTCGGGTGTGAAGACCAAGGAAAAGGTCGGTGAGAAAGTGCCTTTCAAGACGCAGCTATTCGATTATGTCCTCAAGAATAAGTGGATCTGGATGATTGCCCTTGCGAATGCTTTCGTCTATATGGTGAGATATGGTGTGGGTGACTGGTCGCCGACATACCTTCAGGAGACAGGAATCATGACCGGTGCCGAAAGCAAGATGGCATTCTCTATACATAACTATGTAGGTGCGGTAGGAACAATCGTATGCGGATGGATTTCGGCTAAGTTCTTCAAAGGCAAGTGCGCTCCTCCTAACATCATCTTCATGGGCCTCGTCCTTATCGGATGTGTTATCTATTGGCAGGTTCCTGCACTCGCTGTCGCAACTGGTATCTCAGCAAAGGTATGGGTATATGTCGCTCTTATCCTTATCGGATTCTGCATTTATGGTCCTGTAGCCCTAGTCAGCATCCAGGCATTAAATCTCGTGCCTAAGAACGCAGCTGGTACAGCAGCCGGCTTCGTCGGACTTTCAGGATACCTTATCGGTGATTCCCTCCTTTCGAAGATCATCGTAGGAGGTATTGCGGACAAGAGCTGGGATATGGCTAACTTTACCATGGTCATCGGAGCGGCGCTCGGTATCCTCCTTTGTATGCTGACTCTTAAGTCTGAAAAGAACTAAAAACTTATAACGTGAAAAAGATTCTGTTTTTAATTTTAACTGCCATCCTTTCGTTCGGTACCATAGCTTGTACCGAGAAAGTGGATAACGGTAATTTTGATGTTCAGTTCAGTGTCCCGGCTACTGCTACGGTGAATTTCAATGATACTGAAATGAGTTTCCGAGTTCAGTTCGGAAAGGCTCCTTTAATGACAGATGTAGTTGTCCTTGGAGATCCGACAGGAGAACTGAAGACTTGCAAGATCACTTCAGTGACTGAGAAGAATTTTACTATTGCTTTATATAAAGGTATAGTATCCGGATTATATAATGTATATATTCAGAGAGGTTCTTCCAAGAAATTGATGGGCATCATGGACCTTACAGTTTCCTATACGACTCCTCCGGCAGAGGATGATAAGGAGATAACTGTCAAGGAAGGAAACAATGTCTATGGAGTTGTTTCATGTGATGGCAAAGGAATAGCCGGTGTAGTTGTTTCTGATGGATATGAGGTAGTGCAGACTGATGCTGATGGTGTATATCAATTCAAGTCTGATAAGTATCACGGGTATGTGTTTATGTCTGTACCAAGTGGTTATGAAGCTGTGTCAGAGGGAGTGTTTCCTATGATACATCAGCAGCTTACCAAGTCTAAGGCCGAGGTTGAAAGGGTAGACTTTCCTCTCGTTGAGGCTCCGGGCCAGGAGAATCATACGATGCTCATTTTCGGAGACATTCATATGGCCAACAGAACAGCCGATGCAAGGCAGTTCTCTGATTTCACAGCTGATGTCAATGAATATCTTGGCGCATATGCCGGCCGTAAGACATACGCAATGACCATGGGAGACATGACCTGGGAACTTTATTGGGTATCAAACAAATACGCTTTTGATGAGTATAAGAGGGATATCAATAAGATAAAGGGTATCCAGGTATTCAACACCATCGGTAATCATGACCACGAAATGGCTGTGGGAGTCGCTGGTGATTTCGATACTGTCAAGAGATATAAAAAGACAATCGCTCCGACATATTATTCATTTAATATAGGTAATGTGCATTATGTAGTGATCGATGATATCGAGTGTACAAACACAGGAAAGGGTGATGCTGCAAGCCGTAAGTACAATGATGCTGTAGTTCAGGAACAGCTCGAGTGGCTCAAAAAGGACTTGTCCTTTGTTTCCAAGGCTACTCCATTGATCATAACAATGCATGCCCCTCTGTATAATGATTCAGACAATGGCAGCTTGAATAATGCTGCAGCATTTGAAGATATCATCAAGCATCATACTGAAGTACATGTATGGACCGGTCATACACATAAGATGTATAATGTAGACAAGCTTGCCACCAAGAATATCTTCGAACATAACGCAGGTGCAGTCTGTGCCACATGGTGGTGGACTGGAAACTGGACACAGGGTATCCATATTGCCCAGGATGGTGCTCCGGGAGGATATACGATCATGGATGTTCATGGGACTGAGTTCAAATGGCAGTTCAAGAGCACATATCATGATGTAAACCATCAGTTCAGAACATATGACCGCAACAGCATGACTCTTACATCTGATCTTTTCGTTGATTCCGGCAAGAGTGCTTCCGATAAGAAGAAGTTCGAGGATGAGGCGAAAGAATGGAAGGAGGCAAGCGATGATAATTATGTATATATAAATGTATGGAACTACGATCCTCAGTGGACAATCGAGGTGAAGGAGAACGGTACATCTCTCAATGTTGAGCGTGTTTCTGGCAAGGATCCTCTCCACCTGATTGCTTACAACGGAAAGAGTCCTTCGGGAGGTTTCGGAACATCCACTACCAAACATCTGTTCCGTGTACAGGCATCAAGCGCCACATCGACTCTTGATATCAAGGTTACTGACCGTTTCGGAAATGTCTATACCGAGACTATGAAGAGGCCAAAGGCTTTCTCATTTGATATTTACAAATAATCAATACAACCAAACTATTATTAACCAAAACCAATTTTATGAGAATCATTAAACCAATTGCTGTTTCTCTGGTTCTGATGCTCGGCGGATTTGTTTCGCTTTTCGCTCAGACAAGAGAAGTATCGGGAACAGTTCTCGATGCAACTCAGCAGCCGATTATTGGTGCCGCAGTCATGCTGACTGGTGGTGGCAATGTGGGTGCGGTGACTGACATCGACGGTAACTTCAGCCTGAATGTTCCGTCTGGCAACGTCACTCTCGATGTTACTTGTCTTGGCTACACGTCAAAACAGGTGACTGTTTCTGATCTTCAGTCTAAGATCACAATTGTACTCGATGAGGATACAATGCTGATCGAGGAGACTGTAGTCGTAGGTTATGGTACACAGAAGAAGGTAAACCTTACCGGTGCCATTACAACTGTGGACAGCGAAGCACTCGAAAACAGAACTTCGCACTCACTCACCAACATGCTCCAGGGTTCAGTTCCTGGTCTTAACATCACGACTTCATCAGGTACTCCTGGTTCATCTGGATCGATCAACATCCGTGGTGTCACATCTATCAATGATGCTGAGCCTATCGTTGTGATCGACGGTGCCATCGGTGACCTTGACCGCGTTAACCCTAATGACGTGGCTTCAATCTCTGTCATCAAGGATGCCGCTGCGGCTGCCGTTTACGGTGCACGTGCCGCTTACGGTGTGATCCTTATCACTACAAAGAGTGGTGGCGACAAGGATGGAAAGGCTACTGTACGATACAGCGGTAAGTTCGGATGGGAAGAGCCTACAACTTCTACAGATTATGAGACAAGAGGTTACTGGTCTGTTTATACAGTGGACAAGTTCTGGCAGGCTGACGCAGGTAAGAAGTATACCACTTATAATGACCACGATATGGCTCAGATGCTTGCACGTATCAACGACAAGACCGAGCATCCTGACCGTCCTTGGGCAGTAGAGGAGGTCCGTAACGGTAAGAAGCAGTGGGTTTACTATGCGAATACCGACTGGTACCACGAACTCTTCGAGGACCAGCACCCTGTACAGAAGCACTCTGTATCCATCAGCGGTGGTAACAAGGATGTAAAGTACTTCCTTTCTGGAAGCTATGACAAGCAGGTCGGTCTGATCAAGCAGAATCCTGACGTATATCAGAAGTACAATCTCCGTTCGAAGATCGACTTCAACATCAACAAGTGGTTCAAGATGTCCAACAATACATCTTACTTCACTTCAAGCTATTCATTCCCAGGTGTAGGTAGCGTTGAGAATGCGTTTGCATATGCTGCACGTCACGCGTTGGCATCATTCCCTCAGAAGAACCCTGACGGATCATGGCTTTATACCACTCCACTCATCTCTGGTTCATATAATGTAGCTAACGGTCGTCATATCGTTTACGGTAACGGCAACAACTACAACATGGACAAGTATAATGATTTCGCTAATACTACCGAACTCAAGTTCACTCCGGTCAAGCAGTTCAATATCACAGCGAACTTCACTTACAGAAACTACTCGACTTCTTATACAAACCGTCAGACAAAGTTCGACTACCGTATCTATCCTGACGGCCCTATCGAGTACTATACTTCAGGTGCAGGTGAGGACAGACTCGACGAGACTGTAAAGAGATACAACTACCTCTCAGGTAACATCTTCGCTACATTCGAAGAAACTTGGAAGGATGCTCACCATCTTACAGTAATGGCTGGTGCAAATGCCGAGACTTATTACAACAAGAACCTCAAGGCAACAGGTAAGAACCTCCTCAGCGAGAGTCTCAATGACCTTAACCTCATCGCTCCAGACGCTACAGGTAACGTGCTTACAGAGGTCAGCGGAGGCCAGAATGCTTACTCACTCCTCGGTTTCTTCGGTCGTATCAACTATGACTACAAGGGCCGTTATCTCTTCGAGGCATCTGCTCGTTATGACGGTACATCACGCTTCGCGGCAGGCAGCCGTTGGGGTATCTTCCCTTCAGGATCACTCGGATGGAGAATCTCAGAGGAGCCATTCTTTGCAAATGCGAAGAAGCATGTGAACAACCTCAAGTTCCGTGCATCATACGGTAGCCTTGGTAACCAGAATGTAGGTTATTACTCACATCTGAGAACTATCAGCTCAAGCTACTTCAGCAGCTTTACTTTCGGTGAAGGATCTACAATGCCTAAGTATACATCCCTTTCAAACCCTATTTCTGACGGTCTGACTTGGGAGACTTCACAGCAGTACAATGTCGGTCTCGATGTGGCAATGCTCAACAACAGACTCGAGTTCACAGCCGAGGCTTATATCCGTGATACCAAGAACATGCTTACTGACGGTGACGCACTTCCTGGTATCTTCGGTGCGGATCCTCCAAAGGCAAACTCTGCAGACCTCCGTACTAAGGGTTATGAGCTCTCACTCAGCTGGAGAGACCAGTTCGACCTTGGCGGTCATCCGTTCGGTTACAGCGTAAGAGGATCGCTCAGTGACTTCCGAAGCCACATCACCAAGTTCGACAACCCTGACAAGACATTTGCAAAGTCTTATTATGAGGGTATGCGTATCGGTGACATCTGGGGATTCGAGGTTGCAGGCCTTTTCGCAACTGACGAAGAGGCTAAGCAGTACACTTCAGAGGTGCTCGACTGCAGCTACATCAACGGCCGTATGACAGGCGGATTCCTTGCAGGTGACCTTAAGTTCGTTGACCTTGACGGTGACGGTGTCCTCGGTGTCGGTGCAAATACTGTCGACAAGCCAGGTGACCGCAAGATTCTCGGTAACAGCCTTGCAAGCCTCCAGTATGGATTCACTGTAGCATTCGATTACCTCGGCTTCGATGTGTCAGCATTCTTCCAGGGAACAGGTAACCACTATTGGTATCCACACGGATTCAACATGAACTTCTGGGGTTGCTACTCATACTCATATGTATCATTCCTTCAGAGAGACTTCATTCAGAGATGCTGGTCAGAGGAGAATCCTGATGCATACTTCCCAAGACCTCGTTCATATTCAGCAACTGGTGGTGAGCTCAGCAAGGTGAACAGCATGTATCTCCAGAACGTAAGATACCTCAGATTCAAGAACCTTACTGTAGGTTACACCCTTCCTAAGAGATGGCTTGACAAGATCAATGTAGATAAGATCCGTGTTTACTTCACAGGTGAGAACCTCTACTACTGGTCACCACTCAAGAAGAACTGTCTCTATGTTGACCCAGAGTCTGCATTCTCTAGAAGTTCAGACGTAAACAACCATATGAGCTATACTTGGCAGAAGACAATGATGTTCGGTATTGATATTACATTCTAATAATGGAGGAAAATAAAATGAAGAAAACGATAATTGCATCTTTGTTTGTCCTGCTTTGCGTAACTTCGTGTGATTTCCTCAATGAGGTTCCACAGGACCGACTCAGCCCGGAGAGCTATTTCAAGACTGAAACAGACCTCCAGCTGTTTACAAACCCTCTCTACAATAACCTTCTTGATAAGCTTGCCTACGAGCAGCAGAGTGATCACTGTATCGAGATCAACCTTACCAAGGAGCTTCACGGAGGTACATTCAGAACAGTCAACAATGGTGTTAGCTGGAACTGGACTAACCTCAGACGTATCAACACATTCCTTGCTTACTCAGCTAACTGTCAGGATGAGGCTGCTGTAGCCCACTACAATGCTGTGGCAAGATTTTTCAGAGCTTTCTTCTATTTCGAGAAGGTGAAGGCATTCGGAAACGTTCCATGGGTAGAAGTGGAGCTTGGTTCAGAGGATGCACAGCTTTATGCTCCAAGAGATTCAAGAGAGTTCGTAATGCAGAAGATGATCGAGGATATCGATTACGCTATTGCGAATCTTCCTGCATCAGTATCTACTTTCCGCGTTAACAAATATGCAGCCCTCGCTCTTAAGGCAGAGTTCTGTCTCTATGAGGGTACATTCAGAAAGTATCATGAAGGCCATGTTACATTGACAGGTGACCTTGCTCTTCCTGAAGATGCTCAGCCTTATACTTACTATCTCGACCTTGCTGCCAAGGCTGCTAAGGAAGTTATGGATTGCGGCCTTTATTCATTGGCACCTGATTACAGAAATCTTTTTGCTGCTGATGAGTCAGATGCGAAGGAATACATCTTTGCCATCAAGAATGACCTCAGCCTTCAGATCTACAACAACTCTACTGCATATGCAACAATGCCTACACAGGGTTGCCCTGGTCTTACAAAGAAGTTTGTGGACAGCTACCTTATGAAGGATGGTTCAAGATTCACTGACAAGGAAGGATGGGCAACAATGCAGTTCGTAGAGCAGATGGCTGACCGTGACCCACGTCTTGCAGCTTCGACTGTAACTCCTGGTTATATCAGACTTGGTGCTACAACTGTTTCTGCACCGGATCTCGGTTCTTCATCTACAGGTTATCAGCTTGTAAAGTGGGTTATGGATGAGACTCTTCCACAGGTAAACCGTGTGGATATGTCTTACAATGATATTCCAGTTTACAGAATCGCAGAGATGTATCTTATCTATGCTGAGGCAAAGGCTGAACTCGGAACTCTTACTCAGGGTGATCTTGATATTTCTGTTAACCTTCTTCGTGACCGCGTAGGAATGCCGCACATGAACATGGCTGAAGCTAATGCTAATCCAGACTGGTACCTCAAGTCAGAGGAGTACGGATACCGCAATGTATCTGGCCAGAACGAGGGTGTGATTCTTGAGATCCGTCGTGAGCGTGCTATCGAGCTCTTCCAGGAGGGATTCCGTTGGGATGACCTTATGAGATGGAAGGAAGGTCTCTGCATCAATCAGGCTATGCACGGACAGTACTTCCCAGGTCTTGGTGAGTATGATCTTACTGGTGACCAGAAGGCTGACATCGTTATCTACGAAGGCAAGAAGCCGGCTGACAAGGCAGGTGTTGCTGCATTCGAGGTAGGTGTACTTACTGGTGTGATGCTTACAGATGGTACAATGGGTTATATCAATCCACAGCCACAGGAGAATCCGGCAAATGCTCACATATTCGATGAGAGCAGAGATTACCTCTACGGTATCCCTACTACTGAGCGTTCGTTGAATCCTCAGCTTACTCAGAATCCAAACTGGGCCGACGGTCTTGAAGAAACAGAAACAGAAGAATAATAATTCGAGTTATGAAAATCAATACAATCAAGAATATTGCATTGGGCCTTTTCCTCGCTTCAGCTGCACTTGTGGGCTGTAAGGAGGAAATCGATCCGGCAGCAAACGCAGTAGCGACTGAAAGTCCAAGCGTTACGTTTGCCGCTACAAATGCTCCCGAGCAGGTCGTTCCTGTCTATGCCGACGGTGAATGGGTTGCTGACTGCGAGGCTGACTGGGTGACTATCTCACCAATGTCAGGTAATGGTGCAGTGGATGTAACAGTCTCTGTAACAGATAACCTTGCTTCTGACGGTACAGTAGCTGCACCACGTCAGGCAAATGTAATCTTCCGTGGTAAGTACATCGAAAGACAGGGTGAGCTTATCGTATATCAGAAGGGTGACAACTATCGTGACGCAAAGGAAATGTCTATCGCTGACGCTGCTGTTCTCGAGGATGGCAAGTTTGTGAAGATCCCTGAGGCTCAGATTGTTGCAGCAGCTGCTGACGGAATCGTAGTAAAGGATGCTTCTGCTCTTATGTTTGTGACATATAAGGGCGATGCAAAGGTGGGTGACAAGGTGTTCATCGCTGGTGAGAAGGTGACCAACGGCGGAATCGCTTCTATAATTGCCGGTCAGGTGGATATCCTCTCTTCTGCAGAGGTTTCTCATCCTTCACCGATCGACCTCCTCGCAAACCTCGATCCTGCAAATGCAAACAAGGTGCTTTACGTGACTGTCCAGGCTGGTCTTCTCGGCCGCAATCTCCAGTTCGAGACATCTGTTCCTGTATCAGTGACTCTTCTGGATCCTGTAGTAGGTGGTGTTGACCTCGATGCTGTGAATATGCACAATGTGAAGCTTGAGGCTTATTTCGTTGGTCTTAACGGTACTACTGTAAACCTCGTTGTTACAAATGTAGAGGATCTCGGTCTCAATGATGACCTCAAGGCTTACTTCTTCGATGACTTCTCTTGGATGAAGCCTTTCCTTGATGTATATGCAGAAACATCTACTCCTGTAGGAGATGCTGTCGGAACGGACAATCCAAGTGCCGAGGCTCCTAACCTCAAGACAAATGGTGGCCTCGCAATGCTTATGGAAGAGTTCTACGCTCGTGGTTACGAGGATCTCAACCCAGATGCAAAGGTTATCTATCCACAGGCTTACTACTGGAAGTTCGGTAAGACCAGCAACCACGGAGGTATCAAGCTTCCTGCAATGGAACTTGAGGGTGGCGAGCTTATCAATGCAGAGCTCGACTTTGACTGGTCTCCACATATGACAGGTACAGGCAATATCGATAAGGTTTCTGTCGTTGTAGAGCTTGAGGGTGCCGGATTCTTTGATAACGGTACAAAGATCAGTGATCCATTCCCACACTCACTCGAAAAGGGTGATCTCAACTGGCATCATGTGACAGTTCTCCTCAAGGGTGTGAACAACACTACAAGAGTGATGATCCGTCCTCTCGAGTTTGCATCTGCAACTCCAGATCAGCAGCGTTGGCACCTGGACAATGTCAAGGTTTCTGACTCTGACATTCCTTACAAGGATCCTGTATATGCAAACGTTACAGTTTCTGAAGAAATCGTGACATTCGAGGGTACTCCTCTTGCACCGGTTGAACTCAAGATCAATTCTGACTACGACTGGACACTTACAAAGGGATTCGATACTGACTGGTTCAGCATCGACGTACTTGAGGGTCTTGCAGGTGAGGAGACTACCGTTAAGGTAACTTGCCAGCCAAGCACGCTCAACACTCTCCGCAAGGGTACTATCACTCTCGCATCAGCTGATACAAGAAAGACTATCCACGTGGTACAGTCTGCAGCTGGTGGAGAGCTCGAGCCGCTCATCAGCATCATCGGCGGTAACAGTGGTAACACAGGTTTCGACGCAGGTTCATTCAAGCTTGCTGTCCAGTCTAACGTAGCATACGAAGTAGAGGCTGACGCTTCTTGGGTAACTGTTTCAAAGGTGGAGACTAAGGCTATTGTCGAGACTTCTGAGGTTGTAGTGAACTATGAGGCTAATGCTGTGGATCAGCCAAGAACAGCGCGCATCCGTGTATTCAATGCTGACCTTAACATCGAGTCTGTATATACTCTCACTCAGGCTGCTTATGAGACCGGTATCTATTTCTTCGAGGACTTCAGCTGGGTAGCTCCTTGGGCTGATGCTTACGGATCAGGAGACTCTGTAGCTGACGATAATCCTTCCGGAAAGGCTCCTAACGTATATACTCAGGCATCTCATCAGGAATATGATGGTGTGGGTTATGCAAATGATGGAGCAGGTGTAGAGGGATATCCTTCATTCCTTGCTGAATACGCTAATAGAGGATATGAGGATGTAAATCCATCTGTCACTTCATTCTATACCCAGAAGTACTATCTCAAGTTCGGTGCTACAAGCAAGCATACCGGTATCAAACTTCCTGCAATGGAACTTGAAGGTGCAGAGGCAACTGATGTGGTTCTTTCATTCGATTGGTCTGCACATATGACAGGTAGCGGAAATATCGATAAGGTACAGATCGTTGTTGAACTTGATGGCGAAGGTGTATGCGCTGATTCACAGACTAAGATAAGCCTTCCTGTATCACCTGATCAGGAGAAGGGTGACCTTAAGTGGCAGAACGTTAAGTTCCTCCTCAAGGGCGTGAACAATGCTACAAGAATCACTATCCGTCCTACAGTTCTTGACAATTCTGACGGAGTTGACCAGAAGAGATGGTACATCGACAACATCAAGGTGGCTAAGCCAAAAGCAACAGTACTTGCTGCCTGGGATCTCTCTAAGGAGGGCATGGCTTCATATACTGATACTTGGGGTGGTCTTGATCCGGGTACATACCGTAAGGATGCCGGTGATGGCGGATTGTTTGTGGCTGCAAATGCCGGCGGAAACGGTAAGCTTACTTACGTTCAGATCGATAAGAATGAAATCGATGTTGATGGTAAGGCAAGAAATGTCTGCGGTTCTACAGGTGAGCCTTATGTAGAAGGTCAGTGGCCTGGTGACAGCTGGAACCTTACAGCTGAGCAGAATATCCCTGCAGGTTCTATCGTGGCTGCTTCTTTCTATTCAAGAACATCAGGTACAGGTATGAAGTACTGGCTTGTAGAGTATCTTGACGGTGACACCTGGAAGCCTGCAATGCCGACTGTAACAGAGGAAATCGAGGGCCAGACAATCACTTACAATGTGAACCACAACAACACAACTGAGTTCCACATCCAGTTTGCTGTGACTACTACTGTTGACATGTCTGAGTTCCATATCCGTGAGACTTGTCTTGTCAATACTCAGGCAAGTGGCAAGGGACCTCTTCCATCTCCTAACGGAGGTACAATCCGTATCAAGGGTGGCGCTATGAGCCCAATCATTGTAATGTACTAACATTATATAGTTTAATATTAAAGTCCGGTGCAAAAGCATCGGACTTTTTTCGTGTTTGGAGCAGAGCATATACGATTATTGGTTATCTTTGTAAGATTTAACACTAAATTGATACTCGATGAGAAGATTACTCTTGACATTTGCAGCATTCGCTGCATTTTTCCAGCTGACAACAGCTCAGGAATACCTTCCCAAGTGGCAGGAAGGCTATATGGACATCCATACCATCGCTACCGGAAGGGGAGACGCGACCTTCATTGTGATGCCTGACGGAACGACATTGATGATCGATGCCGGCGATAATGGAAAGGCAAAGGACCCGCAGCACCCTGATACGACCAAGAGAGCGGGAGAGTGGCAGGCAATCTATATGAAGAAGGTAATGGAAGATCTTCCGAACAAGACAAAGGTGGATTATGCGATGATCACTCATTTCCATGATGACCATATGGGTGCTGTCCTTCAGATGCTGCAAGGTAAGAACGGATATGGACTCTCCGGAATCACTCTTGTGGGAGAATTTGTGGATTTCGGTACATTGATCGACAGGAACTATCCTGATTACGACTTTCCTTCAAGAAAGAAGGTCGAGGGTGCAAACAAGGGCTTTATGCCGGAGTATTTCAAATTTATCGAGTACAAGAAGGCGCAGGGTATGAAGATGGAGAGATTCGATGTCGGTGCCCTGAATCAGATCAAGATGCTTAACGATCCTAAGAAGTACAGGAATAACTTCGAGATCCGTAACCTGGCGGCTAACGGAGAGGTATGGACCGGTAAGGGAACCGAGGCCGTAAAACAGTACAAGGGTGATCCTAAACTTTTTGACGAAAATGTGAATTCTACAGCCCTTGTAATCACTTATGGCGATTTCAGATATTATAATGGTGGTGACCTCAGTGGCGGAAACTGGAAGAGCTACAAGTCAAATGAGAGAGATATGGAATCAGGTGTGGCAAGAGTCTGCGGTAATGTGGATGTTATCAAGGCCAATCATCATGGGTATTATGATACCTGCAACGGATTCTTTCTCAATACCTTGTCTCCAGAGGTGGTGGTGATTGACGCAAGAAGCAACAACCATCCTGTCCCTTCTACAATGACAAGAATGACGGACCCTCTCGTATGGCCTGACATGGGTGAGTTCTACATTACAGTGGACAAGGCCCGTGAGAAGCTCAGTGAGGAATTATGGTCACATTTCAAGCCATGGGGACATATTGTAGTCAGAGTTTATGAGGGCGGAAAGCAGTATCAGGTCTTCGTTCTTGACCCTGATAAACTGGACTATCCGGTGAAGTATATTTCTGAGATCAAGACAGCTGGAGTAAACTAACACAGATATGAAGAGACTTGTAATAACTTTGATGACTCTTCTTGCCGTGAGTGGCATGGCCCAGGCCAGAAAGGTGACCGGAAGAGTGTTTTCTGGAAAGGAAAATCTCAAAGATGTGATCGTCACTGACGGTCAACACTTCACACAGACAAAGAAAAATGGTAAATTCTCTTTCGAGATCAATGATGATGCGGAGTTCGTGTATATCGTGACTCCTGCGGGATATGCGGCAGACTGGTCTTCCGGTGTGCCGGCATTCTATCAGAGAGCTGAAGGAAAGGACAATTTCGTCTTTGATCTTATCAAGACTGACAATTCCGGAAACTATTCTATCATTGCAGTCAGTGATCCCCAGACCAAGAGCAAGAAGCATTTCTCCCAGTTCTCAGCCCTGCCTATGCAGGAATTGACTGAGACTGCGGGCAAACTTGAAGGAGCGGTGGCAGGAGTGATACTTGGCGATATCTGCTGGGATTCTCTCGAGCTTCTTGAGGATTACAAGAAAGAGATTGTTCGTGCAGGGATTCCTTTCTATCCTGTAGTCGGTAATCATGATCACGAACTTGCATTGAAAGGTGACCTGGAGACTACTGCTGCCTATAGAAAGGCGATGGGACCTGAGAATTATGCATTCTTCCTCGGCAAGGATGCAGTAATCTGTCTTGACAATATCATCTATGACACTCAGAAAAAGTATAAGGAGGGCTATGCACCTCATGTACTTGTATGGGTCAAGGGATTCATGGAATTCGTACCTCAGGAGGCTGACCTCTATGTCATACAGCACGGAACCGTTTTCAGATGGTTTACTCCTGAAGAACCGTGGATTGTAGCTACGGAAGAATTCTTCGATATCGTCCGTGGGCATAAAGTAAGCTTCATTTCCGGCCATACGCATATTTCAAATAATATGATATATGAGGAAAATATAGTGGAGCACAATGTGGCAGCTATCTGCGCATCATGGTGGGACACATATTATTGTACGGACGGAACTCCTTGCGGATATAAGGTTTTTACATGCAAGGACGGTCAGACCGAGTGGTATTACAAATCATTGGGTAAGGATAAGGATTATCAGGTGGAATTCTTCATGCCTGGAGAGACTCCTCTTAACCCTGAAGGAATAGTCGCGAATGTATGGGACTGGGATTCTGCATGGAAGGTGGAGTGGTTTCAGGATGGAAAGCCAATGGGCGTTCTTGAACCTGTCTTTGATCTCTCGCCTAATTATATAAAGGATATCAATGCTGCATTCAAAGGCAAGAAAATTCCGGATTACAAGCTGCCGCGTCTGAACTGGCATTATTTCTCTGCTGTTCCAGGCAAGGATGCCAGGAATGTGAAGGTTGTAGTTACCGGACGCTTCGGCCAGAAGTGGGAATGTGATGTGGATATGAGCAAGTATAAGGATGTGAAGGCAGAGAAGATGGTTCGCGAAGACCTGCCGGAAAATGCAGTTCAGCTGCTCAGGGATACGGGAATATATAAAATGTAAAGATATATGAAGAAGATTTTATTCATGCTCCTGGCGTTTGGAGCAGCCTGTTTTTCTGCTGATGCACGAAAGGTTAGCGGAAGTGTCGTTTCCGGTGAGGAAAAACTTTCTGGAGTCATTGTTACAGACGGAACAAATTTCACCCAGACCAGTAAGAACGGCAAATTCTCTTTCGAAATCAAGGATGATGCTCAGTTCGTTTATATCGTGACTCCTGCCGGATATGCAGGAGACTGGTCGGAAGGCGTTCCTGCTTTCTTCAAAAGAGCGGAAGGGGTATCAAAGTTTACTTTCGATCTGGTAAAGACTGATACTAAAGGAGATTATAAGATCATTGCAGTAGGAGACCCTCAGCCATATTCGGAGGAACATTTCAGTCAGTTCGCTGGCGAGCCTCTCGAGGACCTGTCGCAGACTGCAAGGTCAATCGGCCTTTCAGCAGTGGGAGTTGCTCTTGGAGATATCAGCTGGGATCAGCCGGATCGTCTGGATGACTGGAAGCGTGAGATCGTCCGTACAGGCATTCCGTTCTATCCTGTGATCGGAAACCACGACCATGTACGTGCCCAGGGAGGTGATTTGCAGAGCTCTGCCGAATACAGAAAGAGAATGTGTCCTGAAAATTATGCCTTCTTTATTGGCAAGGATATATTTTTCTCGGTGGATGACATTATCTATACAGCAGAAAAAGGGTACAATGAAGGGTATGCAGATCATGTTCTTTCCTTTGTACGAGGAGTGATGAAGTATGTTTCTGCAGATGCTGATGTATATGTAGCCCAGCACTCTCCTCTCGCAGGACGTGATGTCGGAAAGAGAATACTTGGCGCCTCGGATATGCTCAATCTCGTCGAAGGTCATGAGGTACTCTTCCTTTCCGGTCATAATCATCTGAGCAAACCGTATACTTATAGCAATGATGTGACAGAGCACAATATTCCAGCTATATGTGGAACATGGTGGGATGCTTATCATTGTGCTGACGGCAGCCCGAGAGGATATAAGGTATACACAAAGGAGGCTGGCAGGCTGACATGGTATTACAAGGCTATCGGACATGATAAGAATTTCCAGGTCGAGATTTTCAAGCCGGGCCAGACTCTCAAGCATCCGAACAGTGTGATTGCCAATGTCTGGGACTGGGATCCAGCATGGAAGGTAGAGTGGTACGAGGATGGCAAGCCTATGGGCAGGATGGATAAGGTGACAGAGTACTCTCCATTACATATTGCCGAGATGAAGGCTAAGTATGAGCCAACAGGCAAAGAACCGGCATCGTGGAAGGCAACCAGAGAGGGAGAGCATTATTTTGCAGCTACTCCGAGCCAGTATGCCAAGACTGTAACTGTTTCGGTTACAAGTCGTTTCGGTCAGAAATGGGTATACGAAGTGGATATGACTGATTATGTCGATGTGCAGGCACACAGAGGTGGTGCGGGACTTATGCCTGAGAATACCATCGAAGCTATGAAGCATGCTCTTGATATGGGAGTAAATACTCTCGAACTCGATCTACAGATCAGTCAGGATGGTCAGATCGTCGTGTCACATGATCCTTACTTCCATTCCCGTTATGCTATACGTCCTGATGGAAGCCATATCCGGAAGGAGGATCCTAAGGAATATATCTATACGATGCCTTACAGCGAGGTGGCCAAGTATGATGTGGGTAGTCGCAGCAGCGAAGTGTGGCCGGAGAAGGCTTGCATCAAGACTGTGAAACCGCTTGCTTCAGACCTTATTGACTTTGTCGAGAATTATGTGAAGGAGAACGGGCTCTCACCTGTAAGATACAATATCGAGATCAAGTCGAAGGATGCAAAAGGAGAGGGACAGAACTGGCCTACGTACGATAGATTCGTAAGCGAATGCTGCAAGTTCCTCCATTCGAAGCATCTTGGAGACCGCCTCGTGGTGCAGAGCTTTGATGTGAGAGCCCTCAATTATATGCATGAGAAATATCCTGAGTTCATCCTTTCATATCTGGTGGATGCCAAGGCAGGGGAGTTTGATACTTTTATGGCTAAGCTCAAGTTTACTCCTCAGTGGCTCAGTCCTCATTTCTCCATTACAGATGAGTCTCTCGTGCAGAAATGCCGTGAGAAGGGAATCAAGATAGTTCCTTGGACCGTGGATAAGCCGGAAGATATCTCCAGAATACTTGATCTGAAGGTGGATGCCATCATTTCAAACTATCCTGACAGAGTGCTTCAGCAGACAAGGGGATATGTCATCCCGACACATAGATAATTACAGATTTTCAGAGAGCTCCAGCCAACGGAGCTCTTTTTCGTCTGTAAGCTCCATGATCTGACCGATTCTCTCAGATGCTGCCTGAAGCTCATTAAAAGGCAATGTGCCACTGCTGAGTTTTCCTTCCAGATCAGCTTTTTCTTCAGCTAGAGACTCCAGTTCTTTCTCCAATTGCTCCAGTTCCCGTTGTTCCTTGTAACTTAGTTTCTTTTTCTTCGCCGGTGTTTCAGCTGCAACAGTCTTTGCAGCCTCTTTTGCAGCTTTCTCTTTTGCCGCCTTTTCCTCTGCACGTGCGAGTGATCTCTGTTCTGCTTCGAATTCCTTGATATATTCGCGGTACTCGCTGTAGCTTCCTACGAAGTCCTTTACAAGTCCGTTGCCACAGAATATGAACAGATGATCCACGAGCTTGTCGAGGAAGTGACGGTCGTGTGATACGATAATAAGTGATCCGCTGAATTCCTTGAGATATTCCTCCAGAATATTCAATGTCACGATATCCAGGTCGTTTGTTGGCTCGTCGAGTATCAGCAGGTTAGGCTGTTGCATAAGGATCGTGAGCAAGTATAGACGGCGCTTCTCACCTCCGCTGAGTTTCTCGATCTTGTTGTTCAGCATCTCGTGAGGAAAGAGGAACCTGTTCAGGAGCCATGTGTCGTTCACGATGTCAAGGACTGTGTCCTGAGGGTTGAATGACATTCCGCTCTGGTGGTAATATCCGATCTTCAACGATTCTCCACGTTCGAGCACTCCGGTCAATACACCGGGATCATCTTCGAACATCCGACCTGTAATTATATTCAGGAAAGTGGATTTGCCGGCTCCGTTACGACCCACGATTCCCACTTTCTCATATCTCTGGAAATTGTAGGTGAAGCCGTCCAGATAACACTGGTCTCCATAATAGAAACTCAGATCCTTGCAATTGATGATTTTTGTACCCAGTCTGGTGGATCCTTTCATGGCTTCCATGCTCACTTGTTTCTGGGTATATACCTGTGAAGCTCTGTCCTTGAGGTCGTAGAAGGCATTTATGCGGTATCTGGCCTTGCCGGTACGTGCACATGGGGTGCTGCGTATCCACTCCAGCTCACGTCTGAGAATATTTCTTACCTTGTCGGTCTCGGCATTGTAATTGGCGATTCTTTCCTCTCTTTTTTCGAGGAAGTTTTCGTAATTGCCCTTGTATGTGTAGACAGCTCCGTGATCCATTTCCATCACGATGTTGCATACCCTGTCGAGGAAATAACGGTCATGGGTCACCATCAGCAAGGTACAGCGCGAACGGCTGAGATATCCCTCGAGAAACTCGATAGCATCGATGTCAAGATGGTTGGTCGGCTCGTCCATTATCAGGAATTCAGCCTCCGTAGCCAGCATCTGAGTGATGGCGACTCTCTTTATCTCACCGCCAGAGAGTTCCTTCATCTTCTGGTCGGGATCGGTAAGATTGAAATTGGTCAGGAATTTAAGAACCCTGCGTTCGTATTCCCAAAAATGCTCCTGATCGAGCCCTTTGGTGAATTCCGTACTGGAAGACATTATCTGATCGAAGATGCCTTTCTCAGGGTCGAAATCATATTCCTGCTCCAGAAATGCTATCTTGATGTCCTTTAGAAACATGATCTTTCCGCCAGAATCGGACTTGTCCTTTCCTGCCAATATCCTCATCAACGATGTCTTGCCTGTTCCATTAGGGGCAATGAGAGCGATCTTGTCACCCTCGTTTATATTGAATCCGATATGCTCGAAAAGCACCTTCGGACCATAACTCTTCGATATATTCTCGATCTGCAGATAACTTGCCATATAAATTATTTCAATAAGATGGCATAGTGTGGAAAGGACGTGCCACCCACGGCTAGGGGGTGCCTGAGCGCAGCGATGGCGGGGGTCCTTGTAATACTATGCCATCTTATCATTTAAAGAATTTATCCACTTCCTTTACAGCCTCCGGCAGTGCAAACACCGCCACCCTGTCATATTCCTGAATATGAGTATCACCCACGGCAATGTATGATTCATTACCCCTGATTACTCCGCCGATGATGGCGTTCTTAGGGAAATTCATATCCTTGAGAGGTTTCTTCGTTATAGCGGTGTCTGGAGCTACGATATATTCCAGTACCTCTGCATTCGTGCCGCTCATATACTTGATGAATCTCACCTTATTGCTAAGAGTGAACTTGAAGATACGGCTGGCAGTGATAAGTTTCTTATTGATCACAGCATCCACACCCATGCTCTCAGCCAAGCGTATATATTCGATATTCTCCACCTCTGCGATCACCCTTGCGATTCCAAGACTCTTGGCTGCGACGCAGGCCAGGATGTTAGTCTCGGAATTATTCGTCACAGCCACGAAGGCGTCATATTCCTTGATGGACTCTTCAAGAAGCATATCCGAGTTGCGGCCGTCACCGTTAACGACGATAACATTGCTCGGGAGCTTTTCCGACAGATCCAGGCACTTTGCCTTGTTCATCTCGATCAGCTTGACAGAGTCCAGTACCTTGGCCATCTGCTTGGCAACCATTTCACCGATCGGACTTCCTCCGAGAATCATCACGCTGTTGACCTCGATATTCCTCTTGCCAATGTATTTCATCAGCATATCCATTCCCTCTCGCTTTGATATGATGAACACAAGGTCGTGATATTTGAACTTCGTATCGAATTTAGGAATGATGGTGTCGTTTCCGCGGGCTATGGCGACTACTCGGAACTTGAGTCCGTCAGCAGCAGCCACCTGACTGAATTCCATCATATTCATTCCTATCAGAGGTGAATCCTCTTCCAGCTTGAAGACTCCCACTTGAAGTTTACCTCGAGCGAAATCCATGGAATCAGTAGATGCGGTCCTCTTCAGAAGGTCTACGATTTCTCCTGCAGCGATCTTTTCAGGGTAGAACATCAGGTCAATACCCATTTCTGTGAACAGATACTTGTTTTCGTACGACAGGTATTCCTCATTGTTGATTCGTGCCGTCGCCTTCTTGCTGCCCAATTTCTTTGCGAGCATTGCACTTACAATATTCACATCCTGGGAATCTGATGGATTTACAGCGATGAACAGATCGGCTGTTGCCGCCCCGGCATCCTGCAAAGTCTGGATAGCAGATGGATTACCCTCGACGGTCACCACGTCTGTGGTAGCCGCAAGTGCATCCAGCCTTTCCTGTCTTTCATCGATTACGGTGATGTCATTAGCTTCATTGCTGAGCATCTTAGCCAGATGTGAACCGACCTCACCGGCTCCCGCTATAATGATTTTCATAGCTTAGAAATTATAAAAGTCCTTGTCCTTAATGCTTGAGAATATTCTCTTTCCCTTCAGGATGGAAGAAGTGATTATCCACTTTCTGTATATTCCTCGTACCTGCCCTTTGTTCTCCCTGATATATGTGGCTACGTCTTCTTTCGAAGGTCTGATGAGCATATCAGCTGCATCCTTATGCGCTTTCAGTACTGCCTTGAAACAAGCGGTTTTCAATGTCAGCAGATATACTGCGGCTGACATCCCATCCAGACATTTTCTTATAAAGATACGCCATGCCGCCTTCCTGCAGCCTTTGGTCGCGGCCTCTTGTGCCGGCAGATCTTTGTATCCGAGTGATAAGGTCTTGGCAAGATTGTTCTCCAACATCAGGATGTTATTCCTGAAATTAAGGTACAGCTTGAATGGGGAAGTGGCTGGCAAAGTACCTCCACCGACGTGATATACAATAGATTGCGGAACCACGCATATCTTATATCCTTCCAGCTGCATTCTCCAGCAAAGGTCAATCTCTTCCATATGCGCGAAGAATCTTTCATCCAGTCCTCCGAGCTTTCTGTACAGACTGCTTCTGACCATGAGGCAGGCCCCTGTGGCCCAGAAAACATCCTTCGGAGTGTCGTATTGTCCTTTGTCCGTTTCAAGGTGCTTCAATACGCGGCCTCTGCAGAAGGGATAGCCGAATCGGTCAATATATCCTCCGGCAGCCCCGGCGTATTCGAATTTTTCCCTTTCCTGCCAGCTGTGCAGCTTGGGAGCGCAAGCTCCGCATTCGGGGTGAGTGTCCATCCAATCCACCATCGGTCCGATCCACCCCTCTGTAACTTCGATATCTGAGTTGATTAAGACAAAATATTCAGAATCGATCTGTTCAAAGGCTTTGTTATATCCTCCGGTAAATCCGTAATTCTTTTCAAATGCAATAGTCCTGACCTGCGGAAACAACTCCTGCATTACTTTTAGGGATTCGTCTGTGGAAGCATTGTCCGCAACGATGACTTCTGCCCCGTCAACCTTCCCGACCGAATGTAAGAGACCCGGAAGGAATTCCTTGAGAAATCCTTCCGTGTTCCAGTTCAATATGACTACAGCAGTCTTCATCTTTTAGTGGCAGCCGCAACCGCAGTCCTCGCCGTGTTCCTCGCCACAATGACCGCCTTCGCATCCGCCGCAATCTCCACCATGGCATCCGCCACAGCCGCAGCTGTGAACGAACTCGCCGTGAAGTCCTTCGGTAAGTTCCTTCTCTGTCGCTTCACGTACTGTAAGTACTTCACCAGTGAAATGAAGGGTCTTGCCGGCCATCTGGTGGTTGAGGTCCATCTTGACGCTGTCTGCGCTTACCTCGAGCACTACACCCGGAATCACACCGCCCATAGGGCTGATCATAGGAATTGTATTGCCAGGTACGAGAAGGTCCTCGCGAACCTCTCCGTTCACTTCGAATGCTGCTTTAGGAAGGTCAATGATCCTGTCAGGGTCGATTTCACCATAACCATCGGCAGGCGATAGGGTTACATCGAACTTACATCCTGGTTCCATACCTTCTATATGAGCTTCGAGTTTAGGCAGAAGACTGCCTGTTCCATGAATGTAATCCAGAGGTCTTTCCTTAGTAGTATGGTCAACGATCTGTCCGTCAACCTCGAGTTCGTAGCAAAATTCCACTACCGCATTCTGAGTAATCTTCATATTTTCAATGTTATATCTTTAATTGTATTTTTCCTTTATTGTCTCTTCTTTCAAAATCCTCCTCCTCGGGAGGAGGACTTGCTGTCGCTTCGCTTGAATGAGTTGTTTTTGTAATCGTTATATATCTTTGTGCCAGGGTGGATGATACCGGGCTTAGGCTGAGAAGGCTACCCCCTCGAAGGCTAAGGTCGGTATTTGCCAGCGGGAGCTTGGACGGGCATCCGTGCCGGCTGCGATCAGTTCGTTCCAAAGCTCCATAAGGTTACCTGTTATGAGCATTTCTCGTACCGGATGTGTGATTCTTCCTTTGCTGAAGGCAAATCCTTCGATCCCGTATGAGAAATCACCGGTGACGGGGTTGCAGTTTCCTCCATTGAAACCTGTTACCAGAATTCCGTTCTGCGTAAATTTCAAAATATCTTCCAAAGATACTTCTTTTTCTCCGTCCTGCAAATCTCTGCCTTTTATAAAAGGCATCAGGCATGGTCTGGATATATCTTCGACAGTAGGAGGGATTCCCATTTTCTCGGAATTGTAGGTGTTGACAAAATACTGCCTTACAATGCCTCTTTCTATGACCGGAGCATCCTTGGTGGCGGTACCCTCTGTGTCGAAGAGTCTGGAACCGTTCTTACCTGGTGTTCTGGCCAGATCCATAAGTGTCATGCCTTCAGGAAACACCCGCTTTCCTATGCTGTCTTCCAGGAATGACATCTTCTGCTGAATGGATGAAGCGTTCAATGCAGTGAAAAGGGGAGAGATAAGCCTTGAAGAAACTGTGCTTTCTACAACCATACGATAGGTCCCGCTTCTTCTTTTCCTCGGTCCGATCTGACTCGTAGCCCTTAGCAGAGCCTTTTCTCCGATTTCGTAATCGGTCTTATTATATCTGGGGCTGGTCTGCCACCAGTATCCGCAGTACTTGTTTCCTTCAGAATCTTCGATGGTCATTTCAGAGAATGTTCCGAAGGTGGTTTCGCTGTGTCTTCCTTCGAAACCATTTGAGTCTGCCACATAATTGTCATCAGCCGTGCATGAGTACTCGCATTCTTCCGATATCAGACTGAAGCCATCCTCTTTTGTTTTGATTTTATTGTATTTGCTCAGTTTCAATGCATTTGCAAGCATTGTGTCCGAATCAAGACCATAATACGTTTCATCAAAAAGCTCCAGTTCCCGGCCAGTAATGGCATCTTTCGCTGTCCTTTCCGGGTTCGGAAGTCTTCTGCAATTGTCTTCTCCGAGCATTTTCACCATCTCTATGGCCTTAGCTATGAAGTCCTCGAGTTCATTCTGTTCGATGCGGTTTGTCGAGAATGTCCCGTATCGGCCCTCTGCGAAAAGATAGATGTATATCGACCTGTCGGCAGAGTGGCTGACCTTGTCAAGTTCTCCGTTGAGGATAGTATAAGAGTCTGTTACAGTCTTGTTCAATGAGACTCTGGCAGCTGTGGCTCCACAAGTGACTGCATGCCTGATGCAATGCTGTGCGAGTAATATTTCGTGTGATGTTATCATATTATTCTCCTCCTACCGTAAGGCTGCTGATGAGTACTGTCGGCATACCGCAGGAAACAGGTACACTTTGCTCTTTGCCGCATGTCCATGTCCCGTTGTCGATTTTCAAATCATTTCCGACTGCGATGATGTCAGCCAATGCCTGTGGACCGTTGCCGATTATGTTTATATCCTTTACTGGAGCTGTCAGACGACCATTCTCAATAAGAAATCCACTCTTGACAAAGAATGTGAAATCTCCTTCTCCGATCTTTACTTGTCCGTTGGATAATTCATCCACATAAATGCCGCTTTTAACTGATGAGATCATTCCTTCCGGATCGGCATTCCCGCTTTCCATATATGTGGCTCTCATTCGCGGTATTGGGTTGTATCGGAAATTCTCTCTTCTTCCGTTTCCGGTAGGTTTCACGCCATACCAGCTGGCGCTGATCCTGTCGTGAAGGTAAGAGCACAGTACTCCGTCCTTGACCATATATGTCTTTTCTGCGGGGACACCTTCGTCGTCATAATTGCCTGAGCCTCTGTTGTATGCAACTGTTCCGTCGTCGACGACGTTGACTCCTTCGGGGCATACCTGCTGTCCTAACTTGTCTGAGAAGATTGATTGGCCTTTTCTATTGAAATCAGCCTCGAAGGCATGTCCCATGGCTTCATGAAGCAGGACTCCAGAAGCACCTGCTCCCATAACCACGCTCATCTGTCCGCCCTTGGGTCTGATAGCCTCGAATCTCTGGTCAATGCCTTTTACGGCCTCTTCTGCCAATTCTTCGAGCAGGACAGGACCGATCAGTTCCGCGCCGATCCTGAAACTTCTGGAAACGCTTTTGTTCTCAGTCTTTCCACCTTGTCTGAACACTGTAGTGACGCTGACGCTTCCCATTGGCCTGGTATCGCATGTGAGCTCTCCGAGAGAATTATACATCATCACGTCAGTGACCGAATCCGAAAGCCTTATCATTACTTTCACTATTCTATTGTCTTTTTCCAGGATAGCTTTCTCAAGATCTTTAAGGAAGGGGAGAAAAGTGCTGGCGCTCATCGTTCTCCAGTTTTCTGCCATAGGGTAGAGATCGTGCTGCCTGTCTTCAACAGGGTGGTATTCCCTTGCTGCTGCCGATGAACCTGCAGCTATGGCTGAAGCAGCCTTTGCCGCTCCGAGCATGTCTTTCATTTCGGTGTTTTCCGAATATGCATATCCGGTCTTTTCTCCTTTCAGAACTCTGATTCCGACTCCGAAATCAGTGTGGAAGCCTCCGGATGAGACAATGCTGTCCTTAAGCAGGAGATTGAAGAATGTAGTATGTTCGAAATAGAGGTCACAGTAGTCTCCCCCGTGGGCGAGGGCAGTGCTTGTCAGTTCCCTCATCTGTTCTTCAGTGACTTTGAATAAGTTTGTATAATAAGTCTTTGTGTACATTAAAGCGATAAGATTTTCCCGTTTTCTTCATTTAATTTCTGTCTCTCGTCTGATATTGCCTTTATTTTTTCGAAGGTAACTTCATCCTTGATGTTTATCACATCGCTCTTCGATCCTTCTGCAATCACGCGGAAAGGAATCTGCGAATTGTCTGCCAGAATCCATCTCTCACATATCGGAGCATAGTAATTGAAAAAATAATGGATGCCGACACTATATCGTCTTCTTATAGTATCTTCCGGTATGTCATGTCCACCTGCCGCAACTCTGGCCTTGACTCTTTCAATGGCCAGCTCCGGTGAATTTAGCCAGAAATACAGCAAGGTTACTGTATATCCGGCGTCTTGTGCCATCTTCACAGTCTTCAGCAGAGTTCTTGTGGCCAATGTGGTCTCCACTGCAAAATCCTTCTGCTTCTTCATCAGATACCTGAATTTAAGTATCATGTACTTGCTGGCCTGGATAGCCGCCTTTGACGGGTCGAAAGGTGACAATCCCTTTGCGAATTCATCTGAATTTACAAATTCTCTGCAGTCAAGCATCTCAGGCAGAAGCGAGTACGATGCTGTTGTCTTGCCAGCACCGTTGCAGCCTGATATAATGTACATTCTGGGCATAGATTCAAATTTATTTGTGAGTTACTCCGTATCCGAAGAGGGCAAAATCACCTTTGCATGGATCATCGGGCCATATCTCCTTGAAAGCTTCTGTTATTTCCTGTGCTGTGATTATATCTTTCTGACGGCGCGAGGTCAGCCCCAATGCTGTCGCCTGGTCATGTACATGGACATCTAGAGGAAGGATCAGTTTCTTCTTGTCAGATGATTTCCACAGCCCCAGATCCACCTTTGCATCATCTCTCACCATCCATCTCCGCATCATGCTGATCTTCTTGTTCGGAGCCTTCCTATCCTCTTTCTGACCGAAAATCCGGGTCCTGATTTCATTGTCGGTCATCCCTTCCAAAGTACCTTTTTCGGAATATATCTTTCGCATTCTTGCACATATGGCTGCAAATTCGCTCCATTTGACGGTTCTGTGAAGGCTCGCGTTCTCGTCACGGTATTCTCCGTTCATCACATAGTCATAAGGCTTCCAGCACATTTCATCGAACATCCTTGAGCAGTCGCGTACTATCATCGCCCTTCGTCCCCAGGCAAGATGAGCGGAAAGCAATGCCGCGATCTCCACGTCAGCCAAGGCAGCTTTACCGGCTTCGTATTCCTTTGCAAAACGAGTAGGAAAAGCGATTGGGTCTTCCTGGAAATATCTGGGATGATTATACTCTTCCGCCCATTCTATAAGGGTCTCTTTAATTCTTGTATCCATAATCCTACAAATATAATAAAAAAATATAGTTTGATGTACTAAATCATGGCACTGTGGTGTCCGTTGAGCGGAAAATGTGCTGTGGTGCTGTTTCTGGCCGCTCATCGGGTATTGTGTTGGCTTCGTAGAGCGCCTGTAATGCAGTCGGAGATGGTTTTTCCGCCCGACAGTTAATAATAAAACAAGACCGGTCATAACTCAATGACCGGTCTTGCCTTATTGTTAAAAAGAGTATTACTCAGTAGCAGACTCGATGCGCTTCATATTTGCGAACATGAATACGCCGGCGATTACGCATATTGCAATGAGGACTACCCAGATAGACCAAAGCGGAATTCTCATCCAGAGAAGACCTGGAACCGATACGAGGTAATTTCCAATGGCAGTGGCTGCAAACCATCCTCCCATCATCATACCCTTGTACTTAGGAGGGGCTACCTTTGACACGAATGAGATACCCATCGGAGACAGGAGCAACTCAGCAAATGTGAGTACGAGATATGTGCTGATAAGCCATGTCGGTGACACAAGGTCAGGGCTTACTGTTCCACCTAATTCCTTAGGTGAAGCGAGTCCGAATGAGCCAAGGGTAAGAATAAGGAATCCTGCACCGGCCACGAGCATTCCGAGTCCGATCTTACGTGGTGCCGATGGCTCTTTGCCCTTCTTTGCAAGTGCTCCGAAGATTGCGAGTGATACAGGCGTGAGCGCTACTACGTAGAATGGATTGAACTGCTGGAAGTCAGAAGGCTGGATGTTCACTGTATCTGCCATGCCGAGGTAAAGGAATGCTGCCAGTGCCCAAAGGACGATAGTGGCGATTCCGGAAGTAAGTTTGCCCTTTGATGTCTCAGACTGGAAGAAACCGAAGAGAGTGTATACAGAAGCGGCAATGAGTACAAGGCACCAGATGTTGAATCCGATTCTCAGTCCTCCGGTTACGCTGCTGGCTGTATAGTCACGTGCAAAGAATGTCATGGTCGCACCATTCTGGTGGAATGCCATCCAGAAGAAGATTACTACTGCAAACACAAAAACAAGGGCTCCGATGCGGCTCTTTGTCTGAGCTGGAGTGAGTTCCACTTCTGCTGAAGGATTGGCTGCCTTCGCCTGCTTTGCGTTTACGTCGGCGTGCTTGAACCATGAGCGGCATCCGTAGTAGATGAGCACCGAAAGGATGAGTGATACGCATGCGACAGCAAAACCGCCGTTGTAAGCAGTAGAAAGTCTCTCGATATAATATGGGGCGAATGTCGCCATGTCCATTCCGGCTGCACCAGGCATTCCGGCTGCAATATTCTGGAGAACGGACATGTTCTCGGCTGAGATTGTACCATCCATCACCTGATGAGCGAGAGCAGGTACGTTGGCATTATAGAAGAGCTCATACTTGCTGAGTGACCAGTTGGTCATGGCCTTTGCCATAGAAGGAGCGAACATCGAACCTACGTTGATGGCCATGTAGAAGAGGCTGAATGCCGCGTCACGCTTTGCTGAGTACTTAGGGTCGTCGTAGAGATTACCAACCATTACCTGGAGGTTTCCCTTGAAAAGACCTGTACCGATGGCAATGAGTGTGAGGGCTCCGAACATCATTATCTTTCCTGTCATATCCGCTGCTGTAGGGACAGCAAGGCAGAGGTATCCGAGGAACATGACGCCGATACCGATTGTAACGCATTTGCCGTAGCCTATCTTGTCAGCGAGGATACCGCCGAAGAATGGCATGAAATATACTCCGGCGAGGAAGATCGAGTAGATCTGTGTCGCCGCTGCTGCGCTGAAACCGAACTTCGCCTGGATGAAAAGAAGGAAGATGGCCAGCATCGTGTAATAGCCGAAGCGCTCACCTGTATTGGCGAGCGCGAGGGCAAAGAGTCCTTTTGGTTGACCTTTGAACATGTTTATTTTGTTTTTAAGATTAAGCTGTTACTCTTTCAAGCCACTTCACCATTCCGAACATAACGCTCATGGAGATGAAGCATACTACTGCAAATACTGTCCAGCACTGCCAGATTGGCCATGCGTTGTACATGAGCGGGCCAAGGAAGAGGAAGAGGTTGCCGATGGCTGTTGCACCAAGCCAGAGTCCCTGGCACAGACCGAGCATGCTCTTAGGAGCTACCTTCGATACGAATGAAAGTCCCAGAGGTGAGATGAAGAGCTCGGCAACAGTCAGGAAGAAGTATGTAGCGATAAGTACCCACCAGTGAGCCTTGTCTGCCATCTGCTCTGCGATAGGAAGTGCCTTGTATGCTTCTGCTGAAGGATAGCCCTTAAGGATTGAGAATACAGTGAGGAATACGAATGCGAGACCTGCGATGAGCATACCGATGCCGATCTTCTTAGGGGTTGAGATCTCTTTACCGCGACGTGCAAGTGCTGCGAAGATGCCCATGATGACAGGTGTGAGGACAATCACGAAGAATGGGTTGATAGCCTGCCATACTTCAGGAGCTACTGCTGATGAATCCACGAAGTCACGAGCGAAGAAAGAAAGTGACATACCATTCTGGTGGAATGAGAACCAGAAGAAGATCACGATGCCGAGTACTGCAAAGAGAGCGTACATGCGCTGCTTGATCTCTTTTGCCATTGCGGCTTTCTCTTCTGCTGTATATTCAACGCCTTTGACAGCCTCCTTCTTTGCAGGAGTAGGGAACTTTTTCTGTGAAATGAAGAAGATTACCAGAGAAATGCACATTGCCGCAACAGATGCGATGAACGAGTAGTGGATACCCTCGTTGAAAATCTGGAGATAGTTCTGGCATGAAGCGGCCATGTCAGCGATGTTGCCGCCTGCGGCAGCCATCATTGTGCTGAGGTTTTCCATTGCCTGCGCTCCCATGCCTGCAGCGTTGTTGAGGAACTGATGACAGAGGGCTGGAAGCTGTGCGTCATACACCATTCCGTTGGTCTCGAGCCACCAAGAGCGAAGAAGAGGAGCTACGAAAGGAGCGATAAGACCGCCGACGTTGATGAATACGTAGAAAATCTGGAATCCTGAGTCACGCTTGTCCTTTGCCTCCGCAAGGGCCTGAGGACCCTGCTTTGCTGCTTCAGCCTCGAAATTGTCATACATCTGTCCGACGATTGCCTGAAGGTTTCCTTTGAAGAGACCGTTACCGAACGCGATCATGAAGAGGGCGAAGCAGGTCAATGGAAGAAGCCAGCCGATATTGGCTGATGTTGCGAGGATAGGAATGGAAAGGAGAACATAACCGCTGGCCATGATGATCAGACCGGTCTTGATGGTTCCTTTGTAGTTCTGAGTGCGGTCAGCGATGAGTCCGCCGACGAGGCTGAGTAGGTAGATTCCTGCATAGAAACAAGAATAGATGGTTCCAGCCGGGCCTTCGCTAAGGCCGAACTTAGAGCAGAGGAAAAGCACGAGCACTGCATTCATGATGTAGTAGCCGAAGCGCTCTCCCATGTTGCTGAGAGCTGCGGCCAAAAGGCCTTTCGGGTGTCCTTTAAACATAATTTCTTTGGTTTTATTTGATTAATGATTGATTGCATCTGCTATGCGGCTGCGGGTCTCGCGGGCGCACAATCGTGCAAATATACAAAATTAATTTAGAAGCAGAAATATCGGAAGTTACGAAGAAATTTGATATATTTGCTTTTTTGTATAGCATCAATGTTTTGTGAAGCATAGGGATAGGAAGGTGCTTGGTGATTTATTTTGTTGATAATGAGGAAGTTGTTGTCGAATATAGTGAGGGGGATAATCGTAATTCTATCAAAATTACCCCTGAAGTTCCATTATTTTATGGGAAGTGTTTTGGCGTGGATTGCCCGAAATATCTTCCGGTATCGCTATAGTACAGTGCTGATAAATCTGTCACGTTCATTTCCAGAGAAGAAATATAAGGAAATAGAAGAGATTGCAGAAGATTTCTACAGGCATCTGGGAGAGATCGTCGCCGAGGCTGTATGGTTCGGAGGCAGCAGTTACAGGAGATTATTTAAAAGCGGTATTGTGACCGTGATGAATCAAGAGGAAATAGATGATTATTTCCTCAACTCTCCGAGTATGACGGTTCTGAGTACGCATTGCGGTAATTGGGAGCTAATGGGAGGATTCCTCGGGTACAGGACGCTTTCCGGGAATAAGATTGCGATACAGGAGGAGCATATCAGTGTCGTATATAAGAAACTAAGCAGCGACGTTTTTGATGAGGTGTTCAAGCATAACAGAGTGGCTCCTCTGGAAATAGTCGGGACAAAGTGTGAGGTGGAGTCTTCGAATATTCTGAGATATACAATGAAACATAAGGATGAGAGGCGCGTGTATATTTATCCGACTGATCAGGCTCCTTACTGGAAGGCCGGCAAGCATCCGATAGGGGAGTTCATGCATCAGCAGACCAATGCCATGCTCGGCAGTGTTGGAATAGCCTGCAAGCTTTCTCATTCCGTGATGTATATGAAGATGAAACGTGTGGATAGGGGACATTATGAAATGACTCTTATTCCTATATGCAAAGATGCATCGACCATGACACCAGAGGAACTGATGAGGAAATATTATGATCTCCTTCAGGATGAAATCAATGAGACTCCACATAACTGGCTATGGACTCATAAAAGATGGAAATAAAAGTAAATCAATATATTATGAAGAAGATAATTAGAACAATACTGGCTTTGGCAGTGCTTGTTGTGCCATTTGCAGCTTCAGCTCAGTCAAACGCTGATCCTGAAGGTTATGTGACATATTCGCTTCCAATGACTACAATTACACTGGATGTGGAGGCTGTCCAGGAAACTTTCTATGCCGGTCCGTATGCTAAATATGCAGAGAAATATCTCGGTATAAAGCCGCGTCTCAAAGATGAGACTACAGTGCAGCTGACTCAGATAAAGATGAGCCCATATGTGGAGGCCGATCAGAGCAGCAGATATTCGTTGTTTGTGAAGAAAGGGAGTCTCAATCCTTCTGTTTTCAGCCTTTCATCGGCTGGCCTCGTCACTTTTGCAGATGCAAAGTTTGCAGACGAGACAGTATGGCGTTTTCCTGTGAAGTCAGGCGGAGATTTCTCTGGAAAAGGTGTTTCCTCCAATCTTACCTCAGAGGCTGCTACGCTTTATAAGAATGAGAAGAAAGAATCAGCTTATAATCGTGTTTCTGTCCAGCAGAATATGATTGTGGAAAAGACTCTGGAGCAGAAGGCGGCTGAAACAGCATATACGATCCTGGATCTTCGCAGACAGCGTCTTCAGATCGTGACAGGAGATACCGATGCCACTTACAGCGGAGAGGCAATGGGTGCGGCCATTGAGGAACTTGCCCGTCTGGAGGAAGAATATATGACTCTCTTTGTCGGATATTCTGAATTCCAGACTCAGAGAATGAGATTTGATGTGGTTCCAGAAGCGGCTCGCGAAAATCAGATGTATATTGCGTTCCGCATATCGGACAAGAGCGGTCTCGTACCTGCGGATGATATGACAGGAAGACCCGTAGTGATGGAGATACAGGCTCAGGTGTTTGAGAAGGTGGCGGCTGAAAAGGAGCAGAAGGGTGAGGTGGTGCGTTACCGTATCCCGGCCATATGTACAGTCAAGATCAAAAACGGAGCTGACCTGCTTCTTCAGAGCAGAGTTCCGGTATATCAGCTTGGTCAGGAAAGTTCTCTTCCTGTGACAGTAGCAATCGTTAGTAAGTAATAACACATTAAAACATTGATAACTATGAGTATTCAGAATCTTGATCCACAGGTAGTGTGGAAGAATTTCTATGCGTTGACACAGATCCCGCGTCCTTCAAAGCATGAGGAGAAAGCTGTCGAGTACATGTATAACTGGGGTAAGGAGCATGGTCTCGAAACCATAAAGGATGAAGTCGGAAATATCATCATGCGTAAGCCGGCAACCCCTGGATGTGAGAACATGAAGGGTGTGATTCTCCAGGGACATATCGATATGGTGCCTCAGAAGAACGCCGATACTGTTCATGATTTTGAGAAGGATCCTATCCAGACCTGGATCGATGGTGATTGGGTAAGGGCGAAAGGTACTACACTCGGAGCTGACAATGGTCTCGGTCTTGCAATGGCAATGGCTGTTATGGAATCGACTGACATCAAGCACGGTCCTGTCGAGCTCCTGTGTACTGTGGATGAGGAAACCGGAATGACAGGAGCTATGGCGCTTAAGCCGGGTCTTCTTGAAGGTGATATTCTTATCAATCTGGATTCGGAGACAGAAGGTGAACTTTATATCGGCTGTGCGGGAGGTCTCGATGCATCTGCGCATGATACTTATGTTCCTGCGGAATATGATAAGTCATGGGAATGCTGGTCACTCGAGGTGAAGGGCTTCAAGGGAGGACACTCCGGAATGGATATCGTATTGTACCGAGGCAATGCCAATAAGGTGGCTGCACGTATCCTTTATGCTCTTATGAATCATGCAGGTGTGAAGCTTCTGGACTTCGAGGGTGGTACATTGAGAAATGCCATTCCGCGCGAGGCTTTTGCGACAGTCTATATTCCTACAGTTATGGTGGACACTGCCAAGAGTGTATTCGAAAGGATTACAGCTGCGATCAAGATGGAATATGCAGGCACAGACCCTGATGCTGTGTTTACTTTCAAGCCTTATGAGTGCGCTGAAGGTGAGTGCTGTGGCGGTGACGAGTGCAAGTATGTTCCTGATGCAGATGCTTTGCGTTACATCCGCGCCGTTCTGGCATGCCCGGACGGAGTCAAGAGAATGAGTAATGAGATGAATGGACTTGTTGAAACTTCCAACAATCTCGCGATGGTTAAGATCGGAGGCGGTGAGTTTGCTGTGCATACACTGATGAGAAGTTCAGTAGAGATCTCGAAATATATTCTTTCGCAGAAGTTTGAGGCCGTCTTCGCTCTTGCAGGTATCAAGACAACATTCAGCGGTGGATATTCGGGATGGGCTCCAAATCCTGAATCAGCAATTCTCACTACCATGAAGAGGGTGTATAATGATCTTTATGGCAAGGAGCCTGCGGTTATGGCTATTCATGCCGGTCTGGAGTGCGGTATCCTCAGCGGAGCATATCCACACTGGGATATGGTCTCATGCGGCCCTACTCTCTTGAGCCCTCACTCTCCTGACGAACGTGCCAACATCCCTTCAGTTGCAAAGTGCTGGGAGTTCCTCAAGGCGGTTCTTGAGAACATTCCTGTAAAGTAAAATGTTGTTTCAGATTCGCTTGGGGATCTAAAACATTTTGATAATTAAATAATTATTTCTATATTTGCAGCCCATTTTGGTGGATTGAGTCCCTGAAATGGGCGCAAATTATTATTAAACAATTAATTACAAACAAAATGATCAAACAGTACGAAACCGTTTTCATTGCAACTCCCGTTTTGTCTGAGGCTCAGATGAAGGAAGCGGTAAAGAAGTACGTCGATTACATCGTTGCCAAGGGTGGCGAGATCGTGTACGAAGAGGACTGGGGTCTGCGTCAGCTTGCTTACCCTATCCAGAAGAAGACAACAGGATTCTATTACATGATTGAGTTCAAGGCTGACACTCAGGTGATCGCCAGACTCGAGACTCAGTACCGTCGCGATGAGAGAATCATGCGATTCCTCACTTTCGCTATGGACAAGCATGCAATTGCATATGCTGAGAAGAGAAGAGCTAACAAACAGGCTAAATAATTTAGGAGGACAAGAATTATGGCACAGAACAATGAAATCCGTTATCTCAACCCTCCTACTGTAGAGGTTAGAAAGAAGAAATACTGCCGTTTCAAGAAGGCAGGTATCAAGTATGTTGATTACAAGGATGCTGAGTTCCTCAAGAGATTCCTTAACGAGCAGGGTAAGATCCTTCCTCGTCGTCTCACTGGTACTTCACTCAAGTTCCAGAGAAAGGTAGCTCAGGCAGTGAAGAGAGCAAGACATCTTGCACTTCTCCCATACGTAACAGACCTTTTGAAATAATAAGGAGGACAGCAATATGGAGATTATTCTTAAGAAAGATGTGGCAAACCTTGGCCACGCAGACGATATCGTCAATGTAAAGACAGGATACGCTGTCAACTACCTTATCCCACAGGGCTTCGCTATCATGGCTACTCCTTCTGCAAAGAAGGTACACGCAGAGAACCTTCGTCAGCGCGCTCACAAGATCGCTAAGTTCATCGGCGATGCTGAGGCTCTCGCAGCTAAGCTTGCTGAGACTACAGTAAAGGTTGCTGTTAAGGTAAGCGAGTCAGGTAAGATCTATGGTTCAGTAACAACTGCACAGCTCTCAGAGGCTCTTGCAGCAGTTGGAATCGAGGTTGACAAGAAGGACATCACTGTTGAGGCAGCTAAGGAACTCGGTACTTACGAGGCAACTGTAAAGTGTTACCGCGACGTGAAGGGTACTTTCAAGTATGAGATCGTAGCTGAGTAATTTTTCAGCAATCCCCAATAAAAAAACCGAGCATTACAGCTCGGTTTTTTTTATTGGATATTGCGATTATTTCTTTTCTTTTTGTTCTTCTTCGACTGTTGGAGCGGACTTCTTGTATTTAAAGCGACGTATCTTTTGTGTCGCTGTCTTTTCGAATGGCTCCTTCATGACTTCTATAGAACTTACCTGCGACGCTTTGCTGACGTTTTTGTTTGTAATTTTAAGGAGTTTTGCTTTCCATGCGTCAAGCTTTTCATAAAGTTTGTCCTCGCTCTCCTTATCCCACTGGATATAATTCTCATCCGGCTGAACCAGAGCTACAAGTTTTCCGTCTCTTTCGACTACGATTGACTCGCTTACTCCTTCGACATTGTTAATGACATTCTCGATTTCCTCTGGGTAGATGTTTTCCCCGGAAGGTCCTAGAATCATATTGTTGTTTCTACCTTTGATGAAAAATCTTCCCTTTTCATCCTGTACTGCGATATCGCTCGTACGGAACCATCCGTCTTCTGTGAATGCACTCTTAGTGCGTACCGGGTCCTTGTAATATCCTAGCATAACATTCGGACCTTTGGCTACGATCTCTCCTTCCCCGGTTTCGGGATTTACGTTGTCAAGTCTCAGTTTGACATTATATACCGGGTATCCGAACGATCCTACGGCTCTCCATCCCAACATAGAATATCCAAGCAGCGGAGATGTTTCAGTCAGTCCGTATCCGATGGCATAAGGGAATTTGGCTTTCAGCAGGAAGTTTTCCACCTCCGGATCAAGTTTCGCACCTCCTATGCCGTAGAATGATATATGGCCGCCGAATGTTGCCTTAAGCTTCATACCGATGATTCTGCACATAAGAGTATTCATGTGCTCATTCATCCATGTGAGTGTGCGGCTTTTCTTTATGGTAGGGAGTACACTGCCTTTATATACCTTTTCTATGATCAGTGGTACAGTGAGCATGGTCGTAGGCTTGACTACCTTCAGGGCCTTCATTAACAATGAGGCTACAGGAGGTTTTGGAAGATAATATACTGTTGCTCCGCAGTACATCGGATAGAGCATGCTGAGTGTCATTTCCAGTGTATGAGCCATTGGAAGCACAGACAGCCATCTGTCCTTCTCGGTACGTTTGCAGGAGTGATAGCAGGTGATTACGTTGGATGCCAGATTTCTGTGACTTAGCACAACTCCCTTGGCGCTTCCTGTTGTTCCTGATGTATATATGATAGTTGCAATGTCATCCGGGGTCGGAACCGAGGTCTTGCCGTCGCAAGTAAACTGCTGGTCATCAGACTGGATGACTTCGAATGTGTCGATGTCAATGACCAATGTCATCTTGTCGCGGCATTCCTGGCTGACTTTGGATGCCAGCTTCTGGGATACAAAGATCACCTTGCTCTCAGAGTGTTCGAGGATATTTGTAATCTCGTTAGATGAACTGTCAGGCAGGATAGGAATGGCGATTCTTCCAAAAGGGACGATGCTGAAGAACGCAACAGACCAGTTTGGCATGCTCTGAGAGAGAATAGCGACCTTATCACCGGCTCCGATTCCGTACTGTGTCAATTTCTTGGAAAGACTGTCACATTTCCCTTTTAATGAACTGAATGTATAGCCCCCTTCCTTGGTGTCGTACCACTGAGTATATTGTTTCTTGGAATATACGGTAGTTGCGTAATCGTATAGCTTGGCGAGGGTGTCTATATATTTCTCCCTCATCCTCTGCATTCTTTTATATAATTGGATCATAAGCAGTCTGTTAGTGAGTAATATACATCTCTGGATGCTTGCCGGTAAGATGCATCTCTTCGTAGAGGGCCTGGATGCGCTCCATATCAGCTCTTGCGTCATCTGTCAGCTCTACTTTCTGTCCGCGGCTGACGCGCTTGGTGCCCCAGTCGAAATATCCCATATATACGGGACATCCTACTTCACGTGCGATTGTATGGAAGCCGGTCTTCCAACGTTTAACCGGCTTGCGTGTGCCCTCTGGTGCAAGTGCAAGATGTACGTACTTCTGAGCTTTCATTTCCTTTATGACACTGAGTACTACGTTGCTGCCCTTTTTCCTGTCCACCGGTATTCCTCCAAGCTTGCGGAGAAGCCATCCGAGCGGTCCGATGAATAGCTCTCCCTTTATCATGCAATAAGGCTTGCCACCTACTGACATATAATAGAGGTATGAAATCACGAAGTCCCATATCGATGTGTGAGGAACACCGAGAATAATGCATTTGTCTTCAGGGGCTACCGGGTCTACCACTGTCCAACCCATTTTGCGGAGTAGCCATCCGCAGAATTTTCTCCACATATCAGTTGTAATTATAAGGCGTGTAAGGCCATGGTAATCTATATATTGACATCTTCCAACTCTTGTGCAGTACGCAAGTTCTCCACAATGAAATTTTGCCTTTCGGTAGTGTTTTTTCCCATATAGAACTCCATAATGTCTGCAATAGGCTCCTCATCGCTGAGTCTTACCTTGTCAAGGCGCATGTCCTTGCCTATGAAGCCTTTGAACTCGTCCCATGAAATCTCTCCGAGACCTTTGAATCGGGTGATTTCTACCTTTGTCTTGAGTTCCTTGATCGCAGCCTCCTTTTCTTCTGCATTATAGCAGTAACGTACTGTATTCTTGTTCTTTACTCTGAAAAGCGGAGTCTGAAGGATGAAAACATGGCCTCTTCTGATAAGGTCGGGATGATACTTCATGAAGAATGTGAGAACAAGCATTCGGATATGCATTCCGTCGTCATCGGCATCGGTTGCTACGATGATCTTGTTGTATCTGAGGTCGTCGATGTCCTCCTCGAGGCCTAATGCATTGATAAGAAGATTCAGCTCTTCGTTCTCTGCGATCTTCTTTCTGCTTTCCTTGAAGCTGTTGATAGGCTTTCCTCTGAGTGAGAATACAGCCTGGGTTTCTGCATTACGTGCCTTGGTGATGGTTCCGCTCGCAGAGTCTCCCTCCGTGATGAAAATGCTGGTCATTTCGCGGAGTTCTTCCTTTGCAGCAGGAAGTTTGTCCTTGTAGTGGTATTTGCAGTCGCGGAGCTTCTTGTTATAGACGCTTGAACGTTTGTTGCGTTCCTTGGTCTTTTTCTGGATGGATGAAATCTCCTGACGTTCCTTCTCTGCAGAAATGATCTTCTCCTGAAGGGCAGGGATTATCTCCTTGTGCATGTGGAGATAATTGTCGAGGTTGGTCTTTACGAAATCATTGACGAAACTTCTGATGGTCTGTCCCTGCTCGCTCGAGCGTGTCCCGTCTTCATGTTCCACTTCTGCCGCCCACATGTATGTTGATCCGAGCTTTGTCTTGGCCTGATTAGCAAAGATTGGTTCCTGGATCTGAATGCTGATAGCTCCGATTATACCCTGGCGGATGTCCTGAGGGTCAAAGTCTTTCTTCGAATATGTCTTGAAGAACTCCTTGAGAGTTTTTGCGATGGCTTCTCTGACAGCAGCAAGGTGTGTACCTCCGTCTCTGGTATTCTGTCCATTGACGAATGAGGTGATGTTTTCTCCGTAGCTGCTTCCGTGCGTGATCACTATCTCGATGTCCTCTCCGCTAATATGGATGGGAGCGTAGAACGGATCCTCGGACATTTTCTCATTGATGAGGTCGAGAAGGCCATTCTCGGACTTGTATGAAGTTCCGTTTAGATTCAGAGTCAGACCCTTCTTCAGATATGAATAGTTCTTGATCATCGATTCTACGAACTCGATGTTGTAAGAATATCCAACGAACAGGTTTTCATCAGGTATGAACTTTACGTATGTTCCGTTCTTTTCCTTTGTCTCCTTCATTCCGTCGTTTTGAAGTTTTCCGGCGCTGAATTCAGCATAAGAACACATTCCATCCCTGTATGCTTCAACGTAGAAATGAGAGGACAGCGCATTGACCGCCTTCAGACCCACGCCGTTCAGACCTACAGATTTCTTATATCCCTTTGTGTCGTATTTTCCACCGGTGTTCAGAATGCTGACTGCCTTTACTACAGAGTTGAGAGGAATACCTCGTCCGAAGTCCCTGACGGTAACTTCCTTGTCGCTTACATTGATTTGAATCTGCTTTCCGAATCCCGCGGAGAATTCGTCTATAGAATTATCTACTACCTCTTTCAAGAGTACATAGATACCGTCAGCAGGATCATCTCCGTTACCGAGAGTTCCGATGTACATACCGGGTCTGAGGCGGATATGATCCACACCGTCCAGCGTCCTGATGTTATCGTCGCCGTAGTTGTTCTGTATAATTTCGTTTGCCATATTCTTAAAAGCACATAATCGTGCAAATATAGCAAATTTTTCCTATTTGCTCATCATGTAATTGATTTGCAAAGAACGGAACAGTTATCTTTGGAGCAGATTCCGGCATGGAAGGATCATGGTTCCAAGACTATGACAGTGAATGAGTTTCTGAGATTCTGATATATTGATTCCACACTGATGACTGCCTTTCCTGGCTTGAGGCATTTAATGGACATACCTGAGACAGATACGACTGACGGGTCGGAAGATATGCATACTATGTCGTCGCTGTACGAATCTTCAGGATGCATTATGGTGGTTACCTCAAGGACTTCCCCGGGGAATCTCACAGCCGTGGGATTGTCTGTCATTTTCTGAGTACCTAGAAACACCTCCATGTATTCTGCCTTAAGCTTGATGTCAAGGGTTATGCTTGCAAATACGTTGTGCGATGCGTTTCTGGCTGTGATGATGCAATTTCCTCCCGAGTGTATGCTTACTCTTCCTTCCTGATCGACGCTTGCCCTTTCCGGTGAATCTGATGACCATACGAGAGCCGTGTCGGTCATATCTTCAAATATGGGATGAAGCGTGAAGCTGTCCCTGTCCCTGACCTGAAGATAGGTGCCTTCCTCAAATCTTATCTTTGGGTGATCTATTTTTTCGCCCTGTATGATCTTTATTAATTTATAATAATCAGGTTCCCGGGTGGCTGTGACCTTCACATAGCCTGTGCGCGGTCCGGACAAGTTTCTTAATACTTCGAAAACCACTTTTTTTATTTCATTTCCGCTTTCGATTATTCTGATCCACCCTTCTTCCGTGCTTATTTCTACTTCGGTATTGCTTATGAATAGTGTTTCTGCAATTCCTCCGTCGCCGTCCATTATTATCTCCTCTGTTTCGAAAGCGATGTATGGGCCGGCTTCCTGCTCTATCCTGACAGAGTGTTTTCTTGAGTCACAGATGAAGTCGATGACCGAGGCTCTGGCTTCCTTGCCGTTGTTCTGCATGATGCTTATCTTTACGTCCTTAGGTCTGTCGCTGCCTGTGATGTCAGTACTTATCCAGTCGCAGTCTTCGTATATGGACCAGGAATCATAGCAATTGACTTCAATAGTCCATGTACCTCCTTTGTAGCTGGATGCTATTGAATCCAGATTCATGGTGAATATGTCGGATCTTTCCTGGGTTACGGTAAACGGCACCTTCTGATGTCCATAAATGAAATTGAAGGTTGCCTCTCTTGCTGCTTCAGAATTCGGAGCGATTTCTATGATTGCCTTATTGCCGGTCCTGTCAATGTCTATCCATCTTGCGGTATTGTCCGTTACCCAACTGTCCGACCCCGTGATGTCGATTTCGTATTTCCCTCCATCCTTGCCGCACTCGATTCCTGATGATGAGACATGAAATTCTACATACTGATAATCCTCCCTGCAGCTGCAGCAGAGAAGGGCTATTATCACTATCATTATGTGGAATCTGTTCATTTGTCCGGATTGGTGTAGCCGGCAAATATATGTATAAATAGAAGAAAAAGGAGCATATTTGGAAAAAATGTGTAACTTTGCCGGGTATATTGTCTTTAATAAAAGGCGGTGTACGGACGAATAAGATTAACCAATAGATAATATAATGACTGTGCACATTGGTCGTTTAATGGCGCTGATTCTGTCAGTATCTTCTTTTATTATAGTATCCTGTCAGGGTAAGGACTCTTTGAGTGCCTCTTCGGAAGAAGGCAAAGGCAAGGTGATGTTGTCTTTGTATTCTGACATCGTAGTAAAATCACCTCGAGCAGTTTCTGAAACCGATGATTACAATTTCCGTTTTGTGGGCGTCGGTTCTTATGGTACATCTCAATATTATAAGTATGGGGATGTAACCTGGCCTATGGACTGGTATTTCGGTGTCTTCCGCCTTCAGGCCGAAAGCTGTACGCTTGAGGAAGCGGAAGCAGGATATGGAAAGCTTCGTTACGAAGGCATAGGACAGCCTTTTTCTATAATAAATGATCAGATAGCAAGGGCTTCTGTCTTATGTACTGTAGCTAATTTCCGTGTAGCTGTGAATTTCAATGACAAGATGTTCATGTCATATAAGGATTTCAAGCTTACCGTGGAATCGGTGCTCGTCCCTGTATATGAGGAGAATGAAGCCGGTGAGCAGGTACTTGTCAGTGACCAGATGCTTGTCCGTTCTTTGGATTTCAACACTTTGAACAAGGTCGGATATTACAATCTCGGTGCGAGGCAGATGAATCTTCGCTATACGTTATATGTTATGGAAGATGGTGCAGATGAATTCATTGAGATGGCATCAGGTTATTTCTCGGAAGATGGAGATGCTGCTCCGGCATACATTAATGCCGGTGACTACATTACTTTGAATGTCAATTATATGGGTGAAGTCAAGCCTACTCCGGGAATCAAGTTCGTAGTCGAAGGAGCGAGAGTGCCTATAATGGACGGAATCGAAATAGATGACTATGTGGAAGATTCTGTTACAGAAGATAAATAATAGTTATGAATAAAATCAAAACATATATCAGGCTCCTTGTCAGCATGCTGGTCTGTGTGTATGCTGTGTCAGCTTGTACCGGGGTCGAAGAATTCATGCCGGAAGGCAATGGTTCTGTCGGTTATCCGGTGACTTTGGCTGCAATACAGCCCTATGCAGATACTAAGATATCAGTCAATGGAACATCGGTTGCCTGGGAACATGATGACAAGATCCAGCTTACTGCAGTAGCTGCTGATAATAGTACGGGAACGTCGGAACTGACCTGGTTCAGTAGCATGGAAGGGAAGGACGGGCATACTGCATCCTTTTCCGGTTTCGTATCAATGTCTTCTGCTCCTCAGGATTGCTATTTTGTGTATCCGGTTGAGTCTTCGACGGTGATTGATGCCGCTACTGGTAAGATAACATTATATTATAATAGTCAGAGCGGACAGCATGAACCATTCATGTATGCAAAGACAGCCTATGACGAAAACGGTATTTATGCCAGGCTTGCCCATGTCGGAGCTGTCCTGGAAGTGGATGTGCAGATAGAGGATGTGGCTCAGATTTCTTTTGCAGGTAACAGGTTGGAAACGCTTTCTCCGGTAATTGTGGATGCGAAGACAGGTGAAGTGACGTTTTCTTCTCAGTCCAATGTCCAGATTACCGTACCTGTTCAGAAGGAGGGAAAGACCTATATCGCAGTACCTCCCGTTAACCTGGAAAAAGGATTTTCCATCATTTGCTCTAATTCTGACGCAAGCAGAAGTATGATCAAGACCTTCAGTTCAGATGGAGGACTTGACAGCGGATATGACTTTACATCCAAGGTAGGACATATTATTCCGATAACTCTTACGGGAACATTTGAGTCATATGCCGTTACATCTTCTTTACCCGTAGTGGAACATACTAAGAATGCTGGCGGACTGCTGACAGGCACTGCCGTCAGATTTACAATGAACAAGGTCGGTGTTTCGGATAAGCTTATAGAAGAATGGGGAGCTACATTGGTCAATTCTGATGGAATTGTAGTAAGAGATCTTAAGTATACCAATGCTGACCCAATGAGAGGAAACGAGGTCGTGATGAATGTAGCAAACAATTGGAAACTGCTGCCGGCCGGTACGTATACCTTTACACCTTATTATATGATATACGGACAAAGGATTTCAATGAACTCGCAGAATGTTACCGTGTCCGATCCGGGAATCAGGCTTACTCTTAACGGTCAGACTTCCTATGATAAGTATAAAGCCGGTAATGTGTCAGGTGCGAACTCGCACACCAACACCAAGATAGAAGGAATATCAGTTTCTACTAACGTGGACCTGAGTCTGATCGATTCATATTCAGCCTCTCTTTCTGATGAGAACGGCAATGATGCAGATCTTGGTGCTCCTTCAGTTTCGTCTGGAACAGAAGTCATCGCTTCTTATGGCGACTGGACAAGAACCAAGTATCAGGCATATAAGTTCAAGGCGTCAATAAAAGTGGGAGAACTTACAGTCTCCCAGGAGCGTGATTTCCATATCACTGGTCTTCCGCTTGAGGCCAATTTCAGCACTAATCCAAGTAACTGGACGCCAAAATGGTCGTATATCGGTATCGCTGGATATAGTAACAAATGGGTGACCTTTAAAAAGGGATCCGGTGGATTCAGAAGCCCGGCGTTTCATATTCCGTCAGACATAGGTGTTCAGACTCAGATAGATGCGCATACGAACTGTAGTAATACATCTGATAGAGATATTCATATTACGACGTGTACAAATACGCATAATTCCGCTGTTACGTCAGGCGTTACGACATATCGGCCTAAATACTCGGGGACCTTTGCCGATTTATTGACGAGTCAGGGGTATAGCTCGTGGATCACAGGATTTACATTGAATCCGACCAAGAACTGTATGCTTTATTCGGTTCTGATCGACAATGAGTCATTCATTTTTATAAATCAGACACGTGTGGGAATATTCAAGCTGAAAATCCATTATAAGTAAATAATCAAATCCAAATTATATATGAAAACAACAAGATTCTTACCAATTTTGCTGGCATTCGTTCTGACTTCGTGCCTCGAGGGCTCACTAAAGGATGAAAGTGCCGATGCTGGTGGTGAGGCACTTCTCAAGATCGGTCTGTCTGTAGACGACAGCCTGCAGATCGTCCAGACAAGAGCAGAGAGTATGGATGCCTCATTGGTGCCCTCTGTCGACAGCCTCTATGTCGAATTGTACAAATTCGGAAAGAAGCAGGGTAAACCTAATTCAAAGGATGGGTGGAACCGTATTTATTTCGGTAAATATGAGGAAGCCAAGGATCTGACTTGGCGTGTCAATGCCGGTCAGTTCAGACTTCTTGCCTTTCATGGCGACTCCACTGCCTGCGGCTTCGATAAGCCTTATTTCAAGGCAGACAGAGAATTTCCGGTAGATGGAGGACTTACTGCAGAAGGACAGCCTAATCTGACTTACATGGAAGCAGAGGCTAAGGTGTCAAATGTGAGGATTACTGTGAATTTCGATGAAACGGTTCCCGGCTCTTACTATGACTATTTCCTCCGTTTTACAAATCTTGATCAGCTTAAGGAGAATGGAGAACCAAACAAGTACAAGCAGGTGCTTCGCTATAAGAAAGGGGAGACAAGGGACGCTTATATGATGCCTTCCGAGAATCTTCAGATCGAGTTTATGGCTCAGCACGAATATGGTGATGAAGATTCGTGGAAGTATTCTGTCGTAGAGACCATAGAGGCTCAGGCAAATGACCATATCACTATCGACGTATCTGTCAAGGATCCGCGTTATGGCAGACTCAGTTTTGAAATTACAACAGATAAGAATCTGGAAAAGAAGGAGTCGGAGATAGAGATTCTTGAGATCTGGGCTCCTCAGGAAGCTCCTCAGATTGTTCCGGCAGGTTTCCCTAATGGTGAGCACGCAGTGGTAGAAGGAGATGTGACAGGAAATGGTGCAACAATTTCAATTGTGGCAAGGGCGGGTCTGCAGAATCTGTTCATGAAGGTTGATTCGGATTTCCTCAAAAACACCGGTATAGATCTTCCTCTGGGAAGCGAAGTCGATCTGGCAGATCCGTCCTTGGATCAGACAATCAAGGAAAAGCTTGTTGCAGCAGGATTCCAGTGGCAGGATGATATCAGAGGTTCAAGGGAACTTACCTATATCAAAATGACAGGATTCTTCACTAAAGTCAATTCGTTGAATCTGTCCCCTTCAGAGAAAATGAATATTGCGGATTTTACAATCCGTGCTGTAGACCAGGTAGATAAAGAGACAGAGCTGAGGCTTTCATCAACAGCCTATCCTATCATTCAGACGCTATCTATACCAGAGGGTAATGTATGGGCCAAGCAGATAGTTTCTCCGATCCTTACTGCTCCAAAGGGTGTTGCCCGTTTGTTCAGACTTCAGATGAGTACTGACGGAATTACCTGGACGGATTTTGCATCATTTGCTTCTGCAGATGCCTCGGCTATCGATTTCGGAACTCTGACTGTAACACCTGATACAAGATATTATTTCAGAACCATGTATAATGGCAATGAGAAGCTCATCTCAAATGTCGTCGAGGTTATGACTGAAACGGAGCAACAGGTTGGAAATGCCGGTTTCGAATATTTCCATACCAAGACAATTACTGTCAAGAGATGGTTCGATTCAGTAGAGAGAGACTGGTATCTGCCATACTTGTCTACAGATACAGATCCTTGGTGGGCTGTAAACAGCCGCAAGACTATGCCGACTTCCACTACTCCGGCTCACATTGACTTCAAGTGTCTTCCTTGTGCGGGATATTCGACTGACCGTTATAGCGGAGAGAAATCGGCTATTGTCTATACAGTCAATGTCAATGACGCCAACACTGATGGAACGACTTTCGGAGACAAGATTCCGGGAGAAATCTGGATCGGAACTGCAGATGACAGTGGAAACCATAAGTCAGACGGACATAAATTCACCAGCCGTCCGTCAGGTATCAAGTTCTGGTACAGATATGATTCTCAGAATAATGAAACTTTTGCAGTCAATATAATACTTAAGGATGCAGCCGGTAATGTGATTGCTCGAGTTGAGAAGACGGATGGCAAGGCTGCCGGTGACTGGATGCAGGCTTATCTGCCGATCGTATATTCAAACAACTTTGCAAAAGCAGCAAGCATCTACATCTCATTCAAATCAAGTGTTTCCGGTGATATTTCGATGAACAAGTCTATTGAAGTCGCAGGAAAGAATCAGAGCGGCCATATTGGATCTGTTCTTAGAATCGATGACATTGAATTGGTATACTAATCTGATAATAAAATAAATTAATATATGAAAAAGATCATTACTCTCGCATTTTTAAGTGCAATTGCACTTGTGTCTTGCAAGCAGACATTAGTCGAGACTCCAGCTCAGACAGGAACCCTTGCCCTTACTGTAGGCAATAACACTGAATTCACCACAGTCATTACTACAAAGGCTGACGGTGAGATCATTGATTACACAAATACAGATAATTATGATGTAATTATCGACGGACCTACCAGTAAGACAATGAAGTTCAGCGAGCTTGCCGGTGATGTTGTAGAGCTCTCTTCTGGTTCTTATTCTATAACTGTTACTTCTCCTGCAACTGAGCCTGCTGCTTTTGAACAGCCAATTTATCGTGCTTATTCTGAATTTGTCATCAGAGCAGGTGAGGTAACTCCTCTCGACCTTGTATGTACTCCTTACAACTGTAAGGTGACAATCGAACTTACAGAGAATTTCAAGAAAGAACTTTCTACATACGAGGTAGTAATCAGCAATGGTATCGGATCACTTGTCTGGACTAAAGACGAGAATGTAAATGACTTTGCAGCTCAGAAGGCTGGATACTTCTTAGCTCGTGGACTTGAAGTGAAAGTAAAGGGTCATAGAAGTATTGACAATACAGAGGCAACAGCTATCCATTATATTGAGAATCCGCAGCCTGCCGAGCATCATATCATCAAGCTTGACGCTAAGGTTACAGGAGCAATCGGAGGTATCGACATTTCAGTCGTTACTGAATTTACAGAGAAGAATGAGGATATCGAAATCGGTGATCTTGACGAGTCTTATGTAGACCGTCCTGATTTCCCTGGTAATGGCGAAGGTGACGATGATGAGCCTGTTGTTGACAACACTCCATCAATTCTGTGGGAGACTAATCCATTCTTCGATCCGATTGAAATTACCCCTGATACAGAAGTCAGTATGGTTATCAAGGCTCCTGCCGGATTCGAAACATTCATTGTAGAGGTATCAGATAACTTCAAGCCGGCGATTACAGTATTCACTCAGAGTGATATCGATTACATCGACCTGATCAATCACGCTGATATCTGGAGCCTGGTAGGTCTTCCTGTCGGTGATGCTATCAAGGGTCAGTCATCCATTACTTTCGAACTTACACCGTTCATATCTACCTTGTGCAGTGCAGCAGCAGGTATGACAGTTGATTTCACTCTCAAAGCGTCCGATGTAAACGGAGACTACGCTCTTGTAGATGATGACTTCCCTGTAGTGACAATGATTGTTCCTAACAATTAATTTAAATCAGTGTGGAAATGAAAAGATTCATCATATTGGCGAATCTCTTGTTATGTATTCTTTGTTCCTGCAGCAGAAACGAACTTGTTGAGGACGGACAGTACGGTTATCTGACTGTCGGCGTTTCTGATAAGCCTGATTTCGATATTCAGGTGAAAGCAGAAGCTGAAGAAGAAGAGATCGCATACAGAGTCGATGTAATCGACGAGAATGGAAATGTGGACTTTACAGCTGAAGACCATAGAGCAATAGCTGGTACCCCAGTTAAGTTGCTTATGGGAAAATATACGGTGCAGGCCGTAAACGGTATTGAGGAGACTGCTTTCAATGTACCGTATTGGTCCGGTGAAAATTCTGTTAGAATTTATGCTGATAAGGATGCGGTCGTAAAGATCAACTGTACGATGAAGAAGGTCAAGTTCAGTGTGGCCTTTCCGGAAGACGAGTCATTCAAGGCAGCGTTCAAGCATTATGAACTTAAGGTCGTTTCTGGAGATGACAATCTGACCTTCTCATCTTCTCCAGTACCGGGTGATGCATCTCAGGGCTCATTCACTGATACTGCTTATTTCAAGGTTCCTGATAACAGAACATTGAAGTATACTTTGAAAATGATCAATGCTGATGGTGCACAGTACTCTGAGACAAGGGAGATTTCCGGTGTCGTAGCTGCAGAACATTATCATTTTGCATTCTCGCTTGGCGATAGAGAAGAAATAGACGGTGCTCTGGTGCTTAATGTCCTTCTTGATGGAGAGTATAAGGAAGAGATCTCTCATGATATTCTTTTGAATTTCGATAAGTTGGAGATGCCGTCATACAGCCATAATCCGGAGTTTGATCCTGAAGCGGACGGTATTGTATATCCTCTTGGAAACGATATCACAAAGAAGCTGACATTCTCAGCTCCAAGAAAGATAAAGAGTCTGGTGATTTCACATCTTGATCCGAATCTTCTCTCAGAAGGTCTCCCTCAGGTTCTTGAATTTGTAGATATCACTCCTGAAAGACAGCAGATTGCAACAGAGCTCGGCATCATGGCGTCTACAGTCACATCTGAATCTGTTTCTGCAGAAATCGATATCACTGAGTTTGTTAAGAATCTGAGCATATCTCCTGATAACCAGCCTTATAGCATGTCGTTTACAGTAATCGATGCACATAACCGATATGCTAGATGCGATTTCGAATTCATGATTGTATCAGACATCCAGGCAGAGACAGTGTCTGCGTTCCCTTGGTCTGGCTTCTCTATTCTTAAGGGACGTTTCTTCTCGAAGACAGCTCCGGAAGGAATTTCATTCCAGTATAAGAAGAAGGCAGATACTGATTGGACGGAGATTCCTAGTGACCTGATGGCAGTGGACATGTCGACACTGACTTATTCATATCGTCTTGGTGGTCTCGACGTCAATACCGAATATGTCTTCCGCGCTACTTCTGCCAAGGATAAGGCAGAGGGCAAGACAGCAGGTGAAGTAGAGTTCAGAACCTTTGCCAGCGAGGGCACTGTATATAACCTCGGCTTTGATGATTGGGTAAAGGTGGGCAAAGCTTGGTACGCTACCAGCAACAGTGCAGATGTAAGCAACGGACTTGTATGGGACTCTGCTAATGAAGGTACGGCTGACATTCTTGGACAGAGCCTTGTTCCTACTACTCCTGAAGAGACCATAAAGATTAGCGGTAAGGCTGTGAGAATGGAATCAGGCGAGCTTCTTGGAAACTTTGCAGCAGGTAACATCTATACCGGAGATTTCGGTTCCGCTACGATCTCGCCTGTCGGTGCAAAGCTTAAATGGGGTACTCCGTTCTCTTCACGTCCTCTTGCTCTTCGAGGCTGGTACAGATATGAGCCTGTTGCCATCAACAAGACTTCAGCATCATATTCTCACCTGAAAGGACAGCAGGACTTCTGCCAGATCCAGATCTTCCTCACAGACTGGACCGAGCAGTTCGAGATCAGCACAGGTGACAACCGATTCGTGGATACTTCTGCAGATAATCCAAGTATCCTTGCATTCGGATCGATTGTAGATCAGGACAATACAACAGATAATCCTGGCAACCAGAATGGCTATATTCCGTTCCTCATTCCGCTCGAGTATCGTAGTCTTGCCCAGCCTACCTATATCGTGATTTCCGGAGCGGCCAGCCGTTATGGTGACTATTTTACCGGAGGTCTCGGAAGTACCTTGTATCTTGATGAGCTTGAACTTATCTATGATCCGGAGGAACTCACAGATGAAGAGTTTGAATTAGTAATGAAGAATATCTATTAATGAAAAAAATATTTGCAATAATATCGATTGCCCTTCTGGCTTCAGGAAGCCTGGCCGCCTCAGAGAATGAGGAGGCCAAGGCTTTCGACAGAGGTGTTGGCAAGTTGAACTCTGTATTCATTCCCAAAGGCTATGTTGGAGGTGGCTTGACTTTCTCGTATAGGACTTATGATATGGGGAAAGCAGCAAATGATGCAGGATATTCGATGCTTTTCTCTCTCTTGTCAGGGATAGAAGGCGATATGTATACGCTTGGTCTCGCTCCGTCCGTTTCGTATTTTGTCGCAGATAATTTTTCTGTTGGAGCTAGATTCGCTTATGACAGAACCACTTTGAATGTTGGAAATCTGGGCTTGTCACTGGGAGATCTCGCGTCGTTTTCCATCAATGACTATCATATGCTCCAGAATGGATATGCAGGTGCGCTTACAGCCCGTTATTATATGCCGATAGCAAACAGCAAGCGTATCGCTATGTTTGGAGAACTCAGACTGGCAGGCGAGTATGGGCAGTCTGTTGCATACAAAGTTCTGGATGGCAGAAATCAGGGAACTTATCAGGATATCTATGGAGCTGGAATCAACCTTGTCCCAGGTCTGTGTGTATTTGCTACCAATGAGGTGTGTGTAGAAGTGGCGGTCGGAGTACTTGGTGTAAATTATCAGTATGTAAAGCAGCAGACTAATCTGGTGGAGGAAAGCGTAATGCATCAGAGCAATGCCAGTTTCAAGATCAATCCGCTTTCGATCAGTCTAGGAATGTCATTCTATATTCCAGCTGTAAATCCGGAAAAGAAAGCTGCTAGAAAGGCGAAAAAAGGAGGGAATGCGTAATGAAGAAGTTTGGAATCATTTTTTTAGCAGCTGTTCTCACACTTGTTTCGTGTATTGAGAACCCTTTGAATTACCCATTGCATAAAGCTGAAATCACTGCTTTTGAGGTGGAAGGCCAGAAATCAGTTTCGATTGATGCAGCGAAGCAGACTGTCAATATCGTGTTGCAGGAGAATGCCGAAATATCTGCGCTTCCTGTTTTGAAATATGCTTTTACAGAGTCTGCCGTGCCTTCGGAACAGCTTCCTTCGGTTCTCGATCTTACCCAGCCGATAAAGATTTCCTATCAGACATATCCGGACCAGTCCTATGAATGGACTATTCAAGCTGTCCAGCCTATTGAAAGATATGTGAAGTGTGATAATATGATCGGTGAGGCGGAGTTCGATTTGGAAAAGAAGCAGATCCTTGCTTACTTTCCGGAAGAGCAGGCGCTATCAGATATCCGTTTTACAAAGATGAAGCTTGAAGCTGTTGGCTCTCAGATTGATTCGACTTTCGGATATGTGTCTGTAGATGGCATCGACGTTCCTACAAAGGATGAAATGTATTTCCCGATAAATCTTGATTGTGTCATTTCGCGCAGATTCAGGGTGTCGTACAAGGATAAGGTTACCGAGTGGACCTTCACAGCAGTTCACAAGGTAATTGAACTGGAAGTGACCTCGGTCAATGCCTGGTGTTACAAAGCTGATATCAATGCTGTATTCAAAGGAACCGGTTCTCCTGTGATTCAATATAAGGAAGCTGGTGCATCTGAGTGGCTTGATCTGGCTACCGACGTAGACGGAACATCTCTTGCTGCCAGCGTAGACCAGCTTACTGACGGCACAGCTTATATTGCCCGTGTAGTTAATGGTAATGAAATCAGTGAGGAATTCCCGTTCACGACCGAGTCGCCTGAGCAACTTCCTAATATGGACTTTGACGGCTGGCATCAGGGACAGCCTGGAGGTTATACCTGGTATCCGATGCCGGAAGGAGATGCACCAATATGGGGATGTTCTAACAGTGGAGTCAATATGATGTCTGCTGTCAATTCCACACGTCCCGAATACGAATTTGTAGTGACCCGTGGAGGTGCTGCAGTAAAGCTTGAAAGTGTCAAAGTGTTCGGTATGTTCGCGGCGGGAAATATCTTTACCGGTGAGTTCAAGAAGGCGACCATCTCTGGAGGTGTCGGTGCTGAACTGGACTGGGGTACTCCTTTTACATCCAGACCATATTCCCTCAAGGGATATTATTCTTATTCTCCTAAGCCTATCGACAATGCCTCAGACGAATACAAGGATAAGATAGGAACAATGGATAAGTGTCAGATTATGGTCTTCCTTACAGACTGGGATGAGCCGTTCCGTGTCATAACAGCGTCAGAGACCTTTGTCGACCTCGAAAATGATCCTCATATCATTGCTCTGGGTAAGATAGAGTCTTCTGAAGATACAGGACGCAAGTACAAGGAGTTTGAGTGCGTCCTTGAATATAGGGATACCGTAAGAAAGCCGAAGTATATTGTCGCAGTAGCTTGCTCAAGCTTGTATGGTGACTATTTTACTGGTGGTCTTGGATCAGTTATGTATGTAGATGATTGGGAATTGATCTATCGATAGAATCAGAAAAGCATTGCAGCAAATCCAGCTGCAAGTGCCACAATGCAGTTGATGAGCTTCGCTACGGCGAAGCTCTTCTTGCTTTCAGCCAGAAGCGGAATGGAAGCATGTCCGTCCTGGGAGATGCTGCTGGCCAGGAGGACAGGGAACGGAACTGCTCCTGCCGCGAAAAGTGTTACGAAAATCATGTGCGGGCCGGATTCCGGTATGATTCCGATTGCGGTGGCAAGAAGTATCATCAGCACAGTATTGTCGCTTATCCACCTGTCTATGTCAATGTACTGCAATGCGAAGCCAAGTACCAGCAAGACTCCGAAAGTCCATGCGAATATTGTCGGAAGATGTTTGCTGACAATATGGTTCCAGAAATGTTCCTCAATGAAATGATCTGAGCCAAGAAGCAATACAGCAAGCACGATCAGGCTTAATCCGGCAAACAGAACGTTCATCCAGTCCTCGCTCAGGAGATTTATCTGGAATGATGATCCGTGGTCATGATTGTGATGAGCGTGTCCGCATGAGTCGGAATGAACGTGCCCTGCCTCGCATGCCTCTGTGTGTACATGTCCTGCATGGGCGTCTGTCGTGTGTGCGCTATGGTCGTGGCCAAGCTGTCCGGAAGCTAATGCCGCGATGAAAATGGCAAGCCCCACGAGCATCAGAATTCTTTTCCACCCGTAATGTCTGGCTTTTTTCTCTGAATTTGCCTCTGTACATTCGCCTGAAGAGGACGGATGCTCATGAATGACATAACCCTCTTCACAATGAGTTTCGATTCCGCATTCCTCGTGACCTTCACGATGGCAGCGCTTTGCATGTGTCCGGTCATATATTTTATCAGTGATTATGCCTGTTATGACAGCTATGACGAAAAGTATCGCAAACAGTATCAAAGCCTGCTCGGGGATCATCGCCAGCATAACGAACGACTCATCCCCGGAAGAAGCGATCATCATAGCGATCAAGGCTCCGAAACTCATCATTCTGTGGGTGTATAGGGATACAGTTGCAAAGCCACCCATGCATCCCGGAATCGATCCCAGAAGGGCTCCGAATACCACCTGGCCAACCTTCGTCTTGCGCAGACCTCTGAAAACCAATCCCTTGGATTCGATGTTGAATGATTCGATCATCATCATCATCACCACTACAAGTCCTGTGATGAGGATGGAGTTTCTAAGTATATCGATAAACAGATGCATTATTCAATTGTTCCGGATATGAAAAGATTCACTATAGGTCTGAGCGGGGAATTTGTCGTGAGAGTGACGATTTTAAGGCATTCGCCTTTGGGAAGGTCCTTGGTGTCAAGGTGTACTCTGAATGATATTTCCTCTCCGGGATCCGCAGCTGGGATGTCACTGTGTGAGTAGCAGCATGAGTCTACATCCAGTTTATATACGCAGAAACATGACTTCCCCTCGTTCTTCATCTTGTATGCGGCATGAATCTGTGTGCCTGCTTTTACCTTACCGAAAGAATATGTGCTGGTTTCAAAGCGGGGCATCGATCCTTGCATCCTTTCTTCTTCACTTAGTTCATCGAAATTCTCCTTTGTAAAAGCACGGAATCCGATCTTTCCATATTCTTTTCCGTCTATTACAGTAGTAGCCCAGTATTCATTCCTGCCCCAATTCTCACGTGAAGCCGATACTGTGGCCGTAAGCTCTGCTGTGCCTTCGGCAGGTATGGGATTGGGTCGTACTGAGACAGTGAGATTCTCTGAAACATTCCTGAATTCCACCTTTATCGGACTTGAAGATGTATTGGCTATCATGACGGTCTCGCTTTTGTCCCGTCCCTGTTCCAGATTGCCACAGTTTATCGCATCTTCCTTCATTCCCATAGGCCCGCGGTGGATGGGGTATAATTCGCTCAACGGGCGCATCTTTTCTCGCGAAATACCTCTTAATTTAAGTACTATTGGTTTCTTTGCATCTGACAGGTACAGAGTGAGACTTTTATCAAACGGATATGGCCCTTCATCGTTTGAGTAGGTTGCAGAAATCTTTCCTGTGCTTCCCGGCTTTATCGGCTCTTTTGTCCATTCCACATCCGTGCATCCGCAAGATGAAATGACATTATAGATTACAGCAGGCTTGCTGCTTTTGTTGGTAATGGTAAATTCGCAGGAAACCGGGCCGGAGTCAAGCATTATATCTCCGAAGTTATGGACCATCTTGTCGATTTCCAGTCCGTTGCCTATCATTTCCTGAGCATTCAGTCCATTGGCAATAAAAGTACCTATTATAAGTGAAATGCAAAAACGGGCGATTCTTTTCATATTCTATGCTTTTGTCAAAACAAAGATAGCACAAATCGTTCTAAGTCGATGTTTGATTATCGAAAATAATGACTAAATTTGCATCGTGAATGTCCATGTGGCATCTTGCTTGAAAACATTAACATTTTAAACAGATAAGAAAATGGCTTACAGAATTACAGAAGACTGCGCAGCTTGTGGAACTTGCTTGCCAGAGTGCCCGGTTGGCGCTATTTCAGAGGGTGACATCTATAAGATCGATCCAAATGCTTGCATTGACTGCGGTACTTGCGAGGCTGCTTGTCCAATGGGTGCAATCGTAGCAGGTGAGTAATCTTATAAGAGATTATCAGACAATAAAAAAGCAGGTTTCATTACGAAACCTGCTTTTTTATTTGTCCGGGGATTACCCCTACTCCTTTGGAGCAGAGGTAATCTCGATAAGATTGTTCTGTGCAAGTACAGCCTGGAGGACAGTCTTTACATCTTCTGGAGTAACGCTGTTTACAGCAGCCTCGTACTCTGCATCGTAATCGTAACCATGGTCAAGGTATTCGCTGATATTGCTCATCCAGTATGAGTTGCTGATTCTGGTTTCAGGAATGTTCTTCTTGAAGTTCTCGATTGCCATGTTGAACTTTTCGAGCTCAGGACCATTCTCGGCAAGCTCCTTCAGACCCTTGATTGCAAGTTCGCGGAGCTTTGGAGCCTGTTCTGGATTAGTATCGAATGAAATCTGGATGACAACTCTTTCCTCAGGTTCTCTCTGACCTACCATTGCTGTGCCTACGCCGTAAGTACCGCCTTCATCCTCACGGATAGTCTTGGTATAGATCATGTCGAGTACATAGTTAGCTACTTCGAGAGCAACCTCAGTCTTGGTATCCACAGGCATGTATGCTGTGTAAACCTGCAGTACTGTTGACTTCGGAGTCTCCATAGCGATCTTCACAGTCTCATCTACCTTACCCTTGATGATAGAGATTGTATTGTCTTTGTTCACCTGGTCTGCCTTCTTGCCCTTAGCGATAGAACCGATATATTTCTCTACGAGCGGCTTGATCTCAGCTGGGTTTACATTACCTACGATTCTGAGTGTCGCGCCAGCAGCATCCTTGAAGAGTTCACGATATACTCTCTCGATTGTTGCAAGGTTAGCCTTTGCGAGAGTCTCGTCGTTGAGCTGTACTACACGCGGGTTGTTGCCGTAGAGAATCTTGTTCATCTCGTTCTGGAAAATGAACTGAGGATTGTTGGCGATGTTAGGGAGAATAGCCTTGATCTGCTGGATACCGGTCTCATACTCCTTCTCGTCGAAACGTGGGTCAGCAAAGTAGAGGTAAGCGATCTGAAGTGCTGTCTCGAAGTCCTTAGGAGTACTTGAACCGCTTACACCGTGCTTTGTTCCTCCGATATATGGAGATACGCTGAGGTTCTTTCCTGCGAGCATCTTAGGAACCTGAGTGCCTGAGAACTTTGAAATTCCGGCGTTGCTCTGGAAGAGTGCCCAGATATTGTCCTCGAATGAAACCTTATCTTCTGTAGATACGAGGCTCATACCTCCGTCCATGCTGATGTTGAAGAGGATCTGATCCTGCTTGTACTGAGTAGGGAGGATCACAACCTTCACACCATTCTTGAGAGTCCACTCTGTAGCTCCGTAAATTGTCTGACCTTCCTTCTTTACTTTCGTACCCTTGAGCTCACCGCTGATGAAAGGCTCGTTGAGGTTCTCTTCTACGTTAGCAGCGATCTCTGCGTTCTTTACTGCTGCAAGAACAGCCTTGATCTCCTCCTCTGTAGGGTTGGTGAGGCCGGCCTTCTCAGGACCATTATAAAGAATCACCATGTTCTCATCTGTAAGGAGCTGTGCTGCTACCTGGCTGAGAAGTGTGGCGTTGAGCTGTGCGCATACCATCTGAACAAGCTGAAGCTCCATTTCAGGCTCCATATATGGCTCATTGTCGTAGAAGTTATAGAGGAGAGGGTAAACAAACTCAGCGTTCTTGCGAGTAGGAGCGGCTTCTACTCTTCGCTCGTAACTGCTGATAATATTGTCTTTAGCACGCTGTACCTCGCCTTCGGTGAAGCCGAATCTCTTCATCTTCTCAAGCTCAGTCATGAATGCTGTGAAAGCGTTGATTGCGTCACCTTCCTTGAATGATACAGAACCTGTTGTAGCATCGCAAGAGTTGCAGAGATTGCTGATATAGAAGCTTCCTCCAAGGAACGGTGCGTCAGGCTGTGAGGTGATGTCTGTGAAGCGCTCGCTCATGATAAGACGCACATACATCTTGATGATGTCAGTCATGAATGCGATATCGGTGTTCATAAGCTCCTTAGGCATAGGCTCGCTTTTCCACATAACCTCAATGCTTGAAGAAGTCATTTCAGGATCTGTGAGGATACCGATGATTGGCTCTACGTTGTCTGGAATCTTGTGAAGCACCTTTGGCTGTGGATTAACAGCTGCAGGGATGTCTGCGAAGATAGTCTTGATCTTATTCTCCACCTGATCCACATCTACGTCTCCTACTACGATGATAGCCTGGAGATCAGGGCGGCACCAAGTCTCATAGAAACGTGTAAGGCTCTCGTATTTGAAAGTCTTGAGCTGCTCTTCACCACCGATAAGAGTTCTTCTTGAATAAGGAGTGTCTCCATAGTAGTAAGGGAGTGACTTCTCGAAAATTCTCCAGCTTGCATCGTTTCTTGTGCGCTTTTCCTCGAGGATGACGCCTCTTTCCGCATCGATCTCAGCAGGATCGTTTGTAACGAAATGAGAATAGTCATGAAGTACGAGAAGACATGAGTCGAGGATACTTTCCCTTACGACAGGTATGTTGTTGAGCATATACTGAGTCTGCTCGAAGCCTGTAGATGCATTGATGTTCCTTCCGAACTCGGCTCCGATGCTCTGGAGCCACTCGAGGAGGGTCTTTCCAGGGAAGTTTTTCGTTCCGTTGAAGCACATATGCTCGAGGAAGTGAGCGAGACCGTCCTGGTCATCATCCTCCTGGAATGCTCCAACGTCAGTAGCAAGGTAAAATTCAGCCCTCTGTGCAGGCTGGTCGTTGTGGCGGATGTAATAGGTCATACCGTTTTCGAGCTTACCGGTTCTTACGGCAGGATCGTTAGGAAGCGGTGTCTGACCGAATGCCATTGCTGCAGCGAAGATCGCTGCAATGAAAATAAATAAACGTTTCATACTTTAAATTTTATGTTCGTTTTGGTTGTTTTCGTGTGTGTTATTAGACGCAATAAACCATTATAAGCTACAAATGTAATTAAAAAATCAGTAACTTTGCGTAAAATAGCTGATTATGTTTGAGGATTTCCGACTGAATGTGTTCATGGCTGTAGCGCAACAAGGCAGCTTTACAAAAGCCGCCCTTACCCTTGGCATTTCCCAGCCTGCAGTAAGCCAGAATATCGCTGAATTGGAAAAGGCATCCGGCCGGAAGCTTTTTATGAGGCTTCGCGGTGAGGTGGTGCTTACCCCTCAAGGTGAAGTCTTTAGAGAATATGCGGCCCGGATTCTCTCTTTATGCGGGTCTGCAGATAATATGTTCTGTGTACTGCAACCTCAGTCAGTAAGGATCTCAGTGTCGGAAGAACTGTATGTGTATTATCTGGCACCCGCTCTCGAATCTTTCGTTACCGTTCATCCTGAAATAGTATTTGAACGTGTGATTTTCGAGGATGCCGACCTGACCTTTAAACTTCAGCCATCATCAGAATCTGCGTTTGAAATTCCTTCAGACTCTATAGCCCGCCTCAGGATGTCTTTGTCCCCGGCACCAAAAATGGGTGACTATAAAGCCACCCATGAAAAAACGAAATATTTCGATGTTCTTTTCAGGCCCACTCCGGCATTTGCTTGTACCAGAGTGTGCCGTGTCCTTAAAGATTACTTGGCAAGTCTCTTGTAAGTCTCGAGACGGAGCTTTGCGAATTCCTCTGTCTTCTGGAGGAGTTCCTCTGCTGAGTCCGGATACATCTTGTAGAGAGAAGCGAATCGAACCTCGCCTTTGAGGAAGTCCTGGAACTTGCTCCAGTCTGGCTCCTTGCTGTCGAGGGTGAACGGATTCTTCTCAGTTCCCTCGAGTGCAGGGTTGTATCTGTAAAGATGCCAGTAACCGCACTCTACTGCAAGTTTCTCCTCCTTCTGGCTGAGACCCATACCAGCCTTGAGACCATGGTTGATACATGGAGCGTAAGCAATGATGAGTGAAGGTCCGTCGTATGCCTCAGCCTCCTTGATAGCGTTGAAGTACTGCGCTGGAGATGCACCCATTGCCACCTGTGCAACGTATACATAACCATAGCTCATTGCCATCATTCCGAGGTCCTTCTTGCGTACGCGCTTTCCTGAAGCAGCGAACTTCGCGATAGCACCGGCTGGAGTAGCCTTTGATGACTGACCACCAGTATTAGAGTAAACCTCAGTGTCGAGTACGAGGATGTTTACATTCTCGCCTGAAGCAAGTACGTGGTCAAGTCCGCCGTATCCGATGTCGTATGATGCACCGTCACCACCGATGATCCACTGGCAGCGTGCCGGGATGAATGTCTTGTATTCTACAAGTCCCTTGCAGACATCGCAGCTGCAAGTCTCACAAAGAGGGATGAGTTTGTCAGCCACCTCGCGTGTAACCTTTGCATCCTCCTTGTTCTCAAGCCACTGAGTGAAGAGAGCCTTCATCTCGTCTGTGCAGCATGAGCATGCAAGACCCTGCTCCATAAGCTTGGCTACTGTCATACGTGCTCTGTCTGAACCGAGCTTCATACCGAGACCGAACTCGCAGAAGTCCTCGAAGAGCGAGTTAGCCCAAGCCGGACCATGACCTTCGGCATTCTTGCAGTAAGGTGATGCTGGGAATGATGCTCCATAGATTGAAGAACAACCTGTAGCGTTGGCGATCATCATATGGTCACCGTAAAGCTGGGTGATTGTCTTGATATATGGAGTCTCACCGCATCCTGCGCAAGCTCCTGAGAACTCGAAGAGAGGCTGAGCGAACTGAGCGTTCTTGATGTTGCCAGCCTTAGGCTGTACATTGTCCTTGTAACCGATGTGAGAGTGCAAGTAATCGAAGTTCTTCTGCTCTGCCTCCTGGCTCTGGAGCGGCTTCATCACGAGAGCTTTTTCCTTTGAAGGACATACGTCAGCACAGTTGCCGCAGCCTGTACAGTCGAGGACTGATACGCTGAGAGCGAACTTATAAGCCTTGAATGTAGCCTTGCCATCCTGGATCTTGAGACCCTCCGGTGCGTTCGCAGCTTCCTCGTCAGTGAGGAGGAACGGACGGATTGCAGCGTGAGGACAAACGAATGCACAGCTGTTGCACTGGATACAGTTGTCAGCCTGCCACTCAGGAACCTTCACTGCTACGCCGCGCTTCTCATATGCTGATGTGCCTGCCGGGATTGTTCCGTCCACATATTCGTTGAATACGCTTACAGGGAGAGTATCACCAGCCTGTGCGTTCACCACGTCTGCGATCTCCTTCACGAATGCAGGAGCAAGACGGTCCTTGTTAGGGTTCTCGAACTTGGCTGTGATGTCTTTCCAGTCAGCAGGAATCTCCACCTTTGTATATTCTCCGCCGCGGTCTACGGCAGCATAGTTCATATTGACGATGTGCTCACCTTTTTTGCCGTAGCTCTTCACGATGGCCTTCTTCATGTAACCCACGGCCTCCTCGTAAGGGATGATGCCTGTGATCTTGAAGAATGCAGACTGGAGGATGGTGTTGGTACGTCCGCCGAGTCCGATCTCTGAAGCGATCTTTGTCGCGTTGATGATATAGAGGGTGATGTTCTTCTTTCCGATAATAGCCTTTACATGGTCAGGGATTCTCTTGAGAGTCTCTTCCTCGTCCCAGAGGCTGTTCAGAAGAAGCGTACCGTTCTGCTTGATACCCTTGAGGACGTCATACTTTGTAAGGTACGAAGGAACGTGGCATGCCACGAAGTCAGGAGTACCTACCAGATAAGGAGCCTTGATAGGGAGGTCTCCGAAACGGAGGTGTGAACATGTATAACCACCAGACTTCTTTGAGTCGTAGTCGAAGTATGCCTGGCAGTACTTAGGTGTGTTGTCACCGATGATCTTGATGGTGTTCTTGTTGGCTCCTACTGTACCGTCAGAACCGAGTCCGAAGAACTTGCACTCAGTGGTACCTGGTTTCACGATAGAGAACTCCTCCTTCTGAGGAAGTGACTTGAATGTCACGTCGTCAACAATACCGATGGTGAAGCCGTCCTTAGGCTCTGCCATATCGAGGTTCTCATATACGGAAACGATCTGTGCAGGAGTTGTATCCTTTGAAGAAAGGCCATAACGTCCGCCTACTACCAGAGGTGCGTTCTCCGCTCCCTGGAAAAGAGCCTTGATGTCGAGGAACAATGGTTCTCCGAGGGCTCCCGGCTCCTTTGTTCTGTCAAGAACCGCGATTCTTCTGACGCTCTTAGGAAGGGCCTTCATGAAATACTTCGCTGAGAATGGTCTGTAGAGGCGTACGATCATGACACCGACCTTCTTGCCCTGAGCAGCAAGGTAGTCGATAGTCTCCTTGATGGTCTCAGTTACAGAACCCATGGCAATGATGATGTTTTCTGCCTCAGGATCTCCATAATAGTCGAAAGGACGGTATTCACGTCCGGTGAGCTCGCTGATTTCGCCCATATAGCGTGCCACTACATCAGGAACAGCATCGTAGTACTGGTTGCAAGCCTCGCGTGCCTGGAAGTAAACGTCTCCGTTCTGTGCAGTACCGCGTGTTACAGGTGAGTCAGGTGAAAGAGCCTTAGCACGGAATTTAGCAAGAGATTTTGTGCTGACCATTCCCTTGAGTGCCTCCTCGTCGATGAGCTCGATCTTCTGGATTTCATGTGATGTGCGGAATCCGTCGAAGAAATGTAGGAAAGGAATGCTTGACTTTATGGTTGAAAGGTGAGCCACTGCTGCCATGTCGAGGGCTTCCTGTACAGAAGCGGAAGCAAGCATTGCATATCCGGTCTGACGGCATGCCATTACGTCCTGATGGTCGCCGAAAATAGAAAGTGCGTGGGATGCAAGTGCGCGTGCTGATACATGGAATACTGTAGGGAGCATTTCACCTGCGATCTTATACATGTTCGGAATCATCAGAAGCAGACCCTGTGATGCTGTAAATGTGGTGGTGAGAGCACCTGCCTGAAGTGATCCGTGAACAGCTCCAGCCGCACCGCCTTCACTCTGCATCTCAGTAACCTTTACAACTTCTCCGAAAAGGTTCTTCTTTCCCTGAGCTGCCCACTCGTCTACATATTCAGCCATTGTAGATGATGGCGTGATAGGGTAGATCGCTGCATGCTCACTGAAAAGGTAAGCGATGTGCGCTGCTGCCCAGTTACCGTCACAAGTGACGAATTTTTTCTCGTTTGACATAGTATGCTATTTTATGAGTTTGTATACGAATTCCAATTCTATGCCCGTATGAATCGGGCTGACAAATCGTACAAATTTAATTAAAAATATTGAAAAGTGTTCAAATTTGTTGAAAATAAAAACCGGCGTTCTCGGCGCCGGTTCTGATTATAAACCTTGATGTCCTTCTGTGATGATTTCCTTTCCTCCGATTTTAGAAACAAGTCCTTGAAGTACTTGGCCCGGACCGGTTTCGATGAAATGTCCAGCCCCGTCTTCAATCATATTCTTTACGCTTTGAGTCCATCTTACCGGAGATGTCAGCTGACTAAGTAGATTGTCTTTGATTTCCTGCGGATCATTTGAAGGCTTAGCTGTGACGTTCTGATATACGGGACATATCGGTCTGCGGAATGTCGCTTTTGCGATTCCTTCTGCAAGTTCGGCTCTGGCAGGTTCCATCAAAGGCGAGTGAAATGCTCCGCCAACAGCCAGTGGCAATGCACGTCTTGCACCTGCCTCCTTCATTCTGGCGCATGCCTCCTCCACTGCTGCCTTTTCTCCGGAAATGACAATCTGGTTGTCGCAATTGTAATTGGCAGCCACAACAATACCATTGGTCACCGAACAGATTTCCTCGACCTGCTCAGCCGGCAAGGCCAATATCGCAGCCATTCCCCCCGGTGCAGCCTCACACGCTTTCTGCATTGCTTGTGCACGAATCTCCACAAGGCGTAGTCCTTCCTCGAAATCCATTGCTCCTGCTGCGACCAGTGCAGAGAATTCCCCCAGAGAGTGTCCTGCCACCATGTCCGGCTTGAAATCCGGAAGGCATTCGGCGAGAATGACCGAGTGCAGGAAAATCGCCGGTTGGGTTACCCGCGTCTGTTTCAGATCTTCGGCGGTGCCATTGAACATGATGTCCGTTATGCAGAAGCCCAGAATTTCATTGGCCTTTTCAAACATCTCCCTTGCAATGTCATTGTTTTCATACAGTTCCTTTGCCATGCCGGGAAATTGTGAGCCTTGCCCAGGAAATATATATGCCTTTTTCATCATTTTATATTTAAAATTGTCTATCTTTGCATCAATATATATGCCCTTGTAGTTTAATGGATAGAATTTCAGATTCCGGTTCTGACGGTCGCGGTTCGATTCCGCGCGGGGGTACAAAGAAGGGGCTGAGGCCCCTTTATTTGTACCCGGTCTACCCCCAGTCACTTCGTGACAGCCCCGGTGGGGCATGCCGACCGTTCGCTTTCGCTCAGGTCGGGTGCCGTAGCTGGTTCGATGTTTTTCAAACATCTCCCTGACGCGAGCGGCACGGCGCTGAAGCGCCTTTGGGCTTCGGCCCCTTTCTTTGTATCCATTTTTCTTTGTACCTGAGTGGGTTATTTGCACCACTGATCCAGCCAGCGGAAATATTCCCTGTGCCACAAAAGCGCATTCTGAGGCTTAAGTATCCAATGGTTCTCGTCAGGGAAGATAAGCAATCTTGACGGCACTCCCATCATCTGGGCGCAATTGTATGCTGCCATTCCCTCATCTACCGGTACTCGGTAATCCATTCCTCCGTGAATCACCATGAGAGGTGTATGCCAATTAGTTACGAGCTTATGAGGCGATAACGCATAATGACGTACTGCTTTTGGATCATTGCTCCAAGGCGATCCTCCTTGCTTGATGCCTCCGAATGTCACTCCATCGCCTGCAGGTCCGACAGGTGCTTCCGGAGTTCCCACACGTGGATCAATCTCAGTCTCGTGAAGTCCACCGTTGTCGAAGTTAGGGAACCACATCTCTTCTGTGGTCATATACATGTGCTCCTCGTTGAAGATTCCGGCGTGAGCAATGAACGCGTCGAACACGTCCCCGTGGGTACCGCAGAGGTAATATACCGAGTATCCGCCGTAACTTGCTCCGCATGCAGCCATCTTGCTTACAAATGGTTCAGCCTTGACTTCCTTGGCGGCCGCGAGATAGTCCTGCATGTTCAAGCCTGGATAGTCTCCTGAAATCTGTTCCGTCCACTCTTGTCCGAATGCTGTGGTGCCTCGTCTGTTCGGGAGTACGACCACATAGCCCTGCGCTGCCATCAGGCGGTAGTTCCATCTGTATGACCATCCCTGGCTGAGTGTGCCCTGGGGGCCTCCGAGGCAGATCGTGATCGCCGGATATGTCTTTGAAGGGTCGAACTGAGGCGGATAGAGAACCCATGTCAGCATATCCTTACCATCGACAGTCTTTACATATCGAGCTTCAGTCTTATGCTCGGCAAGCTGCGAGAGAAGATGCTCGTTCTCTTTTGTTATCTGAGTGTATTGAGCTCCGCCAGCTTTAAGTTCTACGGCGACGAGCTCGGTAGGGAAGTCCATGCTGCACCATGTGGTGTAAAGGCATCTGCTGCCGTCTTCGCGCACATTTATATGGAATGGGGATCCGAAGTCATACCACATGTCTTCTCCCGTAAGGCGATCTATCTTCCAGCCTTCACCATCCGCTACAGCCTCGAATATTCCCTGAAGACCTTCGGCCAATGATGCGAAGTAAATCCTCTGTGAATCATCAGACCATACCGGTCCGCTTGCGTTGTACTTGAAGTCTGCGGTGATGTCCTTTATGTCGCTGACTGACGGCATGCTTCCCTCCTTGCTGACAGAAGCGACCATAAGTCTCTGCTTGTCAGCTTCATATCCATCTCTTTCCATGCTGATCCAGCAAATCTTCGATCCGTCAGGGCTCCATACCGGGTCGGTGTCATAGCCTCCCTTCATGTCGATGACGGCCGTCTCAGCTGTCTCGACATTATATATGTATATCTCAGTATTGGTCGAGAATGCATACTTTTTTCCGGTGAGTTTTCGGCATGAATATGCAATGAATCTGCTGTCAGGACTCCAGCATAGCTGCTCCAGACCGCCGAAAGGCTCGGTCGGAAGTTCATAAAGCTCATTTTCTCCAGCCAACAGATCTGTTCCGGGTTTTACAGCTCCTTTCTTGAAAGCAAAGTCGCTGACATAAGTATGAGGAATCTCCATTACTGTATGATCCCAATGTCTGTACATAAGGTCGTCAGTGGTATATGCAGTTGCCTTGTCAAGATCTGCATAACAGTCTGAAGGAGATTTCACTGCGCTCTTGATGTAGCTTACGTACATGACTTTCTTCTGGTCCGGCGAGAGCTTGAACTCGCTGATACCTCCCGGAATGTCGCTGACCTGCTTCAGCGCGGACAGCTTCCACTTTCCGCCTTTTTCCGATATTGATGCCGACCATATCTGGCCTCCCATAAGAAAGACGATACGTTTGCCGTCAGCGCTCCAGCGTGCATTGCTGATGCTTTTCCCCGAATGGGTTAGCTCCTGGGCATCGCTTCCGTCCAGGGCGCATATCGCAAGATTGCGTACGCTCTTGTTGTCTGTAGTAGAGGTGTAGCTGACACCATATAATATATGTTTCCCATCAGGGCTGACCTGTGGGTCGGAGAGTCTTCCGAATGCCAGAAGTACCTCCGGAGTCATCTGACCGTTTTCCACAGTCAGGCTGCTTTTGGCAATATAGCCTTCTTCGTCGAATCCTTTTCTGCTGTGTGTCATTGTCTTGGCGATAATTGCAATTCCTGCTGAAATACCCAATACTATGCAGATCTTGTAAAGGGTGTCGGCAAAATTCTTGAAACTCATATGCTTTTTATATTTTATATTTTTCTGCTGCTTTCCTGTGCTCTTCGGCTACTTGGACCCTTATGTCTTCCGGACTGACTACCTCGAGTCCACATCCGTATTTGCAGAACTCCATGAGCAGAGCTTTATTCGGACATACGAAGATACTGAAAGTTACGGATTCGTTGTCTGATGCGATTTCTTTCTGACTTGTGTGTATCGGAAGGTCCCGAAGGAAGCGTGCGTCGGTCGGATTGGTCCTGAAGGTAATTGTCCTGCCTCTTTCTTCTGGGATATATATGCCGAAACTCGTAGAGAACAATTCGTCTACATCGAAATTTCCTGGCATTCGGAATGACTCCCCAGTCACTTCCAAGCTCTGTATTCTGTCGAGTCCGTATACTCTCAATCCCTCTCTTTCAGTACAATAAGCTACAAGGTACCAGCGTTTTGCAAACTCTTTGACGGCATATGGCTTCAGGGTGTATGAGTCAGCTTGGGCACTGGTGTATTTATGGTATGTGATTCTTATGATACGGCTTTCCGTCATTGCCTCCATTATAGATGTGAGATGTCTGTGCCCTGAAGGAATGTCTTCCACGGAAACCCTTCCGGAAAGCCTTTCTTTTCTGAGGGAAAGCATATTGTTTACTGTGAATGTGTTGATGAGCCATGCGGTCTCGGCGTTCTCGTCAGTAACGTCGTCAGCGCAGCCGATGAAATATCTGTTGGTGCTTCTGTTGCATTCGATCCGGATGCCGAATACCTCTTCAACAGCTTCTCTGTGATTGTTGAAGGTGCGGCGCGAGTAGGGACTGTCAAAGCGGCTTTCCCATCTGTCACTGATATCGCCCAGACTCAGACCGTTCTCTCCGGCTCTGATGAATGTCTGGACGAGCCAGATGTATTTCTGCAATAATTCGGTTACCATATTGTTTCAGCTTATCTTGCTATAATCCTTGATTTGATATTTCTCTTTGCGTAATTCCTTTCTTAACAGCTGGTTGCGATCGGCGTTGAGGGTCGGGTCTTCGCGTAGGACAGCATCTGCGCAGTCTCTTGCCGTGTTTAGGATAAGTCCGTCCTTAGCTAAAGATGCTATATTCAGACTGATCGGCAGGCCGCTCTGCTGGGTACCCTCCAAGTCCCCCGGACCTCTCATCTTCATATCTTCCTCGGCAAGCTCGAAACCATTCTCAGTAGCGCACATGAGCTCTATCCTGTGACGGGATTCCTTGCTCATCTTCTGTCCTGTCATAAGGACGCAATACGATTTTTCACATCCTCGTCCCACTCGTCCCCTGAGCTGGTGCAGCTGACTAAGACCGAATCTTTCCGCACTCTCAATTACCATTACGGACGCGTTCGGAACATCCACTCCTACCTCGATGACAGACGTTGCTACGAGTATGTCTGCACGACCTGCGGCAAAGGCGTCCATGTTGAATTTCTTCACCTCATTGAGCTGCTTCCCATGAACGACTGCTGTCTTATATTCTGGAAAAGGAAACTTCTGCATGATTTCTTCAGCTCCGGCTTCAAGACTTTGATAGTCAAGTTTTTCTGTCTCGTTGATCAGCGGATATACTATGAATATCTGTCTGCCGAGAGCTATCTGGTCGCGTAGGAATCTGTACAATGCCGGCCTTTTCCCCTCTGTCGCATGTATCGTTTGCACCGGCTTTCTTCCCGGTGGCAATTCATCGATTACGGAAACGTCCAGATCTCCGTAAAGAGTCATAGCCAGAGTTCGGGGGATAGGGGTGGCTGTCATTACCAGCACATGCGGAGGGGCCTCGCTGGCGGCCTTGCGCCAAAGCTTGGATCTCTGTTCTACACCGAAACGATGCTGTTCGTCGATTATTGCCAGTCCGAGATTGCGGAACACCACATTATCCTCTATCAAGGCGTGTGTGCCGACGATTATTCCGATGCTTCCGTCCTCCAGTCCGTTGTGGACTTCTCTTCTTTCTGATGCCTTGCTGCTTCCGGTCAACAACGCCGAACGAACTCCGGTAGGTGCAAGGAATTTCTGGATATTCTTGAAATGCTGCTGGGCAAGAACCTCTGTCGGGGCCATTATGCAAGCCTGGTATCCGTTGCCTATGGCAATAAGAGCGGTCAATACGGCTACCATTGTCTTTCCGCTTCCTACATCTCCCTGTAGCAGCCTGTTCATCTGACGTCCGCTTTTCATGTCATCCCTGATTTCGGTAATGACTCTTTTCTGAGCTCCGGTCAGAGGGAAGGGGAGTGAGTCATAGCATGCATTGAAAGCCTTGCCTACCAATGGCATGCGTATTCCTTTGTCAGCACGGCTCCTGACATATTTCTGTTTTAGAAGTGAAAGCTGCAGGTAGAACAGTTCTTCGAATTTAAGTCTGTATCTGGCCTTCTCCAGTGAAGCCATGTCCTTAGGGAAATGGATGTTTCTTATGGCAAAATGCAACGGAACCAGTCCGTATTGTCTCATAAGGTACTCGGGCATGGACTCTTCGATATATTGGAGCCCTCTTTCCAGGGCAGCTTCCATCAGCTTGTTCATCACCTTTCCCGTGATGCCTCCGTTCTTGAGTTTCTCTGTGCTTGCATATACACCCGTCATTGATGACGAGTCGGAAGCCACAGCTCCGGAAGGTACAGCATCGATTTCTGGATGCACCATATTGATCCTGCCGTTGAACGCAGTCGGTTTTCCAAAGAAAATGAATTCACTCCCCGGCTTCAGTTTTTCAGCTACCCATTTGATGCCTTTGAAGAAAACGAGTTCGATCTCGCCGGTGCCGTCACTGATCCATACGCTAAGTCGTTTCTTTTCAATGATATCCACTCTTACCACCCTGGCCTTTATCTGGATATATGCCATGTCCGGTCTCGCTTCGGATATCCTTACGAAAGAACTGCGGTCAATATATCTGAAAGGATACAGCCTAAGTAGCTCGCCGACAGTTCCGACTGCGAGTTCTTTCTTCAGCAGGTCAGCCCTCTTTGGCCCGACTCCCGGAAGAAATTGAATGTCCATATCCAATCCGTTTTGTGCCATACACTGGCAAATCTAATAAAAAATCCGCTTTCTTCATATGGTTTATGTCAACAATTTTGTAGCCATATATTCCTGGGCATGCATATGAGAGCCCGGAAAAGTCATATTGGCAGTTTTGTGAAAAAATTTATATATTTGTAAGTTAATTAGAAAAACTCCGATAAAGAATATGGCAAGAAAATTAGTTGTGGGTATTACCCAGGGAGATGGCAACGGCATCGGTTACGAGGTCATTATCAAGGCACTCGCAGACGAAAGGATGCTGGATCTTTGTACTCCTGTGATCTATGGATCGTCCAAGATATTCGGCTTCTATAAAAAACAGATTCACAATATCGACCAGATAAATACCAATGTGATAAATTCCGCAAAAGACGTTCATCAGAAGAGAGTCAATATCGTTAACTGTCTTCCGGAGAATGTATTTGTCGAGCCGGGGCAGGCTACTGCCGAATCTGCAAAGGCTGCGATGACTTCCCTGGAAAGGGCTGTAGAGGACATCAAGGAAGGCTATATTGATGTTCTTGTTACCGCTCCGATCAATAAAAGGGCAATGGCGGGTGAAGGCTTCGGATATACAGGTCATACGGAGTATCTGGAGAAGCAGTTCGGCGTGGATGAAGTAGCAATGATAATGGTCTGCGACAGGCTTAAGGTCGGAGTAGTGACCGGACACATCGCTTTGAAGGATGTGGTCAGCAGTATAACAAAAGAAAAGATCTTGAGTAAACTCCGTCTGATGAAGAACTCGCTTGAAAGAGATTTTGGAATCGATGCGCCAAAGATAGCTGTATTAGGTCTGAATCCGCATTGTGGTGACGGTGGCCTTCTCGGAGATGAGGAGCAGCAGGTCATCCTTCCGGCTGTCCAGGAAGCAAATGCTGAGGGCATTCTGGCATTCGGTCCATATTCTCCTGACGGATTCTTCGGTTCTTCGTATGGAAAGTTTGATGCTGTTCTTGCGATGTACCACGATCAGGGACTTACTCCATTCAAAGCATTGGCCTTCGAAGAAGGGGTCAATTATACAGCGGGGCTTCCTATCGTGAGGACATCTCCGGATCATGGTACGGCATATGAAATGGCCGGCAGGGATATGGCTGATCCTCGTTCGATGATGTCGGCGATATATACGGCAATCGATATCTTCAACCGTCGTGCAGATTATGACGATCTGGTAGAAAACCGCATGACCATAAAGATGCCTGATACGGAGATCAAGCCAAAGGGCGGAAGAATCATAGAGTAGGCAATGGCAGAAGCAAGTCAGCAGGCTAGACCGCCGATATTTCTTTATACGGACGGGGCATCCAGCGGGAATCCCGGTCCCGGAGGCTACGGTGTAGTGCTCAAATGCGGAGCGCATAAGATGGAAATGTCAGAAGGGTTCAGCCTTACTACCAATAACAGGATGGAACTTCTGGCTGTAATCAAGGGTATTGAAGCTATAAGGTGGCAGAATGCCGAGGTGCATGTCACCAGTGACTCCTCATATGTGGTCAATGCCATCAATAAAGGTTGGCTGGAAAACTGGAGACGCAAAGGGTTTGCAAAGGTGAAGAATCCGGATCTGTGGATGAGACTCATTCCTCTTTTGCAGAAACATAGGGTGGCATTTCATTGGATAAAAGGTCATGCGGGACATCCCGAGAATGAAAGGTGTGATGCTCTGGCTGTGGAGGCCGGTGCGGGTGCAGTGGCGAAAGGACTTCAGCTTCCCCCTGATACCGGATATGTTCCGGAAGAATCATTGTTGTAGATTATGAATGTTGTTCGTACTGATATAGAGGGACTTGTGATAATAGAACCGCGACTTTTCCAGGATCAGCGCGGCTATTTCTTCGAGTCGTTTTCCGAAAGAGAGTTTGCCAGCAAGGTGGCTCCGGTGGAATTCGTGCAGGATAATGAAAGCAAATCCACGTACGGTGTGCTTCGCGGGCTGCATTTTCAGAAGCCTCCATATGCCCAGGCCAAGCTTGTGCGTGTAGTCAAGGGGCGAGTGATGGATGTTGCTGTGGATCTGAGAAAAGGGTCTCCTACATATGGAATGCATGCAGCTGTAGAACTTTCGGAGGATAATCACAGGCAGCTTTTCATTCCGAGAGGGTTTGCCCACGGATTCTGCGTTCTGTCTGAAGAAGTGATATTCCAATATAAGTGCGACAACTATTATGCGCCGGAGAGCGAAGGTGCGATAAGATGGGACGATTCTGATCTGGGCATTGAATGGGGGATTCCTGCCGAGGATGTGGTCCTTTCGGATAAGGACAGAAATCATCCCGGCTTCAAAGAACTGGAGGATGTGTTTTTCTTTTAATGGGACTGCGATATGAATATATTGGTGACAGGTGCCGGAGGACAGCTGGGAAAAGCTATTAGAAACATTTCCGATTTATCCGGACACACGTGCATTTTTACAGATATACACCCAGAAGCAGATGTGTTGGCTCTGGATATAACGGATGCTGATGCTGTCGGCCGTATGCTGGATTTGCAGGAAATCGATGTTGTGGTCAATTGCGCCGCATATACCGATGTCGAGAAGGCGGAAGCAGCCTTGCAGGTGGCATGTGAAATCAATGCGGAAGCAGCCGGTATAATGGCATGTCAGGCAGCGGAGAGAAATATATCCCTGATCCATGTTTCTACAGATTATGTGTTTGATGGTCAGTCTAATACGCCATATAAAGAGGACGATGCGCCTAATCCTTTGAGTGTGTATGGCCAAACTAAACTTGAAGGGGAGAAGCTCATCGAAGCATCAGGGTGCAGATATCTGATACTCAGAACTGCCTGGCTGTATTCATGTGGTGCCCGCAATTTCTTCAATACAATTGTTGAGAAGACAGCTGCATTGTCTGAGATGAAGGTGGTCTTTGATCAGGTCGGAACTCCGACTTATGCTCCGGATCTGGCTCATGCGATATTCCATGTGATCGACAGATGGAATGACGGACAGTCGGGCGTATATCACTACACAGGGCTAGGGGTATGCTCTTGGTACGATTTCGCTGTTGCCATACGTGATGCGGTAGGACATTTATGCAATATAAGGCCTTGCCTTTCATCCGAATTTCCGACCAAGGCCCTTCGTCCGCATTATTCGGTTCTGGACAAGGCCCGGATAATGAGGGATTTCGATCTGGATATACCTCATTGGACAGAGTCTCTAAGGATGTGCGTTCTTGATTATGAGTCTGTCCGTTGACAGGACATATTGACATTTACATGACTTTTTGTCTGCAGATATGACAGTTTATGGCTGCCATTTTTGAAATTTGCTTAAATGTCACTATATTTGCAAGTTGTGTGTACTGTTGTGCATACAACTTCTTTTAGATAATAAATATAGTATAGATATGTCATTAACAGACGTTTTCAGAAAGATTTTCGGATCCAAGGCCGATCGTGATATGAAGGCTATCAAGCCTACCTTGGACAAAGTGCTTCAAGCTTACAATACTATTGACAAACTCTCAGACGACCAGCTAAGGGAAAGATGCCAGGGGCTTAAGGATAAGATCCAGGCGGCTATTGCCCAGGATGAGAACCGCATCGCTCAGATCAGGGAAGAACTCGAGAAGGAAATTCCTCTGAATCAGAAGGAAGCTCTTGCTACTGAGCAGGATAAGCTTGTCAAGAGAGTGGACGAAACCATAGAGAAGGTCCTTGATGAAATCCTTCCTGAAGCATTTGCAATCATGAAATCGACAGCACGTCGTTTTGCTCAGAACCCGGAAATCCGTGTCAAGGCTACTCAGTTTGACCGTGATCTCAGCACTACCAAGGAGTTCGTTACAATCGATGGTGATTATGCCGTATGGCAGAACCATTGGCTCGCCGGAGGAAACGAGATGACATGGGATATGGTTCATTACGATGTGCAGCTGATCGGTGGTATCGTTCTGCATCAGGGAAAGATCGCCGAGATGGCTACCGGAGAGGGTAAGACTCTCGTAGCTACTCTTCCAGTCTTTCTTAATGCCTTGGCCGGCAAGGGAGTGCATGTTGTGACAGTGAACGACTACCTCTCTAAGCGTGACTCCGAGTGGATGGGCCCTCTCTATATGTTCCACGGACTTTCTGTGGATTGTATCGACAAGCATCAGCCGAACAGCGAGGCACGTAAGAAGGCTTATGCATGTAACATCACCTTCGGTACAAACAATGAATTCGGTTTCGACTACCTCCGTGACAATATGGCCACTTCTATGAAGGACCTTGTTCAGAAGAAGCATCATTTTGCCATTGTCGATGAGGTCGACTCTGTGCTTATCGATGACGCTCGTACTCCTCTGATCATTTCCGGTCCGGTTCCAAAGGGAGAGGATCAGCAGTTCATGGAGTACAAGCCGCTTGTGGAGCGTCTCTACAGCAATCAGAAGACTCTCGTCAATCAGCTCCTCAATGAAGCGAGGAAACTTATCGCAGAAGGTAATGAGAAAGATGGTGGACTGCTTCTTTTCAGAGCGTATAAGGGCTATCCTAAGTACAAGCCGCTCATCAAGTTCCTCAGTGAGCCTGGTATGAAGCAGCTCATGCAGAAGGTCGAGAACTATTATATCCAGGATAATGAGCGCGAAATGCATATCGTGACTGACGAACTTTTCTTCGTCATCAATGAGAAACAGCATTCTGTGGATATGACAGACAAGGGACGCGACCTCATCACCGGAAATCTTGAGGATACGAATTTCTTCGTGCTTCCTGATGTAGGTGCTGCCATTGCTGAGGTTCAGAAGAATCTCGAACTTACAGCAGAAGAGAAGCAGATAAAGAAGGATGAGATCCTTGCGGATTTTGCACTCAAGTCAGAGCGTGTACATACTGTCAACCAGCTCCTTAAGGCCTATACAATGTTCGATAAGGAGATCGACTATATCATTCAGGACGGCAAGATCAAGATCGTCGACGAGCAGACAGGACGTATCATGGAGGGACGCCGCTGGAGCGACGGACTCCATCAGGCTGTCGAGGCTAAGGAGAATGTGAAGGTCGAGGCGGCTACTCAGACATTTGCAACCATTACTCTCCAGAACTACTTCCGCATGTATCACAAGCTGGCAGGTATGACCGGTACTGCAGAGACTGAGGCCGGTGAGTTCTGGTCTATCTATAAGCTCGATGTAGTGGTCATCCCTACCAACAGACCGATCGCACGTATTGATAACAATGACCTTATATATAAGACTAAGAAGGCGAAGTATGATGCGGTGATCAATAAGGTAGTTGAGCTTACAAAGGAAGGAAGACCTGTGCTTGTGGGTACAACTGATGTGGAGACTTCCGAACTCCTGAGCCGTATGCTCCGTCTCCGCGGTATCCAGCACCAGGTTCTCAATGCTAAGCAGCATGCACGTGAGGCTGAGGTGGTTAAACATGCCGGAGAACCTTCTACAGTGACAATCGCGACCAATATGGCCGGCCGAGGAACCGATATCAAGCTTCCTGATGAAGTGAAAGCTGCCGGCGGACTTGCAATCATCGGTACCGAGCGCCACGACAGCCGCCGTGTGGACCGTCAGCTCAGAGGTCGTTCCGGACGTCAGGGAGACCCGGGTTCATCTATTTTCTATGTTTCTCTTGAGGATAAGCTCATGCGTCTTTTCGGTGGTGAAAAGATCGCTGGAATGGTCGATAGAATGGGCATGCAGGAGGATGAGGCTCTTGAGGCTTCAATGCTCAGCAGCGCTGTGGAGAGAGCTCAGAAGAAAGTCGAGGAAAACAACTTCGGTATCCGTAAGAGACTCCTTGAATATGATGATGTGATGAACTCTCAGAGAGAGGTAATCTATACAAAGAGGCGTAACGCGCTTTCTGGTGAGCGAGTAGAGATCGACGTGATGAACATGATGCAGGACATTGCGCAGATTCTCGTCGATAAATCAGAGGAAATGGATTACGAATCATTCTCGGAACTCGTGATGACGTCGCTTTCTGTCGAGCTTGGATTTGATGAGGCAGTATTTGCAAAAGGAAACAAGGCTGCGATGACGGAGGCCCTTCACGCCAATATCCTCAAGACCTATGAAAGACGTATGGATACAATGCTTCAGAGAGCATATCCTATCATCAGGGAAGTGTATGAGAAGCAGGGAGCTATCTATCAGAATATCGCCATTCCTATCTCAGACGGCCGCAAGATGCTTACCCTTTCTGTGAATCTTAAGAAGGCATATGAAACTGAGGGTAAGGAGATTGCCAGAGCACTCAGCAAGACTATCACTCTATGGCAGATCGATGATAAATGGAAAGAGCATCTGCGCGATATGGATGACTTGAAGCAGTCTGTGCAGAATGCTACTTACGAGCAGAAGGACCCGCTTCTTATCTACAAATTCGAGAGCTTCAATCTCTTCAGTCAGATGCTTGAAGACCTGAACAAGGATGTTCTCTCGTTCCTTCTTCGTGCGTTCATTCCTCTGAGGGATGCTTCCGAAGCAAGGGAGTCAGCTCCGCAGCAGCCAAAGAAGAATGTGGAGCAGATGCAGACTTCACGTACGGATCTTGTGACCAACGGAGGAGAGCCAAAGAGCAAGATGCCTGTTCATGTGGACAAGCAGGTGGGCAGAAATGACCCTTGCCCTTGCGGAAGCGGCAAGAAGTTCAAGAACTGTCACGGTAAAGGACTATAATCAATGAATAATTAAAAATCTAAATATCATGGCAAAGACAGAAACTACTCTTAATGTCAATTCAATCAGCCGGATCTCTGCCGGAACAGTAATAAAGGGTGAAATCATCTCGCCGTCCGATATCCGTGTCGACGGAACTTTTGAAGGTAAACTCCAGTCAAAAGGACGAGTAGTGATCGGAGAGACAGCGGTGATCAAGGGTGATATTTTCTGTGATAATATTGATCTTTGGGGTAAGGTGGAAGGAAACCTTTATGTGAAGGATACACTTGCTCTTAAAGAGGGATGTGTTGTCAATGGAAATCTTCACATCAAGAAGCTGGCGGTAGAGCTTGGTGCGGTATTCAATGGTAACTGCAAGACTATCAGTGATGCCGAATATGATAAGCTTACTGGAGGTCAGGTAGCTGTGAAGCCGGTAGCGCAGGCGCAGCACCAGCATCAGACTCCAGCTAACTAATTAGTTGAAAGGGCCGGTTTTCCGGTCCTTTTGTGTATGTCGTGACTTGAAATATAGCTGGTTATGAAGAAAATCTTTATTGTGCAAATCCTTGCCGTAATTCTGACAGCAATGGTTGTTGCCGGGTGTGGCGCAGTTCCGTTGACAGGGAGAAGGCAGGTTCTTCTTGTTTCTGATCAGGAAGTTTATGAGGCTGGATTGACTCAGTATAATGATTATATGAAGGGAGCGAAGTTGTCTTCCAATGTCAAGGCTTCGTCAATGGTGAAGTCTGTGGGAAAGAAGCTGGCTGATGCGACCGAAGCATATCTGAAAGCTAATGGATTGGAGTCAGAACTGGACAATCTTAAATGGGAGTTCAGCCTTGTTGCAGATGATCAGGTCAACGCCTTCTGTCTTCCAGGTGGAAAGATTGTCGTTTATGAAGGTCTTCTTAGTGTCGCACAGAACGAAGCGGAACTGGCTGTCGTTCTGGGACACGAGATCGCACACGCAGTCGCCAAGCATAGCAATGAGCGTATGAGTCAGCAGATTATGACACAGTACGGAATGGCGATACTCTCTAAGGCTCTCTCGCAGAAGTCCGCTGCAGTCCAGACTGTTGCGACATCTGTTTTCGGACTAGGTGCTCAGGTAGGCTTTATGCTTCCATATTCACGAAAACACGAGTATGAAGCGGACTATATGGGAATCGTATTTATGGAAATAGCAGGATATGATTCTGAAAGTGCGGTTGGTTTCTGGACAAAGATGTCTGCTGGCGGTGGAAATGCAAGTGATTTTCTCAGTACCCATCCCAGCGACAATAAGCGTATCTCGGAAATCAATCGTCGCATACCGGAGGCTAAGTCAATAGCATGGAATTATTAGATAGACAAAAGGCGCGAGAAATCGAAGAAACTCGCGCCTTTTACTGTTTTTTTGCCCTTTGAGGCGACTTTTCTTCGTTTTCTCGCTCGGATTACTGTCTTCCTGGGGCGTTCCTGCTTTTTGTTTTCCCTCATTCCCTCAAAAACCTCAATTCCCTCAGTGGGGTTGGAATGAGGCAAAGCATTTCCCTTTCGTCATGCCCGACTCGATCGGGCATCTCTTATCAAGTACAATATCCCTGTGAGTGTTATCCGTTTATAAAAACTTTGGGAATGATATACCTGCTTACACCAAGAAAAGCACTTCGACAGGCTCTCTTGGTAGTGCTTGTTGGAAACGCTTTGTCCCTATATAGTCGGTATTTGATGACAAACATTGATTGTAAAGCGTTTTGTCCTTATTTATGGTGATTTTAAGGACTGGTGTATTGTTAAAAAATCATTTAATACCAAAACAAGAGCGTCGGTACCAGGAAATCAATGAAGAAGCCCCGACGCTTATATCACTTAGCATCGCGGTCGGCAAAAACGGCAGCCGCCCGCTCAATCACGCCGTGCGCGAGCTCAGCCCAAGGGCTCTCGCACGGCGGATTGTGCATCGAGTGCAACGCACTAGATCACCAGCACAAAGCAGGCAGAGCAGCCCTTGGGCTGAGCTGCGGAGCCTGCTTTGAGCTGCCGAATTTAGTATACTTCGGCAGCGGTGCGCCCCAAAATGACCAATTCTAGCCGCACCGGTACCTAAAACTAATCATTTTGATGTGATTTCGAGAGCGTGGGAACACCATTTGTCTAATATAGGGACCGACGGTATCGTTTATGCTCTTAGCATCATCCTTTGGAGATTGCCTAGAAATAAAAT
>JAGBVR010000050.1 GCA_017630215.1 Bacteroidales bacterium | reverse complement strand
TTAAAAGAGAAGACACCTTCTTTCGAAAAGATCTTAAACTATGCCGGTACTAAGTCAGGACTTAAAAAGCCGACACTTAAAAGCCTAAAGGCTTTAAGGAAGCTGCAGGATGAAGGCGGCATACTTTGGGGCGTTGAGCAGGTCTTACCTAAAAAGGAGAAGGCCGCCAGGCTAAAGCTTAAAGAGATAAGGACAGGCTACGAGAAGCAGCAGAAAGCCAAAAAGAAGGCTAAGAGCAGGATAAGAAAAGAGTTCCCTGATATCAATAAGGTACCAAAGAAGCAGCAGGAAGAATTTTTCCATAATATATTAGGTCCTGTATCTTCTCTTTTAGATGATCTTCGCTACTACAAAAACTACTGCAAGACTAATCTTGACCACTTAGATAGTAAGACTAAGCTAAGCGATAGAGACAGACAGAAGTTCAGGAGAAATAATATCGGCTTTATGGCATGCGACTGGTGCATAAAGTATATGGAAGATATCTTAAGCTCAGCTGATTCTAACATGATACTTGATCTTTCGCAGAGGGTCCTTAATTACTTTAATAAGTTCGGACACCTTCAGATAGACGAAGTCTACGAAGGCTTAACAGATCTTAAGAACACGCTTGTAGACGGAGTATACGCAGCAGTGAAAGGAAGTGAACAGATGAAGCTTGAACCGGAAGCAGATATGCCTATGGAAGTAGGTCCTGAGATAAAAGAGATCGAAGCACCTGCAGCCATTAAGCCTGATACGGAAGGTGTAACATTAGAGAACGTATTTGATAGTGATCTTTGGTCTCAACCTGAGATCGAGTTTGAAGATGAAGATTAAAGACTGGTCTATATAATCATTGTGAAAAGAGGTAATTAAAATGGCTAAGTACACAACTAAAAAAGAAGAAGTAAAAGAAGAAGCTACTTATGTAGTTAAGGTCCTTCAGGGCGCTAAAGTCGTTGGAGAAGGTAGAGTTAAGTTCAATGCAGACGTTAACGGAGTTACCCTTTACGGCTTGAACCTTATTGAAGGAAAGAACGGACCATTCATAAGCTTTCCTCAGTGGAAGTCTGATAAGTTCGCAAATGATGACGGCTCGCCAAAGTGGTATAAGCATTGCTACTTTCCGGCAGATTCCGTAATTGATGATATCGTCGCTCAGATCGACGAGCAGCTCAAGTAAGTATTAGTTAATCGATAGATCAGTCTTTAATATAAACAGCCCCTTCTTAGGGGCTGTAATTCTAAATAAGAAGGAGAAAAGAACATGAAGAACAAAGAAGTTATTAAGTTTTTATTAGAAGATCTTTCGGTTATGTGTTCGGATGATGAAAAAGTCAGAAGGCCATATTATGAACAGGCGATCAGGGCACTAAAAATAGACTGTGAAGCATGCGTATATAAAGACTATTTTGATGATAATGTAGATGATATTATAACCTATTGTAAAGAGAGCTTATCTAAATGCGATGAATTCAGAGAAAAATACTTAAAGAGCAATAGAGAATATGACAGATCGCAGGCAAAATTATTTGAAGGTATGGCTGAAGCTTACTCAGATATTATCAAGAGATTCGTAAAAGAAGGTGATACTAATGCCTAGATTCAGGATGTATATCGCAGACTTTGAAACGACAGTAGACGAAGACACTATAAACCAAAAAGAGACTGAAGTATGGGCTTATGGTATCTCTAAGCTTTATGACGGCACTGAGGATGTGACTATAGGAAATAACATAGGTGACTTTTTTAGTTACTTTTGTCACGGAAAAAGAGCAGGCAGGAAGATCATATATTTCACCAATCTTAAATTTGACGGGTCCTTTATACTTGACTTCCTTATTCGTCAGAAGGGCTTTAAGGCTGCTTATGATGAAGACATAAAAGAGTACGATAAAAAGGACATTAAGCCTAAGACTTTTACGACAGTAATTACTGACTTAGGTATCTGGTATAACATTATCGTCAATTATGAAGGATATATATTAGAGTTTAGAGATACCCTGAAGATATTGCCTTTCAGCGTTAAGGACTTGGGTCCTGCGTTCGATTGTAAGTTTAGGAAGCTCGAATTAGAGTATAAAGGCAATATGAAGGCAGGCGGTGAGATAACACCGGAGCAGAGATCTTATATAAGAAATGATATCCTGGTTCCAAAGGAAGCATTAGAGAAGTTCTTTAATGAGATAGGCATGGCTGATAAGCCGCCACTTACTATAGGGCAGCATGCCTTAAATGACTTCAAATCAGTCTTCACTAAAGAAGAATATGAGAACTACTTTCCAAACCTTGCACAGATCCCGCTTGACGAAGCTTTGTGGGATTCACCTAACGTAGATGCTTATGTAAGACGCTCTTACTTAGGCGGTTGGTGCTACGTTAATGAGCGCTATAGTGGCATTGAGCAAGGGCATACGAAAGTCTGTGACGTAAATAGCCTTTATCCTTCAGTAATGAGAGATCATAATAACCCTATGCCTGTAGGACTTCCTATACTTATCAGGGATCCTAAAGAGATGCTTAACCACAAGAACGACTATTATTTTATTCGCTTTAAATGTAAGTTCTCGGTCCTTGACGGCTATCTTCCGTTTATTCAGCTCAAATATGACTATAACTATCGTAAGAATGAAAATATATTTACGACTAAGACGAGCAGAGCAGGCGAAGATATAGCATGGTATAAGCCGACTTTGACACTTAGTAAGACTATGTTTGAAATGTTCATAAAGTCTTATAAGGTCGAGGACTTTGAGTTTTTGGATATGATCGCCTTCAATACTGAAGAAGGCTTATTTGATTCATATATCGATAAATGGATCCAAAAGAAGATAGAAGCAGGAAAGTCTAATAACAAGGTTAAGAGGACTATAGCGAAGCTCATGCTTAACTCGCTTTATGGCAAATTCGGAAAGAACCCTGAGAACTGCTTTAAGGTACCAACGATCCCGGATGACGACGAAGAAGGCATAGACTACCCTTATGATATAGGCCCTGACGGAAAGCCGGTATATATTCCGATCGCAAGCGCTATAACGTCATATGCAAGGCGCTTTACTGTTACTGCAGCAGTCGAGAATATTGACTGCTTCAGGTATAGTGACACTGATTCTATACACCTAGTTTGTGATAAAGACTACGAGCCTAAAGGCGTTACTATCCATGATTCAGCACTAAGCTGCTGGAAGATCGAGAACGAGACAGAGCATAGTATCTTTGTACGACAGAAAACGTACATTGAGTGGACCGGTGAAGATTATGACATAAAAGCCTGCGGAATGCCTGACAGGTGTAAGATGCTCATAGCAGAGAACTTAAAAGGTAATCTTCCTTTTAATGATGAGCTGTTCGTTGATGATAAACAGATAAAGCTATCACATTCTGAAGTAGAATTTATGAATAACCCTATCGAGATATCAGACTTCCGCCAGGGCTTGACTGTTCCGGGTAAGCT
>JAGBVR010000006.1 GCA_017630215.1 Bacteroidales bacterium | reverse complement strand
AGGTCTGACGATTTCCACCGTCATTCCCAGAGCGGCAATCATCCGATAGAAAACGGCAACGCTGGGTATTATCACTCCGTTTTCGATACGCGATATATACGACTTGGTAGTCTGGGTGCGACGCGCCAGTTCTGCCTGCGACACCTTCGCATCCTTTCTTGCATCACGGAGGATCAATCCTGTGTAATATGCGTATGCGTCTTCTTCAAACTTAAGGCGCTCGGGAGTCCCCTCCTTTCCATATCGCGCATCAAGAACTGCATCATAGTCCTGAATCATTGGTTCGCTTGTATTCATAGTATTCCTCCTTGATCTTTAATGCCTTTGTTATTTCACTAGTTGGCGTTTTCTGTGTCTTCTTCTGAAATCCATTAAACAACACTACAATCTTTCCTTCATCAAAAATGAAGAACACCCGATATATGTTGCCATTATACTCTGTTCGTAATTCATAAAGTCCATCACGTATATGCTTGACAAACCTTGCCGGCAACCGGTCCTGAGTCTTCAGCAACACCAGTCCATAGTCCACCTTCTCCCTCTCTTTGACAGTCAACCCTTTCATAAACTCGTCAAAATATCGGCCATATGTTATAATCCGCCGTTTCATACTGCAAATATACAAAAGGTTACAACATCTTGTAACCCTGTCGGCAAAATATTTTACACTTTTAACCTTTTTGCAATTCTATGCTTTAGGTTAGAATTGCAGCGCCCTCCCGATGTGAATCGAGAGAGCGCTATCTTTATGCTGACTATCAACAAATTATATTTATAATAAAGGGGACGACTGAAAAGCTTTTTCATTCCCCTCAATCATCCCCTAAGCCAAAAGCGTGCAGAGCATCTTACGATGCCGTCCCTATCAGACTACTTGCGTACCCCAATACGCCTGTAGTAAGTCGAGACTTTCTCGGTCTTCCCGAAGCGAACCCGCGTGTACGACTTCACTTTAAGAAGAACTGGTACTCTTACTTCAACCTGAAGCATGAGACCAACATAAGAATAGTCTTTTTTCTTCATTTGGTTTCTACTAATTGCTGTAAAAGACATTCTGGAGATCTCAACTCTCCCGTGTGTGAAGTACACCTTTGGCTCTGTTTCTAAAAAATAAGGCACTTCAGTTGGGGCTGAAATGCCATATCTTTAGCAATTAGTGTCACCAAATGACTCTGCAAAAGTACGAATAATTTTCAGACCTGCAAATTTTCCAGGTGTTTAATAATATTCAAATTCCAATGTCGTATCTGAGAAATAACCACCACGGTGCTCGATTAATACGTTTGTAATTAACCCTTGCAAGCATTGTATATTAGAGCGATAATACTGCAGATTACACTTTTAACCTTTTTGTAATTCTAAGCTTTAGGTTAGAATTGCAGAGCCCCCCCGATGTGAATCGAGAGGGCGCTATCTTTTATGTTGGGCGCTTTAACGGATAGTAACACGGAGGGTACTGGTCTCCGGACAAGTGCACATCATGAAATCATGGGCAAAACTTACACGAAACTCAGCATGAATCGACTTTACTGCGTCATCACTATCGTTGATGGTAAGAATGCCGTCAGCGGAATTCCAAACAAATTTTGTTGGAGGCAATGAATCCATTACCCCATAATCATCATAGCAGTATATCCTATAAAGATCAATATTTATCGCCACTACTTGAGCAAAGCACTCCCTCTGCAAGTGCCTCATAAACCTCCACCGACGGGGAGACGTACCAAATTTCCTTTTGCATATCAATTAAAAGTTTACATTCTTCAGCAGCTCATTCAGTTCGTCCAGCAGAGCCATGAGTTCATACCGAAGCCATTCATAAGAGTCACAGGCAGTTATCCAGTCATCTTCGGTCTGAATGCCATTAGCTAAAAACTCCAAAAGCCACCGCATTTCTTTATCATATCTCTGGATTTTCTCGTAAAGTTCCAAATAATACTCATTATACATTGAGTACTCCTGAGCATATTCCTCCAGATTCAGAGAGAGTGCCTGAGCGTTTTGTTCCAATTCTTCCAGTTCGACCAGAGCACCTTCTAATGCGGCTGTCGTTTCCTGTTCATAGGCTTTTATTGTCTGCACTTCTGCTACTATATACTCGAATTCTTCAACAAATGCACCGATAGAACTTTCGATTTCAGACAAATATAAATCAATTGACGCCACTATAGTTGTCAGTTCATTTATCTTTGCCTTCAAGTCATTTATACCGTCCTCAATACCATTATCTGTCTTAGTCTCCGGATCAGAAGATATCGATACAGCCTCATTGACAGCAGCTTGTTCTTCCCAAATATCTTCAGACAACTGATAAATGAGATTAGCTAAATAAGCTGTATGCTGCAATGATGATTCAATCCGCTCATATAAATATTCTATTGCAGCAACCAATTCCTCTACCTGAATTTCGAATTGACCTATGACGTCTTCGTAGCCTGTTGTATTGTTCTTATAATATTCTATGTCATCAGCTACGGAAGAAAGCCATGCACTTACACTATAAAGACTATTTTCGGTTTCGTTTAACTCCTCATTATACACAGATAGATCAGCGAGCCTTTCAGATAGAACTTGAGTAAGACTCTCCTTGTACTGACGTACTCGCTCCAAAATTTCATCATGTTCCTGAATCTCTATGTGTTTCTCCTCCATCTTCCAAATATTTTCATCCAGAAGACTCTGGGTCAGCGATACTCTCTCGTTCAAAGACTGGACATAGGTATCAAGATCCGTACTTCCCTTTTTCACCATATTCAAAAGGTCAACGAGGACATCCATATCTAGCTCACTTTCATCAAAATCAGGTTTATCGTCCCCTCCCCCTTCGATATCTCCGTCAATTGAACCGGCTATAGTCACTAAAGGCATCAACTTCAAAGTCTTACGACTTATTGTATTAGTAACGGTATTGGAATAGCTCCAAACTGACTGATCATCGGCTTTAAGTGAAAGTCCAAGAGTTTCATAAGTTCCGACCGGAAGCGGGATATAGAGGCAGATATCAGACGTCTCTGTAAGAGCATCAAAGTTCAATGTAACCGACTTCTGAGAATCATATGATGCTTCTTCTGTACTGACTATCGGATAAGGCTCTCCCAGATCAGCCTCGAATATTCCGTTGATTCTCTTATCAAGGGTAAGAACAAAGCTATTGACTCCAGCCGGTACATTCTTGAACCTGAAGCGCATTACACCTGCCATATGGTTGAACTTGAGTTTACCACCCACATTGACGCCATACATGACAGAGTTTGTATTGTTCAGTGATGAGCCAAGATCATATGATGCCGGCAGAAATACATTAAGTATATCTCCTGATATTGAATGACGGGAATTGTAAGGATAAACGGATTTTCCTGTCAACTCACCGAAATGAGAACCGAATGAGAAGCTGGCACTTGAAGTTCCCGCTCCGGAAGAAAGCGTTCCGGTAACACTGCCAGAAGTCGTCTGAAGCCATACCTGGTCACCTTCCGACCAAGTAAATACACCTTCATCTGTGACTGCTGTACGTGTCGCTTCACTCTCCATTATTGCCTGGATGCATCCTCCTTCTGCCGGAAATTCTTCTGCAGTACAAGCGCTCAGCAGTAGTCCCGCCAGAGCTAAAACAAAGTACAATCTGTTTTTCATAAGGTTTAAATTTAGCTGTTTACATATTTCCTTCCTCCGGTATTAAATCCATACCGGAATCTTCATTTTCACTTGAGCATAGAACTCCCTCAACAAGTAATTCATAAATCTCCACCTCTGGAGAGACATACATCACTGCAAATTTCATATTGACGTTTGGTTTAGATTATCATGCAAAGTTCATAAAAAAATCCAAGAAAAACATCTTTCAGTCCAGACAAATATTTGCATATTAATCATATGGCGCAACGCCCAATAAAACTCGAATCCGAGTCTGTAAAAAATCATTATCTTTGCACGTTATTAGTAACAATACAGACAAAACCATATTTATGAACAACAGAAAACATACCTTCGGCGAGTGGATGATCGCCGTGAGACCTTGGTCTTTTCCGGCATCTGCAATGCCTGTAATCACTGCTACAGCATACCTTTTCTGGAAAGGAGCTGAGATCGATTGGCTTCTTGCCATCTGGGCACTTGTCAACATCGTGATTTTCCACGCAGCGGGAAATACCTGGAGCGATTATTTTGACTTCCGCAAGAAAGTGGATGCAGACGACACCTTCGGAGCCAAGACCCTGACTACCGGCATGTTCACAGAGAAGGAAATCTTCAGACTTTCACTTATATTGACGATTATAGCTGCTGCTGGCGGTGTCGGACTCCTGCTTATGACCGGACTTCCGCTTCTTTGGATCGGTCTTGGAGGAATGTTCTGCACATTACTCTACCCATTTCTTAAATTCAATGCATTGGGAGATCTCGTTATCCTTATGGCATATGCATTCCTTCCGACCATCGGAACCTCATTTGTGGCTACCGGTGCAATTGAGTGGAGCGTTCTTCTGATTGCCCTTCCTCTCGGACTGATCACAGACGGCATCCTTCATTCGAACAACACAAGAGACACTCACACCGACAAGCGTGCCGGCATCAAGACAATGGCAATGGCTCTGGGCGCAAAAGCATCAGCCCTTCTTTACGGATTCGAGGTATTATTCCCGTTCGTCTGGGTTGGCGTGCTTTCCATCATCGGATTCTTCCCTCTTACCACCATCATCATCTTCCTCACTCTCGTGGTAGCAATCGGATGCGCACAGACAATGATGAAGTCACTCAACGGTGATTTGAGGATTATCGCAGACCTCGACGTAAGAACTGCAAACCTCCAGCTGATGTTCTCGGCGCTCTTTACAATCGCTTTGATCGCAGCTAAATTCATCTAAAACAATGACAGACAACAATGTATCAATACAGAAACCCGTCATCGGAATCTGTATTGCGGCTGTACTGTGGACAATAATGTTCTCACCATGGACAGCTCCGCACATCAATTTCTGGGTGATGATGACCTGCTCGGGAGCGACATTGACCCTCTTTACCTGCTGGGCTCGTCCAAGGTGGTGGAAGGATGTACATCTGGATTTAAGCAACATTGTCCTAGGCGTCGGGCTCGCAGCTGTGCTCTGGGGTGTATTCTGGCTTGGCGAATATCTCTCTACGCTGATGTTCGACTTCGCCCGTCCGCAGGTAGATTCAATATATGGAATGAAAGAGGGAGAAAACCCTATAGTACTGAGCCTGCTCATGCTTTTGATTATCGGTCCTGCTGAGGAAATCTTCTGGAGAGGATGTCTGCAGAATCGTCTTTCAGCACGCTGGAACCCGAACATCGGATTTGTCCTGACCACTCTGGCATATGGTCTGGTACACATTTCAAAGTTCAATTTCATGCTGATCATGGCTGCAATAGTGGCTGGATTCGTATGGGGACTTGCCTACCGTTTCTTCCCGGAAAAACTTGGAGCAATCATCATATCACACGCTCTCTGGGACTGTGCCGTCTTCATCTGGTTTCCGATAATGTAATCTTGCAACAAATTATGTATCAACAACTTATGCGAAATGCCTGCTGTGTTCCGACAGCAGGCATTTCGCATAAACATCTAACCAGCAGCAGATTACAGAATCTGTCCGTCAATAAACTCCCTCAAAATGGAAGTAGGAGGGATAGCCGCCATCTCAGCAGGAGTCATGGCAACAATATAATCCAGGAATTTCAGCATTCTGGATGCCTCAGCATATGCAGGAGAAGACGGAGAAATACGACGCAGAAGAGGCTCCGCGTAATACTTCAAGACTGGCAGCTCGAAGATATGAGCTGAATTAAAGACCGCATCAGCATTTTCCTGGAAAGGGAAAATATTGCGATTCTCTCCCCTGCGGACACTCTGCCATCTTGTGATGGTACCCTCAGGATCAATCCCTCTAGTGCGATTATCACGTATCATTCGACGGAGCATGCGGTTATCCGATGTGGAAATATTGTTATTTTCATCGATAGACAGCGAGGTAAGGGCAGAAGCGTATACACGGAAGACTTTCGAGTTATCCACATCTGGAATCATTGCAGGATTCAAGGCATGAATTCCTTCCATAATAAGGATATCCTTCTCGTGGAGCTGCATATAATTGCCTTCGAAAGATTTGCGCCCCTCTTTGAAATCAAAGCGCGGAATATCGACTTCCTTACCTGCCAGAAGGTCATTAAGCTGCTGGCCGAGAAGCTTCAAATCCATTGCCCCAAGGCACTCGAAATCATACTCTCCATTCGCATCTTTTGGCGTCAATTCCCTATCTACAAAGTAGTTATCCAACTCAATAACCTTAGGGTTCAGACCGAGAATGCGACACTGAAGAGCTAGTCTCTTAGAAGTGGAAGTCTTTCCGCTGCTTGATGGACCGGCAATAAAAACCACCTTGACAGAACCTCGACGGGCATAAATCTGATCGGCGATCTCTGCATATTTCCTCTCATGAAGAGCCTCAGAAAGATTTATAAGGTCAATGATTTCTCCGGAAAGAACCTTTTCATTCAATTTACCCACACCTTTCACCCCCATAATCGAGCACCAGTCAGAGTGTTCCTTAAGAGCTGTTGCAAGCTTCGACTGTCTTTTCATCGGAAGCACCTTATCATGATCACCTTCCATCGGATATTGGAGACAGAAACCGTCATTGAAGCCCATTATATTGAACATCTTGAGGCATCCGGTCGATGGTACGAGAGGTCCATAGAAGGTATCAGCCTGGCCATCAAGAAAATACACCTTATAATTAAAACGACCCAGGCTTTTGAAGAGATTAACCTTCTCTTTCTGGCCATTTCTGGAGAAGAGAGCCACACACTCCTCAAGACTGAGCATCCTGTGGGTGAAAGGCAAGTCAGCGACTATAGCCTCGTTCATTCTGTCGGAGATAGCCTGAAGCTCTTCATCGGTAGCGAAATACACATTCGGACGTCCATCTTCCAAATGTTCTATGTGACGGATTTCACAATACAGGCCGCTCGGAAGGGAATAGTCAATTGCAAGAACCTTGTCAGGATGCAGATCGCGGACTACCTTCTGAAGTACGAAGCACAGAGAACGGATATATGCACGCCTGCCATCGGGATGATCATATCCGACAAAACGTATATTGTGCGGATTGATTATCCTATAGTCCAGAGCCTTGAGCTTATTGTCCACCAGAGAAGCCAGCACGGGCGACCCACTGCTGAAATCTGTCTCAGAAAGCATCCGGGATAGTTCCTCGAGGGTAGTGCCCATTGGAACTTTAACATACGTCTGGGTATTCTCACAATAGATTCTTATGTCTTCCATAATTATAAAATTTCTTTAAGGAAAGGTCCGGTTACAGAATCAGGATTCTCGGCAAGCTGCTCTGGAGTGCCCTGAGCCACGATCATTCCTCCCTTCTTTCCACCCTCCGGTCCCATATCGAAAAGATAGTCCACAGATTTGAGCACATCCAGGTTGTGTTCGATGACAATCACTGTATTTCCCTGTTCCACAAGCTGCTGAAGCACCTCCATAAGCACTTTTATATCATCGAAATGAAGTCCTGTCGTAGGCTCATCCAGAATATAAAGAGTATTACCTGTTCCTTTTTTGGCAAGCTCTGCAGCTAGTTTCATTCGCTGGCTCTCACCGCCTGAGAGTGTCACAGCCGACTGTCCCAGCTGGACATAACCAAGTCCGACATCCACCAATGCCTTGAGTTTTACAGCAATTGACGGGATATTCTCAAAGAACTCATATGCCTCACTGATAGGCATTTCAAGCACATCATTGATATTCTTTCCCTTGTATTTGACTGCAAGAGTGTCATTCTTATATCGCCTTCCGCGACACTCATTACAGACCACATTGACCGAAGGAAGGAAATTCATCTCGATTACCTTGATTCCGGCTCCCTTGCACTCTTCACATCGCCCACCTGCCACATTGAAAGAGAATCTTCCGGCCTTGAAACCTCTTACCTTCGCATCTGGTGTAGCCTCGAAAAGTGTGCGGATATCATTGAAAACTCCGGTGAAAGTCGCAGGGTTGCTTCGCGGAGTACGTCCGATCGGACTCTGGTCAATCTCAATCAGTTTGTCAATGTTCTCGACCCCGACAATCTCATCATATGGAAGCGGCTGCATCTTGGCATTGTAGAACTTATTTTTCAGGATTGGCATAAGAGTCTCGTTGATAAGAGACGATTTACCGCTGCCACTGACTCCTGCGACTCCTATCAGCATTCCCAACGGGAAATCAACATCTACGTTCTTGAGATTGTTTCCTCTTGCACCGCGGATGCCCAAAGTCAGACCATTACCGGTTCTGCGCTCCTGCGGCACAGCTATCTGTTTCCTTCCAAGCAGATAATCAAGAGTAGTGGAATTGCCTTCCGAAATCTTGTCGACCGGACCGTTATAGCAGATGCAGCCTCCTTCCTGTCCGGCCCCGGGACCGACATCCACGAGCCAGTCTGCCGCCATCATTGTCTCGGCATCGTGCTCAACTACCATGACAGAATTGCCTTCGTCACGAAGTTTCTTCAGCGATGCGATAAGTTTTCTATTGTCTCTCTGATGGAGTCCGATAGATGGTTCATCCAGGATATAAAGTACATTCACGAGCTTCGACCCTATCTGTGTCGCAAGACGGATTCGCTGACTCTCTCCTCCTGATAACGAAGCAGTTGCACGATCCAAGGAAAGATAATCCAGTCCGACATCCAGCAGGAACGATACCCTGTCCTTAAGCTCTTTCAGGATGTCTCTGGCAATTATGCCTTCACGCTTTCCAAGAACATTGTCCAGAGAATGCAGCCATATGCTTAACTGTCCGATTTCCATTGCCGAGACCTCGGAAATGGTCTTTCCATCTATCTTGAAATATGTCGTCTCCTTATTCAATCTCGTACCGCCGCACTTCGGACATACAATCTTTTCATTTATGTCTCCCACGATTCCCGAGAACGATACCATTTCAGAAGATGCTCCTTCTCCGACCCTGAAAAGTTCATCAGAGCCGAATACGATCAGAGAGATCACCTCTTCAGGAAGTTCCTCGATAGGATCGTAAAGGGAGAAGTTGTATTTTCTGGCAATTGACCTTATTACGTCGAATTTCTTAGTTTCGCGGATCTTTCCAAGCGGCACGATTCCGCCATCAGCGATTGAAGCCGTCCGGTCAGGAATAATTGTATCCATATTGACATCCACTATGATGCCAAGTCCCTTGCAATGAGTACAATAGCCCTGAGGCGAATTGAATGAGAAGGAGTGCGGAGCCGGTTCTGCAAGAGAAATACCTGTGTCCGGACATACGAGATGCTTAGAAAAATGATGCACCTCCCGGGTCTCTACATCCATAATCGCCAGAGAACCTTTACCGAAATTCAAAGCAGACATCACTGACGATTTAATACGTTTCTCGTCTTTCTGCGTAGGCTTGAGACGATCGATTACCAGCTCTATGAAATGGGCCTTGTAACGGTCCAGAGCAGTAACTTCATTCAGTTCGCAAAGTTCTCCATCAATACGCACCTGGGTATATCCCCTCTTGCGCATCTGTTCAAGAAGCTCTTTATAATGTCCCTTTCGTCCTTTCACCAAAGGGGACAGAAGATAGCATTTGCGGTCCTGATAGTTCTCCATTATCAGGGATACAATCTGCTCGTCCGTATAACGGACCATCGGCTTGCCTGTCTGGGGAGAATATGCTGTCGATGCACGAGCATACAGAAGTCTCAGGAAATCATAGATTTCAGTGATGGTACCTACAGTCGAACGAGGATTGCTGCCTGTAGTCTTCTGCTCTATGGCAATGATAGGGCTCAATCCTGTTATCGACTCTACTTCAGGTTTTTCCAATATGCCCATAAAATGTTTGGCATAAGTGGAGAGCGTATCCATATAACGCCTCTGTCCTTCGGCATAGATGGTATCGAATGCCAGTGATGACTTACCGCTTCCGCTCAGTCCGGTCACGACAACGAACTGCCCGCGCGGAATCGCCAGCGACGCCCCTTTCAGATTATGAGCCTTAGCCCCCTGTATTTCAATAAAATCGTTTTTCTTCTCCATATTGTTTCCAGATCAGTCTTTCCGCTGCGAATTTCAGACCATAGACCCGAATCACAAATATAATAATTTTTTATCAATATATCACGGAAAAAGCCATCACCCTCACTACCAACCACTTACGACATCTACGTGCTCCCCATTGTACGGCACGAAGGTAGTACAACACACTAATTACCAGCAATTTAAGCTCCTCCCCCTACAGATGTAGAAACTTACAGATCTGTCTATCCGTAGCAGATGTCACCATCTTCAACTGACGGTACAAGACCAACTTCTCTTCTTCTGGCCACATAATTACCCTCCGGACGCAAGTTTCCTTAAGCTCAGCACGACAATATTCCAGCATCTGATCATATGCCTGATCCGAGAAAGTATTGAATTCCTCCCTTAAATCATACTCACCACCCGTATTGGAATTGATCGCTAGCAGCATATTTTCATATGACTCATAATAAGCCACCAAGGCCTGATAATCAAAGGGAGAATACTTGACAATGATATAATCGACAAGTTCCTCCCATTCCTGATCGTTTAAACTTCCTCTCCATCGCTTCAGTACTTGATAGCTTAACGGCTCATCTGAGCTGCTGAACCAATCGACTTCCTTCTTAGCTCGTTTCAAAACAGCCGAAGCATTACGGAAGGGCGTCTTGCTTGAAAAGGGATTAGTATCGTTCATGAATGCCAAAAAACTCCAGCGAAATTCCTCTGCTCTTAGACATAGCAATTTCTCAACAGGATTGTTGAACAAGTAGGCGATGGCAGAATGTATCTTCTTAAGGCCCCACTTGGGTGCACTTCCAAAATTCTTATGAAACAGCCGTCCCTTCCGGCCAACTGATTCATTAAAAATTCGTGCAAACCAAGATGTGCAATGATCCATAAAAGCACTGATTGCCTCGATCTTCTCAGACACAATCAGAGAATGAAAATGATCATACATCAAACATAGTCCAAGCACCTTAATATCCGGGGCCTTCCTTGCACACACAGCAAAGATCGTATAAAAGACCAGACGGTCTTCATCACAATAAAATAGATTGAACCCATTCTGAGCTCGCTGATAGATGTGGTTAGGCACACCACTGTAAAATTTCCTTTTCTTCCTCATAGTCTTTATGTTTAAACCCCGATCAGAGGAGACTACACCGCTAATAATCAAGCACTTACGACTTCCTCGTGCCGCACCAAGGGTAGCACGTAGAATGACAATAGCATTGGTTTTCAGCAAGTTGAGCTCTCTCTAACAGGAATGCTCACAGCTCAAAACTATCATGAATGAGGAAAATATTGTTTAAAAAAAAGAAAAAGATGACGGAAATAAATTTTATGTTCCGAAAATTCACACAGATACAATTCAGCTCGTACTTGAAAGAGTGAACGGAGGAGGAGGATAACACACTATACATCAAGAAATTACATCTTCCTCGTGCCGTACTAGGGGGAGCACGCAGAAGATGTAAGTGGATGAGAATGAAGGAGATAAGCTCCTCTGTAACTATTTCAATCGGAGATAGGTGTAGCCGAAACGCTCGGCAGCGGCACGGTCGAGATCTTCACGGACCGAAGGATGAGCAATATCGATAAGGGCACGTGCTCGTTCCGCCAAGGATTTTCCCCTGAGCTGAGCTACTCCGTATTCTGTAACGATATTCTGAACAAAGTGGCGGGTGGTTACGACACCTGCACCTTCTGCCAGGACAGGATTGATCTTCGAAACACCCTTTTCGGTCATTGACGGAATCGCGATGAAAGTCTTTCCGCCTTCCGAGAGCGAACCGCCATACATAAAGTCGTGCTGTCCTCCGACTCCGGAAATCACACGCGTACCCACCGAATCAGCGCAGACTTGACCTGTCAGATCGACCTCCACAGCAGAATTAATGGCCATAACCTTAGGATTCTGAGCAATACGGAACGGATTATTAGTCCAGGCCACATCCTTGAGCAGCAAGTCTTTACGGTAATCCATATAATCATAGAGCCTGCGGGATCCCAGAGCAAGTGAAGCCACGGAAATTCCCGGCAACACCTTCTTGCAGGAATTGTCTATAACTCCGCTTTCCAGAAGCGGAAGCACACCGTCGGTCATGGCCTCGGTATGCAGACCAAGATGCTGATGATTCTTCAGGGCAGCAAGCACAGCATTCGGAATACCACCCACACCGATCTGCAGGGTGGCTCCGTCCGGAATCATCTCTGCAATATGACGACCGATCGCCGAATCTATTTCAGTAGGGACAGCAGTAGGCACCTCCACCAACGGATCATCCACCTCGACCGCTGCATCGATTCTCGAAATATGGATCAACGCATCACCATATGAGAACGGCATCGCCTTATTGACCTGTACTATCACCTTTCTGGCACACTCCAAAGCCGAGACAGCCAGATCTGCAGAAATTCCGAAAGAACAATATCCCTCATCATTCGGTGGAGATACATTCAGAAACACTGCGTCCAGAGGCAATGTCCCGTCTCTGAACAATCCCGGAATCTCTCCCAGAAATGCCGGGATCGTAGATCCATAGCCCGCCGCCAGCCATCTGCGGATGTTATTGGCCACAAAAAGGCTCTTGATATTGAAACTGTCCTTGTATTCTGGCTTGCAGAACGGAGCCTCGCAGCGTCCTACCGCGAAGGCGGCATATATCGTCACATCGCGGAGCTCCTCACCGCGGTCGGCCAATGCCTGACAGAGCACTTCCGGAATGGACGTACTGCCCTGGATGTAGATGCTTTCGCCGGACTCGATCAATTGTACGGCTTCGGAGGGCGTGAAGTATTTCATTGTAAATTAAATGTTTATACTGAATCACCCGCATCAGATGGAGCAGGTGGTTCAGCGTAAGTATCTAAAATCAGCGATTAACAAACATACAAAGTCTCTGCTCCAGCATATCGAACTGCTCAGGACGATTCAGCTGCGACACACATATGCGCACACCATCCTGGACACTTCCGGTAAGGGACAATGAGATCGAACAGATACCCATCAGCATCAGCTCCTTCATCAGCTCAGCACTGGTCAGACCCTTATATCCGACTGTGTAGAAGAATCCGTCACTGACATCTTCGTCCCCGTCCTTGCTGTAGACAATATGGAAGCCATTGTCCATAAACATTTTCTTGGTCAATGCGGCACGTCGTGCGTATTCGGAGGTGGCCTCCACGAAATCAAGGGCTCCGTCATTGGCCGCCTTGAACATGGCGGCAAGGGCATACTGGGCAGAATGACTCGTACCGGAAGACACGGCATAAAGAACTCCCAGCACCAGCGCATCCCCCAGACGGGCAATACGGTAACGGTCCTGCAGACCAGGATATTCACGGTTATAGAGACGGTCGGAAACGGCCAATACGGCAATACGCTGACCGGCGTAACTGAACATCTTGGATGCCGACATCATTATGATGTAATTGTCGGTATACTTGGCAACCGTCGGTTGGAATGGGGCCTCGAAAGGTTTTCCGAGCGGCTTTCTGAAGTCCATGCACATATATGCAAGATCCTCGATGACAATGACATCGTACTTCGTAGCCAATTCTCCTATTGTGCGAAGTTCCTCTTCTGTGAGGTTGAACCAGGCAGGGTTGTTCGGGCTGGAATAGATGAGTGCTGATATTCGGCCGGATGCGAAATAGCTCTCAAGCTTGGCGGCAAGCTTCTCGCCACGATACTCATATATATCGAATGATTCGCTGCGGATTCCGAGGATATTGACCTGATTCCTCTGCACCGGGAATCCCGGATCGATGAAAAGAACGGTATCCTTCGCCGGATCAAGGTGAGAGCAGAGAACGAATGAAGAGAAGCTTCCCTGCATCGAACCTACAGTCGGAATGCACCCTTTGGGCGAAATGTCAATATCAAGAAAGGCCTTCAGAAAACGGGAAGCCTCGCTTTTCAGCTCCGGAACCCCCATCATATTGGGATATATGGAAGCAACTCCGGCACGAAGAGCCGCGCATTCAGCCTCAACACCGACCTGCGACGGTGGAAGACCCGGAATTCCCATTTCCAGATGAAGAAATTCCACACCTGTGTTCTTTTCCAAAGTTCTGGCAATTTCTCCCGACTGGCGTATTGTCGCAAGGGAGATGTCAGCTATGCCCATCTGCTCCAGTACGGAAGCAAGGGCGTCATTGTCGATCAGTTGTTTCATATAAAAAATGGAACGGCTTGTACCGCCGTTCCAAATATACAAAATCATAACCGGATTTCCGAATTTTGCATCAATTTATTGCAAATTTCACCGGACTGCTATCAATTATTTCCTACAAAGAGACTTGTCATTAACAAGAAGATAGAACTGACCTTCAGCCATTGTTGTAGAATGAGTCTGTCCGTTCCACTCGGCTCCATTATCATACTGATACCAGGTACCTCCTGCAGGAAGGGTTATGCTGATGTTCTGCGAGCCAGCACCGAAGTTTCCGAAAAGGGCGAAACGCTTGCCATTGCCATCCTTTGCATAGATATGGCGTTCTACAGTATTGTATCCACCCATAGCATAGCTGAACTCTGCGTCAGAGTCAAAGAAACGAGGATTATTGCCTCTGAACTCAAGAATCATAGCATAGGTGTCATAGAGATCCTTTCTATGCTTGTCAGCGAAATATTCGTCTGCCACCCATGGTTTCTTTCCTGTGCGGTCGTTGTGTTCGATAGAGTAATCATAACCGAGTTCACCGAACTGCCAGATCATCTTAGGACCCTGGGTAAGAAGGAAGAATGCGGCATTGATTCCCGCCCTGTCAAGGCGGAGTTCATATGAAGCCTTGACTCTGTCAGCACCATACTGCTCAGCCGCGGCCATTGTTCTTTCCTCATCATGGCTTTCCATATAACCCACGAGTGTTCCGAAAGGAAGGCCGTTATCCACAAGGCCGTCAAAAGATGCATTTGACATCCAGCCCATTGCTGACTCCTTGAACGAGTGATTCATATTCTGCCATACCTTGATGCCGGCCTTTCCGAGATCATAATTTTCAGACCAGACGAAATGCTCGCAGATCATCACCGCATTCGGATCCACTGACTTGATATGGTTACGATACTCCTTGAGGTAACTTACACGCTCAGAATTATAAGACTCCGCGTCACCCGGGCCAGGCATGAATCCCTTGGAAAGGTCGAAACGGAATCCGTCCACCTTATATTCCTTGATGAGATACTCGAGGTTCTTCTTCACGTACTCACGGAACATAGGGTTGCTGTGATCCCACTGATGGTAGACATTGTACGGATGAGTCGGCTCAACAAAGAACCAAGGATTGGCATCTGTCACATTTCCTGCACCATCATCCCAGTAAAGAGCCGCATATGGATGCGCTCCTGTAGCGTGATTATAGACCACATCGAAGAACACAGCCATTCCTCTCTGGTGACAAGCATCAATGAACTCCTTGTAAGCCTCGCGGGTTCCATAGACCTTATCCAGTGCAAAGTATGCGTGAGTACCGTAGCCCCAGCTGTCATTTCCGTCAAACTCCTGGACAGGCATAAGCTCGATAGCATTGACACCGAGATTCTCAAGATAATCGAGATATTCCATTGCGGCCTTGATGCTTCCTTCACCATAGGCATTGTCAGTGAAGTCGCGCAGAAGGAGCTCGTAGATCACTAGGTCGTTTTCATCTTCAATCTGATAATCAGCTACTTTCCAATTATATTCAGGACGATTGATCTGGAACGCAGAGATGAAACCGGTCGTAGAATAATTGCCAAGACCAGGATATACATCATCCTTGATCCACTGATCATTGTGAACATCATAGAGTATCTCGGTATAAGGATCGAAGGTACGTCTGTCATCAAACGAAGTAGCACCGTACGAATACTGGAACTTATATTCCTTGTTCGGATCAAGACCGGTGAGGGTAATCCACCATACCCCTTCCTCATCATCACGGTGCATTGCATAATCCGGATCTCTCTGCCAGTCGCTGAGATCGCTCAAAAGGTAGCAATATCCCTTGCCTTTTCCATTGTCATCACGGTCATAGAGAACGAGGGTAACACTGCCGTCAGCATTGTAATTGATACCGTGGTGCATTCCTTCAGGAAGAGGAGTCTCGACACCATAACGATTGTCTGCCACAGTGATGAAATTATCTCCAGTCTGAACATCTGCAGCCTCGCTTCTGGCAATGATTCCGATGGTCTGAAGCGGAGTATCTCCGGAACCGAACCACTCGCGGATGGTTGGAGACAGTGTCAACGACCAAAGATTAGTACCGACATTTGTGAACTTATATCTCACATCATTGTCACCCCACTCGGTTCCGCAGCCAGGTACATCGATACCATTGATGTCCTTAAGCCAGATATGAGCATAAAGGTCTTCGGTATAGCCATAGAAATCATCAGTTACGGCTGGTCGGTAGAATACAGTACAAGGCAGGTCCGCATCCGGAACAGCCGGATCAGTGAAGAAACCTGTCTCATTGCCAGACACAAGAGTTCCCAAGTCATAGATGGTGTTACGCTTGAACTCGACCCTCTTCGAAGTGCTCTTCACTTCGTGTTTATTATAGTCGCCGTCATTGCTGAACTCCATCGTGAAGCCGTTCTCGAACACGATTGGAGCGATAGCTATATAGTAGGTCTTGCCCTTTACAAAGGTACCGGTCATCGAAACATAATTATTTGATGCTCCAGTCATTACAGGATTGCCATCATTGTATGCAACCTTTCCTGTACCGGAGATTCCGTTACGGGCAGTCGCGTGGAATATCGACCAGGAGCCGCTGGCACTGTTCCAGTCTCCGTCATTCACGGTGAAATGATTATTGGAACCGGATATGACAAGGTCAATGGTCTGATCCCATTTATTATCCCAGTTATTTTCTGTGGTATTTGGATTCATTCGACAGAAGATCACATTAGGATAACCCTCCGGAGCTACACACTCATACAGGTCCGTCTGTCCCGGCACAAGGGTCATATCCATCCAGGTATTGCCGTATGAATTCCAGAAATAAGCCGCAAAGCGGGCACCTCCCATCGTCCAGTTTGAATTAGGCTTCAGATAAAGAGTTCCCTCTTCCACGACAGCACCGTCTCCTGAAGGTACATCTCCCCAGATAGTTACATTTTTGACTCCGTCAGAGCCCATCTTGAACTTAAGGAGAGATACGACATTCTTGAATTTCAATGTATTACCCGTAGCATAAGCCACCGCCACAGCAGCATTGGAATCATATGTTCCGGCCTTTGGCGTCTGCTCAGAAGGGACGGTCACATTGGTCAGGACCATATTCTCGAAATCCTTTCCGTAGTTCACACTTCCCGCAGGATATACCGCCATCACGTCATTTTCCTTGAACTGACCATTATTGCCGTTGTATGTAAATACGGCAGAGGCTGAAGGAGAGGTGACATTGGCATTGAACCAATAGTTTCCGTTGCGACCCACGATCTGGATCCACTCCTCTCCCTTCCACATAGAGACATTGCCGTCAAGTTCGGCCTTGGTGTCCTGGCCATCCACATAAGCGGTATATGACACCGCACCCTCAGGTACCTCAGGAGTCATCTGCATCGTTTCGTCCAGGCAGGACACGAACGACAATGCTCCGAGAACTACGGCCAGAAAGGCCTTCATAATAGACTTCATAAAGTGTATTGTTGGTTAGTTTCAATATAAATCAATCTTTAAAGATACACATAATCACCCACTTCACGAAAATCTCCCGACCAAAGGGCCAATGGTACGGATGAGCGGTCATTTTTTCGGGACGGACGGAATACATCGTCGTCCAAACCAGGGTGTGGCACCCTTTGACCCGTTGAGCGGACGGAATGCCATCAGTAGTTTTTTTCCGCTCTACGGGATATACTCGTCAAAACATACTTGCTGTTCCACTTTACCATCCGCGGTTTCACAACACATTAATTAGGGACCTGTTGGACCAATAGTGCAACAGACAACAACGTCCTGGCGTACTACGAAAAAGACAGCACCATTGCTGATGCTGTCATTTTTTGTATTAAGTTATTTTATATTACTTCAGGTCTGCTGAAACAAGCTCATAGAAGCAATCGCCTGTTGACAGAGTCTTAATTTTAGCTTTGGTCAAATCCTTAGTCTGCTTGCCAGAGTTATTATTGACAATAAAGTTGACAATATTGGTTCCATTAGGAATCTCTACATAATAACATTCTCCCTTATCATCAGGCGCATTTTCTTTCAGTGTAAGCTGCTTTCCTGGCCAGCCTCCGGTTGAATAGCCACCCCATGCGTACAAATAGTATTTAGACCATGAAACTGATGGTTTGATGTAGAGCTTGTATGTAGTGGCTTTTGTAGCTTCTGCCGGAGTCTTACCAACTGTCATGAAATATACCTTTGTGAGATCTTTCTTAACATATACATCATAAGTTCCAGCTACGGCTATCTTCATATTGTTTGAACCAGCATCTACAAGGTCATACTCAATATCTGCTTTTGCTGTAGCACTTGCTATCTTCTGATCACTCCACTGGCCATTCTTACGGAACTTGAATTCATCTGTTGTCTTAAAGGCAACTCCCTTCACAGTCAGATAATCACCTTCTTCTGCAAGAACCAGATCATCAGCCCAGTTAGTCATTGAGCCTATAAGTCCCCAATAATCAGCAACAACAGGCGGTGCCTGAGGAACAGGACTACCAGCAGTCACAGCCTGGAACTGGCTTCCATCCTTTGTCATATAAATATCGTATGCAACATTTCCAGCAGAGAGAGAGATGTTTTTTTCACCATTAAGCTTATGCCACTGTCCTGATGTCAGCGCTGTTGTAGCTCCTACACCCTTCCAACCGAATTCTGCATGCTGGAACTTAAAGCCGGCTTCCTGACCGCTCTGCTTATCCATCACCTTTACATTCTTGGCAACATAGTAATCACCGTCTTCATAAAGGAATGTATTTGCAGTATTCCAGCTATTATATCCACCAGGAAGTGACCAACCAGAATGGTCAACTACAGGTGCTACATACTCTAGCTCGCCAAGGTTAAGGATTGTGTTAGGCTTAAGGTCATATGCAGTCTCAAGGCCCTTCACCTTAACTTCACCTACGCCGTCAATTTCAAGATTGACACTGAAGCCCTTCTCGAACTTCTGCGGAACTACAGAAAGATAGTAAGTTGTACCCTCTTTGAAGCACCAGTTGTCAGTCTGAGCCCATACCTTTGCCCAAGTGATGAGTTTTGTCTCAGTAACATCATTCTCAGTGATGGTTGTTTCCTGAGCTACAACAGACTTCACTGTATTATCCTCATTAAGAGAAACAGCTACATCACCAGAAACAGCCTCACCATTGTTACCGAAGAATACGAGACCTTTAACATTCTTTCCCTTAACTGTAAACTTAAGAAGAGCCGCTGCATTCTTGAATGCAAGAGACTGGTTTTCGGTATATGCTACTGAAGGAACCGATCCTTCGCTGAAGCTGTTATCACGGCTTGGCTGATATGTAGGGATGTTCGCTTTTACAGTCTTAGCCTCCACATCAGCAGTATACTTACCTGCAGGATAAACTGCGATGAACTTATCACCTTCGAAATCAGTACCGGTGTATGAGAAGTTTGCCTTCACACCTTCGTCGGTAGTTGCAAACTCATAACCCTTAGTACCGTTGTGGATAGTGATCTTGTCACCCTTTTCCCACTTTGATACCTTACCGTCGAGGACAGCCTTTGTCTCAGCTCCGTCAACTGAAGCCTCGAATGTCACTGTCTCACCTGCAGGAACCTGATTGTCAAGCTCCTGCGCACAAGAAGCTGCTGCGAATGCGGCAACAGCTGCAAACATAAATGAATAGATTCTTTTCATTGTTCCTTGATTCATTAATTGTTTGACACCTGTTACCACTCGAGAGTTTCTTCGTTCCACTCTTCGAACTGTCCACTCTGGCAGAGAACACCCTCTGCGGCGATCTCCACTACTTTGACTTCGGGAGATGCATACCCCATCACTGGGGCGAAATTGTTTGTTTTCTTCATTTTTTAGTAAATAGTGTTGGTTAATATAAAGACTTCAATTTATTTTTCTTCAAACGAGATCGCGAATCCACCGCCGGCAGCCATCTTGATAGGAAGGTAATCGTGGAATGTCACATTGCGCTTCTCGATCACGTATGCCTGTGGATTGTTCTTGTAGTGTGCATCGTCTGCATCACGATAGATTGTAGCCTCGTATGTCTTCTCAGGATCGAGGAACTGGAGAGGAACTTCGAGCGTGCGGGCATTGTCATCGGTCACACCGCCGCAGAACCACTGACCGTCCTTCTTGCCCTGACGAGCGATAACCACATACTCACCCGGCTCGGCAAGGAGATACTTCGACTGGATCCAATCGATGTCGACGTCCTTGATGAACTGGAATGCATCCATGAACTGGGCATAATGCTCAGGAAGGTCTGCCGCCATCTGGAGAGGTGAATAGAGGGTCACGTAGAGCGCAAGCTGATTGGCGATTGTCGCATTTACCCACGAGTCGTTCTTTCCGCCGGTCACAGAAGCAAGATCCTGGAAGAAAATACCAGGAGTATAGTCCATAGGACCTCCGTTGAGACGGGTGAACGGAAGAATTGTCACATGGTGAGGCATTGTACCTCCGAATGCCTGGTACTCTGTACCGCGGGCAGACTCGCTGCCGATGAGGTTAGGATATGTGCGGCAAAGACCGGTAGGACGAACCATCTCATGACCGTTGAGCATGATCTTGTGTTCTGCCGCCTTCTTCACAACATACATATAGTGGTTGATGAGAGACTGGCTGTAGTGATGCTCTCCGATAGGAAGGATATCTCCCACATAACCGCTCTTGATGGCATTGTAGCCATATTTATCCATAAGGTCGAGAGCCTGGTCGAGGTGACGCTCATAGTTGCGTACCGATGAAGAGGTCTCGTGGTGCATCATGATCTTGACACCCTTTGAGTGAGCGTATTTGTTCAGTGCATCGATATCGAAGTCAGGGTATGGAGTCACGAAGTCGAATACATAGTCCTTGTTGCAGTTGGCCCAGTCTTCCCATCCTTCGTTCCATCCCTCAACGAGAACCTGAGAGAATCCGTGCTCTGCAGCAAAGTCAATGTAACGACGAACCTTCTCATTGTTTGCAGAGTGAGTTCCGTTAGGAGTCGCTGAAGCGTAGTCAGTCTTGCCGAGCTGGACAGAAGCGAAATCGTTGGTGTATGACCAAGAGCCCTTTCCTGTGATCATTTCCCACCATACGCCGATGTACTTCACAGGCTTGATCCAGTCTGTGCTTTCAAGGGCGCAAGGCTCATTAAGGTTAAGGATGAGGCGTGAAGCGAGCTGAGCAGTAGCGCTTGGAGCCACCTGGACGGTACGCCAAGGTGTATTGCAAGGAGTCTGCATACGGCCCTTCCATCCCTGTGCATCAGGAGTAAGATGCGAGGTGAATGTCATTGTCTTAGGATCAAGCTCGAGGTGCATGCAAGGATAGTCGAGAAGGGCGGCCTCGTGGATATTGATGTAAAGACCGCTATCGGTACGCATCTGGAGGGATGTCTGCACGCCGTTCACAGAGTAAGGGGTCTGTGAGTCATTGCCGCAGATGGCATCCTGCATTTTTCCTGCAATCTCAGAAAGACGGCACTCTGTGAAATTGTACTCCTGAGTATCGTAATCTCCTGGTACCCACCAAGCTGTGTGGTCTCCAGCGAGAGCGAACTGAGTCATTTCCTCCTTGATCACGAAGTAGCTGAGCTTGCTCTGATATGGGAACTCGTAACGGAATCCCAGACCATCGTCATAAAGACGGAAACGGATAGCCATCTTTCTGTCTGTAGAAGTCTGGACGAGGTTTACGAGGAGCTCGTTATAATGGTTACGGATCTGCACTTCCTCACCCCATACAGGCTCCCAGGTCTCGTCGAATGTAGAAGTTTCTACGCTTTCGAGGGCGAAACCGTCATAGAAAGAGTTGCAAGGCTGGCGGTCTTCTTTTGAGATGGTACCATCTGCATTGTAGACGATTTTCTGTGCCTTGAGCACTCCACGGAATTCGAATCCGAGGTCTGAAGGAAGAATCACCTTCTGGTCGCCGTAGTTGAGGGCGTACTGCGGAGTACCTTCTGCTGTGAGCTGGAAGGTCATTTCCATATTTCCGTCCGGAGACTTGAGGATCTGGACATCAGTCACTTCGCCGGCAGGCTGCGTTGCGGTGCAAGCTGCGAAGAGGGCGAGGGTTGAAATTGCTGAGAGTATTTTTTTCATTATCAATTATGTTTTGTTTTTTCATTTTATAGATTCTCACGCTCGCTGCGCTCGCTCAGAATGACAAGAGCGGAGTTCGCTCAGAATAAAATCTTCATTGTTATTTCGAGCAAAGTCGAGAAAACTTTATTTCTGATATTCAACTATGAGAACCGACTGAGGAGCGACTACAGTTACGTCTGAAACCTCGAAAGGTTCGCCTGTCATTACATTGACTCCGTCTGTGAGGCCTTCTGAAATCTCCTTGTAGTATGTCCAAGGGATGTTCTTCGGCTCAAGGGAGTTATTGATATATACGAATACCACATCATCCTCATCATAACGGAAGTAACCGTATGTATTGTCACGGGTCATGAAATGCATTGTCTTTCCGTTGTGGATGACATCCTTCGTCTTTCTCCACTGGAAGAGATGGCTCACGAAATCAAAGAGGTCAGCCGCCTGGCCCTGAGGCACTTCGAGACCGTCTGTGTTCTTTGTTGCCTTCGCACGACCCTCTGCTGTGAAGAGGTTCATTTCGTCACCTTCCCATCCGCCCGGGAAGTCCACGCGAAGTCCGCCGTGATCTCCCGCATCCCTGAGATTATTCGACACGAACATAAGCTCGTCACCGGCGAAGATCTGAGGATATCCACGCATTGTGGCCATCATTGCCATAGCAATCTTGACACGGTCCGGGTTCTTGCGAAGGGCATCACCAAGACGTGCAGTGTCGTGATTTCCAGGGAAGATCATCATATTGGAAAGATCGTGATATACGAAATCGTGTGAAAGGATATCATATACGCGAAGGATACCCTGACCCCAGCCCGGATTGTCTTCCACCAAGCCTGCACGAAGAGCGTCGTGGAGCGGGAAATCCATGATCGACTTGAGGTGCGAGTCGAATCCGTCCTTGTTTTCATTGCCGCCCTGCCAGTATGCAAGCTGAGGGATGGAAGTTGTCCAGCACTCGCCCACGATATTGAAGTTCGGATACTCGTTCATCACCGCGGCACACCACTGCGCCATAGGATCCTTCTCATTATACGGATATGTATCCACACGGAATCCGTCAAGGTCAGCCCACTCGATCCACCAGATCGCCCACTGCTGGAAGTATTTGAGCACGAACGGGTTATCGAGGTTCATATCCACCATTGTACGGTCGAACCATCCGCTTTCCTGGATGTAAAGATCCTGTTTCGAAGCGTTAGGGTCCATATTGGTAGAGAATACGATGTTCGAGCCTGTATATGTGTCGAAGACGTGGTACCAGTCCTTGAAAGGAGTATCCTTCATCCACCAATGTCCCGAAGCGGCGTGGTTAGGAACGATGTCCATTATGATCTTAAGGTCCTTCTCGTGAGCCTTCTGCACATAAGTCTTGAAAAGGTCATTGTCACCGAAGCGCGCATCTATATGATAATAATCGGTGCACGCATAGCCGTGATATGTGATCCAAGGAAGGTTATCCTCGATCAGAGGAGTACACCAGATCGCAGTAGCACCAAGTTCGCTGATATAATCAAGATGGTCAATTATACCCTGAATATCTCCTCCGTGACGGCCGAAAGCCAGATTACGAGCCACCTTATCAGGCATACCATCGACAGAGTCATTCGAAGGATCACCATTCGCAAAGCGGTCTGGCATAATGAGATATATCATGTCTGCAGTGGTGAAGCTGGTTCTTTCCGCAGAACCCTCACGACGTGCCGCTATCTCATAAGGATATTTGAATGACTGTCCGTCCTTGGAGAATACGATGTAATATGTTCCTGGCTGGGCATTCGAGGCCACTTTCACATCTACAAAAAGGTAGTTCGGGCTGTCAGCCTTATTGATCTTCTCAACAGATACCCCTGCTCCGCCTTCGATAGTGACATTGTATTCAGAGATTCCCTCTCCCTGAACAAGGAGCTGAAGCGGCATCTTCATACCTGTCCACCACGAAAGCGGCTCTACGCGCGTCACCTGGTCCGCAGTTGCGTCTGCCACTGAAGCCGGATCGAAAGCCGGCTTGCCGGTGCAGGCGGCAAGAGCAATGGCAGTCAGTGTTATTAATATTTTCTTCATCTTTATCTTTAACAGATCCTCGGTCAGGCCGGAGATGAAATTGTCCTTCTGGCCGGGGATCACGATATTATTTATTCTGCAACGATTTCATATGACCAAGGAGCCTTGAGCTGAGCCTTTACAGTCACCTTGTTCTGAGGAAGTGTACGGGTGAACACGAGAGTGCTGTCATCTGTGGAAACCACCTCGAACTTGCCGCCCTTGTCTCCAGAGGCAAGTGCAGGGTTGGTATGACGGATGTCAATGAGCCACTTGTAGAAGTCAAAATACTCATTCTTCTCCCAAGCCGGAATCGGATCCTTCTCAAAGAACTCAAATCTCTTGTTCCAGCCCATTTCCTGACCTGTGTAGATAAGCGGCTGACCATTTGGAAGGGTGAATGTCAGCACTGCCATGAGCTTGGCTGCATCACCCATTCTTTCGAACTCTGTACCAGCCCATGAGTTCTCATCATGATTGGATGTGAACATAAGACGGAAAGCATCTGCCGGATGTCTTTCTGCATCTTTCTGAATATACTCAAGAAGTTCAGGAATATTCTTCTCGCCACGTGCGATTGCATTCAGCATATGGTGAAGTTCCCAGGCGTATGATGAATTGAAGCCTGAAAGTGAATGAAGCTTAGGCTCTTCACCCTCTGCAAGCATATACATTCCAGGATAGTCGGCACGAAGAGCAGAAATGGTTTCCTGCCAGAACTCGAGCGGAATCTCGCATGCCATATCGCAACGGAAGCCGTCAACTCCCTTCTCCATCCAGAAACGCATCTGGTCAGCCATTGCATCCCAGACCTCGCGCTTGTCGTAATTTAGCTCAGCTATGTCGTACCAGTCATAGTTCACAACGGTATTGCCCAGAGAATCACGCATATACCAGTCTGCAGGGCACTCATTGATCCACTTTGCATCAGGGGAAGTATGGTTTGCCACACAGTCGAGAATCACGCGGAAACCAAGCTTATGTGCTTCAGCAAGGAAATTCTCGAAATCAGCCATTGTTCCGAATTCTGGATTGATTGCCTTATAGTCAGCGATGGCATAATAAGAGCCGAGAGTACCCTTACGCTCCTTCACACCGATAGGGTGGATAGGCATAAGCCAGAGGATGTCGATTCCGAGTTCCTGCAGACGAGGAAGTTCCTGCTGCGCGGCGGCGAATGTTCCCTCTGGTGTGTACTGACGTACGTTCATTTCATAAACCACTGAGTTTTCGAGTGGCTGCTGGCCCTGCGGAGCCTGACTGCAGGCCATCGCGAAAAGTGCAGCTGTAAGTGCGATTGCTATTTTCTTCATATCTTGGTTATTTATTTTAATTTATAAGATCCTTCGCTACGCTCAGGATGACAGTGTCAGAAACAGGATGACAGTGCCGAAACAGGATGACAGTGTTTGAAACTGCGACAGTGTCAGAAACTGTTACCGCTTCTTAGTTTTCTGCCAATATTGTCGCTGAAGTGGCAGCAGCTGAAATTGTATTGCCTGAATATGCTCCGAGGCCCTCAGCATCTGCCTGTCCGTTCTTAGCGAGGACGGTGTAGTTGCCCTGAGGGACGTCCACCTTCGCTGCCTTCTTCGAACCGTTGAGAAGGACTGTGAGCGACTTCGCTGAATCGATTCCTTCGAGTCCGCTGATACGGAATGCCACTACGCAAGGGTCGTTCACCTCTATGAACTGAAGTTTCTCACGGACCAGATCAGCATCTCCAAGACAGAAACCCGGATGAGCGTGACGGATGGCTGCAAGCCCTGCATAATAATCCACAAGATCCTTGTATTTTGTCTTGTATGTCCAGTCGATCGCATTGATCGAGTCTGGCTTGTTGTAACTGTTCTTGACACCCTGCTTGTGACGGTAGAGCTCCTCACCATTGAAGATGAAAGGAATACCCTGAGAAGTGTAAACCGCTGTCTGAGCGAGCTTTACCATTGCAAGACGCTCCTTCTCAGTAGCCTTGGTAGCCTCTTCAAGACGGTCACGGAGACAATGATCATCGTGGCAGCTGACATAACTTACATGCTGGAGTGGATTGTTGGTCCAGCGTTCCACGCTCACCTGAGGGTGCTCGACTCCACCGGCAATTCCGAAATGTATGTTTTCCTTGTTTCCAGCCACTCCGTCCATGAAGCCGGCATTCTCGCAGCCAAGAGGACCACGAACGGCATCACGTATATTGTCGCTGAAAGCGCCCACCTTGTCGAGCATATACGTATTGGCCTTGAGGGCTATCTCCTCTGCAGGATAAGCAGGAGCCTCTGCTGCCCAACCCTCTCCGTAGATAACAACATCAGGGTCAATCGCGTGAAGACGCTCGCTGATGATGTTCATTGTCTCGATATCGTGGATAGCCATAAGGTCGAAGCGGAATCCGTCGATATGATATTCCTTCATCCACCACTCGAGCGACTCGATCATATATTTGCGGAACATTTCCTGCTCCGAAGCTGTCTCATTTCCGCAGCCCGAACCATTGAAGAAGCTTCCATCCTCGCGCATGCGGTAGAAATAGCCCGGCATTGTGCGTTCGAAACCAGTCTTCGATGCGTCAGAAGTGTGATTGTAAACCACATCGAGAATCACGCGGAAGCCAGCCTTGTGAAGAGCCTGGATCATCTGCTTGAATTCCTTGATACGGGTTACCGGATTGTATGGATCGGTAGAATATGAGCCCTCGACAGCATTGTAGTTGAACGGATCATATCCCCAGTTATACTGATTGTCCTCAAGGCGGGTCTCATCCACAGTGACAAAGTCAGTCGAAGGGAGGAGCTGAACATATGTAACTCCGATTTCCTTTAGGTGATCGATACCAGTAGCGAGACCGTCAGGATTCTTTGTACCTTCCTCTGTAAGAGCAAGATACTTACCCTTATTGCTCACACCTGAAGTCTGATGGATGGAGAAATCCCTATGGTGCATCTCATAAACGATGATGTCCGAAGGCTTGATGAGCGGACTCTTGTCCTCAGCCCAGCCTTCAGGATCAGTCTCAGTCCAATCTATCACAGCACCACGAGTTCCGTTTACTCCGACAGCCTTGGCTGCAATACCTTCAGTCTCCTCAAGCCACTGCCCGTTCTTCTGCACCTGGAATGTATAGAAAGCACCCTTCACATCCTCCTTTACCGTAGCCTTCCAGAGTCCGTCTTTTCCAAGCTTCATATCCAATGTCTCGAAGGCAGCCTCCTCAGAAGCCGAATGATAAAGCCTCAGCCTGGCAGCTTCCGCATCCGGAGCCCATACTGAAAATTCAGTCTTGTCGCCCATATAGACGCACTCCTCAAGCGGCGCCTCAGGTACGACTAGTGCACCGCCATCCGATGCACAGGAGGCCATGGCGGCCACTGCAACTGTACCCATCAATAAACTTTTGAATGATATCTTCATAACTTAAAATCTGTTTCGTTTTCAAGTGTACCCACTTACACATCCTACGAATATACACAGATTTGATTTATATATGAAATATATAAGATGAACTGTCCGAAGACTATGACGAACGGTCGGATTTCACTGACGAAACAGCTCCACTTCACACAGAAATCCCCCGCACCCCTCACACATCACTCCTAAAGTACCAATCACTCCATTTCTGTGCTTTCATTTATCGTTTCACCGTTCGAAAGCACGGAAAAGCCCGAATACGTGCTTTCGAAGGCCACTTTCAATGACGAAAGCACAAAACCAGACGATTTTGTGCTTTCGAAATTCCTATAGGGATAATTACGGTCTACTGACGGGAAATACGCGCTCCCAGTGCATTCAGACGGACATCAATCTCCTCATATCCACGGTCAATCTGCTCAATATTGCTGATGACACTGGTTCCTTTTGCAGACATAGCTGCAATAAGCATCGCGATACCTGCTCTAATGTCCGGAGAAGCCATCTGGCCTGCACGAAGCTGATAACGGTGATCATGCCCCACTACGACTACTCTATGAGGATCGCAGAGAATAATCTGAGCTCCCATATCGATAAGCTTATCCACGAAGAAGAGACGGCTCTCGAACATCTTCTGATGAACCAGAACGCTTCCTCTGCACTGGGTTGCCATCACGATGATCACACTTATAAGGTCTGGCGAGAGGCCTGGCCAAGGAGCATCTGCAATATGCAGGATCGAGCCATCCAGGAACGAATCGATAACATAACTTTCCTGCTCCGGAATATAGATATCATCGCCTCTGCGCTCAAGATTCACGCCCAGGCGACGGAAAGCCTCCGGTATCATACCGAGCTGATCATAAGCCACATCTTTGATGGTGAGGGTGCTGCGATTCATCGCTGCCATTGCGATAAACGAACCGATTTCGATCATATCAGGAAGAATCTTATGTTCGGCTCCGCCAAGGGACTCCACTCCAGTGATCTTCAAGAGATTGGATCCTATACCTTCAATGCGCGCACCCATCCGCACGAGCATTCTGCATAATTGCTGGACATAAGGTTCGCAGGCAGCATTGTAGATTGTAGTCTCGCCCTTTGCAAGGCAAGCCGCCATCACGATATTGGCAGTTCCTGTGACCGAAGCCTCGTCCAAAAGCATGTATTTCCCTTCCAAAGACTCTCCTTCCGGAAGATGAAGATAAAACGCTTTCCTGTCGGTATCATATTCCTGAGAAGCACCCAGATTCATAAATCCGAGAATATGGGTATCGACCCTTCTGCGGCCGATCTGGTCACCACCCGGCTTAGGGAAGTACGCCCTGCCGAAACGGGCCAGCAGCGGCCCCACGACCATCACCGAGCCACGCAATTTCGCACATTTTCCCACAAAATCAGCACTGGCAATATAATCTGTATCAATCTCATCGGCCTGGAAAGTATAGACTCCCTTCTCGTGTCTGGTCACCTTCACACCCATTCCCTCAAGCAGAAGAATCAGATTACGCACATCCAGAATCTCGGGGATATTCGAAATCTTCACTTTTTCCTTAGTCAGGAGTACAGCACTGATCACCTGCAGGGCCTCATTCTTGGCACCCTGAGGTCTTATCGTACCACTTAGCTTGTGGCCGCCTTCTATAACGAATGAACTCATCTTCTCTTAAAATATATTAAGGTAAAATACCTGACCGAACATATCTGATCCGCTGGCATCATAACTCCCGGCAAAGATAGACATATTTTCATACAGAAACGACGGATACCGGGTATTTTAACTTATTGAATCCTGCAGTTCCATTCCGAAAGTCTGCGCTAAAGTTATACACAGCGACCTCCACAAGAAAAGTTTCAGAAGCCTGCTTATTCACTGCCAAACCCCACCATTTGCACCATTCAACCAATCAAATCTACCAATCACTTCTTTAACGGGGGGATTTGATTAAAAGTGATTCAAAAAGTCCATACCTTTAACTACAAAGAATACCCATACGAATAAACACCATTTTAATTAATATCTTAAAACCATGAAAAAGTATTTGAAATTCTTGATGCTTTTGCCTTTCGTTGCTCTCCTTGCAGCGTGTAATCTCGGTGATTCTGAGCCGGTAGGCAAATATGCATTCGAAACAGATGCCCAGAAGATTCTTATCGAGGCCAAGCTCCCTTCAGGAGTATATGACACTGACGATATCTACATCTGCGGTCCTTTCAACGGTGCAGAGGCAGAGTCATACGTAGAGGATGCAAAATGGCGTCTGTCTCAGTCATCTGTAAACATCAACATCTTCGGAGTATATCTTGACCCTGCAACTTTCGTAGAGGGTACTTCGCTTGCGGATGGCTTCTGGTTCTATTCAAAGAATTCAGGTCTGTCGCTCACTACCAAGAAAGAAATGGCTACCTATACATCGAACGCCGACCTCGGTCAGAGAACCAGCGTAGTCGTATCTGTATGGGGCGAGCCTGTAAAGGAATACATCCCTACACTTCCTGATCACCCAGGTACAATCCGCGTATATGTTGAGAACCAGGCTGGATGGGAGGCTATCGCTCTCTATCAGTGGGGTACTGAAAACAATCTCGGAGGCAGCTGGCCAGGTATGCAGCCTACTGGTACTGAGATCATTAACGAGGTAGAGTACACTTACTTCGAGTACAAGGTGGAAGATGTTGACGGCAAGAGCCAGAACCTCATCTTCAACAACAACGGCGGCGGTATCCAGACTGCTGACATACCTTTGACATTCAGTGCTGACGTGGTAGACCACTTCTACAGAATCTTCAACGAGAAGGATTGGGAGATCATCGAGAACCCTCTCCAGGTACCGGAGAAGCTCCCTGAGCACGAAGGAACTATCCGTGTTTACGCTGATAACCAGGCTGGTTGGGAAGCTATCGCTCTCTATCAGTGGGGTACTGAGAACAACCTCGGAGGCAGCTGGCCAGGTGCACAGCCTACAGGCACCGAGACTATCGCCGGCGTAGAGTACACATACTTCGAGTATGCAGTAGCAGATGTTGACGGAAAGGAGCAGAACCTCATCTTCAACAACAACGGCGGCGGTGTTCAGACAGCAGATATGCCTGTCGTATTCAGCGCTGATGTAGTGGATCACTTCTTCGTAATCTATAACGAGAAGGACTGCGCAGTGATCGAGGATCCGCTTAACCGCGAGCCTGTCGGCGAGACTCCAGAGAATCCAGAACCAGAAAATCCAGAACCAGAGAATCCAGATCCTGAAACTCCTGCTGATCCGGTTCCAGTATACTTCTACGTACAGGACAATACAGGCTGGGAAGTGACTAACATCTATGCTTGGGGCGACGCTCTTCCTGAGCTCTTCGGCGGATGGCCAGGTGCAGCTCTTGAGACAGAAGTGACTTGCGGCGGCGTTGCATATAACGTTGTAGAGAGCACAGCAACTGCTTATGATCTGGTCTACCACCCGATCATCAATGGAAGCGGCGCCCAGTACGACACACCACTTGTAACACTTGCAAAGTACAACTTCCTCGTGGCTGGTGAGGCTTCAGCAGAGCTCGGTACTGCTCCTGCAGTCAAGGTATATGTTGACGACCAGACAGGCTGGGATGCAATCGCAGTATACTCTTGGGGTGACGGCGAGCCATTCGGCGGATGGCCAGGCGGAACATATGCTACCGAAACTGTAGATGGTAAGGATTACAAGGTATTCACCGTTCCTGCAGAATTCTTCGGCGGTTCTTGCAACCTCATCTTCAACAACAATGGAGGCGGCACTCAGCTTTCTGACTACAATGTAAGAGCTGACCGCGACTACTTCCTCACAGTTACAGCTGAAGGTGTAACTCCAATCGAGTAATCTATGAGATTGAAGAAATTTAATATTCTAATGCTGACTGCGCTCATTATGGGCGCAGTCAGTTGTACTGAGAAACCGGATGACAAGCCGGTTCGCGACCCTAATGAAAAACCGGATGCTTCGTATGTATTTTATGAGGCAAACCCACGCGTTTTCGCCACAAGCAACCAGCTTAACGCCATTACCGCCCGCCTGCAGAACATCAAGGATCTGGGTGTGGATGTAATCTGGCTTATGCCTATCTGCGAGCAGGGCAAGGAGAAGGCCATAGGCTCCCCTTACTGCATCAAGGACTTCAAGAAGGTTCACCCGCAGTATGGTACTCTCGAAGACCTGAAGAACCTTGTGAACAGCGCACACAGCCTCGGAATGAAGGTGATCCTCGACTGGATTGCCAACCATACTTCGTGGGACAATCCTTGGACCAAGAACAAAGGATGGCACTCCACAGACGCATCAGGCAACATCATCTCTCCTCCGGGCTTCAACTGGACAGATGTCGCAGACCTGAACTTTGGCAACGCCGAAATGCGCGCAGCTATGAAAGACGCTATGGCATATTGGGTTACAGAGGCAGGAGTAGACGGCTTCCGCTGCGACTATGCGGAGGGAGTGCCTCAGGATTTCTGGACAGATGCTCTTGCACATCTGCGCTCGATCAAGCCTGAGATCATTCTTCTTGCAGAGGGTGACAAGAGCTGGATCTACGAGGTAGGATTCGACATAATGTATGCGTGGAGCTTCCCTAATGCACTAGAGAAGGTATTCAAAGGCAACTCCGGAGCTGCAAGCATCTTCGACGCATTCAACAATGACATGTCGAATGTACCTAAGGGAAAGACAAGAATGAGATACATCATCAATCACGATACGGCTTCAGAACAGTCTCCGCTCGCCCTCTATGGCGGTGAAAGAGGCGCAATGGCAGCATTCGTGATGGCCACAATGCTCGAAGGATGTCCGCTCATCTACAGTTCTCAGGAAATAGGCTACAGCAAGTCTCTGTCATTCTTCAACAACAATGTGATGAAATGGGACTCGAACAAGTCATATACAGACGAGTACATAAAGGTCATGAAAGCCTACAACAGCACAAGAGATGTGCGCGTTTCGGACCCTGTATTGGCCAATACCGGAAACGTAGCGAAGATGACTTATACGAACTCCATCGGGGAATCTTTTGTAGTGATGGTGAACACCAAGAATGAGAAAGCTACAGTCAAGGTTCCTCTCGCAGTTGCTGGCAAAGAGGTCACTGACCTTATGACAGGTGAAACTGTCGTGGCTGCCACTGCAATAGATATGGAGCCTTACCAGTATCTCCTCTACAGAAAATAATTCTATCCCTGATAAAAAGTATGTCGGCCTGATTTCACAACCAGGCCGACATTTTTAATGCAATCTACTAACCAACAAAATCTGGACTGCATTAAATCTTATCTTTGTATCCTTCTCTGACCGGAAACTCTTGTCTTTATTTCTCCGTCCTGTTCGGGATATCTTTCATATTCAACCTTTCCACCAGGTACAAACATTATGTCCCTTGTGAATTCCATCTGAAAATCAGCATCCTCAACTCCGGTAAGCAGTTTACCTCCGACATAGCAATTGGTAAACACCACATTCTCTACATATCTTGTAGGATGACCCACGATAGTAAACGGTTTAAAGGCATTCTCCCACGATACATTCTTAAGATAAACGCCTGAAATAGAGCCCATACGGCCGTTACCATATCGCTCTGCTTCTGTAAGAATGATTTCGAGATTCTTATATTCGATGGCTGCTTCCACACGGATGTCCTCAAAATATATATCCTTTACCTGAGACTCTCCGTCGCAGACGATGCTGAATGCAGCATGTCCTCCTGTTCTTCCTGAACCTCTTGCCGAGAGAATGTCGCAGTTTGCAACCTTTATATTCTCCACGACTCCACCGTTCAGTTCAAATCCGAGGGTAACTCCGTCAGCGTGGTCCCATCCGATCATTGTACTGTTACGAACTGTAATATCCCGTGAGCTCAGGTCGAATTTCTGCGGATCTCCGTTCGACTTGATTGCAATACAATCATCTCTTGTACGGATGAAACAATCATTGATATCGAAACCTTTGCAAGAGACAGGATTGATACCGTCAAGCCCCCACACGCCGGTGTGACTGAAAATCTTCACATTGTCATATGTGGTATTGACACTGTTGGTGATGGTATTTGCCCATCCGCGTGTGTTCCTCATATATATTCCTTCTACTCTGAGATTCTCACAATCGTTCAGTCTGGCATTGCCGGTGAAGGATCCACGTCCGCAGATGGTCACATCCTTGGCTGTTCCTGTCAGACGTCCGTTGACATTGGCACCTCCGGCTATATAGATGGTCTGACCGTCACGGACCTGGATTTCTCCTACATCGTGATTGCCCGGGCCATAGTAATCCACATTACGGTCTTTCTTTGAAGGCACATCCTTCTCCAAAGGGTTTGAAAATATCGCCAGATATGGAAGTTCATTGACCCTGATATAAAGCTTCATCGGACTATCTAATGTAACGGTAAGTGTCTTTCCGTCGGCAACGCCTTTTATACCATAGCTTTTCGGCTGGATCGAATAACTTTCCACATCCTCACCCACAGAGATCACAAATGTCTGTTTCCCTGCAGCAGAGAGGCTAAGCGTATGGAGGTCTTCCATACCTCCGGGACCTACAGCCTCCACCCAGGATTCCTGACCATTGACGGAGATGGAATACACCTCACTTGTCCTCATTCCGGGAACAGCAGGATAGAGAACGGTCTGAGCCAAAGCCAGGACAGTCAGGCAGGGCATGATTGCCACTATTGAAAGTAACTTCTTGAACATAGGCTCTTATCTTTTGAATTCCACCACAAGCGCAGTTTCAGGAGCAACGACTGTTTCATCAGTTATTACAACTGCCTCTCCTGTGATCACATCCTTTCCATCTGTCAGACCCTCACTGATTTCAGCATAATGCGACCACGGAACATTTACAGGCTCCGCTGAAGCATTGACGAAAACAAAGACTGCGTCAGTGTCATTGTAACGGAAATAGCCGTAATTGTTACCACGCGAAATGAAGTGGAGAGTCTTTCCGCTATGAATGACTTCCTTGGTCTTTCTCCACTGGAAGAGACGGCTGACATAGTCAAAAAGATCTGCTGCCTGTCCTTTCTCCACAGTATCACCAGCAGTATTGACTGTCATTTCCTTCCTGCCCTCAGGGGTAAACCAGTCAAGTTCATCGCCAGGCCAACCGCCAGGGAAATCGACTCTGAGACCAGGATGTCCTGAGCTTGGATCCTTTGAAACGAACATCATCTCGTCTCCGGCAAAAATCTGCGGTATGCCACGCATAGTAGCCATCATTGCCATTGCGATCTTCTGTTTTGCAGCCGATTTGCCTACAACGTCACCGATACGATCAGTATCGTGATTGCCCGGAAATATCAGCATCTTTGACAGGTCGTGATAGATAAAGTCGTTGGCAAGGATATCGTAGACTCTTGAAATGCTGCCGCCTCTGCCGCCACGGCCATTCTGCTGCTGACCAGGAGCGAGTCCCGAACGGATGGCATCGTGGAGCGGGAAGTCCATGATCGAAGGAAGATGCGAATCGAAACCGTCATTATTAGCATTTCCACCCTGCCAGTAAGCCAGCTGAGGGATATTGCCTGTCCAGCACTCACCTACAATATTGAAATAAGGATATTCATTGACAATGGAAGCACACCACTGCGCCATCGGCTCCTTCTCATTATACGGATATGTATCTACACGGAAACCATCCAGACCGGAGAACTCAATCCACCAGATTCCCCACTGCTGGAAGTATTTAAGCATATAAGGATTGTTCAGATTCATATCCGGCATACCACGTGAGAACCATCCGCTCTCATGAACATGAAGGTCGGCCTTGGAAGCATTCGGATCCATATGGGTAGAGAACTTGCCGTTTGTTCCGGTATATGCAGGGAACTGATGCACCCAGTCTTCGAACGGAAGATCCTTCATCCACCAATGCTCGCTTCCGCAGTGATTGGTCACTATGTCCATAATGATCTTTATGCCTTTCTCATGTGCCTTTTCTACATATTCCTTGTAAAGGTCATTTGTTCCGAAACGAGAGTCGATCTTATAGTAGTCTGATGCCGCATAGCCATGATAAGAACCTCTTCTGGCATCATCTTCAAGGAAAGGAGTAGCCCAGATGGCAGTAGCACCAAGTTCGGCAATATAGTCAAGATGATCTATAACACCCTGGATATCACCACCATGACGACCACCAAGCCTGCTTCTGTCTGCCTTCTCGGCTGTATCTTCAGTGGAATCATTCGACGGATCACCATTCGCAAAGCGGTCCGGCATGATGAGATACACCATATCAGCCGTAGTGAAGCTCTTGCGCTCAGCCGAGCCCTCTGCACGGGCAGAAATCTCATACGGGTATTTGAATGACTGTCCGTCCTTGGAGAACACGATATAATATGTTCCGGGAGCGGCATTTGTCTTCACCTCGACATCCACAAAGATATAGTTAGGGCTGTCAGCCTTATGCACCTTGGTGACTTTTACTCCTTTGCCACCTTCGATTGCGACCGAATAACCGGAAATATTCTCACCGTTTATCAGAAGTTGGAGCGGAGTCTTCATTCCTGTCCACCAAGAGAGAGGCTCCACGTGAGCGATCTGTTTCTCATTTGCATCAGCCACTGCAGAAACATCTGCTTTCGGTCCCGGACTGGCAGCCATGAGAATAGGCAAAAAAATGTAAAAGAAGCGTTTCATGATTTACTAATATCTGATTACTACTGAAACTTGTGAATCTGCCTGAAGAAGCGGCAGCTTGACGCTCGCCTCCTTAGTCTGCTGATCATATGTAATCTCAAGGTTTTCTGCACCCAGCTTTGCAGAAGAAGGCTTTCTATCAAGACCACCCAACACGACGGTGAGATCCCTCTGAGGATCGATACCCTTATAAGAGCCCTGGCGTGCACCGATTGTTACAGTACATCCTGATGCACCCGCATTCTTGGTAATTTCAGTAAATGCAAAATCGGTCTCATATGCCTGGCTTACGCCATCATCTTCATAATGACGGTAAGTGCTCTTACCAGTGCCCGGAGCTATGTAGATTCGAAGTGCATTGGTCTTTTCCTGAAGACTCTGGATACCTTCCTGAGCAAGCGGCACAATAGCACCGGCCTTCACGAACCAGCAGTTTTCCGCAATGGTATATTCAAGAGTCTTCTTGCTTCCGCCCTTTATCATCTGAAGATGTGCCATATCATACCAGTCATTGCCTGATGGGAACCAGACATCTCTCTTGGCTGTACCGGTGAGAGTATCTACAGGCTGGCAGACAGTGGCAACGAGGATATTGTCACCGAACATATACTGCTCCTTGTAATCATAAGCCTCCTGCTTCTCAGGGTGAGAGTAGTACATTGGGCGGCAGAGGGATACTCCTGTGTCGTATGTCTGTCTCGCTGCATCATAAATGTACGGAGTGAGAGCATAGCGGAGCTCGAACGCGTCCTTCATATATTCATAATGATCATCGAATGTCCAGATGCGTCTCTCAATGATCTCGGAGCTTGTACAATGAGTCTTGAACAGAGGTGAGAAGACACCATACTGGAGCCATCTTGTATAAAGCTGAGGATCTGTAGGAATCTGGCCTCTCTGCATATGTCCGCCAAGGTCGTGGCCCCAATATCCGTAACCTACATTGGATGCGGTGGCTGTAAAATATGGGAGATAACCGAGCACTTCCCAGAGGATGTGAGTATCTCCCGAGAATCCGAGCTGATAGCGGTGGCTTCCGAGGCCTCCCCAGCGATGGTATGTCATCGGTCTTTCACTTTCTTCAGCAGCAACACCACGATTGCGTCTTACCTTGTCATTGAAGAATGTATAGTTAAGCCAGAAAGTGTTGCTGAGATTATCGACATACTTGCTGAGTTTCCACTGCTGCCAGTCAAGCCACCAGAAATCAATGCCTTCCTTCTCGAGAGGATGAATCACAGAGTTGAAATAAGCGTCAGCCCACTCCTGCTGTGACATTCTGAAAGGAACATTGGCACGGTAGCCCTTTACGGCTGTCATTGTTTCTGTGATCTTTTCACCGCCTTTGTAGATATATCCCTCAGGACCGTCATAATCATCTGTCCTTGAAATATAGTCTGCAACGAAATCCTCATAACAGTCCTCTCTCACTCCGATTCCTGATGCAGGATGAAGGTTGAGAGCTGTCTTGAATCCCATATCGTGTAGCTCGGCAAGGAAGCCCTTGGTATCAGGGAAGAGGTCCCTGTTCCATGAATAACCTGTCCATCCTATGCTCTGACCGAACTCATCCCTGCGCTGTCTGCGGGCGCTGCTCTGCCAGGTCTCATGCCAGTCCATATCGATGATCATGACATCCATCGGTATGTTTCTGTTACGGAATTCCTTACCCAGAGCAATAAGCTCGTCAGCCGAATATGCCTTATAACGGCTCCACCAGTATCCGAATACATATTTCGGAGGAAGAGGGATCTTTCCGGCTACCTTCGTAAAGTCAGCAAGGGCGTCAGTATAATCGTGTCCGTAAGCGAAGATATACAAGTCCTGTACATCCCTGCCCTCACGTGCCTGGACCCATTCTCCCCAATCAGAGTCATCCTTCACAAAGATATGGCGACTGCTCTCATCAACGATAGCCCATCCGTCACGTGAAATGATACCAAGCTCCATCGGATCATTGTTGTTGATCTTGTCCGGTCCCATGCAGCCGTCAAGAGTACGGGCAGTACCCATAAGGTTTCCTGTATCTTCTTTACCCGGATACCATGTAACAGTCTTACCATTGAGCTTGAATGAAACAGAAAGATTTTCTTTGTCAAATCTGCCGCTTCCAGAATAATTCAATGTCACGGCAGAAGTCTTGATCTGCACCCCATCACCTGACTTGACAGTGGTGAATGCCGGTACAGGGAGATTTCTGTTAATTATCGCGAGAGTGGCATTGTCCTCGAATTTGCCATCCTCAGACCATTCCATACGTATAAGTCTGTCTGTCAAGACAGTAAATCTGGCATTTCCGGACACAACCTGGGCCTTAGGATTTGCAACAGGGTCATTCTCTGCATATGCAATGCTTGAAAAACCAAGCAGACCTATGAAAAAGGCCGTCAACAATATTTTAAACTTCATAGTTTTCGATTTTGATGGTTATTATCTTAATGTTTGGTATCATATCCGGCGATACGTGCAATCACCAACGGAATATCAGTATTTTCCGAACATGAATGGAATTCAGCAGCACGTACTCCATTTACATAAAGTCCGACAGGTGAACCGGTATGAGCACCATGAGACCATTGGTAACCAGCGGCTCTGTCGAGATACATCACTGCATCTGAAACCAGACGCGTATTCACAGCATAAAGGCTGCGGACCTCACTCTCACCTTCCTTAGCTCCGAAAGTTGCCTGATAGGTATCATAAAAATTCTCTTCAGTCCTTTTGTCGACCGGAACTGTATCCCATAATCCAAGGTTGACTTTAAGAAAATCCTTTACCTCTTCCCAGGTAGGCGGAGTCCATTGAGGCTGCTGCGGCGCCATTCCCTGACCGTTTCTTGGACCACGGCGCTGCGGAGGCGGAGGAGGCATGAACGCCTGACGGAACTTTGATGTCAATTCGTTTTCAGACATCCTCTGACATGCAAGCAGGCCAGGGTTCATATGATATTCACCGGCTCCAAGAGCAAGGCCGCCTGTCTCATGATCGGCTGTAACCACGATCAGAGTCTCGCCGGGATGCTCGCTGCAGAATGCAAGAACGACATCCAAAGCGGCAGCAAAATCATTTATCTCCTGGAAACATGAAGCCGCATCATCATTATGTCCGGCATAATCGATCTTGCCACCTTCGATCATAAAGAAGAATCCCTCTTCAGCAAATCTGCCATAGAGATAATCGATTCCGACAGTGACGAAATCCTTCAATGCAGTATCCCCTACCTTTCGGTCAATAGCAAACGGAAGTTCTTTCAAGTCCTTTCCGCCAAGACACAGCACACGGTCATATTCTGTCGTCACTTTGCCGAATGATTCTGCTCCATAGAACACCTTGACACCTTCTCCACGGGCTTCCTGCTCATAGAATGTAGCATCAAGTCCTAGATTTCTTTCTGTGAGAAATCCTGCACCAGCCGCAAAATCCACCACATCTGAATGAATGAACTGACGTGATATCGCATCGTAGCTGTCTCTGTTGGATACGTGAGCATAAAATGCAGCGGGGGTGGCATGATTGATAGCCACACTGGTAGCGATACCTACTCCTGCACCTGATGCCTTCGCCCATTCAGCTATATTGCTGACTGGCTCGCGTTCTGTATCCACTCCTATCGCACCGGTATAGGTCTTGCGGCCTGTAGCAAGGGAAGTACCTGCAGCTGCAGATCCTGTTACCAGGGTGGAGGCAGAGTTGGTATTGACCTGCGTCCTTACCGGGAAATGAAGGAAATTGACCTGCTCGGGACCGTTCCCTGTATAGCGGTTATAAATCTCTGTTCCTGACACGGCGTTTATGCCCATTCCGTCACCGATGAGATAGAAGACATATTTCACCTGTGGTTCATTCTTAGCCTTCTTTCCATAGGAAACAGAGACGGTGCCTACCATAATGATTACGGCAAGCACCATTCTGAAATATCTGAAATTAATCCTCATCAGATTTTACTCTTTAATTGTTGGGAATGTTGTCAATCTAAGGGTAGTAGAGCCATAAGGCACAAGCTCGATAAATTCGACCTGTTCGCTTTCAGGTACTACAGTCTCAGGAAGAGCCGGAGTAAATCTGTCCTCCTTGAGGGTCCAGTCCTTGACACCCTTTACAGGAACCCTTATCTTCAAAGGAACAGATTCAGGATCGAACGGGAATCCGCTGTTACCAGTTCTCTGGACTCTGAGGCCTCTGAGCATGTTCTCCACAAGGGCATAGTTCCATTTTCCTGCTGGAGTAAGTTCCCAGCTCTTGAATTCAGGATTAGCGGACACCTTTCCTGCAAGATTGTCATAAATCTTTGTATCCTCCACCCAATTGGCCGGAATCGCATAAGAGTAGACGATAGGACCTCTCTGAATGCACTTTCCCTGTACTGGAGCATCTACCACCTCTATCTGCATAGGAAGTCTTACAGTAAAGACATCACCGCTCTTCCATTCCTTGCTTTCAGTATGGAAACCTGACTCAGCAGCCTTGCACCAGCCTGGGATTCTGTATGTGAAATCCATCATATGAGAATCAGCCGATCTCTTTCCGTCCTTGAAGAATGTGAATTTGAACTTCACCTGCTCCTCAAACGGATACTGAGTGATTTCATCGATCTTTACGGTTACGCCTTCTCCAAGGTCATAAACCACAGACGAAGGGCCATACAGAGCAGCCACAGGGTGACCCTTCTTATCCTTGAGCCACATTCTTGCCACATAGTTAGGCATATATCTGTGGAGATTTCCGATGCAGCACTCTGTCTCGTGAATAGGACGGTATGCCATCCAGGTCAGGCCATACTTGAATCCGTTGTGGTTCGAATTTCCGGTCGCGATGAACTGGTTAGGACAAGAGAAGTATTGCATTGAGCGGAAGTCTTTGGTGATGGATCCGAGTCCTCCATTGAAGATACCCTTCTCGATTCTGTCAGCCCACTGCGCATCACCTGTAGTCATCAGATAATATCCCATTGTCCATGTATAATCAGAGATATCACAAGTCTCGTGACTTGCAAGCGGATCGTTGCCTGCAAGCGCCTCTGTGCTGGAATTGATACCGTCTATGAGCATATTAGGAGTCTCCATCTTGTAGTCAGCCTTGAGAGCTGCCTGGAGATATTCCTCCTTGCCGGTATGAGCATAAAGAATCATAGGAATCTTCATCAGCTCATTCATAGTCACACCGTGCATATGGAATTCCGAGTCATCAAGACAAGTCTCCTGAGTCAGATTGGAAGCATCCTCATCCCACGCCTTCACTGCAAGGTCCAGAAGTGCAGGGTTCTTTGTAATGGAATATGTCCAGAGGATTCCCTCGACATTCACCACGAAACGGTCCATTCCAAGTTCCTCGACAGGATAAGAAAGATAATTCTTTTCCAATGCTTCAGGAATACGAGGGTCACCTGTCACTTCATAATAAGCCTGGACAGCTCTGAAGAATACGGCGAACGGCCATGCCATCGAACTGGTCTCCGGCCCGAGACGTCCTTCCGGTCTGTCCATAGCATTGATTCTCATCTGCTTTTCGCGACGGGCCTGCTGTGCGGCCATTCTCTGACGCAGACGCGGGTCTGCAGATACCTGCGCATCAAAGTTACGGCTCGGACGCTGACTTCTGCGTTCTGCCTCCATCTTCTTCTGAGTCTCGATGTCTATACCCTTCTTTGCAGGAAGAGGGTTTGCAAGAACATATTCGATATTTTCCTGCCATATCTTGAGGAACTTCTCATCATCCAGAAGATAACCCAGCCTTGTCAGACCGTCGAGATAATATGCTGTCTGCTCGAATCTCCACCAGTCTGCTCCACGTGACTCAGAATCACGCTCGAGTTCACCGGCCCAAAGACAAGAATTATATGGATATGCCATAGCCTCAGGATGGCCGGTCAATCCCTCCTGCTGACGGGTAAGAATTTCCTTGAGCCAGCCCTGAGCTGTTATATTGTCGATAAGTCCTTCCGAGAACTGTGCATACTCAGGAGCAGGAATATTGACTGATGTCGGCGCCTTTGGAGCAAGTTCCTTCAGATCGAAGATATATACACCCCTTGCCGGTACATCAAGAGTTCCCGTAAGGTCATATACTTCTTCTGTTACCACATCCACTCCGGCAGTGAAGTTCTTCATCACATCGTCATATCTTGACATATCGATGGTAACATCCTTGTCAGAGCCATTGAGCACTACAAGAACTGTTTCATCATCCTTGATTCTCGCATACACATAGCAGTCACCATGATCGTGAAGCGGAGCATACTGGATCATCGAGCCGGACTTGACTGCCTTGGAATTCTTTCTCCAGTTTAGGATACGGCTCATATAATCCCAAGCCTCATTTTCCTTCTCAGTTCTTCCTTCTGCAGTGAAAACTGATCTTTCGTCACCTTCCCATCCGCCAGGCATATCCTTACGGATGACTCCGTCGCCCTGCTGCTTGGTACCGGTAAAGAGAAGTTCGGTACCATAGTAGATCTGAGGGATGCCTCGGGTAGTGAGAATGAACGCTACTCCCTGCTTATATTTATTGAGATCCTTGTCCTCGACAGTCGAGAAACGTCCCAGATCGTGATTATCAAGGAAAATAAGCACGCTGCTGGGATCCGGGAACAGGAAGTCGTTAGCCATCGACACATAGATATTGAACAATCCCTGAGCCTTTCCGTCATCAGGAATATTCGTATCGACGAATGCATCCGGAACGATGAAGGCGAGGTTGAAGTCCATTACTGAAGTAAGGTTGCTGTTTATAGGGCTGAAGGTAGAGTTCTTCTGCCACCATGCAGGGAAACCGCTTCCCACCGGATACCAGGTTTCTCCTGTGATATTGAACTGAGGATATTCCTCCATTGTAGCCTTGCACCACTTAGCTGCGAACTCAGCATCCATATAAGGATGTGTATCCTGACGGATACCGTCGATACGTGCATACTCGATCCACCAGGTAGAGGTCTGGATAAGATAATCGCTTACAAGAGGATTTCGCTGATTGAGGTCAGGCATTCCGTTATTGAACCATCCGTCAGTGAAGAGCTTTCTTTCAGACGGTGCAGCATGAGGGTCTACCTGAGTCCATTTCTGATGGCTTGTAGGGACGAATGTATTGTTGAAGTTAAGCCAGTCTCCGGTAGGAAGGTCTTCCATCCACCAATGAGAACTTCCACAGTGATTGAAAATCATATCCATCACCACCTTAAGTCCCTTCTCATGAGCCTTATCGATCATCTCGATGTACTCTTCCATCGTACCGAAACGAGGATCCACATCGTAGAAATCTGTAATGGCGTAACCGTGGTAGGTATTTGCATTGTTCTCCTGGACCGGATTAAGCCAGATAGCAGTCACTCCAAGATCCTTGATATAATCCAGATGGTCGGTCACACCCTTGATATCACCTCCGTGTCTTGCTCCGGATCTCTCACGGCTCATTCTGGCGCCACCGATGGTATCATTCGAAGGATTACCATTGGCGAAGCGGTCCGGAGTGATCAGGTAAAGCACATCTGCAGAAGTAAAGCCATCCGCACCCTGCTTAGTGCTTCGTGGAAGAAGTTCATACTCATATACTGTCTTCTCCTTTCCTTCCTTGAAAACAATATCCATCTTGCCCGGCTTTGTCTTCGGGGCAATGTCTATATATATGAAGAGATAGTTAGGATTCTCTGTCTTTACCACCTCTTTGATGCGTACTCCCGGATACTTGATCTCTACGGTAGACTTTGAAATCTCCGGTCCGTGAACCATAATCTGCAGCTGAGTATTCTTCATTCCCACCCACCAGCAAGGAGGATCAAGATGCTGGATTTCCGCGGCTTTAGCGGCAAAGCCAGCAAAGAGCAGCAATATCGCCGCTACAAACGCCAATCTGATATTTTTCATAATTTTAGTGTTATTTGCTCAATTCAAGTACATATACTCCTCTCGGCTCGATCTTCACGAGCGAAGTCAGATCCACCAATTCTCCCGTAATCACATCCTTGCCCTTTGTATTGTCTTTCACGACCTCAGAGAACCTATGCATATCCACGAGTCTCATTGTGTCGCTTCCGTTAAGGATGACAAGGACTGTCTCTTCGCCATTTGTACGGGCGTATACATAGCACTTTGTCCTATTATCCGGAGTGTAATGTATGAGTCTTCCTTCTCCTACAGCCTTTGAAGTTCTTCTCCAATTCAGAAGCTTGCTGGCAAAATTCCAGCTCTCATTCTGCTCTGGTGTTCGTCCTTCTGCAGTAAATGCTGACTTTTCATCCTCTGCCCATCCTCCTGGGAAATCTGCACGAAGGAAGTCACCTTCTTCGACACCCATCATAATCTCTGTTCCGTAATACATCTGCGGGATACCTCTGGTAGTGAGAAGGAACGCAAGTCCCTGCTTGAATTTCCAGATAGGGTCTCCCGGCTTCATGAATCTGGCAATATCGTGATTATCCAGGAAAGTCAGAACATAATTCGGATCAGGGATAAGGAAGTCCTGAGTCAGACACTCGTACATCTTGAAGAGACCGGCCTCCGATCCCTCACTGGTGTTGCTTTCCTTGAGGATTTCGTTCTGAGTGGTAAATGTCAGATCGAAATCCATGACAGTCTTAAGCTTGGAGTCGGAAGGACTCACAGATGAACCGCCCTGCCACCATCCGGCTGCTGAGTTGCGTGGGTACCATCCTTCACCGACAATATTGAAATCAGGATACTCATCATTTATCTCCTTGCACCATCTTGCCATAAAATCAAAATCCGCATAAGGATAGGTGTCCATTCTGATACCGTCAATACGAGAGTATTCAATCCACCAGATACTGTTCTGGATAAGATAGGTACCGAGATGACGGTTCTTCTGATTCAGATCCGGCATACCTCCGGAAAACCATCCTTCCACAAGAATATCCTTCTCTGTTTCAGGGGCATGAGGGTCAAGCAGGGTCCACTTGTAATGTGTAGTGGTTACCAACGCATCCTCATTATGGCTATGCATTTTTATCAAAGCGTCTTTCTGCTCCTGTGAAAGGGCCTCGAATTCAGCTATGCTCGCAGGCATTTTCACCTGCTGTCTACGATTACCATAGTATTGTCTCTGCTGCTGCTGACCTTTGGCACGCGCGGCCTCCATCTCACGCATTCTTTCTCCCGTCTTCACGGCCTGATCATTCTGATTGAACCAGTCTGAAGTCGGAACATCAGTTATCCACCAATGCGAACTTCCGCTATGGTTGAAAATCATATCCATTACGACCTTGATGCCTCTTTCATGAGCAGCATCGATCATTTCGCAATACTCTTCATTAGAGCCAAGTCGAGGCTCCACGAGGTAATAGTCAGAGATTGCATAGCCATGGGAAGAATTACCCTTATTATACTGTATTGGGTTAAGCCACACAGCCGTTACGCCAAGATCATCGATATAATCCAGATGATCCATAATTCCCTGAATATCACCTCCGTGTCGTCCGCCTCCCTGACGGTTTGCGATATAACCGTCCAGATTGTCATTGTCAGGATTTCCATTGGCAAAGCGATCCGGCATTATAAGGTACAGCACATCCTGTGGGGTGAATCCCATGGCTCCCGCCTTCTGATTTCTCGAACGAAGTTCGAATGAATGACGAGTTGATTTCTTACCCTTGCCGAACTGGAACTGGAGTATTCCTGGCTCTGCCTTAGCACTCACATCAAGATATACGAAAAGGTAATTAGGATTTTCCACCTTGCATACTTCCTTGACTGTCACTCCCTCATATCTCTCCATAGAAAATGGAGTATCAGATATATTCTCTCCATAGAACATGATCTGGAGCTCTGTATTCTTCATTCCGGCATACCAGAACGGAGGGTCAACACGCTGAATGTCCGTTGCACCTGCCATCATACAGCAAAGTGCTAAAAGGAAAAGGCTGACAAATTTTTTCATAGTTTAAGGTGTTATTTTACTACATAATACTCAAATGGCCTGAGCATATCAGATTCTGCAGGAAGGACAAGAGTCTTACCTGAAACAAGATCAGTGCAGGTACGTCCCTGCCACTGCTGAGGAAGAGTAATCTGATGCTGGGTATCTCTCATATTGATCACAACGAGGATCGAGTCCTCACCATATACTCTTTCAAACATAAGGACATCATTATCAGGATAAGGGACAATCGAACCCTTTCTGAGAGCAGGCTCTGAATTATACACCCTGATAAGCTCGCAATACTCGTCATACATATGAGGGTTTGCCTCCCAGTCGATTTCGACATAATTGAAGAAATTGATCTTTCCAGGATATCCCACCTCCTGCGAGCCGTATACAAGGATACCTCCGTGAATGTAAGCTGTAGCAACAAAAGCAGCCATTGAACCTTCCGGACCGAAGAACTCACGGATAGGAGACATCTTCACGCATTCATCGTGATTTGTGGTGAAACGGAGCTTTACCTTGCCCTCAGGAAGACCAGCATATTCAAGAGAGTCAGAAGTAAATAATGAGCTCACAGGCACAGTTCTGCTCATTCTTCTTCCCTGCTCAGCTCCCGGCCCCTGTCTGCTGAATGTATTACCGTTATAAACTCTTCTGAGAGCTGAAAGCCATCCCCAGGCATAATTCATATCGAATCCTGCGTCAAAGTGATCCTTTCTCTGTCCCTCAGCAAGCATAAGAAGATCCTTGCCCTCGATCGCTCTGAGCTGGTTGAGACAATCCTGCCAGAACTCGAACGGAACAAAGTCTGCGGCATCACAACGGAAACCGTCCACTCCGATTTCCTCCACCCAGAACTTCATAGCATCGATCATCTCCTGACACATGTCAGGCTTGCTGAAATCAAGATCAGCCACATCCTCCCAACCTGTTCCTTCAGGGCAGATTATTTCTCCTGCCTCATTATGAGTGTACCATTCAGGATGGTCATAAATCCACTGGCTGTCCCATGAAGTATGGTTTGCTACCCAGTCGATAATCACGATCATACCTCTCTTATGACTCTCGGCAACAAGCGTCTTGAAATCTTCCAATGTACCGAATTCCGGATTAACAGACCTGTAATCCCTGATCGAATAAGGAGAGTTCACACTCTTGAGCTCACCGATTTCATAAATCGGCATAAACCAAAGTACATTCACACCCATTGTCTGGATCGAATCCAGATGAGAAGCCACCGCATTGAATGAATTTTCCGGTGCATAGTTTCTAGGATTCACCTGATACATCACTACATCTTCAGGTGAAGGTACCTTAAATTCGGTTTCTGCCGGCTTCGCACAAGCTACCAGCAACAATGCCATCGTAATGGCTGAAATAATATTCTTCATATAGTAACGATTATTTAGATTTTTCAAAAGAATAAGATCGTCAGGCAAGCCATTCCAGGAATTCTTCAACCCTGGCTCTGGATACGGTCATTTCACATTTCGGTTCAAAATCCGTAACCACCTTAAGCCTTCCACCCTTGATCTTGACGACTCCCCTTATTTCAGAAAGCGCAATAATGCAGTATCTTGAAATTCTGAAGAACTCTTCAAGATCGATCTGTGTTATTATCACATCCAGAGGGAAATTTATAATATAATGGACCCCTTGCTTGGTGACAATGTATGTGGCATTGTCTTCCGTATAGAAATAGGCAATGTCAGAAGTAGGCACCAAGACAAAATTATCACCAAGTTTGATAATGAACCTCTTCTTTATCTTTCTCATCTCATTGACCGGCTTATTTTTTATAAACTGGTCGAATGTAGACAACAGGTTCCTCGAGTTCAGCACATTCATATTCTTCCTGCACCTCTCGACCGAACGACATAATGCCTGAGGTTCGACAGGTTTCAGAAGATAATCTATGCAGCCTACCTTGAATGCTTCGATAGCATACTTGTGATAGGCCGTTGTCAAAACGACATTTGAATTAATGTCCACCTGCCTGAAAACATCAAAGCAGTTTCCGTCCTGGAGCTCCACATCCATAAAAATCAGATCAGGATGCTCGATCTCATCAGATCGGAGGAACTCCACCGTTTCCTTGACCGTACGGGCTGTCCCCACAATTTTAATATCGGGGAAATTTGCATTCAGCATTCTTGCCAGAGCCATCTGGGACAAGATTTCATCTTCTACTATGAATACATTCATATCTCACTATCTGATTATTGGAAGTTTCACTACAAATTCATCTTCACCTGAATCCACTATCACATCTGAAGAACTCAGATCTCCATAGAGTTTCTTGATATATTTCAAGCCCAGATGAGTAGTAGGTTCACAAGATGTTTTCTTCTGTATGTTATTACACACAATAAGGTGAGTGGCGGAGTTGTATAGTCGTATATTCAACGGAGTCTGTTCTGTACCACCATTATGTTTGATGGCATTTTCAATAAGCAACTGTATCGAGCATGGGACAACAAGGCTATCTCTAAGATTCTCATCAATATCAATCACCACATCGAAGGAAGACCCGAACCGGACCTTCATCAGGTCCGTATACTTACTTACAAAATCCAATTCCTCGCGCACTGTCACCAGATTCTCCTCCTCATTCGATATCATATACCTATAAAGATATGCCAATTTATATACAAAATCAGAGGCCTCTTCTACCTTACGTTCACATATGAGACTGTTCAGAATGCTCAGATTGTTGAACATGAAATGTGGTTTGACCTGCTGTTGGAGACGTATATAGCTATACTGGGCAAGATTGGATTCTTCTTTCGCTTTCTGCGCTTCCCTTGCACCCTTTACTGAATTTACTGCAAGATAAAGCAAGGCAACACAACAGAATGTATAGTCAACAATGACATTAAGCGTAATGTCTCTGCTATACAGAGTCTTGCCATTTACGATAATAAGTACCAATCTGGCGATTATGATTACAGTGAAGACAAGCATGAGCCAATAGGTGCTTATCTCCTTACGATTGCGGCAAAGTCCTGTTCTGTCAATCAAAGTCACTATTCCTTCGACTGCCGCTCCGATTATTACAGACGTGGAAAAAGTAGTGAGCCCTCCGCGCAGATAATTATCGGTGATGAAATGTTTCAGTAAGCTGCCTAATGAAGATCCTAGATAGAATCCACCGAAATTCACGATGATAAGCAGCATCACCATTGTATTGACAGTGGTTCTTCTGACCTGGCATAAAGACAAGGTCATCAACATCGTCAAGGTCGTAAGCATCAGATGGTCTGACAATCCCAACCATCGTGAAAGCACTGCCACGACAGAGTGCAGGATCGAGAAACCCAGAATAATGTTCAGTTCCTTTTTAATAGATTGCATTTGAACCAGCGCCTAAATTTAAAATGGTGGAGGATTAGACCTCCTCCACCATTCATTATCATTGATTATCCACCGTAAGCAGGATTCTGTGTAAGACCTGGATTTGCAGCCAGAGCTCTTTCAGGAACCGGGAACCACTCATACTTGCGGTCACGCTTCGCAGGAAGGTCATATCCTGTCTCGGTTGTACGTCCGAAGAACCACCACTGACCCTGAGTGAACTTGTCGAAACGACGGAGGTCAGTACGACGACGGTGACCCTCATCGAGGAACTCAAGTCCCCACTCGCTGAGCATACGGTCCTCGTCAAATGTCGCATCGAAGCCTCTTGGAGCACGATCCTTCGCTACAGTCCAGTCAGCTGCAGAGAAATATCTCTTACGAACCTCGTTAACCCAGTTCTTAGCCTCTGCTGAATTACCCTCACGAAGAAGACACTCTGCATAAGTATAGTAAACCTCAGCAAGACGGAACTCTACAACGTCCGGATCACAGAAGTTATATGGTGAATCGATGTTGTAGTAAGGATACTTAGCCATTCTGATACCAGAGTTAGTCTCACCCCAACGTGGATTCTCCACCACCTGGAGAGGGTGCTCACCCTTACCCTGGAAGTTACCCACCTGGTCAACGTATACAAGCGGCTGTCCGTCACGGTCTGCATCGGCCATCTGAAGCTCACCGTTACCGAAGTCAGCATACATCACACCCTTCATGAAGTGTCCGCCCCAATTTCCGGCTGCGTCATTATAAGGAGTTACAAGACGGATGTCAGCTGGGTCAAAACGCTCCATGACAGCACCGAGCTTGTCGCCATATCCATCAAGGAAGCACTTTGCAAGCTCCTTGTCATACATATTCTTCACTACGCTTGCAGTTCCGTTAGCGTCGAATGAAACGCACTGATTGTAGAAGTTGTCAGAGTTGTCGAACGAAGGTGTAAGACAGCAGCAGTTCCAGCCAGCGTGCTCTTCCTTTGTATTGAAGTATGCTGTGAAGACATAGCTCATGAAAGGACCGTTACGCATATTGGTAGATCTCTTGTTGTAAACCACGTCACTTGAGAATGCGAATACGATCTCTTTGCAGTCAGTGTTATTGTTTGCAGAGTAGATGTCCTTATAGTTCTCAGCGATAGCATAGTTACCATACTTTCCATCGATGATATCCTTCGCAAGAGCCTTGCACTCGTCAAAGCGTGCAACTCCTGTAAAGATCTCAGAGTTCAGAAGGATACGCATCTTGAGCATACGGTTCATAGCCTGGTTACAACGGTTTACTGAGCCATTGACCTCGAGAGACTCCAATGCTCCGTCAAGTTCCTCGATCATCCAGTCGCAGATCTTGGCATTACCTTCCTCGAAGCTCATACCGTTCATCGCACTTACCGGAAGTACTGATGTATCAGTAGAAGTAGTCAATGGAATAACAGAGCCGAATACCTCGAATACATTATAATAGCAGTATACACGGAATGTACGTACCTCATCAATGTAAGCTTGCTTCTGAGCCTCTGAAATACCGAGTGTCGATGCATTGATGTTTGAGAGGTCAGTAATGAAGTTGTTGCAGAGTCCGATAGCAGTCCACGCCTTGCTCCAGATCTGGTTCACATAATTTGAAGAAGGGTTCCATGTATGAGTAGAAAGCACGAACTTGTCACCTGAGTCCCAGCCCCAAGATCCACCGTTCCATGAGCGCCAGGTAATCTGGTCAGCAGAAAGCTCCTGAGCGTACCAATACTGCTCGGAGAGGTCAGCCTGCTCCTGCGCATAGATATGAGCGATTACCTGCTTGATAGAATTCTCATCTGTAAAATAGTTTGAAGCATCAAGCAATGTGTAAGGACGCTCTGTCATGTCAAAACAGCCTGTGAAGGCAAGTCCTGAAATGGCGATTACTAAAAATTTCTTTATAGCATTCATATTGATGTTTTCCTTTTACACGTTGAGATTAGAACTTAGCTGAAATTCCAAGAGTGATCTTGGTTGTATAGAGTGATGTCGAACCTGCGATACCAGGAGTAAGACCGATAGAAGATACGGTTGAAGGGTCAACACCAGAGAACTTGGTAAGAGTCAAGAGGTTAGTCGCAGCAAGGTAAACATACATATTGTCAAATCCTGCCTTGTTTTCCTTGAAGTTGAAGTTTCTACCTACTGAAACCTTCTCGATCTTGAACCAGTCACCCTTCTCAAGGAAGAATGAGTTCAGATAGTTGTTGTCAGCTGTAAGGTGAGGATACTTCTCATATGCACTCTTGAGGAGGTTTTCAGCCGCTACGCCCGGATAACCATAGCTCTGAAGCTGTGAGTTCCAGATGTCGTGTCCTGCAAGACCACGGCCGTTGATGCTGAGATCCCAGTTCTTGTACTTGAGAGTGATATTGAGAGAGAATGCGTGCTCAGGAAGAGTGTTACCGATAACCTGCTTGTCGCTGTCCTTCACACCAGTCTTGGTAGCTGTGCCACCGTCAGCTGTCTCGTGGAGGAGCTGTCCGTCCTCAGTGTAACCTGCATACTTGAAACCGCGGAGGCTACCGATCTGAGTACCTTCATAGAGACGGAAGAAGTAGTCGCTTGATCCAAGACCGCCTGTTCCGTAAAGGTCTACGAAGTTAGCTGAGTAAACATCATTACCGATGCTCTTGAGGATAGCTGTGCTGTAAGAGTAAGTACCACCTACAGAGAGACCCCAGTTCTTACCGAAACGTGTATTATAGTTGAGAGCAAGCTCGACACCTGTATTCTGAGTTGAACCAAGGTTCAGCTGGATAGAATCAAATACGTATGGCGGCTGTGGAGCTGTGTAAGTATAGAGGAGGTTCTCTGAACGACGGTCGAAGTACTCGATGCTACCTGTGAGCTTACGTCCAAGGAGTTCGAAGTCTACACCATAGTTATAAACGACTGCTGTCTCCCATCCGAGGTTCGGGTTAGGGTTACGTGAGATACCATATCCCGGTACCCACTGGCCGTCCATATAATAGTTGGTTCCCTTAGAGTTGTAAGTAGAGAGAGATGCATAGTCACCACCGGCCTCACGTCCTGTCACACCGTAAGATGCACGTACACGGAGTTCGTCGAGCCAGCTTCTTGAGCTCTCCATGAAGCCCATATTCGAAATGGTCCACGCAGCAGATATTGAAGGGAAGAAACCATACTTCTTATCCTTACCGAACTTAGAGCTACCCTCATAACGAAGAGATCCTGTAACAGTGAGGAGGTCATTCCAAGAGTAGGTAACACGACCGAATACACCGGCAAGCTTGTTGAATGACTTGCTTGAGCCCATGCTTGCAAGACCTTCGTCGAGGTATGTACCTGAACCGATGTTATACCACAGGAACTGGTCATACTGGAAGTTTCTGTTGGTCATGTTCATGCTCTCACCCATATACTGACGGTATGAATAACCTGCTACAGCCTTGAGAGAGTGGTTATTAAGCGAGAGGTTATAGTTGATCATAGCCTCGAAGTTGCTTGTAAGGCTGTTGCTGCTGTCCAAACTTGCAGAACCAGCGTAGTTGTTCCACATCTGGCAAGTCTGCATTGTAGATGGAGTGTAGCTGTGGCCATAAGTAGAATAGTATCCGAATGCAGCATTTGCATTGATAGTCAGGAGATGGTTGTCATTCTTGATAAGAGTGGCCTTTACATCCTGCTGGATATTGATGGTAGTGCTATGGCTCTTGTTTGTAGGCACCTGGTTGTTCTCGACAGGGTTAGTAGCACCTGTTGAGCTTGTTGGCCAATAGTAACCTGTAGGAGTGGTAGCATCATAAACCGGCTGAGTAGGGTTCATGAAGATGGTACCAGTAAGGCTGCCGCCGTTACCGTTGCTAACGTAAGCACGGAGCTGAGCGATAGTCGTTGTCTCGATGATGTTGTTCAGCATCTTCTGGCTCATCAGGAAACGAAGGTTATAAGTCTGTCTTTCGTTATTCTTGTAGAGCTGGTTTCTGTCTGAATAATTGAACGAGAGGTTGTAGTTGCTTCTCGATGTAGAACCTGCGAGAGAGATATACTGGTTCAGGTCGTAAGTAGGCTTGTCGTTACGGAGAGCGTTCCAATAAGCGTTTTCAATTCGTCCGCCGTAGTCTGCCTTACCGCGTTTCTCATTGAGAACCAGCCACTCATCAAGGCTGAAAGTCTCAGGATTCTTATGAAGCGCCTGGATAGCATAATAAGAATCGTAAGTCACTCTGAGCTTTCCTGCCTCGCCTGCACCTCTGCGTGTTGTCACGAGAACGACACCGTTGGCACCACGTGTACCGTAGATAGCTGCCGATGCACCGTCCTTGAGGATAGAGATCGACTCGATATCCTGTGTGGAAACGTCGCTGAGTGAAGCGCCTGCGACACCGTCGATAACCACGAGTGGAGAGTTTCCACCGTTGATAGAAGTGGCGCCACGAAGCTGGAAGCTTGTGCTGTTACCGTCTGCCGACATATCGATGTTAAGGCCGGCAACCTTTCCCACGAGAAGCTGCATAGGGTCACCTGAAGCAGCCTTGTTGAAGTCTTCAGCCTTTACGCTTACTACAGATGACGAAATCTCCTTCTTGCTGAGAGAACCGTAACCGACTACGACTGTCTCTTCGAGCATTTCAGAATCCTCCTCCAAAGTAACTTTAGCAGGGACTGCATTTGCGGCGAATGCCAAGGTCTTATAACCGATGCAGCTGATTTCTACAGTTGCTGTCGGGCCTGAGACATAAAGGATATAGTCTCCGTCGATTCCAGTGGATGTTCCTGTTGTCGTACCTTTTTCAAGAATAGTCGCTCCAGCAACAGGTCCAAGCTGATCGTAAACGGATCCTTTTACCTCATATCCGCTCTGAGCGAATGTGAAATAAGGTATCATACTTGTCAGAATAAAGATGATACCAGTCAAGAACACTGATTTTTTCATGGATTACATTGATTAGTTTAGTGTGTTTTCGCTAAAGTTATGGAATACACCGTCAACTATTATGTAAAGTGTTCTCTTTTGTGTGCGACTGGGAGAAATAAAGGTGTGAACGGAACTCCTTTTCACACCTTTATATATACATATAAGCATCTGGGCGAATCAGACATGTTCCACTTCAGGATGAAGCTCAACGCCAAACTTAGCCTGAACAGATGCAACTATACGTTTTTCCAGTCCTATTATTTCTTCAGGATAAGCATCACCTGTATAATTCACGATAACAAGCGGCTGCTTATCCCAGACCGCCGCACCACCGCTGCGCTTTCCTTTCCAACCGCACTGCTCGATCATCCACGCCGCTGGAACCTTGACAGTACCGTCCGGCAAATCATAATGCGGCACCTTGTAATCAGCTCCCAGCTCAGCTTTTGCAGAAGCCTCAATACGCTGAAAGTCAGCCATGGAGATAACCGGATTCTTGAAGAAACTTCCTGCACTGCCCTTTACCGACGGCTCTGGCAGCTTCTCTTTCCGGATCTTAATTATTGCCTTTCTTATAAGTGCCGAAGTTATCGAATCCGAATCAATATTCAAAACAGCTTCTTTCAGATGCCCATAGTCGAGCTTCGGCATCGGCTCACGACTCAATGCAAACACCACATGAGTCACAATATAACGTCCCTTGACCTCTGGATCCTTGAAAATGGAATCCCGATATCCGTACTCGCACTCCTCGACACCGAAATTCACAAATTCCTCATCCACAGTATCGTAGCAATACACTCTGCGGATAACATCCTTGACCTCCACTCCATACGCTCCAATATTCTGTACCGCGGAAGCACCCACCTCACCTGGGATGTATGAAAGATTCTCCACTCCCCAAAGACCTTCCTTAGCCGCCCATGCGCAGAAATCATCAAAGACGACGCCCGCACCGACCGACACCAGGACTTCATTCGAAGGTTTGAAATCCGCGGACAAGTTGCCATTTGTATGGAGGAGGCATTTTCCCACCCCCGGGTAGGGGGTGCCTGAGCCTGCGAAGGCGGGGGCCTCCGGAATACTATGGCACTTGTCAAGGATTTCTATGAAGTCAATCTTCGAATGCAGAACCGTACCCTTGAAGTCATCAGTAAAAAGCAGATTGCTTCCACCTCCGATATGAAGCACAGGTCTTGCCAGTTCCTCGAACTCGATATCCACAAGATCCGCCACCGAATCATACTCGATGAAACAGCGCGCCTTCACCTTCATCCCGAAGGTGTTCATCTTCGTCAAATCCTTATAGTATTCTGTCTTGATCATATCACCTCATATCTAAAGACCTTATTACACTCACCCTATCACTTCCGAGTACAGTACAGCCGCAGGAACTCCCCAACTATCCTATCTCAGCACCATTGCAAAGAGTCTCCGCAGGCGTAACGAACCTCATCTTGCCGTCATTCTGACGAGCCATAAGGATCATACCCTTTGACTCGATGCCACGAATCTTTCGCGGAGCAAGATTGGCAAGAATACATATCTGCTTGCCTACCATATCCTCTGGAGCATATTCCTCCGCTATACCGGAAACGATAACCCTCTTGTCGATGCCTGTATCGATTGTAAGTTTCAAAAGCTTGTCAGTCTTCGGAACACGCTCAGCCTCAAGCACTGTAGCTGTCCTGATATCCATCTTCTGGAAATCATCGAATGTGCACTCTTCCTTCTGCGGAGTCACCACTGCAGCCTCGGCGGCCTTTGCTGCGGCCTCACGCTCGGCACGGATTGCATTGAGACGGGCGATCTGAGCATCCACCACCTCATCCTCGATCTTTGAGAAAAGAAGGGTCGCAGGATTGAGCTGATGACCGGCCGGAAGGAGTGACTGATTTCCGAGATCCTCCCAAGAAAGGGTGAGAGATTCCTCGACTTCGCTCGGAATGACAGAAGAGGTATGAAGAGCGGCACCTTCACCGGCAGCATAAATATTCTCACTTACAGAGCCCTCTTCACCTGCACGGTGGTCAGCTCCGGCCACAATACCTACATTCAGGATACCACGGAGCTTCTCGGATGAGAACGGAAGGAAAGGCTCGAATGCAATCGCAAGAGAAGCGCAGATCTGGAGAGATACATTCAATATAGAAGCCGTTCTGTCCATATCTGCCTTAGCCACCTTCCAAGGCTCTGTATCAGTAAGATACTTGTTTCCAAGACGGGCGATGTTCATAGCCTCCTTGAGAGCCTCACGGAACTTGTAACCGTCGAGGTAGCGCTGCATCTCCTCCTTAAGAGGCTTGATCTGCGCAAGTGTCTCGGCATCGATCGCCTCTGGCTTGAGATCAGCAGGAACCTTACCCTCGAAATACTTATGTGTAAGCACCACTGCACGATTCACGAAATTGCCGAGAATAGCCACAAGCTCGCTGTTGTTGCGTGACTGGAAATCCTTCCATGAGAAGTCATTATCCTTGGTTTCAGGGGCATTGGCGGTCAATACATAACGGAGCACGTCCTCCTGTCCAGGGAACTGCTCGAGATACTCGTGGAGCCATACAGCCCATCCTCGTGATGTCGAGATCTTGTCACCCTCGAGATTAAGGAACTCGTTTGCAGGGACATTGTCAGGAAGAATATAGCTTCCGTCAGCCTTCAGCATTGAAGGGAAAACGATGCAATGGAAGACGATATTGTCCTTTCCGATGAAATGCACGAGCTTTGTATCCTCGCTCTTCCACCACTTCTCCCAGCTCTGCGGCAGAAGCTCCTGGGTATTGGAAATATATCCGATAGGTGCATCGAACCACACATAGAGAACCTTTCCGTCAGAACCTTCTACTGGAACCGGAACACCCCAGTTGAGGTCACGGCTCACCGCACGTGGCTGAAGACCGCCATCAATCCAGCTCTTGCACTGGCCGTACACATTGCTTCTCCACTCCTTGTGACCATCAAGGATCCACTCTGAAAGCCACTTTTCATACTGATCCAGAGGCAGATACCAATGCTTGGTCTCCTTCTTCACAAGTTCGCCGCCACTGAGAGCAGACTTAGGGTTGATGAGTTCATCAGGGCTAAGCGTAGCACCGCACTTCTCGCACTGGTCGCCATATGCGCCCTCTGCACCGCAACGCGGACAGGTACCGGTGATGTAACGGTCCGCAAGGAAGGTCTTGGTCTCCTCGTCATAGTACTGCTCGCTTACCTTCTCTATGAACTTGCCCTCATCGTAAAGCTTGCGGAAATAGTCAGCCGCGTTCTTGTGATGAGTCTTTGAGGAAGTTCTTGAATAGATATCGAAGTTGATTCCGAGTCCGGTGAATGAATTCTTGATGATCTTGTGGTATCTGTCCACAATGTCCTGAGGAGTACATCCCTCCTTCTGTGCCTTGATAGTGATAGGCACTCCGTGCTCATCTGAGCCGCAGACATAGAGGACATCCTCACCCTTCATTCGCAGATATCTCACATAGATATCCGCAGGGACATACACACCGGCCAGATGGCCGATATGAACAGGACCGTTGGCATATGGAAGCGCACAGGTCACAAGCGTTCTGTTGAATTTCTTGCTCATATTATCTTATAATTTTAATATTTTTCTTTCAATACGTTCCAGTTGAAAATCAGCCGATTACAAAGGTAGACAAGAGAATTACACTCGTCCCAGTTCGTTATTAAGTCTGGTGCGCGCCTTGTTGTAATCCCCTATCTTAGCCAGAATCTCCACCTGTCGCTCCGGATCCGATTCCACGGCCAATTGTGTCGTCAGTTCCTTCAGCAGCAGCTCTATTTTACGACACTGATATGCCAATAGTGCCTTAGGTATGAACTGGACAAGCTTGGTTGCAGTAGCAGTCATCGACTGCTCATAAACCTTGACTGTAATCTGATATTTCTCTATCAGGAGTTCTCGGGCCACCGCTGCGATCTCGGCATCCATACTGTTCAAAAGCCTTGTCTGGATTTGCTGCTGGGTCAGTCCTTCATCATACAGCTTGAAATACTCATGATAAACCTTTCTGAATGACTGATTTACAAAATCCGCATCATCATCTGCCAATATGCTGTCTATAAATTCAGCGACATTTATCACCTCTCCTTCTATATAATATTTCGAGTCGACATCGAACTGAAGATCCGTACATCCTTCCTCCAGAATGAATCCCAAAAGTTCCCTTTCACATGGAACCAGATGAGGTTCGTTCAACACGATCGTCCCATCCTGAAGCGCCGGAATCGGAAGTTCCACAGCAGAGGTGACAGGTTCTCCCTGATAATAGTCATCCGGCATAGGTGGCGGTACATCATCTACAGATGGAGGCAAAGGCTGATAATCCGGCTGCGGATGATATTGACCCTTAGCGCCGGAAGAACGCTGTTCCTCGCGTTCCTTCTGCCTCTGGTCAGCTACAAGGATCTCGTTTCTGGTCTTATTGACCCTCTCAGCGAGGATCCTCTCATCCATCTCGAAGCGTTCGGCACTGCTGTGCGTATATACCGAACGGACAATCGCATCAGGTATCAGCGCAATCGTATCGGCGATATCATTGATGAGAGTTGCCCTTTTCAACGGGTCATTTCCGGCCTCACCAAGAAGCAGCTCGGTCTTGAACCCTATGAAATCCTGCTCGTTCTGCGCAATATAGTCCTGAACTTCCTCCAATGTATGCTTGCGGGAGAAATCATCCGGATCCTGACCGTCAGGCAGAAGCACTACCTTCACATTCATACCCTCCTTCAGCACCAGACCGATGCCTCTGAGCGCCGCCTTTATACCTGCACCATCACCATCGTAGATGATCGTTATATTGTTCGTGAACTTTCTTATCAGACGGATCTGCTCCACCGTAAGTGAAGTACCACTGGAAGCTACTACATTATTGATTCCCAGCTGGTGCATTGAGATCACATCCAGATATCCCTCGACAAGAATACACTTATCCAGACGTGATATTCCATTCTTTGCGAAATAGATTCCGTAGAGGGACTTGCTCTTTACATAAATCTCACTCTCGGGAGAATTGATATACTTCGCCACTGTCTTGTCAGTCTTCAGCGTACGTCCGCCAAAGGCAATGATACGTCCGCTGACAGAATGAACCGGAAACATCACCCGATCGAAGAAACGATCGACCAGATTTCCATCGTCATATTTGAGGCAGACTCCCGCATCCACCAGGAATTCCTCCTTGTATCCTGCCCCGCGCGCAGCTTCGGACAATGCCCTGCGGCTGACCGGAGACCAGCCCAGTCCAAACTTCCTGATGGTCTCATCTTCAAGCCCCCTCTTGCGGAAGTACTGCATTGCAATAGCTTGTCCATCAGGAGTATACAGGCTATCCTGAAAAAATTTTCCGGCAAACTCCGACGCCAGGAGCAGACTCTCGTGTCTCTGTCTCTGAGCAATCTCATCTGCTGTTTCCTCCTTCTCGACTACCTCTATATGGTATTTCTTTGCCAGATACTTCAATGCCTCAGTATACGACATATTCTCGTGCTCCATAACGAAGCCGACAGCCGTACCCGACTTACCGCAGCCGAAGCATTTATATATTCCTTTTGAAGCGGAAACTGAAAACGAAGGTGTCTTCTCATTATGGAAAGGGCAGCATGCAATATGGTTGGCACCTCGCTTCTTCAATGTCACGAAGTCCCCTACCACATCCACGATCTGAGCCGCATCGAGGATCCTGTTTACCGTCTCCTGAGGAATCATTTACTGCTCGTCTATCTTATCATCTGTTTCTATAACCTGCGCCTCCTGCTCATCCACTCTGGAATCCTCAAAATCCCTTACCTTCTTCATCCTCCATGAAGACAAAAGCTCCGAGACTCCGTAAAGCACGAGAGCCGAACCGGCGATTATAGTCATGACAGACTCGGCAAAAGGGTTGAAAAGGATGAATCCTCCGACCAAGGTCACCACAATCGGCAGGACAAATGATCCGAAACTCACCGGCATCACGCGCCTTGCGCCAAGGAAAGCTACAATCTGGAGGATACCGAAAGCAAGCAGAACGAAGCCGATAAGGTAAATGACGAATTTTGCGATTACCGGAGCAAATACGAACATCAGTATCGCAAGCAAAAGATTGATCAATGCATTGAAAGACATCAAAGGAAGTGCTCCCCTCTCCTTATCTCTGAGCCCTACTACCAGAGATACCACTCCGGAAGCAATCATGAATGCTGCAATTATCTTTACGACCGTTGTCAGAGCACCGGTGGGATATATCACCATCATAATTCCGATAGCAAGAGCGACCAACGCCCTCATCGGACCATTTACCCTACTCTTATAACCGAATATAACCATCTGTATTCCAATTAATTATTAAACCACTGCATACTTACCTGAATGCCCTCAGCCCCGATATTCCACTGCGGCCAAGGCAGGCTACAGCACATTAAATGCAAAAATAGGAATTTTTTAGTATTTTTGCCCCGTTTTTCTGTTTTAGTATGCATTTGTTCGATAACCATAACCATAGTCAGTTTTCCTTCGACGGAGGCAGAACCAGTGTAGAAGCCAGCGCCCGCGCAGCGGCTGAGACAGGCCTGAAGGGAATATGCTTCAGCGACCACTGCGATCATTACGTACCGCCGATGAAGTCATCATTTGAAGATCTGAAACCTGAGTACTTCGACGTCCCTCAGCAGCAGGCAGAAATCGATCGAGTACAAGGATTATTGGGAGACAAGATCCAGATACTCAAGGGCATAGAAATAGGGATGCACGAAGAATGTCACGAAGATATCCGCAAAGTACTGAGTGAATACTCATTCGACCAGGTACTGGCATCAGTCCATTATATCGAGCAGACCGACCCATATTACGGAGGTTATTACGACGACAAAGACTGGAAACAGGCATACGGCGGTTATCTGGAAACAATTTACCGCGAAATGACCTGGCTGGCCGATTTCGATATTATGGGACATTACGACTATATTGTCCGCTACGCCCCATATCCTGTCACCTCCATCCGCTACCGCGACTTCAGCGACATATTCGATGAAATGTTCCGTTACCTCATCTACGAAGGCAAGGCTCTGGAGATCAACACAAAAAGTTATGAAGGACACCGCGGCCGCATAGTAGAACTCGACCACAATGTCCTTTTAAGGTATCGTGAATTAGGCGGCGAAATCATCAGCCTCGGCTCCGATTCCCACGAGCCTTCCCGTGTCAGTGCCGGTTTCACTCACCACGCCGCCCTCCTCAAATCCCTCGGCTTCCGCTGGAGTGCCCACTACGAATCCCGCAAGCTGATCCAGCTCCCGCTGTAAGGAGAAGGCCATCCCTCTGACCAGCAAAGGATTACAGCATCTACGTGCAGGACGTAGTGAGGCACGTAGTTATAATAACTCACTGTCACATAAGCCCTTAAGCTCCTCCATACAACAAAGCCGCTCACGTGATCTGTGAGCGGCTTTGTTATTATATACCCCGACAAGCGGGACAATGTCTTAGAACGGAAGGTCGTCCTCCACCGGAGTGTTCATATCGTCTGCAGTCGGCATAGGAGCGCCAGTTGGAGCCGAATATGAACCTGCTGACTGAGCGTAATTGTAACCCTGCGAAGGAGCTGGAGCTGCAGCTCCGACATAACCTGCACCGCCGGCTACCGCACCTGTAGCATAGTCAGGCTGGACAGCACCTGCAGGCTCGATTCTCCAGGCTCTTACGTCAGTGTACCAGCGTCCGTTGTATTCACGGCTGCTGAGATTGACCGACACCTTCACCTTGTCACCTACCTGATACTTGTCAAGCTCTTTCACCTTGTCATCTCCCCAGACATTCATACATACCTGAGAAGGGAAATTGCCTTCCTGATATTCAAAGATGAACTCCTGCTTTGCCCATGCACCTCTTGCCGAAGTACCGGTCTGCACAGGAAGTTTGCGGGCTATTCTGCCCTCGAGTTCCATTGCCATTATTACTTCTCCTCTGGAGCAACGAACTTACCGACCTTGAGAACCTCTACATCGAATACGAGTACAGAGTTAGGCTCGATAGAGCGGTTTCCTCTTTCACCGTAAGCAAGGTCTGAAGGAATGTAAAGAGTAGCCTTTCCACCCTCACCGAGAAGACCGAGACCCTCAGTCCATCCTCTGATCACGCGGTTAGCAACAAACATAGTAGAGTCGTTCTCGTCGAATACTGTACCGTCGAGGAGAGTACCCTTATAGTTAACCCATACAGTGTCCTGCGGAGCGATCTTCTCTGCTGCACCCTCAGCCTCGATTGTATACTGGAGACCGCTTGCAGTAGTGTCTACATTCTCCTTGAGAGCGTTCTTTGCAAGGAATGCCTTACCCTCAGCGAGATTCTTCGCTGCCTTGTAAGACTGCTTCTTTGAGATGAAGCCGTTAAGGATTCTGCTCATTTCGTTAGGATCGATGTCGAACTGAGCACCAAACTCAGGATCATATGGGCTTCCCTCTGCCTTAAGGAAATCCTGCATACCCTTCTTGAGCTCTGCCATGTTAAGATCTGCGAGATCCTCAGCGAAGCTGTTACCCTTGAGGAAAGAACCGAAGTTCACACCGATAAGATAGCTTACTGAGTCTGTCTCTGCTGCTGTAGGAAGCTCAGCCTCTACTGCAACACCCTTTGAAGCTGTGTTGCAAGATACAGCGAGCGCTGCTGCACAAGCTGCGATTGCGAAAAATTTGATTGCCTTCATTGTCTTAAGTTTTATTTGTTTATAAAATTTTATCAACACATCTTGCAAAGGTAATTATTTTTTGGATTCCACCACATTTTTTGTTGCATCAATAATACCTATATATAAAGATTCTGTAAATTCACGGCTGTTGCCATATATCCGCCACAGAAAAGTTTTGAGTTTTCAGAAAAAAGTTTATAATTTTATATGCCAAAACTCTAGGATTATGTCAACTGATTCTGCAATGTTACATGCAAAACTCAAGGAGTTCTTCGGATTTGACTCCTTCAAGGCTGACCAGGAACGTATCATCAAGCATCTTGTAAGCGGAAACAATGCCTTTGTCCTCATGCCTACCGGAGGAGGAAAATCGATGTGTTACCAGCTTCCGGCGCTTGTCATGGAAGGTACTGCCATTGTCATCTCGCCTCTCATTGCACTAATGAAGAATCAGGTCGATGCAATTCGAGGTTTTGTATCAGGAAACGACGGAATTGCACATTTCCTGAACTCATCACTCAACAAAGTCCAGGTCAATGAGGTCAAGAAAGATCTGATTTCCGGAGCGACCAAACTTCTATATGTAGCCCCGGAATCTCTCACAAAGGCAGAGAATGTTGCAATGCTGAAGGAAATAAAGATTTCCTTCTATGCGGTCGATGAAGCACATTGCATCTCAGAGTGGGGACATGACTTCAGGCCGGAGTACAGACGCATCCGAAACATAATCGAAGAAATAGGGACTGCACCTATCATTGCCCTGACCGCTACTGCTACCCCAAAGGTGCAGAGCGACATAATGAAGAACCTGGGCATGCCAGATGCGACTGTCTTCAAATCGTCGTTCAACAGACCAAACCTCTATTATGAAATAAGGGATAAGTCTGACCCGAAGCGAGATATAATCAAGTATATAAAGCAGAACAAAGGCAAGTCCGGCATCATATATTGCCTGAGCAGAAAGAAGGTGGAAGAGCTTGCAGAGCTGCTGAATATCAATGGAATAAAGGCTGCGCCATATCACGCTGGCCTCGATGCAAAGACACGAGCGGAGAATCAGGACAAGTTCCTCATGGAGGAAGTGGATGTAATCGTAGCAACAATCGCATTCGGAATGGGCATAGACAAGCCTGACGTCAGATTCGTGATACACTACGATATTCCGAAAAGCATCGAAGGGTATTATCAGGAAACCGGACGCGCAGGCCGCGACGGCAAAGAAGGACAATGCCTCACATTCTACAGCTACAAGGACATCCAGAAGCTGGAGAAATTCATGCAGGGAAAGCCTATTGCAGAACAAGAAATCGGCAAGCAGCTCCTTATGGAAACCGTAGCATATGCCGAATCAAACTCATGCCGAAGAAAGCTATTGCTCAACTACTTCGGCGAGGATTACCAGACAGAGAACTGCGGAGCATGTGACAACTGTCTCCATCCTAAGAGACAATTCGACGGCCGCGAGGAAATGTCAATGGTCATCGAACTTATACAGGCCCTTCCGGAACGTTTCAAGATAGAACATCTGGCAAATATCCTGGCTGGTGAGATGAACTCGATCATCAAATCATACCATCACGACAAACTGGAACTTTTCGGTGCCGGCAAGGATCACTCGGCAAAATTCTGGTGTGCCGTAATACATCAGGGAATGGTACTGCATCTGATTCACAAAGACATCGAATCTTATGGCCTCATCTCGGTGACAGCCAAGGGAAGGGAATTCTTCGAGAAGCCATACGAACTAATGCTTACAGAGGACAGAGAGTTTGCCGAAGGCGAGGATGAGGATGACGACTCAGCATCAGCTGCAAAAGGCGGCGGTGGAGGAGACCCTCAGCTTCTTGCCATGCTGAAAGACCTTCGAAGGGATGTTGCGAAGAAGAAGAAACTTCAGCCATGGGTAATTTTCGGGGACCCGTCTCTTGAAGACATGTCGATCATGTACCCTATGTCATACGACGAACTCAAAAACTGCCAGGGGGTAGGCGACGGAAAGGCGAGAAAGTTCGGAAAAGAGTTCATCGAACTTATATCCAAATATGTGGAACAGAATGATATAGAGCGTCCTGACGACTTTGTGATGAAGTCCATCGTGAATAAGTCAGTGAACAAAGTATTCATCATTCAGAGCGTAGACAGGAAACTTCCTCTGGAAGATATCGCAGATGCCAAAGGTCTGGATATGGAAGAGCTTCTGGATGAAATAGAGGCTATAGTATTTTCAGGAACTAAGCTGAACCTCGATTATTATATAGAGCAGACTCTTGACGAGGATATCATTGAAGATATTTATGATTATTTCAGAGAGGAAGCGGAATCAGATTCACTGGCAGACGCTATGGCTGATCTCGGGTCTGATTATGACGAGTTGGAGGTGCGACTCGTACGCATCAAATTCCTCTGCGAGGTAGCAAATTAACAGTTTGAGCTTTCATCCCCGGTTTGGCCGGGGATTTACATTTCAATCCACCTTATATCCTTATCCCTCCCCCAATACGACAGCTGACGCTTGGCATAGCGTCTGGTGTTGCGCTGGATAAGTTCAACAGCTCGCTCAAGTGAAGTGACAGGGCCATCTCCCGGAGAAGCCGGGCCCCACCCTTCCGTGGAAACCAGACCTGACTCAAAGTCCAGCCAGTCAAATATTTCTTTATAACCTACCGTCTGAAGTGCTGCCAACTCACGGTATTGTACCAGTGAACGGACTTCTTCCACCAGCCCATCATCAATCATCTGAATCACACGACGGTTTATACGGTCATAAAGTACATCACGCGGCCTCGTAAGGCCTATCTTTTCTACTTCGAAATCCCTCTTCTTGTTCCTGGCTGTCTTGAAAGAAGAGAATGGCTTTCCCGTCATAATGCAGACCTCAAGGGCACGGACCACTCTCTGACCGTTAGCGATATCGATTGTCGCATAACTCTCAGGATCCAAAGCCCTGAGTTCCATACGCAGATTATCTACACCCTCCTCCTTCAAACGGGCCATCAGTTCATTTCTGAGCTGCAGGTCAGCCGAAGGAAAATCATCCAGTCCATTGACCAGAGCATCCACATAAAAGCCCGACCCTCCCGCCATCACAAGAGTATCATGACCTTCATCAAAAAGACGGTTGATAAGATCCAGAGCTTCAAGTTCGTATTTGCCGGCAGTATACAACTCGGTAACAGTATGCGAATGTATGAAATAATGCCTTACAGCCGCAAGCTGCTCCTCTGAAGGCACAGCTGTTCCGACCGACATTTCCTTATAAATCTGCCGAGAATCACAAGAAATTACCGGCGACCCGTATCCGAGTGCCATCTCTATGCTATAATCTGTCTTACCTACTGCCGTAGGGCCCAATATTATCACCAGCTTGCGACCCATAACAAATTGACATTAAACAATTTACTTAAAATGCCTGCTGTACAGACGCAGCAGGCACATATCATAATCAAGTGAAAATCAGCAGATTGACCACATACTACTCATCCTCATCATCTCCATATATTTCTTCGGCATCATCATCAGCCTCCTCTCCCGCATCATCATCATCATCGTCGAAGTCATCATCATCCGGATTCTTCTTCTTATCGTCCGGAAGATCTTCGAATGCCACATAACCATTTTCAAACTCGATAGGATTAGGTCCTTTTGTTTCCACCAAAATAGGATAAAGAACATTTCTTCGTTCATCGACTGTACCCTCGAATGTAATGATCACGCTCTTCACATTGGTTGTATCATAAAAATAAATGAATTTGTCCTCACCTCTTTTATGACACTGTTCCGCTGTAACGGCGTCAATAGTTCCAAGCCCGAAATCCTGGAAAACGCTGTAACGGGCAGCCACTTCACCATCCTTATCAAATGCTTTGAAAAGTACCACCTGATCCTGAGGGAAATCCATATCGGCCCTCATCTGCTTGTGGAAACTGTACAATGAGGCACTTCCTTTTACCTCATAAACTCTCGCAAATCCCTTTATACCCGGGAGAGAAACTCTATATTTCAGAATCATAGTCAGTTAGAATTGAATTATGCATAAAAATGCCTCCACATTCTGCGGAAGCGAAGCCAAAGTTAATAAAATTTTCTTTCTGCATGCATAAAAATTTGACATAAAGACAAATTGCTAAAAAATGTGAAACTATATGAATATTTGTTTCTCATTTACATGAAAAATCACTATTTTTGGTTTTCGGTATGGACACAACACAGATCCAGGATTCTTACAAAAGCATTGCAGCCGAGTCTAAAGGGCTGTTCAAGGACAATGGAAGCCGATTCATTGCCCATGCGTATCCCGTTGAGACAGAAGAAGAAGTGAAGGAAATCGTAGCAGCCTTGAAAAAGGAATACTACGACGCCAGACATCATGTCTATGCGTATCGCCTTGGATATAAAGGAGATAAGTTCAGAGCCAACGATGACGGAGAGCCTTCGGGATCGTCCGGCAGACCTGTATTGGGACAGATCGACTCCTGCGGACTTAGCGATATCCTCGTGGTGGTAGTACGATATTTCGGAGGCATCAAACTAGGCATTCCGGGATTGATCAGAGCCTACAAGACTTCTACGGCAGATGCTCTGGCGAATGCAGAAATCGTGGAAAAGATTGCTTCCAGGATGTTCCGCATACACTTCGGGTATCTGAACATGAACGGGGTCATGAAGGTGATGAAAGATATGGGACTGGAGCAGAAGAATCAGAAATTCGATATGGAGTGCAGCCTTGATACGAGCGTGCGTCTGTCTATGGTGGACACATTCCTGGAAAGAATCGGTGATGTGGAAGGATGTAATATTGAAGAAATTTAAGATATGAAAAGTTTGATTTCAATCCGCGACTTCAGCAAGGAGGAGATCCTCCATGTGCTGGAAACAGCCAAGGAGTTCGAGCAGAACAGAGTTCAGAACTTCCTTGAAGGCAAGGTGATAGCCAGTCTCTTCTTCGAGCCGTCGACAAGAACCCGTCTTAGCTTCGAGACAGCTATCAACCGTCTCGGTGCCAAGGTAATAGGTTTCTCTGACGCAAGCAATACGAGCCAAAGCAAGGGAGAAACCCTCAAGGACACCATAAAGATGGTGGACAATTACGTCGACATGATCGTGATGCGACATCCTCTGGAAGGAAGTTCCAGATATGCGTCAGAAGTGGCTACAGTACCAGTTGTGAATGCTGGAGACGGAGCTAACCAGCACCCATCACAGACTCTTCTGGACCTATATTCTATCCTTCAGACACAAGGTACGCTGGAAGGATTGACCATCAATATGGTTGGCGACCTCAAATATGGACGTACCACTCATTCTCTACTTCAGGCCATGTCGCATTTCAATCCGAAGTTCATCTTTACAGCCCCAGATGAGCTCAAGATGCCAAAGGAATACAAGTCTTTCCTTGACAGAAGAGGTATTGAATACATCGAGACAACATCGCTGAATGAGCATCTCAATGACTGTGACATTCTTTACATGACACGAGTGCAGCAGGAAAGGTTTACAGACCCAATGGAATACGAAAGAGTCAAGGATGTCTATACTCTGAACGCTTCGATGCTCGCAGATGTCAGAGATAACATGAAGATTCTGCATCCTCTGCCACGCGTAACTGAAATTGACCAGGATGTGGATGAAACTCCATACGCATATTATTTCAAGCAGGCGGAAAACGGACTATATGTCCGCATGGCCATCATCAGTTATCTTTTAGGTTATAGATAAAACATAACGATTATGTCAAGAAAAGAATTGGTAGTCAGCGCATTGGAAAATGGAACAGTATTGGACCATATACCCGCTGAAAATGTATATAAGGCACTGGACATCCTGAATCTTAAGGGTATCGGCCAGCAGATCACCATCGGAATAAACCTCACCAGCAAATTCTTCGGAAAAAAGGGAATCATCAAGATCGAGGATAAATTTTTCGAGGATGACGAACTGAATAAGCTTGCTCTCATTGCCCCGAAGGCTACAGTCAATGTAATCCGCGATTTCAAGGTAGTGGAAAAGAAGAAGCTGGTCATGCCTGAAGAGATCCATGGAGTGGCTAAATGCCGCAACCCTAAATGCGTTACAAACCACCAGCCTATAAAGACTTGGTTCAAGACCATCGACAATGGTAACGAAATTTCACTTTTGTGCCATTATTGTGAAAAAATCACAGACTCAAAACATATTTTCTAAATTAAATCATTATCTTTAGCGCGATTTTGATTACAAATTTTAAAACCACATAAAACCATGAAAACAGTACACAATTTCAATGCAGGACCTTGCGTATTGCCACAGCAGGCAGTTGACAAGGCAATCGAGGCTCTTAAGGATTTCGCAGGCACAGGCATGCCTGTAATCTGCGTTTCACACAGATCAAAAGAATGGGACGCTGTTATGGACGAGTGCCGTGCACTCTGGAAGGAACTCCTCAATATTCCTGACACTCACGAGGTCGTATTCCTCGGTGGCGGTGCAAGTCTCGGTTTCCTCTATGTAGCTATGAACTTCCTCGAGAACAAGGCTGGTTATCTAGAGACAGGAGTATGGGCAAAGAAGGCATTGAAAGAGGCTAAAGGACTTGGCAACGCTTATGCTGTAGCGTCTTCAGCTGAGACTACATACAATTACATTCCAAAGGGTTACGAGATCCCTGCAGATCTTGACTACTTCCACGTGACTACTAACAATACCATCTACGGTACTGAGCTTCACGAGGATATAGACTGCCCTGTTCCACTCATCGCAGATATGTCATCTGACATCATGAGCCGCCCAGTAGATGTAAGCAAGTATGCTATGATCTATGGTGGAGCGCAGAAGAACGTAGGTCCTGCCGGTGTTACTTTCTTTATCGTGAAGAAGGATCTCCTCGGAAAAGTAAGCCGCTATGTCCCTACAATGCTTAACCTCCAGACGCATATCGACGGAGCTTCAATGTTCAACACTCCACCGGTATTCTCTATCTTCGTAATGAACGAGACTCTCAAGTGGGTTAAGGAAATGGGCGGCGTAGAGGCTGTTTACAAGATGAACCAGGAGAAGGCTGCCATCCTTTATGACGAAATCGACCGCAACCCTCTCTTCACAGGTACAGCAGCTAAGGAAGACCGTTCGCTTATGAACGTATGCTTCGTTATGGCTCCAGGCTATGAGGCTCTCCAGGATGAGTTCATGGCATTCGCAAAGGAGCGCGGTATGGTCGGCATCAAGGGTCATAGATCAGTGGGCGGATTCCGTGCATCCATCTACAACGCATGTCCTAAGGAAAGCGTTCAGGCACTCGTTGACTGCATGAAGGAATTCGAGGCTCTGAAGAAATAACATTTATTTCGGAATAAACATGTCATCCCCGGCTTGACCGGGGATCTCAATATAACCACATATGAAAGTATTAGTAGCAACAGAAAAACCATTTGCAGCGGCTGCTGTGAACGGCATCCGCGAAATCGTAGAAGGTGCAGGACACGAGCTTGCACTCCTCGAGAAATATACAGAAAAGGAGCAGCTCCTCGCTGCAGTAGCTGACGCTGACGCTCTCATCGTACGCTCTGACAAGGTTACAGCAGATGTTGTGGCAGCCGCAAACCAGCTTAAGATCGTAGTTCGCGCCGGTGCAGGTTATGACAATCTTGACCTCCCGTCATGCACAGAGCGCGGTATCGTGGCAATGAACACTCCAGGCCAGAACTCCAACGCAGTAGCAGAGCTTGCTCTCGGACTTATGATTTATATGTCACGCAACCAGTTCAATCCTGGTACAGGCTGCGAGCTCAGCGGCAAGACCATGGGTATCCAGGGTTTCGGAAACATCGGACAGCTCGTGGCAAAGAAGGCTGTCGGCCTGGGAATGAATGTAATCGTACTCGCACCTGCTCCGGCTGAAAAGCACCAGGGATGGGAGACAGTACCTACTATTGAAGAACTTTACAGCAAGTCGAACTTCGTATCAGTGAACATTCCTGCAACTCCTGAAACAAAGGGCATGATCGGTTACGACCTCCTTTCAAAGATGCCTAAGGGCGGCTGTCTCATCAACACAGCCCGCAAGGAAATCATCTGCGAGGAAGGACTCGACAAGGCGCTTGCTGAAAGAGCAGATCTCAAATACGCCACAGATATAGCTCCAGTTGCTTACGCAGAGCTCAAGGAGAAGTACGGCAAGCAGATCTTCGCTACCCCTAAGAAGCAGGGAGCAGAGACAGCAGAGGCCAATATCAACGCAGGACTCGCTGCAGCAAACCAGATCGTGAACTATTTTGCGACAGGCTGCACCAAATTCCAGGTAAATAAATAGTAATGTCATTCTGGCTCATCAGGGCCGGAAGAATTTATAAATTATGGTAAGAGTAAAACCATTCGCGGCAATACGCCCACCAAAGCAGTACGTAGAGGAAGTAGCTGCAAGACCATATGACGTCCTCAATTCAGTGGAAGCCAAGGCCGAAGCAGGCGAAAAGTCTCTTCTGCACATTACAAAGCCTGAAATTGACTTCGATCCTATAATCGACGAACACAGTCAGCCTGCATATGACAAGGCTGTGGAAAACTTCAAATGCTGGCAGGAGAAGGGATGGCTTGTACAGGACGAGAAGCCATACTATTATGTATACGCACAGACAATGGACGGCCGCACACAGTACGGACTCGTTGTCTGCGCTCATACTGATGACTATGCTGAAGGTAAGATAAAGAAGCACGAACTCACAAGAAAGGACAAGGAAGAGGACCGCATGATCCACGTCCGCATCCAGGATGCCAATATCGAGCCTGTATTCTTCTCATATCCAGACAATGCTGAAATCGATGCTATCGTAAACAAATACATCGTCGGAGAACCGGAGTATGATTTCACAGCAGCTGACGGATTCGGACACCACTTCTGGGTGATCGATGACCAGGCTGACATTGACCGTATTACTGAAATTTTCGCTGAGATTCCTGCATTCTATGTAGCTGACGGCCATCACCGTACAGCAGCTGCTGCCCTCGTAGGAGCAGAAAAGAAGGCTGCCAATCCAGAACATACCGGAAATGAGGAATATAACTGGTTCATGACCGTAGCATTCCCTGACAGCCACCTTAAGATCATCGACTACAACCGCGTTGTCAAAGATCTTAACGGTCTGACTCCAGAGCAGCTTATCGCAGCAATTTCAGAAGATTTCGATGTAAAGGAAGAAGGCACAGAGATCTTCAAGCCAGGCAAGCTCCATGAATTCTCAATGTACCTCGATGGTAAATGGTATTCTATGGTGGCTAAGGAAGGTCGTTATGACGACAATGACCCTATCGGAGTTCTCGACGTAACAATCCTCTCAAACCTCGTTCTTGACAAGATTCTTGGCATCAAGGATCTCCGTACAGACAAGAGAATCGACTTCGTGGGTGGTATCCGTGGACTTGGCGAACTTTCCCGCAGAGTCGACAGCGGAGAGATGAAGGTTGCCTTCGCCCTCTATCCTGTTTCTATGAAACAGCTCGTAGATATCGCAGATTCGGGCAATATAATGCCTCCTAAGACCACATGGTTCGAGCCTAAGCTCCGTAGTGGTCTCGCTATCCACAAGCTGTCATAGGCTCAAATAAATACAATTTAAAGGTGCGTTCACAATTGAACGCACCTTTTGTTTATTTAATATTCTTCCTCTGACTTTGAGCTTTTCTGTCGATCAGATAATCAACAGAAAAACGACCGGGACCAGTAAGGAAAAGAATTATAAATACAATCAGATAAATCAAGGCAAGTTCACCTTCCGGTAAGAGAGCATCGTGAATATCAAAGAAAGCTACACCCATAGCAAGAATCATCGGAACAGTCATGATCCTGACCAGAAGGCCGGCAATTAAAAATAGAGAACAGCAGAATTCACAGAAAATAGTGACCATTAAAGTCATATAACTTCCAAATCCTAAAACACTGGGGTAAGAACTAAGCAAATCGCTGAAATGAAGCATTTTATCAACACCATGGGTAAAGAAAAGAGCGCCGAAGACAAGTCTTATCAGCAGAATCAGAAGGGAAACTCCTTTACCTCTAAAATACTGAGGAAACAAATAATTATAAAGCATAGCAGTTCGTTTAAAAATCAGCTTAAGGAAATTCAAACTACTTGCCAAACAAAAGGAATACTATAATGGGAAGCATCTCAGAATGGTCATCTGAACGTACTCCTATGAGATGTCATATCAGCTGTAGGAGGCCAGAATGCAGATAGACTCACTCAGGAGTCCCTCCAAACCACTCTCGTGAGAGGTGGAGCGAATCGAAGGGAGGGATGCCCCACCGGGGCTGTCCGAACGAAAGTGAGGACCGGGGGTGGACAGCTGCCACTTTTGCATACGAAAACACCCCGTCATCGGATGATGACAGGGTGTCGTATAAGAAAGTGGCAGCTACCTACTCTCCCACCTGGTGGGGCAGTACCATCGGCGATGGTGAGCTT
>JAGBVR010000027.1 GCA_017630215.1 Bacteroidales bacterium | reverse complement strand
CTTTCTTTTACTTTATACATTATGCTTCTCCTTAACACTCCATAATAAGCGTGTTTCCGTAAATACTTCAGGTGGTAGCATCATCTTTGTTTTCTCCTTTTTCTTCATCTTTTATTTCAAGATATTCTATAAAGTCATCATAGCATCTTTCACACATATGAAACTTTTTCTTATGACTAAAATGATCAACCTTAAAAGTAAAATAATTAGTGCTGCATATCTCGCAGCAAATATCACATATTTTTGCTTTCATGTTCTTTTTTCTCCTTCCTCTAAAGCTTTAATGTTTCCGTCCTCATCGATAAAGTATCTAAGCTCTTTGACCTTAGAAAGCTTAATATCGCCCAAAGCGGCCATATCACCATTTTTATTATTTATAATAAGAACATTTTCACCCGGACCTATAACGATCGGCCTATTATTGTTTATAGCACGTTTGAGGTATGAGATCCTTCTTTTCGTTTCTTCAAGATTAGCAAAGAAGTCTGTCTTATATATGATATTAAAGTTATCGTCATTCATCTTTAAAAACCTCCAAACAAAACATTACTGCCCTTAAGCATAGTTTCCATGTTATCGGCATAGTCCTTAGTAACTTCCTCTAATGAGTAGTTAAAGTTAGTAGTATCCATCTGTATCACATAATACTTTCCTAAAAAGGACCAGATATCAAGCGTGGTCCTGTCTTTAAAGGTGACAGAAAGTATCACTTTGCTACTTTCCTGAGCTGCAAGCTCCCTTGCTTTCTTAAGGGCCGCTTCGCCAAGAAGATACTGCTTACTGTATTGGTGCTGCATCATGGTTTCATGCTCCTTTCATATTTAAATTTGTAACTTGATTATATAGTTTAACTTTCCATATTTCTTTACATATATTGCTAACTTTTTAGCAAGATATGTAAAGGCCCCTTCCGGTAACCCGGAAAGGACCTTTGTTGAGAGCATGATATAAATACTTTCTAAATAAGCATCTTTATTATACTTCTTAAATTGTCTTATAGCAACCTCTTATAATAAAAGCTGTTCCTGCATTACTTGATCCTGTCTGCCTGTCAAGCTTAACGAAAAGACCATATGTAGGATTAGCTACCTGATAGTAAGAAGATGTATTATAAGGCTGTACTCCGTTACTGCCGCAAAGACAAGCGATAGCAGGACCTCTCATTACAGGCATGATCGGACTGTAGTTTGTTCCGCTTGTGTAGCCTTCTACATCTATTTCAGGTGTGGAAGAACCATAGCCGAAAGTATCTGTTGAGATTCCCTGGAAACAAACATAAGTATTATTTCTAGGTGTAAGCTTAGATCTTAGACCACTTCTAATGGATCCGAGATAATAAGAAGAATATCTGAAGTTATCTCCACCGCTGAAGTTAGAGCCTGCGATCTCAAAATAAACTATGCCGTTTTGCTTCTCCATATGGAAGTAGTTAACTTTAGCATTAGTCGGAAAGTTACCGCCTTCAAATACATCAGAGAAGTTATCCCATACTTCTGCAGTAGTAGCAGCTGATACATTTGACTGCAGGCTTGAGATAGCGCTGCCCTGCTGTGTGTTTACTGTCTCGATAGCTCCTACTCTTGTATTATTGGAAGTCTCATAAGAAGAAAGATCTCCTGAGATACCATTAACAGAAGTAGTAAGATCTGTGATATCGCCTTCGATCTCAGCTATCTCTGCTTCGATACCACTTATATTAGCATTCTTATTTATAAGATCTACTATCTGCTTTGTAGAAGGTGCTAAGAATTTACAAACATCCATTTGCTGCTCGCCGAAAGTAGATACTGGCGAGAAGATAAAGAAGTTCACATTTACCCATGAATAAGGATAGGAAGAACTGCCATAAACAGGGTAGATATGAAGATCGTAGTAGTCGCCGTCTTCTGATTCTACGAGCTGCAGTCTTGCAAAGCCGTCGTCTGCAGGTGTGCACGATAGGCCGTCAATAAGAGTGCTAAGCGTTACACCTTCCTTTTTATATAAGACTTTCTGCATTGAAGTCTCGCATTCCATAGCAAAAGAGCCCACTAAAGCCAAAAGAGCAGTGTTCAAATTCGCAAGTCTAGGCTTAACAAGGAAGTTCTTTAATTTAAGATAGCAGATATCGCCGCTTCTGTAGAAAGCAACCTGGTCCGGTGTAGCTTCTCTTATAGTGACTGTTTGGTCATCTGTTGGTGTAGCTTCTGTATTAATGATCTCAAAATTGAAATTTGATAAAGATCTCATATCAAATTCTACATTCCAGTTAGAAGGTGAGACTGAGATATCACCAAAAGCAGCACTTTCGAGAGTAGTTACACGTCCGTCAAGTGTAGAGATATCGCCTTCGATCTCCGATATATCTGTCGGAAGTTCTTCCAGTTCTGCGATATCGTCTCTGATCTCTGAGATAGCACTATTGATAGATGTGATATCACTTGTGTTAGTTCCGACTGCTTCATTTAATGCTGCTATCTGGCCGTTAATGCCTTCGATAGCTGTGTTGATATTAGAGATAGCATCATTGATATCAGATACGGACCCCTGAAGGCTTGATATATCTCTTTCATTCTGAGTGATACGCTCGTCAAACTGAGATACGATAGCCTGAAGCTCAGCTACAGCTGCTTCAAGATCATCTACACGAAGTCCGAGAGCGTTAAGAGCATCGATAGCTTCATTCATCTTATTGAGGACCTTACATAGGAACTCATAATAGCTAAGAGTGTCATCATATACCAAAGGAACTATCTTAGGTATAAAGATCCTGTTATCAAACTTATGAACTAATTCAAGCATCTTTCTTTTTCCTGCCTTTCTTTGTTTTTGGTTTTTCTTCAATAGGTGTAGCTTCTACTATTTTGGCTTCCTGTACCGGAAGATCTGTAGGCTTCTTCACTTCAACTACACCGCATACACGTTTAATAGTGATCATAGATCATGTATCCCCCTTTCGAATAGGATAGAAAATAGGTAGCCATTTATTGACTTTTGATCCGCCACCTTCGCCTGTCTGATACTTATATGACACTTCTATATTTCCATTACAGTCGTGACTGAATGTCTGCTCGCCTACTACTGTTTTTATCTCTTGCCCTGTAAAGGTGAAGTCGATAGGGGTGGCGAGTTCATAACACAACTTGCACTCACTCATAAATGCGTTGACATCTGTCGAAGTAGTCAAGCCGTCAATCGAAACAAATATTAAGCCTGTGCTGTGACCAAAATTGATAGTTCCTTTTCTAGTTGACGACCAACCACCGCTACTTATTGCTTCTAGTTTTTCGCAAAAGCCGATTGCATTTGCTTTCTTATCGCTAGTCGTGTGATAAAAAATCGCTCCGCCGTCTACTCCTGCTCCTTGATAAATCCAACCCGAAGATAGTTTTAGAGGTTCGTTGAATGTTATCTTTCCCGTTCCCTCAACAACCTCAGCACTTCCTCCATAGACAGTTCGACCGAGGGCGATAGTAAAGTCTCTATCTGTCGCCGTTGTGCTCCTGGTTACAATCAAACTATCAAAGCCTACTATAGTTCTTGGATTCTCGGGTGAAGGATCTCCTGATCCTTCCTGAAGTGGGTTTATGATACAGCTGCAGCTATTTAAAGCCATAGCAACATTTGTATCTACTGTAGCTATAGCTCCTGTAGCAGTCCTATCTTCATATGTAGGATCACCACCGCCCGGAAAAAGCTTATCAGCTATAACCACTTCTCTGATAGTCTTATTATCTATCATGCGTCATCACCTACAAACTGCCATGAGCCTGTGCTCTTTAAAAAAGCTACGTCGCCTGCTGCTGTGATCAAAGCTGACCCGGTATCAGGCTCTACACCTGAAGGCAAGCCTACGATTGTAAGAGTGCCTGTAACTTCCTCTTTAGTGTCTGCAAATAATGTGCAGACTGTCTTATCGGTAAGATTAGGGTTAAAATCTAAAACTTTAATCAT
>JAGBVR010000026.1 GCA_017630215.1 Bacteroidales bacterium | reverse complement strand
TGAAGCAGGATTGCCCAGACATGCAGTCTGTCTCTGTCTTCGGTGAGTTGTTCGGCGGTTCATATCCGCATCCGGATGTGCAGAGGGTAGGACGTCTTACTATGATCCAGAAGGGTGTGTACTATGCACCTGACCACGAGTTCTACGGATTTGATATCTATGTGTTCACTAACGATGGTGGCTACTACCTGTCAGTGGATCATGCCGAGAGACTGTTTGAGTCAGAGGGCTTCTTCTATGCCAAGCCACTCTTCAAGGGAACTCTTGATGAATGTCTTGCTTATCCTAATGAATTCCAGAGCAAGATTGCCGAGTGGCTTGGCTATCCGGCAATCGAGGACAATATCTGCGAGGGTATCGTAATCAGACCTATAACTCCACATTATCTGCGTACCGGAAACAGGGCTTTGATCAAGAGCAAGAATGCCCGCTTTGCGGAGAACAAGAGTGTGAAGAGAAGGAACAGGCAGCTGGAAGCTCCAGTGGAGTATAGCAAGGAGTTGGCGGAACTGATTGAAAATCTCGCATCATATGTCAATGAGAACCGCCTTGCCAATGTGGTAAGCCACATCGGAGAATTCCATATGCCAGCCGACCTTGGTAAGCTGATCAAGGAGATGGCATATGACGTGGTGGAGGATTTCCTCAAGGAGCACTCTGCATTGTATAATGTCATCGACAAGTCTGAAATCAAGATCTTCAACAAGGAGTTGAACAAGATGATTACTTCGCTTGTCAAGAAGGTATATATGACTGTACACTAGGGATCAATGTCAGGTTGTAAGTTAATTGTGGCGAATTTGCCATAATTAACTTACAACAAAACCATAGTGAATAAAAAGGTGAGTTATGAATAATGATGTTGTGATTTATCAGTCAAGTGATGGGCTTGTGAAGATGGAGGCGATTGTAGATGCTTCCAATGAGACTATCTGGGCTACGCAGAAGGCGATGGCGGAGTTGTTTGGGGTGACTGTGCCGAATATCTCTTATCATTTTAAGAGGATATTTTCAAGTGGAGAATTGGAACCTGAAATGGTAATTAAAGAAATTTTAATTACCGCACAGAGTGGCGTCAGAGGCCTTTCTGAGGAGAAAGTTAAGTATTATAATCTGGACGCAATTCTATCCCTTGGATATAGGGTAAATTCTGTTCAGGCCACAGCTTTCAGGAAGTGGGCGACCTCTGTTTTGAAGCAGTATATGATTAAAGGTTATGCAGTAAATCATAATGCTGTTTCAGAGCAGAAATACGAGGACCTGAAGCGTGCCTTGGGCTTGTTGGAGAATGTATTCGGGCAGAACTTGATTATGGCTGAACAGCAGGCTAAGGAACTCTTTGCGGTCGTAAAGGATTATACCTATGCGCTGGATACTCTGGATGCCTATGATTATCAGAGTCTTGAAATATCTGATACTACCCTTCATGAGAAGTTCCGTGCGACATATGAAAGTGCAATGGATGCAATTCAAAGTTTGAAGGAAAAGTTCAAGGAGAGCCAGTTGTTTGGAGTTGAGAAGGATAAGTCATTCCATAGCAGCATAGGTCAGATTTATCAGACATGGGATGGCCAGGAACTCTATCCAAGCGTAGAGGAAAAGGCTGCGATGCTTCTGTATCTTGTTGTGAAGAACCATTCCTTTGTCGATGGAAACAAGAGGATTGCAGCGACCCTCTTCCTCTGGTTCCTTCAGAACAACGGCATCCTCTACCGTCCGGATGGCACAAAAAGAATCGCCGATGGTACCCTTGTCGCATTGACCCTGATGATAGCAGAAAGCCGAATGGACGAGATGGACATCCTTGTCAAGGTGGTCGTGAATCTCATAAATAGAAAACAATGATATGAAGATATTTGAATATAACGAAGCGAAGCGGGTGGTTGTCTGCGGTGATATACATGGGGCGTTTGAGACTATGGTATTTAAGGCATGTGTCCAATATGGAATGACTGATACCCTGATTATCGTTGCTGGTGACTGTGGATTTGGTTTTGAAAGGTTTGGGTACTATGGCATGGTCTACATCAAGGTTCTCAATAGACTCCTTGAGGCGAATAACTGGATAGTGTTTGTCAGAGGAAATCACGATGATCCTTCGTACTTCCTGGAGGAGAAGATCTGTTATGAGCGCTTCCGTTGTGTCCCGGACTACTCTGTAATCCAGGCCTGCGGACTTGACATCCTATGTGTTGGAGGTGGAGTCAGTATTGACAGGATGGCTCGTCAACGGGAAGCCGCCAGATATATCAAGAAGGAGACCGCCACATATTGGGATAATGAAATGCCGGTCTTTGATGAAGATAAGATTAAGGAGATCAGCGACTATTGTCTGATTGATACTGTCGTGACTCATACGGCTCCGTCATTCTGTCCTCTTCTTGATAAGAATGGTCTGAGAGGCTGGGCTGCATACGATCCGCAGCTTCTTGTGGATTGCGATATGGAACGCATTACCATGGACAGGATATACCAAACATTGAAGGAGAGCGGACATCCCGTGAACAAGTGGTATTACGGTCATTTCCACCAGAAGTGGACATGGAAATATGAGAATACCGACTTCAAGATGTTGGATATAATGGAGTTCGCTACTGTAAGGATAACTGATGCAGAGTTAGAATAATAGAAAACGATTTAAGAATTATATAGAATCAGAAGAGCAGTACCAGGCGGCTATGGCAGGAGTCTCTGTTCTGATCTTTACTTTGGAGATGTCGAAGGAGGAAGTCGTTCAGCGATTTCTTCTGGCGACCGGCTATGTCAGGCCGGAAAATATCTATCAGGCTAAAGTAAGTGATTGGACAGTCTTCGAGCAGGGCATTACTAAAATCTGCAATCTTCCGATCTATATCGACGACTCGACCAAGTCAGCCGGAGAAATAGTCGCAAAGGTCAATTCGATGAGGGCAAAGGGTATGTGCGGTATTGTCTTCATTGATTACCTGGGATTGCTGAACTTTGAAGGAAATCAGCCGCTCTATCAGCAGATATCGGAGGCTACCAAAAGCTTCAAACGCTTGGCTAAAGATTGTCGCTGCCCTGTCGTTGCTCTCAGTCAGTTGAATCGAAACAGTGCAAAGAAAAAACGTCCGCCTGAACTTCAAGACCTGAGGGACAGCGGAAGCATCGAGCAGGATGCTGATGTCGTTCTCATGGTCGAGAAGAAAGAAGGTCGAGACACAAACCTCTGGCTTCGAAAGAGCAGGCATGGCTACGGCGGAGACGTCTGTTTCTCCCCGGAGGAGGAGAGAATCCTTCAGAAGCGTAAGGAGAAGTATCGCTATCAAACGGTATCTGACTTCATCCGTGACGCAGCCCTTGATGATGAGATTAAGGTCGTTACCGAGGTATATCAAGAGCCTATCCGAAAGGATTATACCGTGCTCATCAAAAGTACGGTGGACTGCATTCGCACCCTTGAGTTTCGAATGAATAGGGCGCAGAGTGACTTCCAGAAGGCACTTAAATGCCCTGGCACTGACCCTGACTTGATCAACCGCCACGCAACACGCCTCCGTCTCATCACGGCAACCTTGGCCAACTGCATGAACGAGCTCATCACCTTGCTTGGTGAGGGGCATGAGGAAGATGGCTGATGCTAAAAATGCCGCAATGGTGCAGATTTTGATACGAAAGTTGACAAATTAAAATAATTTAGCTATTTTTGTAAACCAAATAGCAAACATCAAGAATTATGAGCACTTTTAACGAAATATTCAGCGACCGATTGAAGAGAGCCAGAATAATGCGCAATCTTTCAATGGACGCCCTTTGCGAAAAGATAGGTAATGCTGTTTCCAAACAGGCTATCTCAAAGTATGAGAAAGGAGAGAGCCTCCCTGGCTCACAGATTCTGATCCTGTTATCGCAGGCCCTCGATGTCAAACCGGATTACTTCTTTAGAGAATCGCAGTTTGCAATCAGCAATATCGAGTTTCGAAAGAAGGCTAAAATGGGAGTAAAAGAGATAGAAGCTATAAAGGAGGAGATTCGTGATATCATTGAGAGATATCTGGAGATTGAGGATGTTTGGGGCTGTGTTCCTTCTTTTGCAAATCCTGTCAAAGAGATGCTTGTTGCTTCTGAGGATGATGTTTATGAGGTTGTCAAGAAGTTAAAGGATGCCTGGAATATTGGTGAAGATGGTATTCTAAGCGTTACTGATCTTCTTGAGTCAAAGAATATCAAGGTGGTAGAAATTAAGGCAGACTTATCGTTTGATGGTCTTAGCGGATATGTTAACAACGACGAGAATATGCCATTCGTCGTTGTTAACAAGTCTTTCGATGTGGAGAGACTTCGCTTTACCGGCTTGCATGAACTTGGACATCTCGTGATGAACCTACCAGAAGAAATGGAGAAGAAGGACAAGGAAAGACTTTGTAACCTTTTCGCTAGCGAAATGCTGATCTCTTGCGATATTTTTGTGGATGTCTTGGGAGAAAGGCGCAGCGATATCTCATTGCAGGAATTAAAGGTGCTGCAAGCTGTGTATGGTATTTCTGTTGATGCTTTGATGTTCAAAGCGAAGACCGTGGGTGTGATCAGCGAATCCAAGTATACTTCTTTCTGCATAAGGAAGAATAAGAGCCTTACATTCAAGGACGCTGTGGAAAGATCATCTTATCGAGGAGTGGAGGAGTCTAGCCGTTTTGACCGTCTCGTATATAGGGCTCTGGCTAGTGATATGATATCTTGCTCTAAGGCAGCTGTTCTGCTTAATGAGCCGATGGAGGAGGTAAAGAATAAACTCGAGCTGGTATAATGGAGATCATAGTAAACGATACGAATATTTTCATTGACCTGCACTCTTGTGGTCTTTTGGACAGTTTCTTTAAACTACCATATAAAGTCCATACGACGGACTTGGTCATGAACGAATTGACGAAAGGAACTCAGCATAAAGATGTTGTGACCTTTTGTGAACAAGGTCACTTGACTGTTAAGTCGTTTTCGTCAAAGGAAGTTGTTCGCATCTGGGAGTATTATACCGAAGCTAAGAAAGTATGCAATGTATCCATTGAAGACTGCTCGGTATTGATATATACGAAGATGCTGGGAAGTGCCAGATTGCTCACCGGAGACAAGACCTTGAGAAAAAGAGCAGAAGGGGAGGGGATCAATGTGTCAGGAATCCTATTTGTCTTCGACGAGTTGGTGAATCACAACATCATTTCTCCCAAGGATGCTGCCGCTCATTTGGAATCGCTTTACGAAAGTAATGTCCGTCTGCCAAAAGAGGAGGTTGAGAAGAGACTTGGACAATGGAAGTAACAAGTCTTCAATATTCCATAGATGCTGCCTACAAATTTTATATGCACGTCAGGCGACTCCGTTTCATCGGATCCTTCTTAGTCGACAAAATCGAGTGACTGATCCGGTTTATGAAGGAGAAGCGGCCGGAGATGATGGAATAGTAAAAAAGAAATATACAGATGTGTTAGGATAAATTTCTTAAATTTGTCTGTTATTCAGAAAATTCATTATGGCAGCATTGACAATTTCTAAGTCTTTAAATAAGGCTTACCGTCAGGTGAGTGTTGATAAATCATCTTTCGATGTCTTTAAGTCTCAGTTGAAGGCTTTGTATGAGCAGATTGCAATCATTGATACGGAAGAAAAGTTGAAAGGAGATTTGATGGATTTCCTGAAGTTGTCATTCTATGGCCAGAATTACAAGGTCTCCCCTAATGGTAAGATTGATTGTGCAATCCATCTGGGTAATACTATAGAAGATTCCGTCGGAGTTATTATTGAGGTGAAAATGCCAACCAATGTCTCTGAGATGATAACGAGAGGCAATCTTAATAAAAAGGCGCTGCAGGAACTTCTACTGTATTATCTGAGAGAAAGGGTGGGTAAGAAGAATATCCAGTTGAAGCAATTGGTCGTTACCAATATTTATGAATTCTTTCTTTTTGATGCTCAGGAATTTGAGAGAGTATTCTATTCCAATAAAAAACTTATAAAGCGCTTCGAGGAATTCAAAGCTGGAGAACTTACGTCGGATAAGACAGAATTCTTTTACAAAGAGATTGCTGCTGAGTATATTGCACAATCATCCGATAAACTTACTTTTACATACTTTGATATTAGAGATTACAAGAAGCATCTTGATAAAGGAAATGATAAGCGCTTGATTGAGCTCTATAAGGTCTTCAGCCCTGAACATTTGCTGAAGAAGTCCTTCATGACCGATAGCAATAAACTGAATACGAAGTTCTATTCAGAGTTGCTGTATATTATAGGTCTGGAGGAGGTTGAAGACAAAGATAGTCATAAGAGAATAATTACCAGAAGAAAAGAAACTGAGCGCAATCTGGCATCAATACTGGAAAATGCAATAAATGTTCTTGATAGTGAAGATCTTCTTGACTATTATCCAGAGCGATCTTCCTATGGAAAGGACAGAAATGAGCAGTTGTTTAATATTGCTTTGTCTCTAACCATCAATTGGGTTAACCGCATCCTGTTTTTGAAGTTACTTGAAGCGCAGCTCATTAAATATCACAAAGGTGATTCTTCATATTCATTCATGAATCTAAGCAAGATTGCGGATTATGATGAGCTGAATAAGTTATTTTTCCAAGTGCTAGCAAAGCGCCCTCAGGATAGAAAAGAAGTAATCAATGAAAAATATGGCAGAGTTCCATATTTGAACAGTTCATTGTTTGAGGTCTCTTCTTTGGAGAAAGGTACCATTCGTATCAGTAACCTTGAAAATCATGATTTGCCTCTTTTCGGTGGAACAGTTCTCAGAGATGGAGGCAAGCCGCGTTATAGGCAACTTCCGACCTTGCGATATTTGTTGGAGTTCCTTGATGCATACGATTTTGCCAGCGAAGGTAACGAGGATATTCAGGAAAATGCAAAGCCATTGATTAATGCATCTGTACTGGGTCTCATCTTCGAAAAGATTAATGGTCATAAGGATGGATCTGTATTTACTCCTGGTGCAGTTACCATGTATATGAGTCGCGAAGCAATTCAGCAGACTGTAGTATGGAAGTTTAATGAGGTGATGGGATGGACTTGTAAGGATTATGAGGAACTGAAGGACAAAGATATCGAAGACTATGATAAGGCTAATGCAATAGTAGATTCTCTTCGTATATGCGACCCAGCAGTTGGCTCCGGACATTTTTTAGTTTCTGTACTGAATGAAATAATCAGGACTAAATATGATTTAGGTATCTTGCTTGACTGCGATGGTAAACGCATCAAGAAACAGGATTATAATATAGACATAGAAAACGACGAACTCCTTGTTTCCGATGAGGAAGGACTGCCATTTGTATATGTGCCAGGTAATCCTGAAAGTCAGCGTGTGCAAGAGGCGTTGTTTAAGGAAAAGAGAGCAATAATAGAAAATTGTCTGTTTGGCGTGGATTTAAATCCGAACGCAGTAAACATCTGTTGTCTGCGTTTGTGGATTGAACTCCTGAAGAATGCATATTATACTAAGGAGAGTGGTTATAACGAACTTGAAACCCTACCAAATATCGATATAAATATCAAGGTTGGAAATTCCCTGATTCATCGATTTGACTTGCATCAAGATATCTCTGAAATTCTCAATAAGTCAGATATTTCCATAAATGACTATAAGAATGCCGTTACACAGTATAAGAATGCTCATAGCAAAGATGAAAAGCATGCTTTGGAGGAAACAATAAATCGAATAAAGTCAGATTTTCAAAGTTATATTTTTCAACATGATCCACGCTTGAAGCGTAAATACCAGATAGAACGAGAACTTGATAAAGTAAGTTCTCCATTACTGTTTGAGGTCTCTAAAAAGGAACAGGCTCAGAGGGACAAACAGGCGAAAGAGTTACAGAAGAAACTTGCAAAGATTCAACAGGAGATAGATGATATTCGAAATAATAGAATGTTCGTTGGTGCATTTGAATGGAGAATAGAATTTCCCGAAGTATTGGATGAAGAAGGTAATTTTCAAGGATTTGATTGTATAATTGGTAATCCTCCGTACATTCAGTTGCAGAAAATGGGCACTGATGCAGACGCTCTTCAGAAGATGAATTATGATACCTATGAGCGTACTGGCGACATATATTGTCTGTTCTATGAGATGGGTATGAAACTGTTGAGACCAGGGGCGTTGCTATCGTTTATTACATCGAATGGTTGGATGAAATCTGCTTATGGACAGTCATTACGTTCGTTATTTGCGGAAAAATATGCTCCATCGTTACTCGTAGACTTCGCTGGATATAAGGTTTTTGAATCGGCAACTGTTGATGTTAATATACTTAGTCTCAGGAATGAAAAAGGGGGTATGGTTACTAAGGCGTGTTCAATCGACAAGACAGAATTTGATATAACGAAATTGAGCGATTATGTGCCGACACACTGCCAATATTCTACTTTCAGAACAGAGGAAACCTGGACGATTCTAAGTGATATAGAACAAGGTATAAAACAAAAAGTTGAGTCTATCGGTATCCCACTTAAAGATTGGGATATTG
>JAGBVR010000005.1 GCA_017630215.1 Bacteroidales bacterium | reverse complement strand
GATTGCCTCGATAAACTGATCCTTGTGCAGCGGATTATGTTCCAGGATCTGGGCCTTCATCCTGCTTTTGCGGATATAGACCGTGTTGGCGGAGATGTTAAGAAGGTTCGATATGGTCGTGACATCAAAGCCGATGAGAAGGAGGCTGAAGATCATATAGTCCTTGTCCTTCAGGGAAGGCATCTCGGCGCGAAGATCGGACATAATGTTATCAAGGTCTTCGTCGAGCATGGCCTCGAACTTTTCACGATTGGTGTAGTCATCAGTAAACTCGTCCACCAGCGAGACCACTTTCCTGTAAATCGACTTTTCTGCATTGACCAGATCCTGAGACTGGGCATACTGCTCGCACAGGGCACCGATTGTCTCGAACCTTGATTTGTAAAGAGAGAGATATTTACGTTTCAATGCCGGATAGTCTTCCTTCTTCGCTTCCTCCAACTGATGACGGATCTCGCTGATGTAAAGAAGGTATTGCTCCTTTGCGCGTTTCTGCTTCCTGACATACCATACGACACTGACTCCCGTAAGCATCAGAACCATCGCAGAAGAGAGGATCACAAGCGACAGCCATAACCGTGAGCGTTCAGCTTCCGACTCCGACAGTTCGGCCTGAGACTCGTAATAGTCCCGTTGAGACAGGGCCAGGGATTGTTTCAATGCATCGGAAACCTCCACATTATTGTACTCGAAGTAATCTTCCAGATGAGAGAGAGCTGATTCCAGATCATTGTCCGACTTCGCTATCATATATTGCCAATATGACGTGGTTACGGACTCTTCCTGGGCAAGCTGGTCAATCAGACCTTTTGCCTCTTCCTTTCGGCCTACGGCATTGAGGGAATAGGCCCAGGCCCAGTAGTCTTTAACTGTCAGATATTCATTATCTATATTTGCGTTGAATATTTCAAGTGCATCAGTGAATGCTTTTTGATGCGTCACCAGTACATAAGCTTTTGCTAACAACGCTACCTCTTTCACTCTCTCATCCGTATTCCCATCATTTATTAGCTCATTTATCATTTCAAAAGCTTCATCATCACTATGATAATCAAATAATGGCAAGGCCAATCTATATTTCGCAACTTGCAGATAGTATAAATAGTCCTCTCTGGCAGCAATTTCCAATGCCTCGCGCAGGCAAGATTCTTCTTCAATGAAATTATATGTCTTTGCATATGTATCTGCTTGAGCGATTTTAATCATCACTAAATACAGACTATCCATACCTTCCGCAACCTTCTCAGCTTTTGTGAACTCCACGATAGCTTTGTTGTATTCTCCTTGGTAATAATATGCCACTCCCAGATAAAATAAAGCACGAGCATAATATTTCCTGTCCCCACGCTTAGAATAATAATCGACCGCGACACATGCAAGCGAATCATCTGATACATCGATGAAACTCTTGTCCAGTGCCATCGCATTGAGAAGGGCGTGGTGTGCACGGTCGGCCTGGGTGACAAGCAGGCTTCTGTCCATTGATTCCAAAACGGCAAGGGCACTGTCCGGCCGCTCCATAATGTACGATTCTACATCAAGGAGCCGCTTTTCCACCTGCGACGGAGTGCATGAAAAAAGTACTGCGGTAAGAGATACCAGCAGAATCAAATGTCTTATCATTGCTTGAAGTTTATTTATGCAAGTTAGCAATTAATACGATAATTCGATATATTTGCGACTGCTTAAAAGGCTGATTTTTCACATACATATTCATTATCCCTATCGTCGCAACCAAAACTGCTACATTTTCACTGACCGATAGGGCGTTAGGTGGTCCTTGTGCGTAGGCACGGGACGACCTGTTTATTGGTAGGCTGTAGCAGGTCAAAGGTTGCACGGGAAGTTCAGTATATAAACGCCTGAACGATCAGAAGTTCAGTGCGATTCCCACACCGCTCTCCTGTACACCGATGGTCAGGTTACTGAGATTCCGGCCGGCTTTTCTCTTTTTGACCATACCGCACATCGAGGTGACATATCCTCCTATGCAGACAAGTCCTCCAGCCATCATCGATCCCTGGATGATCCTGAAAGTGGCTTCATCTCCTGCAGTAAATATGAACATAAGTCCGGCTACTTCAGCCAATCCACCGATTCCGAAAGCAACTGCTCCCCAGATTTCCATCTGCTTGCCTATCTTGAAATCACGGGTGTATTGCAGATAATCATGGGTCAGGTCTTCACCCGCCACATTTGAAAAGTAGTCAAGTGACTGTTGATGAGTCAATTGTACTCCATCACAGTAAAGTTTGCCTCGCTTAACAATGATATCTCTGTCAGCATATTGGGCGGTTGCTGACAGAGATATTGCCATAAGGCAAAAAACTATGATCAGTTTCTTCATATTTAACCAATCAGTCCTGAGATAAATATCGTGATTATGGCGAGAGGACAGACGAATCTGATGAGGAACCAGAGTACGCCGAAAAGCTTTGCATTACGGCTGAGGGTGCCTCCATTGGTGAATTCATCATAGACGTCGGTCTTCTTGAGCCTCCAGCCGACAAAGAGGACGGTCAGGAGGCTTCCGAGGGTCATCAGGATATTGGACGAGAGATTGTCGAAGAAATCGAAGAGATTGCCTCCGCCTATCTCTATGTGCGAGAGTGGTCCGAATGAGAGCGAACATACAGCTCCGATCACCCAGCAGATGATGAAAAGCACGATACAAGCCGCTATTCGGGAGAATTTCTTTTCCTCTACGAGATAGGCCACGGCCACTTCAAGCATTGAAATCGATGATGTAAGGGCTGCAACAAGAAGGGCTAGGAAAAAGAGGATTGCTACCAGACCGCCTGCAGGCATCTGTCCGAAAACTAATGGAAGGGTCTCGAAAACCAGACCCGGACCAGACTGAGGATTAAGTCCGAATGCGAAGACTGCCGGCATTATCGCGACTCCTGCAATCATTGCAAACATCAGGTCTGAAACCGCTGTGGCTGTGCTCTGGAACATTATATTCTCCTTCTTGTCCACATAGGATGCATATGTCATTATTGTTCCGAATCCCAGCGAAAGGGAGAAGAATGCCTGACCGAGGGCAGCTGCACACGCCTTTGCATTGATCTTAGAGAAGTCCGGATTGAAGAGATATTCTATTCCTTTCTGAGCTCCCGGAAGTGTCAGCGAATAGATGGCAATACCGATGACAATGAAGAAGAGCAGAGGCATCATTACCTTGCTGAACTTCTCAATTCCGTCCTTGATTCCTACCACAACAATAAGGGTAGTGACGACCAAGAAGCCTGTATGGGCAAGAAGAGGAGCCCAGGTCGAGGTCACAAGGTCGGTGAACATTGTATTGACACCTGATGCTCCGGTAAAGGAGAATGTGCACGACTTGAGGAGATAATCGATTGACCATCCGCCTATTACACTATAATATGACAGAACGACTAGAGGGACGATTATCGTGAAGAGTCCCACCCAGCGCCATGCAGATCCACCGGACAAGTCCCTGAATGCTGCATAAGCGTTCTTCTGGCTTCGGCGGCCGATGACGAATTCCGAAATGAATATCGGAAGACAGATGAGGAAACTCAATAAGATATATACAATGATGAAGGCGGCACCTCCGTTCTCTCCTACAAGATATGGAAAGCGCCAGAGGTTTCCCAGACCCACAGCCGAGCCTGCCATTGCTACAAGGGCGCCGAAACGGCTGCCGAAACTGTCTCGTGACATAGTATAAAATATTATAGAGGAGGATAAACGATTATCTTTCAACTCTTTAGACACTTTACGTGCCTACCAAAGGGGAGCACGCAGAAGCGATAACTCATTGAATAAAAGCCACTTACTCTTCTCTTCTTTTATAAGTGACAAATTCAAAATCGAAACCGGACTCGTCGTCGTGGAGCATTTCCGAACGTTCTTCCACCTGCCAGAAGGAAGGGTCAATCTCAGGAAAGAATGTATCTGCATCTTCGATGACGGTGTGGACGTGTGTGACGATAAGGTGGTCTGCATCTGCTATGGCCTGAGCGTAGATCTGACCGCCGCCGATGATGAAGCAGCGGGAAGGAGATTCCTCGACAGGCTCGGAATGACAGGAAGAGGCAGACTCGGAATGACAGGAAGAGGCAGACTCGGAATGACAAGACAGGTCCTGAATGACAGCATTATACGCTTCCGACAGAGAAGGTACGACAATGACACCTTCCGGAGCAGTGAATCCTCTGGATATCACGATATTGGTACGCTTTGGGAGAGGACGGCCGATGGACTCGAAGGTCTTTCTGCCCATTATGACCGGGGAGCCGGTGGTGGTGCGTTTGAAGAACTTCAGGTCTTCAGAGATATGCCACAGGAGGGCATTGTCCTTACCGATGGCGTTATTGTCCGCTATTGCTACTATTATGCATTTTTCCATTGTAAGATGGTATTATAGATTCTCACGTTCGCTGTGCTCGCTCAGAATGACAGTAAAGAGAAGCTCATTCAATATGACAATAAGGATGCTTGTTCTCAATTGGAATGACAATACTGGTTTATTTGTCATTCTGAGAAGCCTGCAAGGCGCCGTAAGAATCTCAATATAGTATCAGACCGCTACCGGTGCAGGGATTCGTGGGTACGGATCGTAATCGACGAGCTCGAAGTCTTCGTACTTGAAGTCGAAGATGTTCTTGACGTCAGGATTGATCTTCATCTTCGGGAGGGCGCGAGGCTCACGACTGAGCTGGATAGCAACCTGCTCGAAATGATTGACATAGATGTGCGTGTCTCCGGTAGTGTGGATGAATTCTCCCGGCTGGAGACCACAGACCTGCGCGATCATCATTGTCAGAAGAGCGTAGGAAGCAATATTGAAAGGAACTCCCAGGAAGACATCGGCGCTGCGCTGGTACAGCTGGCAGGAGAGTTTTCCGTCAGCGACATAGAACTGGAAGAGGGAGTGGCAAGGTGGGAGGGCCATTTTTTCCACTTCGGCCACATTCCATGCAGAGACGATCATTCGGCGGGAATCCGGATTGTTCTTTATCTGATTGATCACATTGGAGAGCTGATCGATGGTGCCTCCGTCCGGAGTCGGCCAGCTGCGCCACTGATGTCCGTATACCGGTCCGAGGTCGCCGTTTTCGTCGGCCCATTCGTCCCAGATGGTCACGCCGTGGTCCTGGAGGTATTTTACATTGGTATTTCCGGCGATGAACCAGAGAAGTTCGTAGATTATCGATTTCAGATGGACTTTCTTCGTGGTGAGAAGAGGAAAGCCTTCACTGAGGTCAAATCGCATCTGATAACCGAAAACACTCTGGGTACCGGTACCGGTGCGGTCGGATTTCATTGTTCCATTGGTACGGATATGATGAAGTAGGTCTAAATATTGTTTCATAATGGAGATTTAAGATCCCTCGACAAGCTCGGGATGACAAGATAGAAGCTCGGGATGACAAGATAGAAGCTCGGGATGACAATCTGTTAACGTACTGAGAATGCGAAGATGATGGCTTCTTCATAGACCTCACCCGGACAGAGGACACAGTCAGGATAGTCTTCCTTGTTAGGTGCATCAGGATAGTTCTGGCACTCGATTGCCACTCCTTCATAGTCATGATAATCGTGTCCATTCTTTCCTGCAGGACTGCCTGTGAGCCAGTTTCCTGTATAAACCTGCACACCTGGCTGGGTAGTGTAGATGGTAAGAAGTCGTCCGCTTTCAGGAGCATAGAGTTCACCGCAAAGCTGCAACTGTCCAGGTTCTGCTCCATCGATGACCCAGCAATGATCGTATCCCTTTCCGATCTTTAGAGGTTCGAAGTCGGCGTTTATATCCTGTCCGATAGGCTTAGGATTTACGAAATCCATCGGGGTACCTGCTACAGGCTCGCTTTCACCAAGCGGAATCTGAGTGGCATCTGTAGGAAGATATTCGGAAGCATTCAGCATAAGGGTATGCCCGAGGATGCTGCCGTTGCCTTCGCCGTTGAGATTGAAATATGCGTGATTTGTAAGATTCAGGACTGTAGGGGCATCGGACTCGGCTGTAAGGGTGAGACGGAGTTCATTCTCCTCTGTCCACTCATAACGGGCGACTGTCTTCAATGCACCCGGATATCCCTGCTCTCCGTCCTCTGAGTAGTAAAGGAATTCCACTCCTCCTTCGTGCTCGCGGCTTTCCCATACCTTGTTCTGGAAACCTTCAGGACCTCCATGAAGATGGTTGGGACCATTGTTTACCGGCAGTGTGTATTCCACTTCGTCGAGGGTGAATTTTCCAAGGGCTACACGGTTTGCATATCTTCCAGGGATCTTTCCCATACAAGGTCCGTCACCGAAATAGCTGGCAGCTTCTGCATATCCAAGGGCTACATCTGCAAGTACTCCATCCTTATCAGGAACCACCACAGAGACGATTCCCGCACCGATATTGGTCAGCTGTACATAAGCTCCACTCTCATTTTCAAGGGTATAAAGAAGAATCTCCTTACCACAAGGGGAAGTGCCCCAAAGTTCTTTTGTCAATTTCATAGTATGTCGTTTTTATTTATTTCAGATAGAGATTTCAAATTTAGAGTTTATATCTGAAATTGACAATAGCATTTAATAACGACTGGGACAATATACTGTCTGAGAAAATAATCTTTCCCTAGAAGCACCGTAGACCTGCCAAATCGAGCATCACACAAGACACTCATTATTAGCGACTTAACTATTCGAGGGTAGTCAAAAACCACAGGGGTTCATTTGCTTAAAACATTGAAGGATACTACTTTAAGTGCTGCTCATATAATTCCTTACCATAGAGAACCACCTTAGTCATATCTCTGGGGAAGCGGGCCCCATCTGGCGCGCGACCGGGCCGGGTATTTTGCGCATGCACGACAATCAATATACGCAGCTGAAATGAAAGCAAAATACGGAAAGGCAAAAAGGGAGCCTGTGCCCTCGGGGGCTGTCACCGACAGGTGACTGGGGGATTGGAGCGAAGCGATAGCGCCATCAGGCGCGCGACCGGGCCGGGTATTTTGCGCATGCACGACAATCAATATACGCAGCTGAAATGAAAGCAAAATACGGAAAGGCAAAAAGGGCGCCTGTGCCCTCGGGGGCTGTCACCGATAGGTGACTGGGGGATTGGAGCGAAGCGATAGCGCCATCAGGCGCGCGACCGGGCCGGGTATTTTGCGCATGCACGACAATCAATATACGCAGCTGAAATGAAAGCAAAATACGGAAAGGCAAAAAGGGAGCCTGTGCCCTCGGGGGCTGTCACCGACAGGTGACTGGGGGATAATAGAATATAGCCACCCCGTCCTAAAGGACTCAGCCCAGGGGTGGCTATTGCTGAACGATGTATTTGGAATATCAGGCTGCTATTGTAAAGGTTCCAGAATAATTGGACCTGAGAAATCGTTTAGTGTATTGAGGTTTGTGAAAGTCTTTATGTATGTGACACCATTCTCCACATACTGGAAATTCACTCTGTCTGTCATCCAGTCATATCTGTACTCGCTTCTGAGTCTGAGTTCGAACTGACCTCCGTCAGAAACCGCTACCGTACCGATACGGTTATATGTCGACTCCATTTCGAACGGAACGAATGAACCTGCAGGAATATTTCTTACCTGACCATCCTTGCGATACTGAAGGGTTCCGGCAATCGAACTGTTCTGAACTCTGAATCTCTTCTGGTAGAATACTACCTTAGACTCATCGGAACTGATCACTATATCTCCAGCTGACACGATGCTCTTTGTCTTGAAAGGAATGCTCTTTCTTTCGCCATTCTGATTTGCTGCAGTCTCCGAATCTACATTCGCCTTAAGAGCTCCGAAAGTTCTCTCCACATCTCTGGATGCGTCTACATGATATACAAATCGCCCTGGCTTCGAAGGATCCTTGGTCACCTTTCCGCTCTTGTAAAGGTCACTGGTCTCGTCGATTTCGAGCATCGGTGCATCGATATAGATGTCGAACGCTGTTCCGAAAGGATCTACCGACACCTTCTCTCCGTCAGGAAGTACATTTCCATTATTATCCGGAAGAGAGTGTGTGAAGCTGGTGACATCGAACTCGATGTTGATGGTCATGCCAGGTGCATAACTTAGAAGCACATCATCCACAACTTCCTCATTTTCTCCCTGAACATTGGTTCCGGTTCCATTGACTGTAGCCGCAAAGTGGAACGGATGATATGTAGCAAGCTCGAAAATGCAAGACTTGTAAAGACCGGTTCCAGTGTTCTTTCCCTCTGGCGCCACATATCCGTTATGAGCCAACTCTCCTGCAGTTCCTGTAGTTACCGAAGGTGCACCGAATACGTTTGATGCAATACGGATCACCTCGTCCGCCTTCGGCTTGTTGGTCTTGAGGTGGAAAGTAGCACCATAGTCTGATGTTCCTTCAACCGTATTTCTGAAGAATCCCAAAACTCGACCGCCTGTAGCAGACCAGTTGGCTGGGTTCAATCCCTTATAGAAATCGAAATAGAAGTCTCCGTCATGGTCATGGTTATGATCCAGATTCTGAGAGTAGAAAAGGAACTCATCCACATTGTAACCTCCTGCAGGATCAAAATCAGCATTAGGAGATACATACTTGAAGTGTGTACTTTCTCCCTTAGGATTAGTGAGAGTAAGGTCGGCTCCCTCAGCAGAATCTACAACTCTACCCAGGTGTGAAACAAACTCCACCGGCGCATTGATCTTCTGAGGCACGAGATAGTAATAGATGTACTCGTCCGCTGGCATCGCACCCACATAAGACCTGAGGTTATGGATAAGTATTCGTGTATCTACTGCTGTCTGGAATGTAGCAGTCTTGTTAAGACTTCTGAAATGAGGTGCCTCGATAGTCACATTAACTGTGCTCTGATTCTGATGCTTGAGGATCGTCTCCAGATACGCACGCTGCATACCAGGTTCTGTAACTGTCAGGACATATTTGTAGCCTATGCCATTATCTTCTCCATATCTTGAATCGTCCTCTCTTATCACTGGGAGCGTCATACCTGAAGCATTACGGATATCCATATCGTTAACTGAGAGAAGCACATCCATAGGGAAAAGCTCTGCAGGACATTCCTCTGGTACTGAGAACATTACGGTCACGTTTTCACCTGCTTCCTCACCGTAGATATTAGTCGTGATCCATGCTGGCTCAAAATTCTGCTCCTTTACGGTAATAACCTTTATCTTTCTGGTAAGACGGCCATACTTCACGAACAGTGTACCCTCACGCTTCTGAAGTTCTCCCATCTTATTAAGAGTAATCAGGATGGTTCCTTCACCGGTAGAAGGGTCAAAGTGATGAGTAAAATTGGACAATGCGACATCATTTCCATCCATCCACGACACCTGAGCCTGAGACGGAGCTGTACCGTCCATATTATCAACAGTATAATGGAGATAATATGTGTTAGGTTCCTTGAATTGATTTTCACCGATGACTACATAAGTCTTGTCCACCTCCAGAGAGTTTCTGCTGTCCTGGATCTTCGAGATATTGTCAGAGATAGAGACCCATACATTGTTGGTAGCCGGTGCCTCAAGCGCCTGCTGGAAAGTCTGCTGACCATAGTACAGTTCGCCTACCACATTGACAGTATAGTGATGGTTTCTCATAATCATTACGTTATCTCCATTCTCATCGATGAGAGAAATACGGTAATACAGATCAGGACCACCTTTCTGAGAACCCTTAAGAATAAAATCTACAGGATCTGCCGGAGTATTCTCAGTTTCAAAGATATATTCTACATCATTTGTAAGTACATCGAGATAATCACCGAGCTTGGATCTGTTGTCAGGAAGAGTGACAAATGGATCCGATACAGTAGGAGCAACGAAGCCGCCATGATCCGGGCTGTAAGGTGCCACTGTTCCGAATGCATTTGAATTCACTACGATCCATCCTTTCTCTTCGAAAGACACAGAAGGATCGATACTCAAGCTGATCTTCGCCTGATTACGGAGAAGCTTCACCGGAGAAGGATTAGAGGCTGTAAAGTCACCAATCGATTTCCTTGCCCAATAGATCATGCGTCCGGCAGAAGCCTCAAGCGCCGCCATCACATCGACCTCTGACATTCCGCGATAGTCATCCTCGCGGAAATATGTCATATTCTGATTACCCACCAACTGAAGGGTCTCAGTATAGTCTGGAACTGAAACAGAGAAGGTTCCTGCCAATGAAGGATTGTTACCATCACTGACGATGTCCGCTGTCACAGTAGTGATGAACAGACCGTTCTTATCAAAGCAGAAAACACTTATCCTCTGTACACCACCGCCATCAGGATCAACAGCCTTGGTCTGCACGATGTCCATATCAGGGACCTCGACGCTCACATTCAGACGGATCAGACCATCCTCTATAGGTGAGGTTTCCGGCAACAGCAAATCTTCCCTCTGACAGCCAGCACTCAATGCCAGAATTCCCGCAAGGGCGATGATTATATTTATAATTCTAGTTTTCATATCTTTGTTTTCTACTCTGTATTATTCATTAGCTTTGCTCTGTCCGAATCCCAGGGAATCAATATACATCTCTGATGCATCGAAGGAAGTATCCGTCATTATTACCTGTGATTCCTGTTCCGACTGTTCCGGATGCGCAGAAATAGTATCGTCCGCCGAGCACTACATCCATTACTTCAGATTTGGTCTGGAACTTTACGATGATTCCGATTTCCGCAGCTGTAGGGAGCCTCCAGTCTGTCAGGTGCACCACTTCACCTTTTTCATTCACATAAGTCTCAGCATATTCCTTGCAATGTGTCCTTGCTCTCTTACGGTTAGATTCTGTGTCTCCTCCTGAAGAATAGACCGCACCCAGCTGAGAAGCAATCATAAATGACGGAGAGACCAGTTTTGAATTTTCAGTACTGTTGTCAGTATATCCGTCAGCATCCTGCATAGGAATTCCCACGACATATGTATTTGATGAGGAAGTAATGTTCACATGATACATTCTTGCATTGTCAAGTCCGTCTATCGAATTCTTACCCACACTTGGAGATGTTCCGTTCTGACTGTATGAATAGAAATGTATATCCGAAGTACCATCGCTATTCTGATCTGCCACTTTCGATGTAAAGAAATAATCGTCTCCTGTACCTGTGCTGTAATTCCAACGACTATTTGACCACGAAGCACTTACATATCGGTCGCCCTTATACTGGTAAGTTGTCGGATAAGCATCTTTATTTTTAAAGTCCGTTCTATATGAATAGTATGCCTGCTGGTTTGTTATGTACTCCAAAGGATACTGAGTTACTTCGACTATCTCTTCTTGACCATCTTCATTGGTTATCACAAGCGTGAAATAGCGGATAGCATTGTTGGTAGGGACCGGACTGTTCACAGTGATGTTTCCTGCTATTCCCCCATCAGTAGTTCCTTTAATCGACACAGTGGCGGGAACATTCTTTTTCTGACCGAATTTATCATAATAATATCTGTTCTCTACTCTAATGGTAACCGGTGATGAAGAAGCAAACTCAAGTGTCTTGGCATCCACGGCGATATTATGCATATCCATCTTAGACTTATTAACCATCAGATACTTAGGCTTATCATCTCCGCCTACATTTATATTCTGCGACATCCATTCCTCTACAGTATATCTCAAATCTTCCACATCCACAGGAGTGATTTCAGAGATAGCACCAGGACGGTTGAGATTGATATTGACCTCATAATAATTGTTTCTTCTGATCACCTTTTCTCCTGTCATATGGATCTTATACCAGCTGTTGTGATACTCTACAGGAGTTCCTTCATCAGGAGTGAAGATCATAGGAAGATTCATAACCACGCAGGTCTCGTTTTCAAGAAGACTTCCTTCAGACCAGCTGTTAGGATAAACATAAGTCAATAAAGATACATTCTTATTGTCTTTTTCAGGATCCCAAGAAAAATGCTTATCTCCTTCTTTTGAGGTATTCCTTACAGCGGCTGTCACTTCATCATCATTTCTGGCCTCTGCGAAAAGGAATGCATTGTAAGGCAGATTCCTTATGTAATAGCGGGCTCCTTCCGATCCCTGAGCTACACTAAAAGATTTGAATTCCACATTTTCTCCTGCCTTGATCTTGATCATCACCTTTGCCGCTGCGCGACGAAGAGTGACAGACAGTACGGTATTGTCAGCTGGATTTCCGTTATTCATCTTTACATTGTGCAAAGACGCATCCATAAGGAAATATTTAGGAGCACCTTCGACATTGAGTCCTGTGAGGTGAAGAAGTTCGTCTTCCTGCTTCTTTGCGATGATTCCGTCATATCCCTCTGCTTCAAGAATAGCCCTGAAATCATTTTCAGTGATATTGCTGTTGGCTAGAACGTATATATGATAGGATGCATTATTCTGGAAAGAGCTTCTCTGAGCGGCGAGGGTGATTCTGGACGCACCGTTTACCTGATATCTTCCGTAGTGAGTTGCTGAAGAAGGCATACCTGCATTATCCGCAAATATGAAAACATCCAGATGATTCACAAAAGATTCTACTGATGTATCCTCGACAACGGCCTTGGTAATTCCAGAGGAAAGGTCCAGGACTATCTCCTCGTTCATTGGAACTTCATAAGACTCCTTCATTTCACAGGAGAACAGAAGCACCGAAACCGCCGAGATTAAAAGAGTATTTATTATTCCTTTCATTTTTCTTCTAGTTTACCATTGTTATTGTCACAAAATTTTCGTCATCCGAGCCTGGCCAGAAATAGTTGTTGTAAGATCCGTTGATCAGAAGATATTCCATTTCTTCGAGTCCGCTCGGGGTATAGGTAATCGCAAGATTCACTTTTTCACCTGACTTGACCTCTCCATTCGGATAAACTTCTATTCTGTACCATTTATCTGAAACCGGAAGGGAAACTGGAGCATCAGAAGTAAACACCAATTGGTCTTCTCTGTAAACCTTTATGCTGCAATTTGATGCTTCAAGGCCTGTCAATGTAGGTTTCCAAGTATCATTTTCGGGATATGTCATCTGGAAGTATCCGGTAAAAGGCACTGTCTCTGACATTACAGCCGGCGAACCAGGTCTCTGTTCGAGCTGCTGAGCAGTCTGCGGGATATTATGTCTGACATATGAGTGGGTCGGATAATCAAAGAACCAGTTGTTCATATTGTCATCCTCCGTATCCCATTCTGCTACATTATATTGGATAATCAGCTGACCTTCGGCGTTGATAAGGATGCAGACTTTTATATGATTGTTTCTTTCTACTCGCGGAAGATAAACATATCGTCTCAGGATCTCCATTCCCTCTCCCATAGTATATTCGACGTACAGAACTGCCTCTGTCTCATCTCCCGAAGATGTATCCCATCTATATGAAGGATCATTGACAGGATATCCCGCAGAGACCTCCGGAAGATAGCTTCCCGTCATGACTTCATCATAGTTTGCCGGATCCATTGACTCCGATGCGCCCTTTTCCACTTCCTTCGATATTTTGACTGCCGCATCGATCAGCAACCTGTCATTCGAGCGGTAAGGTACTGCATCGAGAACTTCCTCAGTCTGAGGGAAAAGATAGCTGTACTCCCTTGTTCCGCGATTTATCAGATCAACCTTAAGTATCTGAGGTTCAGCAGATGCTTCTATAGATTTCGCGGCATATACAGACAGCTTGGCGAGGGAACGTGTGAGAACGAAATCTACCTGGCGGTCAAGCTTGAGGTGTCCCTGATGTCCTTGGACCGCAGCAGATTCAGCGGCATAATCAGAAGCATCTATGGTCTCTGTTTTCTTGCAATACATCGGAAGTGCGGTTCTGCTGACCAATGCAGTAAACTTTATGTTTTCGAGCTGCGTTCTGGTCATTTTATCATCTATATGAACCAATCCGTTCTCATAAGCCATCTCTGCTTCGTTTGCAATCAGATAGAAATCCACGTTACTCTCTCCATCTGGAAGCTCCAGATCCATAAGAATAGGGCCGTCATAGGCAGTTCCCTGATAATAATGACCGCACAATCTGTTGCCCTGGAAAGCGTAGATACGGAGCGTGTTTATCTTCATTTCATCCAATGTCGGAGCTTCCGTTGCCTTTGTTACCACTCCATCAGTCGAAACTTCAAGCATTATCATCACGTTCTGCAGTCCGGATGCTTCGTATTTTTCCAAGATGCAGCCGGTAGAGAAGACCGCCGCAATGATCACCAGAGCTATATTTTTGAATATGTTACTTATTTTCTGCATAAACGTGACCGTTAAAATTCTGGTTTTACAAGTTCAATTATCCATGAAGGGATCGTTATTGTTATATCTGTACATATTTCATCGCTTGGATAAGGAAGTTCCGGAGTTCCGAATTCGATCCTGAATGGAATCAGACACTCATGTTTTGACGGATCGATATATAGTTTGAATTTCTCCAGATGTTCCGCAAAATTTATCAAAGCCACCTCTGTCCCATCTTCTCCTGTTACCTTCAGATATACATCTTCATGGTTTGTATGTCTCATTATATTATTTCTGGCTGTAGTGGTTTTCACACCATCATGTACAGTCTCCATAATATAGTCTGCAGCCTGTCCTTTTGCAACATTCTCGAAATCTGTTTGAGGAGTAACTCCGATCAACTCGATCTTCGGATGTTTTCCGACATATGGAGGAGCATTGACCACTTCTACAAGAATATCATAGTGCGAACTTGCAAATTGTGCCGTCCTGGTCTCCTCATAAATCATCGGACTGAAAGCCTTGATTTCATAATCGACAGATGCATAATAAAGGGAGTCGTTACCGGCAACCGTTTTACCATTCAGGTAGTCATCAGCCGCGAAAAGTATCTTGGTATAATCCTTCGATGTCAGGTTCTCCACTCCTGTCTCGTATGTATTTCCTACACAGATTATTCTATAGTCACCAGCTGGAAGAGGCGGAAGAACTGTCACCCTTGCTGCCACATCCTTATCAGGAAGGACTGTAGAACTGACACATGCGGCCGACTCATCGAAAACATACATCTCCACACGGTTTATCTTTTCCGGAAATATCTCTGAATTACCATCTCCCTTATAGCTCATCTCGAGCTTGTAGATATTATAGCACTCGCTATAGTCCTCCTGGAAGCAGGAAGTGGAGAAAAGTCCTGCCATGGCGAGAGAGAGGGCGATTAATCTGGATTTCATAAGCAATGTATGTTTTTCTGGTTTTTAAGGATTTAATAAATATTGGAGGGGTTTGCACCATCGGGAGGAAACCCCTCCACTATTTATTGATGTTGTTTTTATCTTAAAGCCTTAATGGCTGATTTTTATTAGAACTCAGGAGTTACAAGTACCACTTCCCAAGACATTACATCTACAGTGATATCAAGACATCTGTCTGCAGGATCGATATCATCCTCGTCTACTACGATGTCACCGTCACCACCATTGTCAATATTACCGGCAGCATTCATACGGTAAATATATCCTTCCTTGATTTCAGTGATAGGATTGCCTTCTGTGTCCTTGATAGTCTTTGAGTAAAGGTAAGCTGGAAGACCGTCCGCCTCAAGGTCGATCATGATTACAGGAACTGCATCACCTGAGAAGAAATGATATGCATAGCAGTTCTTTTCGCCAGATATTGCCTGAGCTGAAGGAGCTGAAGGAGTTACCTCAACCGGTGTAGCAAAAACATCTCTATACCAATCTTTCTGACCATTATGGAGCCATGCGAATGTAGATCCCTGATCTGCAAAGTTTGTAACATGCTCTACAAGGCTGCCACTCTCATTTCCTGTATTAAGCTGTGTCTCAGGATAATAATTCTGAACTGCAAGCTGCTTGAACTTAATGCTGCTGTATGCAGGATCAGATTTGAAGTTAACATAGAAACCATCCATCTCGAAACGTGAAACGCGTGGCTTTACTGTTACATTCGCCTTGTAAACCGGAAGCTGGTAAGTAATGTCATCCTTTGTTTCATTGTGGAATGATCCAGCACTTACAAGATCAGAATAACCATAGAGTGCAAGTTCTGACGCATCCTGCTGTCCGCCGATCAAGAGCTTATCGTCGATCTTATCCCATGCTACATCACCCATGTTTGCAACAACTACAACTCGTGTACAAGCCGGATCCACAAAATGGAATGAAGCCTTTGCATCTTTATCAGTGATATCATATTCTGTAGCAGTGAAATAAGACTGTGCTGCAGTAGATCCATCTGAACCATAGGCATCATACACCTTAGAATAAGTATTATCAGTAAGGAAGATCTTGAAGTTCTTGAGGTTAACCTTTGTACCCTTAGCTATAGTGGCTGATTCTGACTTAGTGAGAATCATATTCGCAATGGAAACATCCACAGACTTAACCTTAGTCTCTACAGGTACTGAAGGTCCTTCTTCTTTCTGACAAGAAACAAGTGCCAAAGCTGCTACGCAAGCAGACAACATCAATTTAGTAAGTTTCATAACTTTGATTTTAAAAATGTTAGTGAAATAGTGTTAATATGTATTTATTCAAACTTCTTAAGGTATTCCTCGATTTCGGCCTTCTTGCCAGCCTCATACTCGAGTTCAGCATTTATAAGGTCAATATTTTCCTGAGCCGATGCCGTATTGTTTTCCACTGCTTTCTGGAGCCAAGGGAGAGCATCCTCGAACCTACCCTGCATCATCAGTGCTGTTCCTATTGTATTGTAAGCTCTCAGATCATCTGAGTAAGGCTCCACAGTCTCATATGCTTCGGCATATTTTCCTTCGCGGATCATCTGATTTGCCAGATTGATCATATCGACAGCCTCATCCTGAGTAGAATCGTAGTAAACAGCCAGATAACGTGCACTTCTTAGATGAGGATATACTTGCTTCAACATCTTCTGCCAAACCTTACCATTATCTATCGCCTTGATTTTAAGCTTCTTTTCTTCATCCGGAAGTTCCATATCAATGATCTCCACCACCTGATCCTTTTCTTCTATAGCTGAAGCGAGAACAAGTCTTCTGAGTCCCTCCCAGTTCTCTTCTCCATTACGGAGACGGAAATTGTCCGCTGTGAGATTGTATTGAGGTCTATGCTCTATGATATAGTCGATCAGGGCCTTTGCTCGATTCTGTCCGAGCCAGTTATTGAAGCTGCGGCGTCCCTCTGGTGAAGCATATCCGGCGATTTCGATCTTATCTACCTTGTATTTAGGATTCGCGAAGATCTTGTCAATAGCTGAAAGTATCTTGCCGAAAGTCACTTCATTGTTGAATACTGTAGAATCAATCTCGATCTTCGACACCTTAAAGATGATTTCCAGCTCATCCCTTCCGAAATCCCAATGTCTTGTAGCATCAGCAAGCGTGAAGGTAGCAGGGATTCTTCTTGCAGGAAGCATCGGCTCTTCAAAGAGGGCCACTCCCTCGGCAAGTGTCTGATCTGCCAGCTCATCCTCGCAATTGCATCCTACCATCTGCCTCTTGATTCCAAGATTGGTCGACTTCATCCATCTTTTAAGAGGGACAGAAGAAATGTAATTATAGACATCTCCTTTGAGAACCTGATTTTCAGTAAGCTGCCAATCCTTATTGCCTGCAAGGTGATTCTCCTGAATTTCTCTCTTGAATCTCCCCTTTCCATAGACTTCGAGTGTCTCGAGCCAGAGAGTATCCTTCGCATTGTAAATGAATGGCATAATGATTTCCTTGCGGTTTGCCGGGATGCTCTTTACATCTGTCTCTACTTCGAAAGATACCACGACTCTCTCTCCGTCCTCTGTCAGCGACTGGCCGCTGATTACTGTCTGTGCATTCATCACTGACGAGAACACAAGCATTATTGCTGAAAGTATAATTATCTTCTTCATAACCGTCTCTCCTTATCTTATCATATAAATAAATGAAAGTCCAAGATCTGTAAGACCTACCACATGCTTTATAGCCGAGTCCTGGAAAAGACCGCACTTGCGGTTTTCGTATCTGTCATAATCTGAGTACCAGTATCCGAGACCAAGGTTGAATTCCATATTCCAGCGCGGGCTTATGATCCATGAGTAACCGTAGGTGATTCCGGCACCTGCCGCCCATCCTTCCACACGTGAATTCAGACATGCATCGATGAAAGGACCATCACCGGAAGACTTATAGAAAGGATTCAGAACATGAACGCCACCCACATTGAACTGGGTATAATTTGCATTCACTCCTATAAAATGACCGTTGAAGCTTTCGCAGAACCAGTATCTTACTTCCGGAGTCACAAGATAGTGCTTGGCCTTCTTATTAGTTTCCTTGTTCAAAAGCCATGGATTATATCCACCTGCAATCTCGAAAGTCCAGCGCGGGCTCATGGAAAACTCCATTCCTATATTAGGAGTAGTCGTAGCCCAGTAAAGAGCATTGGTCTTCACGGCCACCTTCTGGGCGGAAGCTGTACCGGCAAAGGCCATAAGAAAAATTACTGCAATTGTAAGATAGCGTTTCATCAGCAAATCTCCATTTAATAGGTAAAACAGGTGCTGACGAATAAAGAGAGTTGTAATATCCCGATAGAATTACGGGATCTCTTTTCGTTCAGCGAAAGCAAAGGTATGATGACAAAAAACCTGTTTCCAAAACTTGCATTGCGGTTTTTCCGAATGCACAATTTTTATTTACAAACACACACTTTTTAACGAAAATCCTATTTTGGAGCATATAATTTCACGTAATCACAATTAATATTTATTGTATACGAATGAAAATTCACGTAAATACAACTTTTTATTTTAGAAAAATTCTATATTTGCACAGCAAAACAACTAAAATGGAAAAAGCTCAGCTGACATATATTTTATTCAATTTCGGATACATCAGTATATTCAGCATTCTTACGGCAGTTGTAACCCTGCTGAATATGCCGAAGAAAGATCCGGCTTTGAAAAGCTATAGAAAATCAAGATATGTTCTGGGATGCGCCACAGGACTGATGGTCTTATACTGTACATTCAGAATAATGATGAGGACGCATTTTGGGGACTACATAGATTTCTGGCTGCTGTCTACCTTCACTCTCATATTTTCGTGGCTTTCTTATTCATCATTCCTGTTTCTGATAGAGACACCAAGATACCGCATGAAGAATTTCATAGCAGATGGTGTGATACCGGCATCCTGTATGCTGGTAGCCGGAGGAATAGGAGTGCTATTTCCTTCCATTCAGAAAGTTATGATGGTGCTATTCGGATGTACGTACGGAGTCAAATGCGCATGGATGCTCTATACCTGTCTTAAAGAATATAGGAAATGCGTCACTGAAATAGAAAATTACTATGATGAAGGACCGGATATGAAATGGATGTATTCGACTTTAATTGTATCCTTCATCTTATCAGTCAGCACTTTAGGTGTATTATATATTGATTTTCTTCAGAAGCCTTATTATTTCCTTCTTCCAGTGATATATGTATATCTCACATTCAAGGTAGTAGGTTTCGCCACTAAAAAGATCGATGTGATCAGAAGAAAGAATCTGGAACTGGAAAAGGAACCGGAGCCTGTAAAAAAAGAAAAGGCACAGGACCTCTCATCCAAGTTAGGTCCTTTGGTAGATGAATGGGTCAATGAAAAGAAATTCTGCCGTCAAGGATTGACAATCAAGGATGTAGCCATTGAAATGGGAACAAATCAGAATTATCTCTCACAATATCTTAACAATTGTCTGAACAAGACATTCCAGGTCTGGCTCAACACTCTCAGAATCGAGGAAAGCAAGTCACTGCTGACCTCACCGGAGAAAATGTCAATAGAAGAAATCGGAATACGTGTAGGTATCCCTCAGAACTACAATTTCTCAAGATGGTTCAGAGTGGTCACTGACATGACACCGTTCCAATACAGAAGATCACAACTGTCCGGCAAGTAAATATTCGAACAGACGCTTTTCAGGGGCATCCTTCAGGATGACCCTTTTTTCTTCATCAAGAAGATAAAGGGAAGGAATCGCACGGACATTATAAAGATGTTCAGTACGGATCACAAGATCGGGATCGAATCCATTATACCACTGCTCCGGATAAACAGGCATATAGTCACGCCAGCCCTGGAGATCTTCGTCTATATATATGTTAATTACAGCAAGAGTACCGTCTGCTATCATTCCTGAGATTGCAGGTTCTCCTTTGAGTACATTGATGATTTCCATGCAAGCATTACATCCCGGATTGCTGAAAAAGAGCAAGGTCAGAGGTGCTTTTACCCCGTGAAGAGTATGAATGCGGCCAAACTTATCTGCAAATCTGAAATCAGCGGCTACGGTACCCGTACGGTTCAGGAAAGTCATTCTGGCATCGAACTCATATTTTCCTCTCATTTCCTGAGAAAGTCCTTCGTATCCCGCAAGTTTCATAACATAGACATTGTAATAATCCTCATTGCGAAGTGGAGAATTTGGATCATATAAATACTTGTATGCCAGTTCATTGAAGAACTCGAACACGCCTGACGATGTATCAGCTTTCTCACAGGCCAAAGCCTTGAAATAAAGACCGGAAACAGCTTTCTCAGCCTTATGAAACTGTAACATATCCAGAATATAAGTCCAATCTGCAAACTTCTGCTCAACATCTACCTTCCTGACACCGCTTACAAGCAGTGAATCTGAAGGATAAGTCCTTGAAGGATCGGTAAAACTGTCCCAATAATGTTCTGCAAGATATTCTGCTATATCCTGAGAACCCGACATCATAGCCGGAACTGACATATCGGGAAAAGGCAGAGCTTTGAACTGCTCTGCCTTCTTTCCCTGTGAGCAACTTACGGAAAGGACCGCAAGAAGCAATATTGTAAAAATCCTATTTATCATATTTTCCTACAACTGCCTGAGAAACATTGATAAGGAAGTCTCCGATCTTCTCAAGCTCTGCAATAACGTCCATAAAGTAAACACCTGTGAGGTAATTGTAGCTGTTGCTCTCGATATTCACGATGTGCTCCTCACGGAGATGATTCCTGCATTCATTGATATTGTACTCTGCATTATGAGCATTGGAGATATCCTTGAGTTCAGGATTTTTAAGATTCTCGATCATTACATCATAACCCTTCTGTACGAGATCCATAATCTTGTTCAGGCGGTCGAGAAGCGGCTTGTCGAATACCTTACCGTGTACATTCTTTCTCTTGAGAATACGTCCGATAGCCTCGCCAGAATCTCCGAGAGACTCCAGCTCACCGATAATCTTGTACATCGACTTGATGGTATTGGCAGCCTCTTCACTGATCTCATTCTTGCCCACCTCGTTAAGATATGTAGCGATTTCATACTCGATGCGGTCTGAGATCTCCTCATATTTGATAAGTTTCTCGTTAAGTTTGTCGAACTTCTCTGGATCCTGCTCATTGATAGCCTGACGGATATATCCGAAACCGTTACGGCAGATCTCCGCGAAATGGATAAGTTCCTGCTGTGCCTCATTGAGAGAAAGTTCCGCAGTGCTGAGAGGACCTCCGGCAATATATTTGAGTCTGAATACCTCTGTCTCACCCTTAGGTTCCTTGACAAGCCATATCACACATTTCTCGATAAGCGGAGTGAACCATATAAGAACAAGAGTATTTGTCACATTAAAAAGAGTGTGAAGCATTGCGATTCCGTAAAGAAGCGAATTCTTATATGTTTCCATAATCTCAGCATCTGCTGCAACACTTCCTCCGGCGATAGCTGCAAGCTGTGAACTTGCTATTGTAGGATCCACGAATCCAAGTTCAGACATTATAATGCAGATAAGCTTCACGATAGGTCTGAACAGGCAAAGTACCCAGATAACTCCGATTATATTGAAGATAGTATGTGCACGTGCCGCTCTCTTCGCTGATGTATTTGCTACAGCTGCAGCGATATTAGCTGTAATGGTAGTTCCTATATTTTCTCCGAGCACCATTGCTACTGCAAGCTTGAAGTCGATGAGACCCGATGCTGCAAGGAGCATTGTAATCGCCATTGTCGCACTTGAAGCCTGAAGAACGATGGTAAGTACTGCACCGGCGATAAGGAAAAGAAGTATTGAACCAAATCCGAATCCGTTGATGCTTCCGAAGAAGTTCATCATACCTGACTGATACTCACCGAGAACAGCATTTGAACAATCCTTCATGAAGGTAAGACCTACATACATCACTGCAAATCCCATCAGGAACTGGCCTACATTTTTCAAAGTGGCTTTCTTAGAGCTATGCATCAGATAACCGAAAGCCATCATAGGCACAGCAAAAAGGGCGATGTTCACTGAAAATCCAAGTGAAGTGATCCAAGCAGTGAGTGTGGTACCGATATTGGCACCCATGATGACTCCGATGGCGTTACCAAGAGTAAGAAGTCCGGCATTTACGAAACTCACCACCATGATGGTAGTGGCAGAAGACGACTGCACAAGGCAGGTCACTACAGTTCCGGTAAGTACTCGCTTGAAAGCATTGGATGTCATTTTGGCCATGAAGGCTCTGAGTCGGTCACCTGCAGATTTCTGGAGACCCTCGCTCATAAGTGCCATACCGTAGAGGAACATTGCAAGTCCTCCGAGCACGGAAAGCACATTAAGAATTGTTGTCATATAAAGTCAGTATTGTTATGGCTTATTTATAGGCAATAGGTCGCAAAAATATAAAAAATAATTAGATTTGTAATCGAATTTGAGACAAGAAAATGAGATTTTTAAGACATATAATGACATTGGCTGCATTTCTGCTGCCTCTTATGACTTCAGCCCAGTTCTATGTCACAGGTGACGACCCCGGACGATTGAAGTGGTATTCCATTGAAACAGATAATTTCAAAATCATCTATCCGGAAGGAACGGATTCTCTGGCCAGAGTGTATGCTGAAAAGATCGAAAGATTCCGCATACCTGTGTCATTGACCACAGGCTATCTTTCCGGTCAGGGTGACGGCAAGAAAATGCCAGTGGTCATGCACGCTTATAATGCAGCCAACGGATCCGTAGCCTGGGCGCCTAAGAGAATGGATCTTTTCACTCTTCCATCCGCATATGACCCTGAACCTATGCCCTGGAGCACAATGTTGTCCGTCCATGAATCCCGCCATGTCACCCAGATGCAGTTCGGAATGACAAGAGCTCAGAAACCGTTCACATGGGCATTCGGAGAAATGTGGAATATTTTGGTATCTTTGATATATCCCGGAATTTCCAATATGGAAGGCGATGCAGTCATCACTGAAACCGCATGGACCCCATCAGGAAGAGGCAGGACAGCAGATTTTCTTAACTACTACTGGGTAGCATTCGACAACGGAGACTTCCGAAACTGGGACAAATGGAGATTTGTATCCCAGGTCAATAATGCACCTAACTATTATTCCCTAGGCTATCTCACCATAGGAGGATTCCGCTATCTGTATGATTGTCCGGAATTTATGAATGCAGGATATGATCTGGCATCGCGCCGACCATATAATCTCGGAGCATTCTACACCACCACGAAGAAACTCACCGGCCAAAAGTTCAACAATGCCTTTATGGAAGTCTGCGACACAATGTATACCTTGTGGAAGGCTGACGCCGAATCCAGAAAGCCATATATTCCTTCTGAACAAGTCACCTCAGACAGACGATTCTACACAGAATATAAGAACAATACCGTCGCGGGAAATGACCTCTACGCCATCAGGAAGGGACATATAGATGTACCTACACTCGTACGCATCGACAGCACCGGAAAGGAAACCAGAATCAGCAGTTTCGCATCAGATGCCGGCAGAATGTGGTGGGATGCTGATTCGAAGCGACTTTACTGGAGCGAAACCAGCACAGACGAGCGCTGGAGCCTTCAGACAAAGTCGAAAATAAGATACATCGAGGAAGGAAAAGGCAGAAAACATACAGTCAGGAATCCCGGACTTCTGTACAACCCTGCACAGTCACAGTCTCAAATCGCAGCTACAAGATACGGACACAACGGCAAATCCTTCCTCGACCTCATCGGCAACCGCACAGGAAAGACAATACGAAGCTTCCAGGCACCAGACAGCCTCCAGCTTCTGGAACCCGTATGGATAGGCGATGACATCTATGTAACAGCCATATCAGACAAAGGTTACGGAATATACAGCCTGAGACTTGATGACAATCTTCAGGTTTCAGAAAGCTGGAAAACCATCCTTGAACCGCAGCCCGTCAGAATCAAAGACTTCTATGCCAAGGATGACCAGCTGATGTTCACCTGCGACCGCACAGGAGTCAATGAACTCTACCATCTGGATCCAGTCACAGGGAAACTCACACAGAAAACATCCACACGCTACGGAGCCGAGGATTTCCAATACATCGGAGACTGGCTTTATTACTCATCACAGGCCCTTGACGGCAAGAAGATCTACCGTACCAGGGTGGATTCCCTGATGAATAAACCCGCCGATTTCCGCGACCTTCATCATTACCATATAGCTGAAGCAATCACCTCTCAGGAAAAGGCCATAGCTCTGGAAAAAGAGGCCGAAACCGACAAGAAAGTGACCGTTTCGCAGCCACAGCCATATCGCAAGCTTCCGAATGCATTCAACCTGCACTCCTGGGCTCCGGTATATGTAAACGTCGACAACATCATGAACATGTCCTTCGACCACATATGGCAGGCCGCATCTCTGGGTGCCACCGGAATATTCCAGAACAGACTTTCCACCGCAGTCGGAGAAATAGGATACTCAGCCCACAAAGACCCGTACAATCCTGCAAAATGGAGACACTCCGGTCATGCAAGATTCACATATTCAGGATTTTACCCTGTAATTGAAGCCACTCTCAATTTCAATGACAGGGCGGCTCGCCAATACAATGCATACGCCTATCTCCTCCCCGACGGAAAGGCCTCCATGGAAGTATCGTCACGCGAACTTTCAGCCCCTTATATAGAAGGAATACTCTCCACCTACATTCCGTTGAATTTCTCATCAGGAGGATGGTACAAGGGACTTATTCCAAAACTTACCTACAGAATAGGAAACGACAAGTTCAACACAGGCCTTGTCATAATGGAAATGGAAGAGCATGGCACCCTCGGACAAGACGGAGAATACACCTCCGGATACAATCCCGTATTCATCGGACATAACCACGGGAAAAACACTTTCAGACACAGCCTCACTGGTTCACTCCGAGGATACACAATGCTCGGAACAGCCAGCTCTGCAGTATATCCCAAATGGGGAATAGGAGCTGAAATCGGAGCATCCGGCAGTCTGGAAAGCAGCCTGTACCTGTCTCCTATGGGATATTTCTATATCTACGGCTATGTACCGGGAATCCTTTCGGAACAGGGCCTCAAACTTACAATGATGACCCAGCAGAAGCTTCGTTCAGACGCTGTATTCGGACAGCCGATCGTCAGCGTCCTTCCGCGCGGACTTTCATCCAACGCCTCCCTCTCCAGCTGGCTTTCCATCCGCAACGCCAATATCACCAAGATAACGGCCGACTATGCGGTGCCTGTCTTCATCGGAGACATCGCTCTCGGAGGAAATTTCTTCTCCATCAAGAGACTTGTGATCACCCCCCACTTCGATTATTCATTCATTGGAAGAAAAGGATTATGGTCAATCGGAGGAGACCTGACACTGGATATGCACAGCATACTCACCCTCGAATGGCCTTGCTCATTCGGAGTGACAATGTCTTATAACGGCGGATCTGCATGGAATGACATCACCACAAACAGCGGCCTCACCCTCGACCGTTTCCACATCGGTCCTACATTCAATGTTTCATTCTGATCCACTGTCATTCCGAGCGAACGTCCAACTATAATAGCAAACATTCAATCATCTAAGCGAACGTCCAACTGTCATTTCGAGCGAACGCAGTGAGACGAGAAATCTACAAACCACTTTCAAACCAATACAATATGTCCATCATAAACGAAGCACTTGCCCCCTGCACCAAATGCGGACAGCAGCACAAAGTAACAGTATACAGAAGCATCAATATCTCAGAAAATCCCGAACTGAAGTCCAAAGTAGCCGACGGCTCCCTCTTCCTCTGGGAATGTCCTCACTGCGGCCAGGTCAATCTCGCCAGATACGAAACCCTCTACCACGACCCTTCAGGCAAGCTTATGGTCTGGCTCATCCCTGAAGGCGAAATATCTGAAACCCAGATGCACGCCATCACCATGCATACCAAGGCTATGGGAGGGTACACCCTCCGCCGTGTGAACGACATGGGTTCCCTGATGGAAAAGGTTCTGATCAATTCTGCGGGTCTCAATGACGTAGTACTGGAAATGTGCAAATACGTCACCAAGCTCGAAATGATCCAGAAGACAGTCGGAGCAGACCAGAAGGAAGAATTCCTCGCCACACCTTTCCATTTCTACCGCAGCGAAGGAGAAGGTGAAGAAAGGATTCTGACATTCATGTACGCCCTTGACGGCCAGATGCTCGGAGTCAATATAGGCTGGAACGTCTACCAGGACTGCGCCGGCATCCTCGAGCGCAATCCCCAGATCCGTCCCGAAGACGGCTTTGCAAAGATCGACGCCGCATGGCTCGCCTCGAAGATGGCATAATCAAGGATTAAATGAAAAAGCAGGTCAAAAAAGTCAGAACACACCTCTCAGTTCCAATGCCGAAAAAGGGGCGCATCACCTAATACACTCATTATCATTACTTTAGATAAACAAGGGTCGGATATTTTTCCGACCCTTATATAGATAACAATCTAATATTAAATAAGATAAGTGCTGCCACTCGCTCAAAAGCTTTTGAGAACCTATGCAAGCTTGCGTGCTCCGTCGCTGATAACTACCGGAATCTCCACTGGCTCGTGACCGTATTTCTCTGCAAAAGCTGCCTTGGCCTTGGCGATGAATGCATCGTAGAGTTCAGCCTTGACGAGGTTGATGGTACAGCCTCCGAAGCCGCCACCCATTATACGTGAACCTGTCACGCCGCACTCCTGAGCCACTGTAGCAAGGAAATCGAGTTCCTCACAAGACACTTCATAATCCTTGGACATTCCCCAGTGAGTCTCATACATACGTGCTCCCACTGTCTCATAATCACCCTTTCCAAGAGCCTCACAAACATCAAGGACTCTCTTTTCTTCACCGATTACATAACGTGCACGGAGATAATCCTCCTCAGAAATCTGATCCTTGACAGCCTCAAGCTGATCCATTGTAGCACCGCGGAGGAATTCCTGTCCGAGGACCTTTGCCACACGCTCGCAAGAAGCGCGACGGTCATTGTATGGCGAACCTACAAGCTCGTGTTTTACAAGGGAATTGAGGAGTACAAGTTTATATCCGTGCTGCTCAGGATCGAACGGGAAGTACTCGAACTCCATCGAACGGCAGTCAAGACGCATAAGATTGCCCGCCTTGCCGAAAACCGAAGCGAACTGGTCCATGATTCCGCACTTCACTCCGCAGTAGTTATGCTCTGTGCTCTGACCGATGCGAGCAAGCTCGAACTTATCGATTCCGAGGGTGAAAAGTTCATTGAGTGCAAAGGCAAATGTGCTCTCGAGAGCGGCAGAAGAAGACATTCCTGCTCCAAGCGGAACATCACCTGCAAAAACTGTATCGAAGCCAGCTATCTTTCCACCTCTTTTCTGGATCTCGCGGCATACACCGAAGATATATCTTGCCCAGCTCTGTGCAGGAAGATTTTCCTCTTCAAGACCGAACTCGCAGTATTCATCCAGGTCAAGAGCGAATGCTCGTACTCTGTCCATACCGTTGAGCTTTATCTCAGCTATCATACCTTTGTCAATGGCACCCGGGAATACGAATCCACCGTTATAGTCGGTATGTTCACCGATGAGATTGATTCGTCCTGCAGACGCAAAGAACTCACCCTCAGTCTGAAAGAGAGTCTGGAATTTTTCAGCAATTCTGGTTTTCATATTATTGATTTTATATTTGATTCTTGATTAAATCTTTCAAATATAGTTATAATCAGCAATAAAACAATGATGTATTCAATAGAAGATTTTCAAGACAATTGGAAAATGGTCGCTGATTCCTCCTATGTATCTCGGACCGGAATAGGTCCTGAAAGGCTTTTCTCCAGGATGCTTATTCTCACGGACAATATGAAACGGCATCCTGCAGATTTCCATTTCCGCATCCACTCCCGGACCTGTCAGGAACATATCGATGAGTTCCCACTTGCCTTCAAATCTGATTGTCCCCTCACCTTTACGATGCAGTTCCATCCCTTTATTAACCAAAGAACTGTCAATCAATTGAAATGCAGCACCTTCCGGTGAATCATTGAAATCCCCCATCGCCACGACATTGATACTTCCTATTGAATCGCAAAGCTCCTTCAAAGCCGCCATTGCCGCATTTCTTCTTCCCTCCGAAGCACCTTCTCCTCCGAATTTGGAAGGATGATGATTCACAATAAAGTCAATGCTGTGACCGTCCGCAAGCTGCATCCGGCTGTGCAGAATATCGCGAGTGGAAAGTTCACGACTCCCATACCATGGAGTTTTCAATGTAATATCTACCGGAGTCATTACAGATTCACGATATAAAAGAGCCACATCGATTCCTCTCCTATCTCCGGAATCATAATGAATGATATTATAATCATATTTACGCAACAATGTATTTTTCAATAGCTTGACAAGTACTCCCCTGTTTTCTATCTCAGCCAATCCGATCACATCAGGCATCCTGCCATACCTGTCCCCCATCCACATGAAACTCTTGGCCACAGCATCACACTTGGCATAAAATCTCTTACCGGTCCAATGTCTGCTCCCTCCTGAAGAAAATTCCTTGTCAGCCTCTCCCACTCCCTGGTCCGTATAATCAAAGAAATTTTCCATATTCCAGAACACCACCACCAACGAATCCTGCGCCACTATCTTAGGGTGTAGAGATAAGACAAAAAGGATAATAACACAAAGCTTTTTCATATCAGCATATAATATAATCGGCTAATGTGCAGGAAAATAATTTGAAAGGGCATAAAAAAGAGAAAAATATGACCTAAAAAAGAGAAATAAATTAAAGAAAAAGAAAAAGTTGGCGTAAATTTGCCGGCTGAATTGAAATTGATATAAAGAATAGAAGAAAATGGCACTTAAATGCGGTATCGTAGGACTTCCTAATGTAGGAAAATCAACATTGTTCAACTGCGTAAGCTCGGGAAAGGCCCAGAGCGCAAACTTCCCTTTCTGTACTATCGAGCCTAACATCGGTTCGACCATCGTTCCGGACAAGAGACTGGAAGTATTGGAAAGCCTCTGCAATCCCAAGAGAGTGATTCCTGCCACAGTGGAAATCGTGGACATCGCTGGTCTTGTAAAGGGAGCAAGCAAGGGAGAAGGACTCGGCAACCAGTTCCTCGCGAACATCAGAGAGACAGACGCTATCCTTCACGTTCTCCGCTGCTTTGATGATCCCAACATCGTTCACGTAGACGGAACAGTGGACCCTGTACGCGACAAGGAAGTTATCGATCTGGAACTCCAGCTCAAGGACCTCGAGACAGTAGAAAACCGTCTTGCAAAGGTGCAGAAGCAGGCTCAGACAGGTGGAGACAAGAATGCAAAGAAGCTTTTCGACCTCCTTACAAGATACAAGGCAGCTCTCGAGCAGGGAAAGTCATGCCGTACAGTAAAGCCTGAAAACGCAGATGAAGAGCAGCTTGCAAAGGAACTTTTCCTCCTTACAAACAAGCCTGTGATGTATGTCTGCAATGTGGATGAAGCTTCAGCAAAGACTGGAAACCAGTTCGTTGAGCAGGTACGTGAAGCTGTAAAGGACGAGGATGCCGAAATCCTTGTAATTGCAGCCAAGATCGAGTCAGACATTGCCGAACTCGAAAGCTATGAGGAGCGCCAGATGTTCCTTGAAGAAATGGGACTCGAGGAATCAGGAGTTGTAAGACTTATCCAGAGCGCATACTCGCTTCTGAATCTCAGAACTTATTTCACAGCAGGATCAGACGAATGCCGCGCTTGGACCATTAATGTAGGAGATAAGGCACCTAAGGCAGCCGGAGTGATCCACACAGACTTCGAAAAAGGATTCATCCGTGCAGAGGTAATCAAATACGAAGACTTCGTAACATTGAAATCAGAAACAGCCTGCAGGGCAGCCGGCAAGCTCGGAGTAGAAGGAAAGGAATACGTAGTTCAGGACGGTGACATCATGCACTTCCTTTTCAATGTATAACCTCTTCAAGAGAAGATTTCAGCTGATCATATGAAGGGACGGGATCGTCGGTAAATATATACCTGATGATTCCGCCCTTTTCACATATGTATATACGTGGAATCCTGGTCTGAGCAAACTTCTCATACACCTTACGGTCATTTTGGGCTGAATAAGGCAATTTCAGTCCCTTTTTCTTAAAATACATATCAACATTCTCTGCGCCTTCCTCTCTGCTTACAAGGGCAAAAGAGACCCCTTTTGAGGCATATTCATCATATATCTGCTGCATACGAGGCAGAGCCTGCTGACAATCAGGACAGGAAGTATGAAAAAACATGACAACGGACACCCCGTAAGACAGAATTTCATCATTGACCACACTTCCGTCACTCATCACCACCTCGAAATCCGGCAGTCTGTCCCCTACCGTCAGTTCTTCGCCCTGCCTTTCCTTGATACACGACAAAAGAACCAATCCCAGAACAATTATTATCCAGATATTCTTCATAAAATCTGATATTGAACTTCAAATATAGTTAAAAATGTTTATTGTCATTTCGAGTGACCGCAGGGAGTCGAGAAATCCATATATAAATCTGTTAAAAAAGATTTCTCCATTCGCTTTGTTCAGTAGAAATGACAATTATAATACAACAAAAGAGCAACTGAACGAATCAATTGCTCTTTCTGTATTATAGATTCTTCGCTTTCGCTCAGAATGACAGTCTGATTTATTATCTATTAATAGAAGCGTGCTCTGTTATCCTTAACCTCAGCATCTTCCATCATCACCGGAACAACCATCTGAGTAGTGTACTGGATCATCTGAGCATCCTGAGCCTTAGCATCATCCTCAGTGAAGAAAGCACCAGTGTCACGGCCTGTAACCTTGTAAACATACACTGCAACGCTTCCTGCGAGAGGACCATTGATCTTACCCTCCTCAGCTACAGAAGCTGCACCGATGAAGAGCGGGTCAAGACCCTGAGCACCCATTGCAGAGAAAGCAACGCCCTCCTTAGTGCTTACTGTTGTCTCGAGAGCCTCAGCTATTGCCTCCATATCTGTAAGACCAGCAATCTTCTCAGCCACCTCAGCAGCCTTCTTTTCTCCGAGCTTCTCAGTGTAAAGGATATTGCTGATAGAAGTAGCAACTTCTTCAACTGGAGTGAATCCTTCCTTATGGATACCCTTGAGAGCAGCAACGATGAAGTAGTTGTTGTCAACTGTAATGATATTTGAAACATCACCAACCTTAGCATCGAAAGCCCAACGTGTAACCTCTCTTGTATTCTCGATAGAACCGAGACGGTTTGCACCCTCAGCCATCTTGTTTACAGGATGTGCATACACACCTTCCTCCTCGAGAGCCTTCTGGAAGTTTGCATACTTGCCGGCAGACTTGGTAGCGAATGTATTAGCCTGTGTATAGTATCCGCTCTTGGTCTTCTCGCTTGCCACAGCCTTCTTCTCGAGAATTGCCACTCTCTTCATAGGAGCTGCATCCTTGGTATCAAGCACTTCGAATACGAGACCATTGACAGTAACCTGAGTACCCTTCTTAGCAGTCATTACTTCCTCGAAACCAGGAGTCTGTGGAATCCACTGAGCCTCAGCCTCTGCAAGAGCAGCAGCTACATCCTCTGAATTTGCAGGAGCATACTTCACATATACCTGCTCAGGAACCATAGCCGACTCCATAACGCGTACAGCATAGAAAGTGTTTCCGTTAGCGATAACCTCAGAAACAGAAGCTTTGTCAGAGAATACATAGTCGTTCACTGCACTTGCAACAGTATTGAGTTCACCTGCCTTATACCAGTGGTTGTCAATTGTTCTGTCAGAGTTAGCGAGAAGGAATGCCTTCATGTTGTCAGTAGTCGCGAACTCTTCATAAACATCGATCATAGCCTGGTTAGCAGCAGCTACATCCTCTGCAGATGGCTTAACCTCGAATACTACATACTCGATGTCTCTGCTTGCATTCTGACGATAAAACTTCTTGTGAGCATTGTAATATGCCTTGATTTCGCTGTCAGAAACTACCACTGTAGTATCCTTTGCATATCCGTAAGGAAGCATAACGAACTCCACATCGAATGTATTGTTGTTACCTGCTACAAGCTCAGAAAGCATGAGAGGGTTTGTGAAGTTGCTCTGAGTAAAGAGAGCCATATACTTTGAATAGTACTCCTGAGTCTTTGCTGTTTCAATGAGGTAATTCCAGTAAAGCTGGAGACGACCAGACTGATCTGTATCCTTATATGCAAGAAAATCGCTTACTGCAGCAGGAGAGAAAGCTCCGTTTGCATCGAGGAACATAGGATTCTGAGTGAATACAGGTGAATCAATATTACCTGCAACGATATCGCTCATTTCCTCGTTTCCAACGAAAATACCTGCCTTGTTTGCGTTCTTGATCACGAGATACTTATCTACGAGTGCCTGCCAAGCTGCATTTCTGATAGAAGCCTGAAGTTCTTCAGTGTTAGCTGAATTACCATTCATAATCTCGTTGATAGTAGTGAATTTCTCTACATCTGTCTGATAATCTACATAAGAAATAGATTTTCCGTCAATTTCTCCAGCATCATACTTAGATGACATTGAAGATGTTACCTGCTGAAGTGTATTCGGGTCAATGATAAAAGACAACAGCGCTACTGCGATAAGCACTGTTATCACGACTCCGAACTTGACACGAATTGTTTCAAGTGCTGCCATTTTTATTTATTGTTTTAGATTATTATCGTTTAAAATACAATATTGGGGTGCGAAGATAGCAATTTTATCTCAATCTGCCTCTATTTTTTTTGAAATGGACCTATAAAATTGACAGAATCAATCAAAACCTGTGTGCTATCCTTCACTACAATCGCATAATTATTGAAATTATTGAATAATATTGTACTTCTGGCCCTTTGGTCTGATTCCATTCCATATCCTTGCATGAAGCCGTCCGGAGAATACATCCTCACATAACAGTGCGTATATATCTTTTCATTCTTCTGATCCCAGTACAAGGTATCGGTCTCCATAACTTCCTGGTTTATCAGATTTTTGACTACGACATTTCCAAAAGCCTCCCAGCTTTCCCTGCCATCTTTAAACTTCTGATGCCTGGCATTATCAGCTACAATCTCAGTCTCAAGCTTTCCCGATTCATCAAAGCCATACACGAAGAAACCATCAGGAAACAATTCATAATCCAGACTGTCCTTCTCATATTTCTCCATCCTAGGGGCTTCTGCCCTCATCTTCACCTGTCCGTTCTCTGTCTGCTGCATGAACATGTCATCGACCACCTGAACAGGAGTTTCCGCCAGATCGAGATGCTCCGCTTCTGCCAGTTTTCCTTTGCAAGAATAAACGACGAAAGCAACCGCCACAGCGGTTGCAATCATCTTAAACATATTTATGATATTCTTCAATACCTCTTAGTTCTGAGTTCTTACTGTAGTCACAGCTCTCATGCCACCGCAAGATACAGTGTATGACTGACCGTTAGTAATATCGTACATGAACGCCTCAGCTGTCTGAGGATAGTATGCTGCATACTGTCTGATATAGTTGGTTGCATCTTCTGCAAGAGTCTCATCAGCAGCCTTTGCCTTGTTCATATAATCGACAGCTACCCAATACTTGGATCTCTGCTCGATATCGTTTCCGCCACATACAACACTACCCCAGATAGTACCCATAAGCATATAAGCCTTACCTGCGAGTGAAGGATCGAGATCAACCACCTTCTGAGCAGCCTCATAAGCCATAGGGCTCTTTCCACTCTTGAAGCAGAATGCAGCAAGTTCATAATAGTAGCCACCATCAGTAACCGCATCAGACTCTTCTGCATTGATAGCCTCGTTCATATACTTCACAGCATTGTCAACATCTCCTCTGCCTGCATAAAGCTTATAGAGATAGTATGCCGAAGTGTGAGAAGGTTCCATCTTATGCATTGTAGACACAGAGTTAAGGAAGAGGTCATTATCTGTACATCCCTCTGTCATACCCATCATTCTTACGATATTCTTGGCAAGGTCAAGATTCTCAGGATCAGCCTCATATCTTGGAGTGAAAAGAGCGATAAGATTATCACAGCTAGCTACCTGGCTAGTGATGAAAAGACTCTCTACATCCTCGACAGTCTTCTCAATGCTTCTCTTCTCAGTATCATTCTTAGGAGTCATCATTCCGAGATACTTCACCGCGTTCTCATAAACTTCGATCACCTTCTCAGGATCAAGAGAAGCTTCCTTGTAAAGATCTACAGCTGTATTGAGCTGGAAAAGGAATATGTTAGGTCTTGTCTGCTCCTTTGTCTTATCAACCACATCACAAAGACCGGCGAAAAGCTTCTCCGAGTCATTCTTCATATAGTTATACATATCAAGAGCCTTGTTGTTCAGCGAGCTTACCGCATATTTTGGCCAGAATTCTACTCTCTGATCATAGATAGTCATAAGAGAGTCAACAAGTTTCATTCTGTATACAGCATCCTTGCTGTTAGCCTGGATAACTCGGCGAAGAAGAGTAGTACCATCAGAGAGCATTGAATATCTTGCTGTTGGAGGACAAAGATTATAAGCCTTTCTCCAGTTAGGGAGAGCTGCGTCATAATTCTTCTGTTTGTAATACTCTGTGTAATAAGACAGATACTTAATACACTCCGCACTGTCAGGACCGAACTTACCCTGAGCGGAAACCTTGCTGCTTGCGATAAGCGCCATAGCAGCTACTGAAATCAGCAGTACAATTCTTTTCATAGTATTATTATGTGTTTTTTTATTTATTTGCCATTAGTTATATTGGAATCTGCGGAACCAAAGATCATGGATATTGAATCCTATGAAGAAGGTGGCATACCGTTCACGAATCATATTGTTTCTGTTGCTGGATTTCTGTCCTATATCGGCTCCTATGGTAATACCGTTATGCCACTGGAATACCGGTAGAGTCATACCGAATGTAACACCTATGGAATTTACATTATTACCGTCAAGCTTATAATATGCCTGATCATAATAAGCACCGACCCTATACGAACACCTCTTCAGATATGACCTTATATCGTTTCTGTTCGGCACAATTTCGAATCCTGCTCTGAAAGACTGTGAAACGGTAGATGAAAACACTGATTCTCCGGAAACAGCAAATCCGGGTGCAGAATCAAAACCCGACTTTCTCCAGTCTGATCTGAGATAGTTGAATTCGGCACTCCATTTTTCACCTCCGCTGACAGCGATTCCGACTCCTATTTCATCACCGAATCTCATTCCTCTTGCTCCAAGTGTATCCACTGTATGCCTGAGAGAGTCGGTTACGCTGGACTGGGTAGCGTAACGGAAATTGGTGGAATATCCTTTCATACCGGTTCCCATCCTGTAGGTCGCTCCGATTGTCATCGATATATCACCTCCAAGCTTCTGTTCATACTGGAGACCGAATTTACCGGTGACTCCCCTGACAGTAAGTTCACTTCCGCTGTTCAAAGATCTATAAGACTGATCGGCGTAATCCATTCTGGTGATTTTATCCAGATTACCGAAATAATATATGGCCTCAGCTCCAAGTGAGAGTTTCTTCCATAATGTGACACCGGCTCCGAAAAATGCCTGATAGACACTTCCGTTTCCATAGGAATCATATGTGATGTTGCCTGTATTTCCTATGATGTTCGGATCAGTCTCAACCGAAGAAAAATCATAGCCGACATCACTGTAAGGTGTTATTCCCACCATGAATGCAGAAGACCTGTAAATAGGAAAACTCAGAACGAAATCATAGATGTTGAATGTATTGTGTCCCGATTTCAAATCTCCCTGCTTGAATACAGTATTATTCTGTACAAGACCGAAGTCTGCCATAAAGGAAAGGGAATCTCTTGCAGTTACCGCTGCCGGATTCAGATAATTTATGAATTTTCTGTTTCTTGTAGCTATACCTGTACCTCCCTTGGTCTTGTTATACGCTGTACCCTCCTTCGAAATATCTCCGATACCATATACGGAATATGGAGAGTAAGCGCCGTAAGTACCATCTTGTGCTGACACACAAATACTTACGACGAGAAACACTGCCAGTATAATTAACTTCTCAATCTTTCTTATCATATTCAACAGCTATTAAAGCCAATCCCATAAGTACGAGATTACAAACTACAAAGATGGAGTTTTTCATTCTTTTTGCAAAATAAATTGCATCTCCACCAGTAAAAACGGTAATATTTTCAGAATATCGGGACATATATCCTTCTATTTCAGATAACATTCCTGAAATAACACCTGAAGAAACTGAACTTGCAATATCTGTGCCCCTTTCTGAAATTTCATCCGGAGTTTCAAGAAGAGGAAGGGACTTGGAATATCTGTTCAAAGCCTTGAATCTTGTACGACAGCCTGGAGATGTATTACCTCCAATAAAATTTCCTTCAGCATCGAGAAAATCTACAGAAAGTACTGTACCAAAGTCGAATATAGTACAGTTTCTGTTCTTGAAAAGATAACGCGATGCGATTATGGAAGCCATCCTGTCAGGAGATAGCCAGGAAGGAAGTCCATAGAAAGAAACAAGATATTCATCAGCAACAATTAGCCTTTCGCATTCATTTTCCAGTTTCTTCAAAACCTGATGGGAGAAATGTCTGACACTGCTCAATATCAGTATTTCAGGTTTTTCCTTTACAGTCAGAGAAAGAATAAAATCAATCATCCTCTCCCCCTGATATCTGAAAGTCTTGCCGAGAGTCATCCCGTCAGCCCAGGCTGCCTTAAGAGCAGTATTTCCTATATCTATAATAAGATTAGCCACTTACATTATTTTTAAAGTGCCGCAAATTTAAAATAATTTATTCAAAACAGCATATGCTTTATCAATTCCCTCTACATTCCTTACAAACACTCTTAATTTATTATCATTCTGCTTCAGTTCGAAAAGTCTCGGATACTGACTTACTTTTTCCAATATAGCTGAGAATCTGTCGCTTCTGTAATACTGTGAGAGAGGGTTCGATATGAAGAAAGCTATTATCACACCATTCTTTATTATGATCTTCTCAAATCCAAGTTTCAATCCAAGCTGCCTGATCCTCACTATATCGAATAGTCTGACAAGCTCCTCCGGCATTCTGCCGAAACGATCCTCAAGCCTTTTCTTCATATTTTCAAGTTCCTTGTCTGAGGTAAGAGAATCCAGTTCCTTGTATATTCGGATTTTCTCTGCTGTCACATCTATATAAGTGTCAGGAATAAGAGCAAGCTGATCAGTCTCAATCGTACAGTCAGAAACGAAATTATCCGAAGAACTGCGGGTTATTACTCCGGTCTCTACTCCCAGTTCCTCCATTGCCTCGGACAAAATCTTCTGATAAGTCTCAAATCCCATATCAGTGATGAAACCGCTCTGCTCCGCACCAAGAAGATTACCGGCACCTCGAATATCCAGATCCTGCATAGCGATATTGAATCCGCTGCCAAGATCTGAGAAAGACTCTATTGCCTTCAGTCTGCGACGTGCATCTTCCGTAATGGAAAGAAGCGGAGGTACAATAAGATAACAGAAAGCCCTTCTGTTAGAGCGACCTACTCGTCCACGAAGCTGATGAAGGTCGCTCAAGCCTATATTCTGAGCCTGATTGATGATGATGGTATTTGCATTGGGAACATCAAGACCATTTTCTATGATTGTAGTACACAGAAGCATATCATAATCACCAGCCATAAAGTCCAATATTTTGTTTTCCAACATCTTGGCTTCCATCTGTCCATGTGCCACGCATATCTTCATATCAGGCACAAGTCTATGCAGGATATCATGAATGGACTGAAGTTCCTCCACCCTGTTATGAAGGAAGAATATCTGTCCTCCTCTACCCAGTTCATAGTTGATGATTTTCTTTATCTCATCAGAATCGAAAACCATGATTTCGGTCTGAACCGGAATTCTGTTAGGAGGTGGAGTACTGATGATAGAAAGGTCTCGTGCTCCAAGAAGAGAGAACTGAAGGGTTCGAGGAATAGGAGTGGCAGTCAAGGTCAATGTATCCACCGAAGCCTTGAGCTGACGGAGCTTTTCCTTGGCAGTAACTCCGAATTTCTGTTCCTCATCGATAATAAGCAGGCCAAGATCCTTAAATTCAAAGCCTTTTCCTATAAGTTTGTGTGTTCCTATGACAATATCCAGAGTACCAGCCTTCAGTCTTTTCTGAATATCAGAGACTTCCTTGGCTGTCCTTAGGCGGCTGACATAGTCTATATTGCAAGGAAAATCCTTCAGACGATTCCTGAATGTATTATAATGCTGGAGAGCAAGAATAGTAGTAGGTACCAGCACGACGACCTGCTTGCTGTCAGTTACAGCCTTGAATGCAGCACGTATAGCCACCTCCGTCTTTCCGAATCCTACGTCTCCGCATACAAGTCTGTCCATAGGACAGTCATCTTCCATGTCTCTCTTTACTGCCTGCACAGCTTTTTCCTGATCCGGAGTATCCTCATACATGAATGATGACTCCAGCTCCTGCTGAAGATAAGTGTCAGGCGAGAATGCAAATCCTTTTGCCCCCTTACGCTTGGCATATAACTGAATAAGATCCTTGGCAATATCCTTTACCTTGGACTTTGTGCTTGCCTTCAGATTCTGCCATACCTTCGAGCCAAGCTTATGAATTTTAGGAGGTTCGGAATCCTTTGATTTATAGCGTGATATCTTATGCAGAGCATGAACGGAAACAAATACCACATCATTATCCTTATACATTAGTTTCACCACCTCATGCATCCTTCCCTTGTCATCCTTCATCCTGACAAGACCTCCGAAGATACCTACTCCGTAATCGATATGCACGATATAATCCCCTATTGCGAACGAAGTCAGGTCGTTGATAGTAAGCTGTTCACTCTTCTCCACTGTCCTTCGTATGCTGACACGGTGGAAACGATCGAATATTTCATGATCACTGTAGCAGCATACTCTGTTTTCATTATCAATGAAGCCATTGTGTATATTCTTTCCTGCCACGAATTCCGGCATAATGCCTCCGTTCTGAGAAAGAATAGACTGAAGTCTTTCCAGCTGCGATTTCTTTTCTCCATAAATACGTACCCTGTAACCTTCCTCCAGGCGCTTCCTTATATCTTCTGTAAGAAGTTCAAAATTCTTATTGAAAACAGGCTGTGGGGCAATCGAGAAGTGAACGACATCCTCGCTCTGACGAGAAAGAGGAAGCTCCAGATATACTCTTCTGAAACGCTCGAACTCAAGGAATAAATTCCTGTCCTTATACATATCCGACGAATCCAGCCATACCAATGTCTCCGTCGGAAGCATATCTGTTATCCGTATCAGAGACTCCCCTTCTTCAGACGAGGCAATATCCGGATATATCTCTGCTTCATCGACTTTTTCTTTGGAAAGCTGTGAATTACAGTCAAAAATATTGATAGCATCGATTTCATCACCAAAGAAGGATATTCTGAAAGGGTCATTATATGAATATGAGAATATGTCCACTATAGCTCCTCTTATTGCAAATTGCCCCGGTTCTCCCACAAAATCCACCCTCTGGAATCCCGACTCGAAAAGCGACCGGATTATATCCTCGTGACTGATCTCGTCTCCCACCTTCAGCCTCAATACAGACTGTCTGATTTTATCTTCCCGAGGGATACCCTCTTCTAAAGCCGAAGGATAGGACACTATTATAAGCTGTCCTTCACTGTAATCAAGAATTCTTCCAACTGCAGAAGTCCTTTGTACTCCGAGAGACGACTTGTAATTACTTTTTTCCAGACTCCTTCCCGAGTCAGGAAGAAAAAATACATTGTCCCCTTCAATAAGATTATAAAGGTCAGCGGCACAATACTCGGCAGACTCCTTGTCAGGAAGCACAACCAACTGTATTCCGTCATAATCAAGCTGCGACATGACGAACCATCGGGCCGAAAGAAAAAGCCCGTTGCAGAACACCTCGTCAGAGGAAGAAATTTTTTCTGCGAGTTTGTTTACGGATTCAGAACTTATTAACATTTTACCACTAAAACCTGTTGATAACCCGTTGAAAACCCTGTTCAAAACGATTGAAAACTAAATTGGCAAAAGAAGATTTTCCGTATATTACGGCTGTCTCCTCAAAACTCCAAATTATTAATTCACATTTTACCAAGAACTTCACATCAGGGTTACTAACACAATTATACAGTATAAACCATCTGACTATCAGTAAGATAAAACGGTTATCAACATTTCAACAATAAAATAAACATCATCAAATCAATAAATATATCTATATTTGTATATAATAATTTTGTTGTTGACGATGGCAGATTTCGATCCCCGTAATATCAATGATGGCAAAGATAAGGAATTGGACGGAATAATCCGCCCTCAGGATCTGGCTGATTTCACCGGTCAGGATAAGATAGTTGCGAATCTTAAAATCTTCGTAGCTGCAGCTAAAATGAGAGGGGAGTCTCTCGATCATGTCCTGTTTCACGGCCCTCCCGGCTTAGGAAAAACCACTCTTGCACATATCATAGCGAACGAACTCGGAGTGAATATGAAGGTCACTTCCGGACCTATATTGGACAAACCCGGTGACCTTGCTGGTCTTCTTACTTCCCTTGAAGAGGGAGATGTCCTTTTCATAGATGAAATACACAGGCTTTCTCCTGTGGTGGAGGAGTACCTTTACTCGGCGATGGAGGATTTTGTGATTGATATAATGATAGACAAGGGACCAGGAGCACGTTCTGTACGTATATCATTGAATCCGTTCACGCTTGTTGGTGCCACTACTCGAAGCGGTCTTCTGACCTCACCTCTGAGGGCACGTTTCGGCATCACCTGCGCCATGGAGTACTACGATACTCTGACCCTTGTCAATATCGTAAAAAGAAGTGCCTCTATATTAAAGGTGACCATCGACCAGGATGCGGCTTACGAAATCGCTCTTCGAAGCCGTGGTACTCCACGTATCGCCAACTCGCTTCTGCGAAGGGTACGTGACTTTGCTCAAGTAATGGGCAACGGCAATGTGGACCTTCAGATAGCCCGTTATGCTCTTGATGCCCTCAATATTGATAAGAGGGGACTGGATGCCATTGACAATAAGATACTTAAGACAATTATTACAAAGTTCAAGGGAGGCCCGGTCGGTGCCAATACTATTGCCACAGCAGTAGGGGAGGACCAGGGTACTTTGGAAGAGGTTTATGAGCCATTTCTTATAAAGGAAGGTTTCATAATGAGAACTCCGCGCGGCAGGGAGGCGACCGAACTGGCATACAGGCATCTCGGACTGGAAAAAGGCAATATCAATCTCGACGATCCTACACTGTTTTAGGGATCCTTAACTGCGTTCGGGATCACATTGCAAGTGCATTCTGAAAGATTAAGTCTGTACCAGTATTCGTAAGTCTGAAGGAAAAAGGATAATCTGCCATTGACTACCTATTATTTATGATAGGTAGTTATTGTTTTATATCATATAAATGAGTAGCTTCGTGCCGAAATTTCACAAACACACTATAAAAATGGCCGAAAAACTTATTTCTAAGATTCCTGAGGGTCCTTTGGCCGAGAAATGGACAAAGCACAAATCTCAGATCCGCGTTGTCAGCCCTGGCAACAAAAGAAAAATGGAAGTCATTGTAGTTGGTACAGGTCTCGGTGGAGCATCTGCAGCTGCTTCACTCGGAGAGCTTGGCTACAACGTGAAGGTATTCTGCATCAGCGACTCACCTCGTCGTGCTCACTCTATCGCAGCACAGGGTGGTATCAATGCAGCTAAGAACTACCAGAACGACAACGACTCGATCTACCGTCTCTTCTACGACACAATCAAGGGAGGAGACTACCGTGCACGTGAGGCTAACGTTTACCGTCTTGCCGAGGTCAGCAACAACATCATTGACCAGTGCGTAGCACAGGGTGTTCCTTTTGCAAGGGAATACGGCGGACTTCTCGCCAACCGCTCTTTCGGAGGTGCGCAGGTTAGCCGTACCTTCTATGCCCGCGGACAAACCGGACAGCAGCTCCTTCTCGGTGCTTATGCTGCCCTTAACCGTCAGATTGCGGCTGGTACAGTAAAGAGCTACCCACGCTATGAGATGCTCGACGTTGTCCTCATCAACGGTGAGGCTAAGGGTATCATAGCAAGAAACCTCGTAACAGGTAAGATCGAGAGATTCGGTGCTCACGCTGTGGTTATCGCTACAGGTGGTTACGGAAACGCTTACTTCCTCTCTACCAATGCAATGAACTCTAACGGTTCTGCAGCTTGGCAGTGCTACAAGAAGGGAGCATTCTTCGCAAACCCATGCTTTGCACAGATCCACCCTACTTGTATTCCAGTACACGGAGACCAGCAGTCTAAGCTTACTCTCATGTCAGAGTCACTCCGTAACGACGGACGTATCTGGGTACCTAAGAAGATGGAGGACGTAAAGGCTCTCCGCGCAGGTACAAAGAAGGCTTCTGATATCGCAGAAGAGGATCGCGACTACTATCTCGAGCGTCGTTATCCTGCATTTGGTAACCTCGTTCCACGTGACGTTGCTTCACGTGCAGCTAAGGAGCGTTGCGACGCAGGTTATGGTGTGAACAATACCGGTCTTGCTGTATTCCTTGATTTCAAGACATCTATCGAGCGTCTCGGAAAGGATGTAATCGCTGCAAGATACGGTAACCTTTTCCAGATGTACGAAAAGATCACTGACGTGAATCCATATGAGGAGCCAATGATGATCTATCCTGCTATCCACTATACAATGGGTGGTATCTGGGTAGACTATAACCTCCAGACAACAGTTCCAGGTCTCTACGCTATCGGTGAGGCTAACTTCTCTGACCACGGTGGAAACCGTCTCGGTGCATCTGCCCTTATGCAGGGTCTTGCCGACGGTTACTTCATCCTTCCTTATACTATCGGTGACTATCTCGCAGGAAAGTTCAAGGAGCCTAAGACTGACGTGAACGCACCAGAGTTCGCAGAGGCTGAGAAGGCTATTACTGACAAGATCGCCAAGCTCTTCGCTGTGAAGGGTAAGAGAACCGTTGACTCATTCCATAAGGAACTCGGTCTCATCATGTGGGATAATGTAGGTATGGCTCGTAACGAGGCAGGTCTTAAGGAAGCTATCGAGAAGATCCAGGCTCTCAAGAAGGAATTCTGGAAGAACGTTTATGTAGCCGGCGAGAACGGTGAGTTCAACCAGGAGCTCGAGAAGGCACTCCGTCTTGTAGACTTCTTCGAAATCGGTGAGCTTATGGCTCGTGACGCTCTCAACAGAAACGAGTCTTGCGGAGGTCACTTCCGTGAGGAAATGCAGACTGAAGAGGGTGAGACCAAGCGTGATGACGAAAACTATATGTATGTAGCCGCTTGGGAGTACAAGGGTGAGGGTGTAGAGCCTGAACTCCATAAGGAACCTCTTGTATATGAGAATATTAAGATAGCTACCAGAAACTATAAAGATTAATTAGACATGGATTTGACATTGAAAGTATGGCGTCAGAAAAACGCCAAGGCAAAAGGACATTTTGAGACCTATCAGGTTAAGAATATTTCCTCTGACAGCTCTTTCCTCGAGATGCTCGATATCCTCAATGAGCAGCTTATTGCTGAGGGTGCAGATCCGGTAGCTGTCGAGAAGGGATGCAAGAGCAGCGGTCCAGTATCATTTGATCACGACTGCCGCGAGGGTATCTGCGGAGCTTGCTCGCTCTATATCAACGGACGTGCACACGGACCGGACGATGAGGTGACTACCTGCCAGCTCCATATGCGTAAATTCAAGGATGGCGATACTATCACTATCGAGCCTTGGAGAGCAAAGGGATTCCCAGTAATCAAGGACCTCGTTGTAGACCGTCAGGCTTATGATAAGATCCTCCAGGCTGGTGGATACGTATCTGTAAGAACAGGTGGTGTTCCTGATGGAAACGTGATTCCTATTCCTTACGAGCAGGCTGAGGAGTCAATGGACGGTGCAGCATGTATCGGTTGCGGTGCTTGTGCTGCTACTTGTAAGAACGGTTCTGCAATGCTCTTCGTTGCAGCTCGCGTAAGCTCACTCGCTCTCCTTCCACAGGGTAAGGTAGAGGGTGCAAAGCGTGCAAAGGCAATGGTGGCAAAGATGGACGAGCTCGGATTCGGTGCTTGTACCAACACCAAGGCTTGTGAGATGGAGTGCCCTAAGCACATTACAGTCACTCACATCGCACGTCTTAACCGTGAGTTCCTTTGCGCTAAGCTTCAGGACTAATCGCTTGACGTGATAATCTTTACAGGGATGGCCGAAAGGTCATCCCTTTTTCTTATATTTGCATTATTGCGAATATATAAAATCAATACTATGAAACGTATCTGTCTTCTTCTTATGGCATTATTTGCCGTGTCGGCTTATGCTGAAAATGCTTCATGGCTTCGTTATCCGTCGATTTCTCCAGACGGAAATAGTGTAGCTTTCTCATACAAGGGAGATATCTACATTGTTGACTCTGAGGGTGGAGAGGCCCGTCAATTGACCTCGAATACGGCATATGATTATTCTCCGGTATGGTCTCCGGACGGAAAGACACTGGCTTTCGCTTCGGACAGATATGGTAATTTCGATATTTATACAATCCCAGTCAGTGGGGGAGTACCTTTCAGAGTAACGACTCATTCGGCTAAGGAAACTCCTTGGACATTCACTCCCGACGGAAAGAATATATTGTTTACCGCAAGGATTCAGGATCCTGCTTCAAGTGCTTTGTTTCCAAAGAGTTCAATGACTGAACTTTATTCAGTAGCAGTGGATGGAGGACGATACGAGCAGATACTTGCTACCCCTGCAGAAGAGGTTTCTTTTATCGGAAACGGCGGTTCATTTGTTTATCAGGACTGCAAGGGAGGTGAGAATATATGGCGTAAACATCATACTTCATCCGTAACCAGGGATATCTGGATGTATGACGGTTCAAAGCACATGAAACTCACATCATTCGAGGGTGAAGACCGTTCTCCGAAGGTGTCTGCTGACGGAAAGATTGTATATTTTATGAGCGAAAGAGACGGAAGTTTCAATATATATTCATTCCCTGTGGATGATTCTCAGAATGTCAGCCGCGTCACTAAGCATAAGACGCATCCAGTGCGTTTCCTTACTCTTTCTGATAATGATGATATCTGCTATGGATATGATGGAGATATCTATGTAAAGAAGGCCGGTGCAGCTGCCAGGAAGCTTCAGATTACGGTCAAATCCGATAAGAATGACGACCATCTTGCTGAACTTTCAGTATCCGGAGGTGGTGACAATGATCTTTCAACTGACGGAAAGCAGATTGCATTCATCAGCAGGGGAGAGGTGTTTGTGGCTTCTACAGAATATAATACTGTAAAGAAAATCACTGATACCCCGGAGGCTGAAGCTGATGTGGTATTCTCTCCGGACGGAAAGAAGCTTGCATATGCTTCTGAAAGGGAAGGTATATGGAATATCTACACTGCAGAACTAGTACGCAAGGAAGATATAAGTTTTCCTTACGCAACTCTTGTAGAAGAAAAACCTCTTTTCAAGAACAATAAGGTCGATCGTCGTGCGCCTGTCTATTCTCCTGACGGAAAGGAAATTGCGTATATAGAGGACAGGGACAGGCTTATGATCATGAATATCGAGACTGGTAAGATAAGACAGATAACTGACGGTAGCCAATGCTATTCTACTACAGGATCTTTCGGATATAGTTGGTCTCCTGACGGAAAATGGATTCTTATGAGTTATTGTGCGAGAAATCATTATCCGTACGATGACATAGGAATAATAAGCACGAAGGGAGGGGAGTCTATGATAAATCTCACTGAGAGCGGATATACCGACAGTGCTCCGCAGTGGGTGCTTGGTGGTAATGCAATTCTCTTTACATCAGAGCGTTATGGTATGAGGAATCATGCTTCATGGGGTACTCTTCAGGATGTTATGATCGTATTTCTGAACCGTAAGGCTTATGATGACTTCAAGATGACCAAGGAGGAAAGAGAACTTCAGAAGCAGATTGAAGGACTTTCTGAAGAAAAGGAAGAAAACAAAGATGATAAGAAAGGCAAGGATGAGAAGAAGGAAAAGGTCGATGATATAGTCGTCGAACTCGAAGGAATAGATGACAGAATCATAAGACTTACTCCGACTTCTTCAAACCTCGGCTCTGCCGCTTTGAACAAGGATGGTACAGTTCTTTATTATCAGGCATCATATGAAAGCGGAATGAACCTCTGGAAATATGATCTGGAAAAGGGTACTCCTACCAAGATAGGAACAGCAAGAGGCCGTATGAAATGGGATGGCAAGCAAGGTACTCTATATGTGCTAGGAAGTCGTTTCTCGAAGATGAAAGGTGATGCGAAGAGCCTCGAAAACATATCTGTAAGCGGCAATATGGTGATGGATCTCGCTGCAGAGAGGGAATATATGTTCGATCATGTATATCGTCAGGAAAAAGAGCGTTTCTACAACGAGAAGATGCACGGTGTGGACTGGGAAATGCTTACTGCCGCATATAGGAAGTTCCTTCCGCATATAAACAACAATTATGATTTTGCTGAGCTTTTAAGCGAATATCTCGGCGAATTGAATGTCTCCCATACCGGAAGTGGTTACAGGGCTCCAGCAACCCGGGAAAGTGCCTCTACGGCCAATTTGGGAGTGTTTTACGATTGGACTTGGAAGGAAGATGGCCTTAAAGTGGCTGAAATTGTCAAAGGAGGTCCTTTTGATAAGGCTTCTTCGAAGCTCTCGGCTGGTGATATCATAACATCAATTGACGGAGTGCAGATAAAGAAAGGAATGGATTTCTATCCGCTTCTGAACCGTAAAGCGGGGGAGCGTACTCTTATAGGAATTACAAAAGCGTCAGGAGAAAAGACCGATATGGTGGTTCTTCCTATCAGTGACGGTGCTTTCAATACTTTACTTTATAAGAGGTGGGTTAGACAGAATGCAGATAAAGTTAAGCAGCTTTCCGGTGGCAGACTTGGATATGTACATATCGAAAGTATGAATGACGAGAGCTTCCGTACTGTATATTCCGATATATTAGGACGTTATAACAATTGCGAAGGCATCGTTATCGACACTCGATTCAATGGTGGAGGTCGTCTTCATGAAGATATTGAAGTGCTTTTCAGCGGTCAGAAATATCTTACTCAGGAAATTCGTGGAAAAGATGCATGTGATATGCCAAGCCGCCGTTACAACAAGGCATCTATAATGATTATCGGCGAGGCTAATTACTCAAACGCTCACGGTACTCCTTGGGTGTACAAGCACAAGAATATGGGACTTCTGGTAGGTAAACCGGTTCCTGGAACAATGACATCAGTAACCTGGGAAACTCTTCAGGATGCTACGCTTTATTTCGGTATCCCAGTAGTAGGCTATAGAAAAGCAGACGGAACCTACCTTGAAAACGACCAGTTGAACCCGGACATAGATGTTGAGAATACAAAGGAACTTGTAGTTACAGGTCGTGACGAGCAGCTCGAAGCTGCTGTTAGTGCTCTTTTAAAACAAATTGATAATCAGTAGATTGTAATTTAAAAATATATCAGTTTACACCATCTTGTCGTACGTTGCCGAGATATCTTTAAAAAGATTTCTCCACTCACTTCGTTCGGTCTATATGACAATAGTTTTCGTTCGTAATCGGCTTGCCGCTTGAGCTATAGCGAAAGAAATGACAGTTATTATAATGATGTATATTGCTTCAATAAAATAACAGAATCGGCAGAATGATGGAGATGACATGCCGCCCCCGGCTAGGGGGTGCCCGACCAAAGGGAGGGCGGGGGTCATCGGAATCATTCTGCTGATTCGTTATTTTATTCTATCGGAGTTTACCAAAGAAAATTATCGAAAGGATAACGGCCGGCGTGGATCTCGGCTACCATCTTGTATAAGTCACCGCGAAGCTTGTCGATACCTATTTTCTCTCGAGCTGAAATGAAGATGCAAGGAGTATTTTCCTTCGCTATCCAGCTGTTCTTGAACTCCTCCAAAGTATAATTTATCTGCTTCTTAGGCTCGAGTGAGAATTCATCATATTCCTCGTACCTGTATGCGTCTATCTTATTGAATACCACGAAAATTGGCTTGTCAATAGCCTTGATATCCTTCAGAGTTTCCTCTACTACCTTGATGTGCTCCTCAAAATTAGGGTGAGATATATCTACCACGTGCATGAGAATATCTGCCTCACGAACCTCGTCCAGCGTACTCTTGAAAGCCTCTACCAACTGATGAGGAAGTTTTCTGATGAAACCTACAGTATCGCTGAGCAGGAAAGGAACATTCTCGATAACCACTTTACGCACGGTTGTATCAAGTGTAGCGAAGAGTTTGTTCTCTGCAAACACATCACTCTTGGCAAGCAGGTTCATAAGTGTGCTCTTACCCACGTTGGTATATCCAACAAGTGAAATACGCACCATAGAGCCTCTGTTTCCTCGCTGTGAAGCCATCTGCTTATCCACCTTCTTAAGCTGCTCCTTAAGTCTTGAAATCTTATCCTGGATGATACGGCGGTCAGTCTCGATCTGGGTCTCACCAGGACCACGCATACCGATACCTCCCTTCTGTCTTTCAAGGTGAGTCCACATTCTGGTCAATCGTGGAAGAAGATACTGATACTGAGCAAGTTCCACCTGCATTTTTGCATATGCAGTCTTAGCTCTCTGAGCGAATATATCAAGAATCAGATTAGTTCTGTCAAGTATACGTATATTCAATTCCCGCTCTATGTTTCTGAGCTGGGTAGGGGAGAGTTCATCATCGAAAATCACTACCTCTATCTCATTCTCATCGATATATTCCTTGATTTCCTGTAACTTTCCACTTCTTATATATGTTCGCGAATCCGGTCTATCTACCTTCTGGATGAATTTCTTCACTCCGACAGCTCCTGCTGTTTCTGCAAGAAATTCGAGTTCGTCAAGGTATTCCATTACCTGGCGTTCATCATCTCCCTGTTTGATTACACCGACAAATACAGCCTTCTCGTTATGCTGTTCTACTGTGATCTTTGCCATAAAATTTAATTAAAATAAGTCCGGTCAATTATATTGATCGGACTTATCATATATTTGTAAATCAAATAATTATCTAAGCTGGAATATAACTGGGAAGGTATAGGTTACAGGAACCGCGCGGTCTCTCTGCTTTCCTGGCTTCCACTTAGGTGACTGTGATACTACGCGTACTGCCTCTTTGTCAAGTGACGGGTCTACACCGCGAAGAACCTTTACCTTAGTAACAGAACCATCCTTCTCTACTGTAAACTGGAGAGTAACACGACCCTGTACACCATTCTCCTTTGCAATCTCAGGATAAACAAGTCTCTGGTTCACCCACTTAGAGAACTGGTTTGCATCACCACCCTGGAATGAAGGCTTCTCCTCTACGAGCTGGAATGGAATAGCTTCTTCCTCGACTTCTTCCTCTTCTACTTCTACGTAGTCCATGATTTCAACTCCGAGGCTTGCATCATCCTCAAGGTTCATGAACATGTCATCTTCAAGTTCGATTTCGTCATCGACGATGTCGATCTGGTCAGAAAGAATAGGAATCTTAGGTGCTGCTGGTGGAGGTGGAGGAGTTTCCTGAGTGATAGGAATAATCTCTTCCTCGAGAACTACCTGTGTATTGTCATCGAGAGTTGCTACGTTAGTCTCCTTACTTGTCCACTCGAATGCAAAAAGAGTGATTGCAAGTGATACTACAAGACCGATCTCTACAAATAGAAGCTTCTTGTTCTCCAAGTTTGCTTTTTCAGATTTTTTGATCTCCATATTGATTGTTAGTTTTTATATTCCATTTTGCCCGGTAAAGTTAGAAATTATATTTTTTATTTCAAACTTTTTATGCTTTTTGTAGATTTGCAGAAAATTATTTGATATGATTTCTTACTATTTTGAAGATACAGACTTCATTTTTAAAGGAAAGACTGCTACTAACCGCTGGTTGAAACTTGTTGCAGAAAGCGAAATCAGACGTATTGGAAATATCTCCATTATTTTCTGTTCTGACAACTATATATTGGATGTCAATCAAAAATATCTCCAGCACGATTATTTTACAGATATCATTACCTTCGATTATTGTGAAGGAGAGAAATTATCAGGTGATCTTTTCATCAGTGTAGATTCTGTTCGCGAAAATGCCATAGAATATGGAACTGAATTCAAAGATGAACTCAACAGGGTCATTGTTCATGGTGTACTTCATTTGATTGGATATGATGATCACTGTGATGAAGATATTGCTCAGATGAGGGCAAAGGAAAATTATTACCTTTCATTGAGAGAGCTTATATAATATGAATAAATATTACGATGTAATAGTTGTCGGTGGTGGTCATGCCGGCTGTGAAGCTGCGATGGCTGCTTCTCGCATGGGCTCTTCTGTGCTTCTAATCTCAATGGATATGAACAAATATGCACAGATGTCTTGCAATCCGGCAATTGGTGGAATTGCTAAAGGTCAGATAGTCAGAGAGATAGATGCTCTTGGTGGCTATACTGGCATTATTACTGATGCCTCTACTCTTCAGTTCCGAATGCTGAATCGATCTAAGGGACCAGCTATGTGGAGTCCTCGAGCGCAGTGTGATAAAATACAGTTTTCTCTGTACTGGCGAAAAATACTCGAAAGTGCCTGTAAATTAGATCTTTACCAAGATTCTGTGACTGGTTTTCTTTTCAATGGCTCGAAAATTTCGGGCGTATGTACGACAACTGGTGCAATATTTAATTCTCAGACGGTTATTCTTACCGCAGGAACCTTCCTTGATGGTCGGCTTTTCATCGGACGCAATATGTTCGAAGGTGGAAGAATAGGCGAACTGCCTTCGCACGGTCTTACTCAGCAACTTGTCGAGATGGGAGTCAGGACTGCCAGGATGAAGACAGGTACTCCGCCTCGTATCGATATTTCATCTGTCGATACTTCTAAGCTTCTTCATCAGTTCGGTGATGAGGATCCTGAAAAGTTCTCATATCTCCCATTCCTTTCTACTGCTCAGAACGGTACTCCTCAGATGCCTTGCTTCGTTGTGCATACTAATACAGAAGTTCACGATATTCTGAGAAGTGGTTTTGGTGATTCCCCTTTATTCTCTGGAATGATAACCGGTATAGGTCCACGTTATTGTCCAAGTATTGAAGATAAGCTCAGGACTTTTGCAGATAAGACCGAACATCAGCTCTTCCTTGAACCGGAGGGTAGGGGAACGAATGAATATTATCTCCAGGGATTTTCTTCGTCTCTGCCGCTTAATATTCAGATGGAAGCCTTGCATAAGATCAAGGGCTTGGAGAATGCTAAGATTTTCCGTCCGGCTTATGCTGTCGAATATGACTATTTCGATCCGACCCAGTTGAAGCCGACTCTCGAACTTAAGAACATTGAGAATCTTTATTTTGCCGGTCAGATAAATGGAACTACAGGATATGAAGAGGCGGCTGCTCAGGGATTGATAGCAGGTATGAATGCTCATCTGAAAGTTGCCGGCAAGGATCCGTTCATCTTGAAAAGGGATCAGGCTTATATCGGAGTTCTTATAGATGATCTTATCACTAAGGGAGTAGATGAACCATATCGAATGTTTACTTCAAGAGCTGAATATCGTACTTTGCTGAGACAGGATAATGCTGATTTCAGACTTACGCCGATTTCTTACGAAGCAGGCTTAGCTGATAAATTCAGATATGATTATACGATGAGAAAGTACGATACTGCTTCTGAAATGATCGAGTTTTTTGATAAGACTCCTCTTAAGCCCGAAGTGGTCAATTCGTATCTTGAATCAGTATCATCTTCTATTGTAGATTCGCGCAAGAGAATTTCAGATCTTGTATCTCGCCCGCAAGTAAAATTGGCAGATATTTTTAATATGGTTCCACGTGGAACTTTTATTAAGAATAATATCGATATTGACTCTGCATTTGCATCGCCTTTATCAGGTCTTTTATCTGACGAGGTTAACTATTCGGATCTTTTGAAATATGGTAACTATGATTCTTTGGCTGGTCAATTTTCTGATAAGACAGATATATCATATAAAGATGCTGCCTATGTTTTAAAGTTCAATACTGAGTATCCGGTTTCTGATCTTGACTCGTCATTTATGAATGAAAAGGTAAATTTCAATTATAGGAGGGAGGTTTTGGATTCTTGCGAGATAGCTATAAAATATAAAGGATATATTCAGAGAGAGCAGCAGATGGCAGATAAGATAATGAGGCTTGAGAATCTCGCCATACCTGAAGATTTTGATTTTGATAGAGTAGAGAGTCTTTCTATCGAATGTCGCCAGAAGCTGAAGAAATATGCTCCAAGAACTATTGCCCAGGCATCGAGAATTTCTGGAATTTCTCCTGCCGATGTGTCAGTTCTTCTGGTTTATTTTGGAAGATAGTTAGTATTAAAATAAATATATATCAGTTTGCACCTGTCATGTCGAGCGTAGTCGAGACATCTTTGAAAAGATTTCTCCACTCACTTCGTTCGGTCGAAATGACAATTTGGGTTTGGTCGAAATGACAATTTGTGTTCGGTCGAAATAAGCTTGCCGCTTGAATGACAGCGAAAGAAATGACAGTACTGAAATATGTATATTTTTCCTATAAAGTAAGAAAGGTGTTCCACGTGGAACACCTTTCTTACTTTATAGAAGTTTCAAAGATTGTTTTATAATATCTTCCAAGCTGGCTGAAGGATTACCTTTAAGAACTGTCGATACTGCTTTATTGACATTGGCCTTTGTGAATCCAAGCATTACCAGAGCTGTTGTAGCCTCGTCGACAGCAGGATTTGAAGAAGGGGAGAATAAGGCCGGGGTATCGCTTCCGCCTCCTTTTACGACCTTGTCTTTGAGTTCTAGAATAACTCTCTGTGCGCTCTTGGTTCCTATACCTTTTATACTTTTGATCTTGTTTATGTCTTCGGCAATGATTGCATTTCTGATTTCGTCAGAGGTTAGTGATGAGAGCATCATTCTTGCTGTAGATGCTCCTACTCCTGATACTCCGATAAGAAGTCTGAATAATTCTCTTTCGTCTTTTGTGTAGAAACCATAGTATAATTCTTCGTCTTCTCTGAGATAATGATGAATATAAACTTTAGCCTCCGATTTGCCGTTCATTCCTTCGTATGTCTGTAGTGAGATTAGGATTTTGTACCCTATCCCGTAGCATTCCAGAACAACTTCTGTCGGGGTGATTTCTGCTATATTGCCTTTTATGTAATCAATCATATTGTAGTTTTTTAATTTGTCTCTTACTTATTCCCGATCTTATAAGGGATCTAATTGCAAAAATATGATAATAATCTGTAAAAGAAAGATTGTTTTTGCTAAATTTGCGAGTTATTTGCACTATAGTTAAATATGAATATTATTGACATAAGATCGATGTTTCCGACGCTTTCCAGAAAAGTGTACGGAAAGAATCTTGTGTATTTCGATAATGCGGCTACAAGTCAGCGTCCCCAGACTGTAATAGATGAGTGGAACAGAATCACTGCAGAGTCCAATGCTAATATTCATAGGGCAGTGCACAGACTGGCTGATGAAGCTACCCAGGCATATGAGCATGCAAGAGATGCAGTCAAGGATTTTCTTAATGCAGATGCCAGGGAGGAAATAGTCTTTACAAGCGGAACTACTGCTGCAATTAATCTTGTGGCTTTCTGTTTTGGTGAGGCCTTTGTTTCAGCTGGAGACGAGGTGATTGTTACAGAAGCAGAACATCATTCCAACATTGTTCCTTGGCAGATGATGTGCAGGAGAAAGGGGGCTGTTCTTAAGGTTCTTCCTGTGGATGATGACGGACATCTGGTTTTGGAAAAACTTGATGAACTTCTTACTGAGAGAACGAAGATATTGGCCGTAACCCATATTTCCAATGTGCTTGGAATTGTGAATCCGGTCGAGGAAATCATCAGAACATGTCACGCAAAAGGAGTGCCCGTTCTTGTGGATGGTGCTCAGGGAGCAGTTCATTGCAAGGTGGATGTTCAGAAGCTTGACTGCGATTTCTATGTCTTCTCCGGACATAAGCTCTATGCTGCCACGGGTACGGGAGTTCTTTATGGAAAGAGAAAATGGCTTGATGCCATGCCTCCGTATATGGGTGGTGGAGAGATGGTGGGTAATGTAAGTTTCAGAGAAACCACTTATGCACCTCTTCCGATGAAATTTGAGGCCGGAACGCAGAATTTTGCTTCCACAGCGACCTTAAAACAAGCTTTGAATTTTACTAACTTATTGAGTGATAATGAGTTAATAAAATATAATGATGAAATAAGAGATTATCTTCTTGATTATCTCAGGAATGATTCGAGAATAAGACTTTTTGGTGTTCCTCGTGGAACATCTGATGAGAAGATTCCTCTTTTTTCATTTGTTGTGGATGGAGTTCATCATGAAGATCTGGCTCTGATCATGGATAAGATGGGTGTGGCAGTAAGATCAGGACAGATGTGTGCAGAACCTCTGATGGATAGATTCGGAGTGACAGGAATGTTAAGAGCTTCACTTGCTCCATACAATACTATGGAAGAAGCTGAATATTTTGTTAAATGCCTGAATAGGGCGATAGATATGTTGCTATGACACTGATTGAAGCAGAAAACGCCGTTGTCGAGGAATTTTCGATGTATGAGGAATGGCTGGATAAATATGAGTATCTGATAGAGCTTGGAAAATCTTTGCAGGACTATCCCGAGGCTGCCAAGACAGATGACAGACTAATTAAAGGATGTCAGTCAAGGGTATGGCTGGATTATAAGGTAGAGGATGGAAATATTGTTTTCAATGCCGACAGTGACGCTATCATTACTAAAGGAATAATCTCACTTCTGATAGGACTTTATTCCGGCAGGACTGCTCAGGAAATTCTTTCTTCGGATTTTTCTGTAGTGGAGAAGATAGGCTTGAAGGAGAATCTTTCACCTACAAGGGCAAACGGTCTGGTGTCAATGATAGCCAAGATCAGGGAAGTGGCTGGAGCCAATGTATAGGAGATTCTCGCACTTCGTTCGGAATGTCAGCTCGCGAGTCTGAATAGCATTATGAGTACTGAATCATATTATATGGGACTGAAGGATTGGATTAATAAGAAGTCTGCCGAGGTGGCGGAAGAAGATAAGGAAAGAAAGATGAGACTTGAAAGAAATATAATTATGGCTCTCAGACAGGTTTATGACCCTGAGATTCCGGTGAATGTCTATGATCTCGGACTTATTTATGAAGTGAAGGTCGATGATGATCATAATGTCTATATCCAGATGACTTTGACGGCGCCGAACTGTCCTATGGCTGATTATGTGATGGAACAGGTAAGGACTGCGGTAGCGGATGTACCGGGAGTGGTCAGCGTTGAAATTGACCTTGTTTTCGAGCCGGTATGGGACAAGAGCAGGATGTCTGAGGAGGCGATGGTAGAGCTTGGTCTTGATGACTGAACTTCCGAAGAGGAGAGGATGATGTGGGACGGAAGAAGAGAAACAAGACACGTGGAAAAGAACAAGGTGAAGCTTTACCTTGGATTAGGCTCGAATCAAGGCGACAGACAGCTTAATATCGAGCACGCGGTGGCAATGCTCAATGTGGAATTGAAAACGCCTTACAGGGCAATTTCTTCGCTAATTGAGACGGAGCCATGGGGATTCGAGTCACAGCAGAAATTTATGAATGCCGTGGTGCTTTATGAACTGGATCTGCCGCAAGGGTACAATCCTGAAGCCGAGGGATTGATGATATTGGAAGTATGTAAGGATATTGAGAGGAGAATGGGACGCACCGGAGAGCCTCAATACGATGAGGCAGGGGAGAGAATCTATACTGACCGTCCGATCGATATCGATATATTGCTTTTCGGTGATGACAAGATTGATTGTCAGGAACTTACAGTTCCGCATAAACATATGTACGAGAGGGATTTCGTAATGATCCCTTTGAATGAAATTAATGATAAACTATAATACTATTATGACACAGGAAGAACTTTTTAAGATTCTCGTAGCTCACTGTAAGGAGTACGGATTCATTTTCCCTTCAAGCGAGATCTATGACGGTCTCGGTGCCGTTTATGATTATGGCCAGCTCGGTTCGGAGCTCAAGAGCAATATCAAGAGATATTGGTGGGAGGCTATGACAAGACTTCACGAGAATATCGTGGGTATTGATTCAGCTATTTTCATGCATCCTAAGATCTGGGAGGCATCAGGACACGTAGGTGCTTTCAACGATCCGCTTATCGACAATAAGGATTCAAAGAAGAGATATCGTGCTGACGTTCTTATCGAGGATTACATCGGCAAGCTCGAGGAAAAGATCGAGAAGGATGTAGAGAAGGGTAAGAAGAAGTTCGGTGAGGCTTTCGACGAGGTTCAGTTCAAGGCTACAAACCCTAACGTTCTTCGTAACCAGAAGAAGATCGATGAGGTAAAGAAGAGAATGGCTGACGCTCTCAATGCCAACGACCTTGCAGAGCTTCGTCAGATCATCGTAGATTGCGAGATCGCCTGCCCTATTTCAGGTACAAAGAACTGGACAGACGTACGTCAGTTCAACCTTATGTTCTCTACCCAGCTCGGTAGCGTTTCAGGAGAGTCAAATATCATCTATCTCCGTCCTGAGACTGCACAGGGTATCTTCGTTAACTATCTCAATGTACAGAAAACCGGCCGCATGAAGATTCCTTTCGGTATCGCTCAGATCGGTAAGGCTTTCCGTAATGAGATCGTTGCACGTCAGTTCATCTTCCGTATGAGAGAGTTCGAGCAGATGGAGATGCAGTTCTTCATCAAGCCTGGTACAGAGCTCGACTGGTTCGCAAAATGGAAAGAGAACCGTATGGCTTGGCACAAGGCTCTCGGAATGGGTGACGAGAACTATCGTTTCCATGATCATGACAAGCTTGCACACTATGCAAATGCAGCTACAGACATCGAGTTCCGTTTCCCATTCGGTTTCAAGGAGCTTGAGGGTATCCACTCTCGTACAGACTTTGACCTTGGAAACCACCAGAAGTTCTCTGGAAAGAAGATTCAGTATTTCGATCCTGAGGTAGGAGAAAACTATGTTCCATATGTAGTGGAAACTTCTATCGGAGTTGACCGTATGTTCCTCGCAGTTCTTTCTAACTCATATAAGGAGGAGCAGCTCGAAAACGGTGAAAGCCGCGTGGTTCTCAGCATTCCTGCACCGCTTGCACCAGTCAAGGTGGCAGTGCTTCCGCTCATCAAGAAGGACGGTCTTCCAGAACTTGCACGCGAGATCATGGACGAGCTTAAGTACGACTTCAACTGCCAGTATGATGAGAAGGATTCAATCGGTAAGAGATATCGCCGTCAGGATGCTATCGGTACTCCTTTCTGCGTGACAATCGACCACGACTCTCTCAATGACCGTTGCGTGACCATCCGTCACCGTGACTCGATGCAGCAGGAGCGCGTAAAGATCGAGGATCTCCATGCAATCATCTCTAAGGAAGTTAACCTCAGCAACATCCTTAAGAAGCTCAAGTAAAACATCCTCATCAGTACTTTTTCAGGTTCTGGTGATTATCTATAACAGCGGTGCGACAAGAATCACTACTTTCTTGTCGCACCGCTGCTGTTTAATGTGATGTATTTCTATCGTTATTCTGAGTCTTGAATCCTATTTTAGGACGTGTGGAGTTATCTGATTGTTCTTTAACGGAGAGGGCGGCGATGGCTTGATAGATGGTGTCGATTTCCTGACGCATATCCTCTGAGAGGTCGTTAATGGCTGCGAGGTTGTCTTCGTCGCTGCGTTCCAGTAGTTCGAGCTTGGCCTTGATGGCTTCGAGTTCAGCTGAAAAAGAAGTAGATGCCATAATATAGTTACGCATAGCAACGAAAGCACGAGTTATTATGATGCTGGTGTGTATTGCTGTCTGGCTTCTTAATAGGCTGGCTATCATTATTACTCCGTGTTCGGTAAATGCAAAAGGTAACGCAGATTTAGGACGTTTCCTTATGGATGTCGTCACAATTTGTGATGACATCAGAGACCATTCTAACTCTGAAAGCTGAAACATAAAATCTTCAGGGAAACGCTCTATGTTTCTTTTTACTGCCTGATTTAATGTTCTTGTTTCTACTTGATAAAGTTCTGCGAGATTGAAATCCAGCATTACTTTCTGTCCTCTGATTTCGTAAATCAGGGATTCTATTTTTAGCGGTTGTAATGAATTTTCCATATTTTTTTGTTTAAAAGATTCTCACGTTGCTTCGTCCCGTCCCTGCTTCCGCAGGCTGCTTCGCTGCAAAAGTCCATTGGACTATTTGCTGTTTGCTCGCGACCTCAGAATGACAATCAAAGCTTCGTTTTTCAATGCTGCAATAAGTAATTCACTCATTAGAGTTATTACTTCGTTCTTTACAATCAGTGCTTCGTCCGGAGTAGCAGGGGTATAAAACAAAAAAACGCAATACGGGTATATACGACTATACCTATATCGCGTTGTGGGACTCTTTTTGTTTGTCGACCCACGGCATCCAAACTTGAGAGCAAATATATAAATTCTAAAAGATTCCGAGCGAAAAAAAGAAGAAAACTCGCTCGTAGAATAGAAAAAAACATAAATGAGCGAGAAAATTGATAAATCTCGCTCATTTATGCTTTAAATGGTTAATGTCTTATTGTTCTTCCTGGTATTCAAGCAGGTCGCCCGGCTGGCAGTCGAGAGCCTGGCATAGGGCGACCAGAGTCTTGAATCTGATCGCTTTGGCCTTGCCTGTCTTGAGGATGGATAGATTAGTAGCTGACAGACCTATCTTTTCCGCAAGTTCGCCGGATGACATTTTCCTGCGGGCAAGCATTACGTCTATGTTAACTATTATAGGCATTATTCTTCGATTGTCTGTTCTTCTGCTTTTTCCTGTCCCTTGAGATATGATGGAAGGCTCATTCCTGCCATATTGAAGAGTTCTTCAAGCGGCGGAACAGACTTCATCATTCCAGAAATGAAGTTTGATGTGGCAGTCTTTCCGTCGGCTCCCTGTCCGTTTCCGTCCCAAACTGTCACCTTGTCGATCTTTATGCCCTTGACAGCCTCCACCTGAGTCTTGACCAGATCAGGAAGCTTGTCTGCAATGAGCATGAGAACGGCCTTCTGAGGGTCTCCTGCAGCTGCATTGACCAGATGCTGGAATCCTTCTGCCTGCTTGGTGAGCACTTCGAGAATACCTCGTGCCTGAGCATCCATCTTCGCGTAGATTGCGTCAGCCTCTCCCTGAGCCATTCTGCGGATCTTCTCAGCTTCTGCCTCAGCCTCGATGATGGCCTTTTCCTTCTCGATCTGAGCAGGAACGACTACATTGGCCAGCTGTGTAGCCTTCTCCCTGTCTGCGCGGGCAAGCTCGGCGTCACGCTCTGACTTGTAAGCCTCTTCGAGAGCGAGAGCGGCCTGCACCTTCTCGGCAGCTATCGCGATTCTTGCCGCTTCCGCCTCTTTTTCGCGTCTTTTTGCGTCAGATGCAGCAATGGCTATCTTGGAGTTGTTTTCTCCTTCTACGGCCTTTGCATTGGCGTCTGCGGTGCTGATACGGGTATCTCTGAGAGTCTCGGCGATACGTATGTCCTTGTCTCTGTCAGCCTCGGCCTTACCGATCTCACCGAAACGGTTCTGCTCTGCAACGCTCTTCTTGGCGTCATTGATTGCCTTTGCGGCTGCCTCCTTACCGAGAGCCTCGATATAACCGGACTCGTCACGGATATCGGTAACGTTGACGTTGATGAGCTTGAGACCGATCTTTCTGAGCTCGGCTTCCACGTTCATACTTACGTTTGCGAGGAATTTGTCACGGTCAGAGTTGATCTCCTCGATATCCATTGTAGCGATTACAAGACGGAGCTGTCCGAAGAGGATATCGGTAGCGATGTTCTGGATGTTCTCGATGGTGAGTCCGAGAAGTCGCTCGGCAGCATTGGTCATGTTTTCAGGCTCTGTCGAGATACCTACTGTGAATCGGCAAGGTACATCGACACGGATATTCTGCTTACTGAGGGCGTTTGTAAGGTTGCACTCGATGGAGATAGGCTTGAGATCGAGGAACGCATAGCTCTGGAATACAGGCCAGATGAATGCCGCTCCACCATGGATGCATCGTGCGGATGAGACTCCGCCAGCCTTGTTCTTTCCGGTCTTTCCGTAGATGACGAGGATCTTGTCGGAAGGACAGCGCTTGTAGCGTCTGAGAATAGCCGCAAGTGTCACTACGAACACCAGAACGGCGATCACGATGATGTAGATAGTCTGCATAGTTCGTTATTTTTAAGTGGTTGTTAGATTATCAGTGAGTTTATTTCTTCCACAATGAGTGTAGAGGCGTCTATTACCTCTGTCACCTTAATGGAAGTTCCTGTTTTAAGATCATCCTCTGAATCGGTGAGAGCATCATATTCTCTTACGGAATTATTGATATTGATCTGTACCTTTCCTGTGCCTTTTCTTTCGCCCGGTATAGTGAGATATACCTTTCCGTTGCATCCTACGGCAGATTCGAATACATTGATATTGCCGCTCTGCTGCATCTTGCTGAGACCTTTGAAAAGCATCATTACTGCAAATACGAGGATTGCTCCCACTGCAAATGCAATCGCCATCAGCAATGCCTTTGAGGCAATCTGTCCGTTCAGAAGAATCGCGGTCCAGCTCATTCCCAGAAGGAAATTCACAAGGTTGCGGAAGGTGTAGAGATTCATTGAAGGATCGCCTTCGAATCCGCCGTCAGGCATGTCGAAGTCTGTGTCCATGTCCATCTCGACGTCTGCTCCGATGAAAGTGAGCACGGTCTCGATGATGAAGATCAGGGAAGAAGCGATGGCGATGCACCAAAGTATCTTCATAAATAGATCAAGTGAGGTCCACCATTCAGTCATAGTTCGTGTGTTTTATATGTTTATGTCGCGAAAGTAATAAAGTTTTTTACGAAAAACAACAAAAAATTAATAAAAATTATAAAAAATACCTGCCATCGACCAAAATTTGGACCAATGGCAGGTATCTTTAAATTATTTCTGGAGCTCAAGTCCGATTTTCAATCCGTCATACTGATCCGCAAGCGATCCTATTGTCTTGAGGGTGGTATTGTTTGTGTTTGAAGTCAGCTTTCCGATAAGGTCGAGCAGTTTGTCGGCCTTGAAAAGAAGCTCGAAAGTGCTGGCATTGATCTGGGCTGTAGCTGTGATTCCGGTCGAGCTCAGTGTCTTTCCGTATTTGAGATTCAGTGTCTTTCCATCTTCTGAAAGGGTGTATGTTCCATTGAAATTCTTTCCCTTTACTGTAGTGTAGAAAGTATTGTCTTCATTGAATGTGAAGCTGAATGTTCCGTTTTTCAATCCTGCTTTCGAGAGATATTCGTCCAGTTTCTTCTCTATCTGTGTTGCTGCCGCTCCGGCTGCCGCTGTCTTCAGAATATCTTCACTTTCCAGCTTTACTGCTGATCCTGTATAGTTCCAGGTGCCTTTTATGTCACCCTTTGAAAGATTGACACCTGTCACTTTCTCGACAATCTCATTGACAGTGGAATTGTTTGCTACCTTTCCCAGAATATCCTCGAGCGTCTGTGCCGATACTGTATTGCCTGCAAGGCAAAGTACAGAGGCAATGATGATTGATTTGAAGATTGTTCTCATAGTCTCGTATTTTGTTATTCGTTCTTCCAGCCTTGTGCCTTGAGCGGAAGCTCCACTCCGTCAGGTGTCACTGCGACTGCTCCGACTTCCGGCTTTGCGAGATGTCCGATGATGTCGAATGTCTGGAAATCATGACGGAACTTCTCGTGCTTGCCGATAGGGATGGTGAAAAGGAGTCTGTAGTCCTCTCCGCCGTTGAGGGCGGCAGATATAGGATCAATATTGAGTTCTCTTCCCAGTTCGAAGGTCTTGCCGGCAAACGGAAGCTTATCGACATAGATCTTTGCTCCTAATCCGCTGTCACGCACAAGTCTCTTCACTGCATCTGCGAGACCTCGGGTGACGAGATAACCGTATGAAGGCATTATCTCGGTTTCTTCCAATTGGTTGATTATCTGAGGATTGATCTGTGGTCTTAGATATGCTCCGACCAGATTCTTGTAGTCCTCCAGCTTAGGCTGAGCCACTGCATCTCCGCTCTTTTCGAAAGCTCTCTTCTCCCTTTCGAGTACCTGGAAGCCCATGAATGCCGCACCTATATTGTCCGAAATGCAGATAAGGTCCATGCTCTTTGCTGCAGGACGGCGTTTTGCCATAAGGTTTGTGGTCTCTCCGGTGGATGAAATGCTTACGGCCAGTCCGTTAGGTGATGGGACCAGATCGAGGGTCACCTGCTTGTAGCCGTGCTCCTTGGCCGCCGCCACGATACCTTCCCATACTTCCTTGATGTGCTTGAAATCCAGCTTAGATGAGATTCCCAGGCGTACATCCATAGTGCGAGGGTGGGACATCTCGGCGTAAAGTTCGCCGGTCACCGCGGTAACGCATTTGTAACCAAGGTGTTTCAATGGGAAATATGTAAGGTCGAAGTCAATGCCTTCGAGGAATGTGCGCGCATGCGAACTGATATAGCTTTTGCCCGATGTCTCGAACCAGCTGCTCTGGAAAGGCTTGTAGGGGGTTCCTTCAAATAATTTTGCGATTGCCTCGACTCTGCCGAGGTCTGAGAATCTTTCTTCTGCCATAGTTGAATCGTATTTATGCAAAAATACAATAAATTGACTAATTTTGTGCATTAATGTTTGATAGATCCTTCGCTGACGCTCAGGATGACAGTCAGGGATCAGGGTATATTATAGATAACAATAGAATCACATATGAAAAGATTTGCGCTTATGATTATGGCGGCTTTGATCATGCTGCCGCAGGCTGTTTCAGCCCAGAAGAACACTGACGAAGCAGAGGGACTCAAGGTGATGTCATACAATATCAGACTTGGTTCTGCCAATGACGGTACCAATGCATGGCCTATGCGTTATCCGGCTACGCTTGAAATGATAGAGGATCAGGCTCCGGATGTATTCGGTGTGCAGGAGGCTTTGAGTTATCAGATTTATCTTATCGAAGAGAACTTCCGCAATTATCAGAGCGTAGGTGTAGGTCGTGAGAACGGAAAGAAAGAAGGCGAATTCATGTCGATCTTCTGGAATAAGAAGACTGTATCAATGCTCAAGTGGGGTACATTCTGGCTTTCGGAGACACCTGAAAAACCTTCGATGGGATGGGATGCCGCATGCTACAGGACAGCTACCTGGGCCCTGATGAAGGACAAGAAGACAGGAAAGAAATTCTATTTTGTCAATACACACCTCGACCATAAGGGCAAGGAAGCTCAGAAGAACGGCCTGAAGCTTATCGTGGACAGGATTGACTCTATAAATCCTCAGGGATATCCGATGGTGCTTACCGGTGACTTCAATATGACTCCGGACAACACCAATCTTGCAGAACTTGACTCAAGGATGCAGAGTGTAAGAAAGGTCGCACAGAAGACAGACAATCACGACACTTTCAACGGATGGGGCAAAGGAAAGGGTGTGATCGACTATATTTATGTCTCAGGATTCAGTTCATATCCTGAATATCAGACCATTACAAAGAAATACGCTGACAGGAAATTCGTTTCCGACCATTATCCTATCAGCGCAACACTTATTTTTTAACCACTGTATATCCGATTTTCAGACGATCCAGCTCTTCTATGAAAGGTGCTGTGACGGCAACTCGGAACTTACGGGAAAGGAATTCGATATTCCATCCTTTTTCAGGATCGTGGAGGAACATTGACAATGGGACATTGCCTTTGTTCCTCTTTATCATATTGACCAGAGAATCGCGGAACTCCTGAGTAAGCATAGGAGTGGAAATCTTTATAGCAAAACCTTTCACGTATGTGTCAGTCACATTTCCAAGGAGCATTATCTTCTTTACCTTGAATGCATAAGGAGAAGTCTTTCCCTGTGCCTTTTCTTCTGGTTTGATATAATATTTCTCCTCGATCTCACCTTCTATGAATATGGCGCTGTGCATCTGCATATAGCTCATGAAATTCTCATGATCCTTACCGAAAAGAGCTATTTCATAGCTGCCGCTGTAGTCTTCGATAACAGTCTTCGACCAAGGACGACCGGTCCTTGTAGTCATCTGCTGAGTCGAAGTGATGAATCCGGCAATATTGGCTTTCTGCTTTATCTTCTTTGATTCACAGTCACTTACAAGTGTTTCAATCTCTCCGACCGGACAGGTGGTGAAATTCTCCAGCTCGAATGCATACTGATCCAGAGGGTGTGATGACAGATACATTCCCACAAGATCCTTTTCGTACTGCAGTCTTTCCAGAATATCCTCATCTCCGACCATAGGAGGTATTTCAGGCCTTTCAGGCTTCATTTCCTCCACTTCTCCGAACAATGAGACAGAACTTTCCATACTGTCCTTCTTATATAGTTCTCCGTATTTCAGAAGAGTATCCAGGAATATGTCTCCACTCTTGCCCGGCTGGGTGAACTGTTTGCGGCAGATACCGAAACTGTCGAAGGCTCCGGAGTGCAGAAGGGTCTCAAATGCCTTTCTGTTGACCACACCGGACATACGCTCCACAAAGTCATAAATATCGGCAAAAAGGCCGTTTTCCTCGCGTTCTGTGAGGATTGCACGGACGATATTATCACCGAATCCTTTGATTCCTCCCAGTCCGAAGCGGATGTCTCCGCTTTTATTGACTGTGAATTTTGCGTCAGACTCGTTGATATCCGGATTCAGCACCTTGATGCCGTTTTTCTTGCAGTCATCCATTATCTTCTTGATCTCTTCCATGTTGGAGAGATTCTTGGTAAGGTTGGCTGCCTGGAATTCGGCAGGGTAGTGGGCTTTGAGCCATCCGGTCTGGTAGCTTACCCATGCATAGCAGGTAGCGTGGGACTTATTGAAGGCATATGAGGCGAATTTCACCCAGTCTTTCCATATCTTTTCAAGAATTTCCTGAGGGTGTCCGTTCTTTATGCCACCATTTATAAACTTGTCTTTCAATGAGTTAAGAAGGTCGATGATCTTCTTTCCCATTGCCTTTCTAAGGGTATCGGCCTCACCTCGGGTGAAGTCGGCAAGTTTTCGCGACAGAAGCATCACCTGCTCCTGATATACTGTGATTCCGTATGTATCCTGAAGGATATCTTCCATTGCCGGAAGGTCATATTCAATAGGCTTGCGTCCCTGCTTTCTTTCCACGAAGTCAGGAATATAGTCCATCGGACCCGGACGGTAGAGGGCGTTCATCGCAATGAGGTCCTCGAATCGGGTCGGCTGGAGCTTGATAAGCCACTCTTTCATACCGGGACTTTCGAACTGGAATACGCTTGTGGTGTCTCCGCGGCTGTAAAGTTCGTATGTATCCTTGTCGTCGATAGGAATCTTCTCGATATCGAACTCGATTCCGAAACGTTTCTTGATATTGGCCTGGCATTCCTTGATGATGGACAGGGTCCTCAGACCCAGAAAGTCCATCTTGAGCATACCTACCTCTTCGATGTAGTGTCCGTCGTACTGCGACACCCATACTTCCTCTCCGGTGAGCTTGTCATTGGCCACGCAGATAGGAATATATTCGGTGAGGTTGCTTCGTCCGATGATCATCGCGCAGGCGTGTACTCCTGTCTGTCGGACACAACCCTCGAGTTTTGCGGCATAATTGAGCACATCCTTTGTCTCTTCAGAGCCGTTTGTAAGCTCTTCCTTGAGCTCAGGGATCAATTTATAGCAGTTCTTGAGCTTCGGCTTGTAGGAAACCTCTTTCTTATACTTCTTGAACTGTTTCTTTACCTTTATCTTGCTGCCAGGATTTTCAGGATCGTCGATCTCCACTTCCTTCTCGATAAGCTTCTGTCCTTCTTCCAGAGTGTCTCCTTCATTGAACGGATCTTCCGCGTCCTCCATCTGCACGATCGGCTTGTCCGGAATCATCTTCGTAAGTCTGTTGGATTCCTCTATAGACATACGGCTCACTCGTGCTACATCCTTGATGGCTGATTTGGCAGCCATTGTACCGTATGTGATTACGTGCGAAATCTGCTCCTTACCATATTTTTCCTCGATGTACTGGAACACTCGGTAACGGCCGTCATCATCGAAGTCGATATCCACATCGGGCATGTTGATACGGTCCGGATTAAGGAATCGCTCGAAGAGGAGGTCGTATTTGATAGGGTCTATATTGGTAATTTTCAGACAGTAAGCTACTGCTGAACCGGCTGCGGAACCACGACCTGGTCCCACAGAAATACCTTCTGAACGTGCTGCGGCGATGAAGTCCTGGACAATGAGGAAGTAGTCTGGGAATCCCATCTTGCAGATGGTCTTGAGCTCGAATTCTATACGCTCGGCCTGCTCGTCCGAAAGGGTATCGCCATATCTCCAATGTGCTCCATTGTATGTCAGATGGCACAGATACGCCACAGAGCGGCAGAACTCTTCTCCACGTTCATTTCCACTCTTGTCGCAGCGTCCTTCGTCGATGATTCCCTTATATCTCTCAAGATAAGTGTCAATATCAGCAAGGAATTCTTCCGGAAGATCGAATTTAGGAAGAATCGGATCCTTGTCGACCTTGAATATCTCGATCTTGTCCGCAACTTCGAGCGTATTACTCAAGGTTTCCGGATGCTTGTAAAACATGTCAAGCATCTCGTCTTCGCTCTTGAGGTACTCCTGCTGGGTGTATCTGAGACGGTCTGGATCGTCAAGATTGGCGTTTGTGGTGAGACAGATGAGACGGTCGTGTGCCGGTCCGTCCTCCTTGCGTACGAAGTGTACATCATTTGTAGCCACTACCTTGGTACCGGTCTTTGCCGCCAGCTCATATATACCTTCATTGGCTACGAGCTGATGCTCGTAAACTTCCTGGGACTGGCCGGGAATCAAGGTCTTGTGCTGCTGGACTTCGAGGTAGAAATCATCTCCGAACACTCTCTTGTGCCACATTACGGCCTTCTCGGCAGCTTCCATATCGCCTGCTATGATGGCCTTCGGGATTTCTCCTGCAATACAGGCAGAACAGCATACCAAGTCCTTTGAATACTGCTCCACAATCTCGTGCGTAACCCTCGGTCTGTCGTAGTATTTTCCTTCGATATGACCGGTGGATACGATCTTCATCAGATTCTTGTAGCCGTTGTAGTTCTTCGCCAGAAGGATAAGGTGATAATATCCTCTGTGGTCCTTGTCCTTCAGCCTGTGGTCATAATGCCTGGTGACATATATCTCACATCCGATGATAGGCTTTACCTCAGGAAACTTCTTGGCTACCTTCAGAAACTCCTTCACACCGTACATGTTTCCATGGTCGGTTATGGCTAATGCAGGCATTTCCAGTTCTTTAGCGCGTGCAAAAAGGTCACTGATGGCAGACTGGCCATCAAGAATTGAATATTGAGTATGGACGTGTAGGTGGACGAAGGACATTACTGTGATTTTTAAGGAGGACAAAGATATGAAAAAGGCATCATCCCATCAAAAAATAATAATCCCCCTGAAGTCATATGATTGACTGTCAGGGGGAAAATTTATCAACAGGAAATAATTACTTATTTTCCTTCTTTGCTGCCTTCTTTGTTACATCGTACATGATAGGTGTAGCGATGAAGATAGAAGCGTAAGTACCGATCACGATACCAAGGATAAGGGCTACTGCAAGACCTCTGATCACCTCACCACCGAAGATTGCGATAGCGAGCATTGTCACGAGAGTAGTGAGTGATGTGTTCATTGTACGTGAGAGAGTGCTGTTGAGAGCCTCGTTCACGTTCTGACGGAAGTCTGCCTTCGGATGAAGCTCCTTGTACTCACGGATACGGTCGAAGATAACCACTGTATCGTTGATAGCGTAACCGATGATAGTCAGGATCGCAGCGATGAATGTCTGGTCGATATCAAGGCTGAATGGAAGGATTCCTGAGAAGAGTGAGAAGAAGCCGATCACGATAAGAGCTGTGTGTGCAAGACCTGTCACACCACCAAGACCCCATGTCCATCCGCGGAAACGGATAGCGATGTAGCCGAAGATCACGATGAGAGCAAGGATCACAGCGATGAATGCGTCTCTTGTGATGTCATTTGCGATGGTAGGACCTACCTTGTCAGAGCTGATGATACCGTTAGGGTTGTCAAGAGTTGAAGTGAACTCCTCGAATGTGAGATCCTCAGCGAAGAAGCCCTTGAGTGAGTTGTAGAGCTTGTTCTCCACCTCTGCATCAGCCTCTGTAGACTCGTTCTCAACGAGGTACTGAGTAGTGATCTTCATCTGGCTGTCGCCACCGAACTGCTTAACCTCTACAGCACCGTCGAACTCTTCGAGAGCAGCTGCACGTACTTCCTCAGCAGTAACGTTAGTGTCGAATCTTACTACATATGTACGTCCACCTGTGAAGTCAACACCGTATGTGAAGCCCTTGGTGAAGATAGAAACGAGTGAGATGACGATAAGCGCACCTGAAACGATGTAAGCGATCTTCTTCTTGCCGATGAAATCTACATGTGTGTTCTGGAGGAAGTTTCTTGTAAACTTATTGTCGAATGTGATGTTCTTGCCCTTCACGATTCTGTCATCGAAGATGATTCTTGTGATGAAGATAGATGTGAGGACTGAAGTGATGATACCGATGATGAGGGTAGTAGCGAAGCCCTGCACAGGACCTGAACCGAATACGAAGAGTACGATACCGGTAAGGAGGGTAGTGATCTGACCGTCGATGATAGCTGAGTAAGCGTTTGAATAACCGTCAGCAACAGCCTTGCCAAGACCCTTGCCTGCGCGGAGCTCTTCCTTGATACGCTCATAGATGATCACGTTCGCATCCACTGCCATACCGAGAGTCAATACCAGACCGGCGATACCAGGGAGTGTGAGGACTGCACCGAATGAAACGAGTGTACCGAAAAGAAGTACTACGTTGCAAAGAAGTGCGATGTCAGCTACGAGACCAGCGCCCTGATAGAAGAGGAGCATGTAAAGAAGCACGAGGATGAAGGCGATCACGAATGAGATGAGACCTGCATTGATAGACTCAGCTCCGAGTGATGGTCCTACTACCTGCTCCTGGATGATGGTCGCAGGTGCTGGAAGCTTACCAGACTTGAGGACGTTTGCAAGGTCCTCTGCCTCCTCGAGTGTGAAGTTACCTGTGATCTGTGAGCTACCGCCTGTGATTTCGTTCTGAACGTTAGGATAAGAGTATACCATTCCGTCGAGTACGATAGCGATCTGACGGCCGATGTTCTCCTTTGTCATGCGAGCCCAGATGTTTGCACCCTCAGTGTTCATTGACATTGAAACCTGTGGAGAAGCACCTGTGTTGCCGTACTGAACGCGTGCGTCAGTTACAACGCCTCCGTCGAGCGGAGCCTTGCCGTCACGTGAAGTAGCCTTGATTGCAACGAGTTCGAAGATGTTTCCGTTAACGTCGCCTTCAGAAGCCTTAACTGTCCACATTGGCTTGAATTCAGGTGGGAAGAGCTGCTTGATCTGTGGCATAGCGAAGATCTTGTTGATCTGTGCTGTATCTGCGTAGTGAGCATAACCGATGCAAGCATATCCTCTTGCGCCAGATGGCTGCAGGATTGAGAATAGAGGGTTCTGCTTAAGCATCTCAGCCTCAGCTGCTGCATCGTTTTCAGCCTGCTTGAGCTCCTCTGCAAGGAGTGCGTCCTCAGCAGCAACAGCCTCTTCAGCCTCTACTGCAGGAGCCTCCTCAGCAGCCTGCATCTCAGCAAGAAGTGCGTTAGCCTCTGCAAGGTATCCCTCGATCTCCTCGTTTGGATATGTAGCCCAGAACTCGAGTGATGCAGTTCCCTGGAGGAGCTTTCTTACACGCTCAGGCTCTTTTACGCCTGGGAGCTCCACAAGGATACGGCCGCTGTTACCGAGCTTCTGGATGTTTGGCTGAGTCACACCGAAACGGTCGATACGGTTTCTGAGGACGTTGAATGAGTTAGAGATCGCGCTCTCTGACTCAGCTCTGATCACCTCGATAACCTGCTCGTCTGTTGATTCAGGGCTGATCTTGTCTCTCATCTCATAAGTTCCGAAGATCTGAGCGAGAGGCATTCCGTTGGAAGTCTCCTTCCAAGCCTCTGCGAAGAGAGTGATGAAATCGTTTCTTGAATCTACGCTGCGCTCCTTAGCGAGTGCGAGAGCGTTTGTGAACTCAGGTGTAGTGTTGCCGCTTGCGAGAGCTCTTACGAGGTCCTCAAGCTGAACCTGAAGCATAACGTTCATACCTCCCTTGAGGTCGAGACCAAGGTTGATTGATTTTGACTGAACGTCCTTGAATGTGTATCCGAGGTAAATCTTCTCGGAAGAGATTGAATCGATGTACCTTCTGTTCTCCACTTTCTTGATTGAGTCGAGATAGAAAGCCTTGTCAGCCTCGGCGATCTTGCCGAATGCTGCAGAATTCATTGCAGCTTCAGCCTTTGCCTCAGCGTACTTCTCAGCCTTGTTCTCCTGACGGTTAGTCACGAGAGTGAATGAAAGCTGCCAAAGTGACGCAAGGAGAAGGAGAATCGCTACAAATCTGATAGCACCTTTACTTTGCATAATTTTATTGTTTTAATGATATTTGTATGCATTATTTGAGGATAGTATGGAAGTTGCATTCCACACCATCCGCAAAATAGGGCACAAATTTACGATTTTTTTCGAATAAATGAACTTTCTATAAATATTTCTTATTTTTGTAGGCTGAAAATAGGGTAAATATGACGATGAAGAGGGTATTTTTTACCATATATATATTATTACTTGTTTTTTTTGCTTTTCCTGTCGGACTTGACGCACAGTCTGATCTGTCAGACAGTCTGATTGTCCAAGGTGAATTGCTTCACGCCCAGTATGACTTTGATGCGGCACTTGATGCATATGACCAGGCGTTGGAAATCCTGAAGGAACGAGGAGATTCGCTGGATGTGCTTCTTTTGAAGGATAAGATGCTTCTTTCCGAGAACGGCTGCAATATGAGCGGATTTGCTTATAGTCCGTATGTGGTGGCCAAGCATAAATTCGGTCTGGATGATTTCTTTCTGTATTATCCGCTTCAGGACAGGAGCTGGAGGGCGGTGCCAAATCAGCTGGATAGTGTACGATACCGTTTCTCGCAGGCTGTTTATGCGCCTGATGATGCTCGGGAAATTTATTTCTCTTCTGAAGATGAGGATGGTATCCGTAATATATATATGACTGAGTTTCAAGATAGTCTCTGGACCCGTCCGGTGCTGCTCAATGAACATCTCGTATCTCCGGCAGACGAAATATATCCGATGGTTTCCGCTGATGGCCGTACTATGTATTTCGCTTCTTCCGGATTATACGGAGTCGGCGGCTACGATATTTACATGTCGGAGTGGTCTGAAGATGACAATGACTGGTCGGTACCGGTGAACATGGGTTTCCCTTATTCATCACCGGCAGATGATTTTCTTTTTGTCAATAGCGATGACAACCGATATACTTTCTTTGCGTCGAATAGAGACTGCAGTGCAGACAGTGTATGGATTTATGTGCTGGAATATGACAGTATGCCTGTAAGAAAGGCGATTGATGATCCTGTCCTTCTTCTTGAACTTTCTGATCTCGAACCTTCTTTTGGTTCTTCTTTGCATGAGGAAAAGGAAGTATCTGCTGATATTCCTGAGAATGTCGATACAAGGAAGTATATGAATAAAATGGTGGAAGTCAGGGCATTGAGAGATTCTCTTTCCAGCTACAGCACATTGCTTGAAAACGAAAGGAATGCTTTTGCGTACAGCAATGACTTCGCAGAAAGGACAAGACTTACTGATATCATACTTCGTCGTGAAGCCAGGATTCCGCAGCTGCAGGATTCATTGGACAGAGCTGTGTCGGAACTTCAGAAGATCGAGATGGAGTTTCTTTTCAGCGGAGTAGTCATAGATCCGGATAAGATGATGGCTGAGGCTGATAGAGAAGTGGTAGGAGATGCTACGGCATATACATTCTCCAAGATGAACTTTGGAAGTCCTATCCAACTTAAAATGATGGAACCGGAGAAGAAATTTGATTATTCCTTCAAAGTGCTGGAAGAAGGACAGTTTGCCGAAGATAATACCATTCCTGATGGAATCGTTTATCAGATACAGATATTCAGTGCCATCAATAAGGCTTCTGTAAAGAGTTTGAAGGGACTAAGTCCGGTTTTCGAGCGTAGGAATGCAGGAGGAAGATATCTGTATCGGGTGGGTCTTTTCAATAACTATAACGATGTGCTTTCAAAGCTTAATACTGTGAAGAAAGTCGGATTCAGGACGGCTTTCATAGTTGCTTATATTGATGGAAAGGAGGTTTCTGTGTCAAAGGCAAGATCTTCTGAGTCAAAAGTTAAGGAAGAACAGAAACTCTATCAGGTGACTCTCGTGCCTTCCGGCGAACTGGATTCTGAATTGTCAGAAGGAATCCGACAGCAGTCTGATGGAAAAGATATTGCTCGCTCTGAAACAGAGGATGGCAGGGCCTCATATATCGTCGGTCCTTTCGGTGATAAAGGTAAGGCTGATTCCCTGGTCTCTTTTATCAAGGCTATGGGCGTAGAGGATGTGAAGGTTAGTGAAATAATAAAGTAATAGTACTATGGGATTTATCATAACATTGATATTGGTAGGCCTTGTGCTTATATTCGCAGAGATATTGCTCGTTCCAGGAGTAGGCGTGGCAGGTATCCTCGGACTTATCTCGTTGGGAGGTTCTTGTTTTTGTGCATTTCATCAGTATGACAATACTGTAGGAGTCATTGTGACGGTAGTGAATGTGGTGCTTCTTGTGGCTCTGACGATCTGGGTACTGCGTGCCAAGACCTGGAAAAGGATGACTTTGGAGACCAATATTGACTCGAAGGCAGTTTCAGAGGATTCTGCCGTTCTTGCCGTCGGAGACCTTGGCAAGACCCTCACCAGACTTGCTCCTATGGGTTCAGCGCGGTTCGGAAATTATGTGGTAGAAGTGAAGGCTGTGGAAGGAATGCTTGATCCGAATGTAGAAGTGGAAGTGGTCCTTATCGAGGATAACAAGATATATGTAAAACCTTTGTCAAACCTTTAAAAACTATATTATTATGGATGCAATGATCGTTGTATGGATTGCGGTCGCTATTGTCGGCCTTGTAATCTTTCTCTGGTTCTTCCCTGTAACTCTTTGGTTCCAGGCGTTGATTTCCGGAGTCCGTATTTCCCTTATCCAGCTAGTTCTCATGCGATGGAGAGGCGTCTCACCCAATACCATCGTCATGGCAATGGTTACCGGAACAAAGGCAGGTCTGACTCTTTATGCCAATGAACTTGAGGCTCATTATCTCGCAAAGGGAAATGTTCCTAAGGTTGTAAATGCCTTGATATCAGCAGATAAGGCTAATATCTCTCTTGATTTCAAGATGGCTGCTGCCATTGATCTTGCAGGTCGTGACGTGTTCGAGGCTGTGCAGATGTCCGTTAATCCTAAAGTAATCAATACACCTCCTGTGACAGCTGTAGCTAAGGATGGTATCCAGCTCATTGCGAAGGCCCGTGTTACAGTCCGTGCAAATATCAAGCAGCTTGTCGGTGGTGCCGGTGAGGAGACTGTCCTGGCACGAGTAGGTGAGGGAATCGTTTCATCCATCGGTTCAGCAGAAAGCCATAAACTTGTTCTCGAGAATCCTGATTCTATTTCCAAGGTGGTTCTGAATAAAGGTCTTGATGCGGGTACTGCATTCGAAATCCTTTCGATCGACATTGCAGACATCGACATAGGAAAAAATATCGGTGCAGTCCTTCAGATGGATCAGGCAGAGGCTGACAAGAACATCGCCCAGGCCCGTGCAGAGGAGCGCCGTGCAATGGCTGTCGCTCTCGAGCAGGAAATGAAGGCCAAGGCTCAGGAAGCCCGTGCCCGTGTGATCGAAGCTGAAGCAGAGGTCCCTCTTGCGATGGCAGAGGCATTCCGCACAGGAAATCTCGGTATTATGGACTATTATAAGATGAAGAATATCCAGGCCGATACAGAAATGCGTGAAAATATTGCAAAGCAGTAAAGGCCTGTGCAGGATTGAGCAGCACTTAAATGCTTGAAACATAGTTAGATATATGGTTGAGGGTAGGTGATTTTTGCCTACCCTTAATTATGTAATATGCTGTATGTTAATATGTTAGGTGATGCTCGCTTTGTTTTCTATCAGCCGTATATCATTCTGTTTCTTTTTCCATATGAAGAAACTTTCTGATCTGTACTGGTCTTGCCGTCGTATTTTCTTTCAGCATAAGATAATATCTTTTCTTTACATCGGTATGTTCTACTATCAATGACTTCGGATCCGTGACGCCCTTCTTCCGCAGATAATGTAGAATTTCTCTGTAAGGAGCATCTGTCTTTCCATAGTGCTTTTCTACAATATCATATTCACTTCCGGTGTTTGAATTTACTGCTGTCACCATATCCTTATAAGATCTGAAATATTTTTCAGATATACTCTTATCGAAAGGAAAATACAGAGTGATGATATAGTCTGTCAACAACTCTTTCTCCTGAGGATCAATATCTTTCAGCAACTTTTTCAGCATTGCATAATTCAGATACCGCTTATTGGTATGTGCTTCATCAGCCATTCTCAACGCACGCTGCAACCTTCTGCTCAGTCCTCTTTTCTTCTTTATCTTCCTTGTTTTTTCGGGATCATAGTACTTCAGGAAATTCCATCTATACTCCTCAGCCAGAGTGCAGAGTTTCTTCTCCACAGGATTATTGAACAGATAGATGATCGCGGAACGTATCTTCTTCTGATCGATTTTGCATGCACTTCCATATGGTCCTTCGAATAGAGATCCCGACCTCCCAAGATGCATATTGAATTCTCTGACAAACAGGGAGGTATATGCCGATACGAATTCAGATAATTGATATGGTTCAGCGCATGATGCCAGAATATGGATATGGTCTATCATAATACACATCTCCCAAAGCGATATTTTGAATTTAGGGACTGTTACGGAAACGATTGTATAGAAGACAAGAAAGTCTTCCAAAGAATAAAACAGATTGAAACCGGATATGCTCCTCTGGTAAATGTGCATCATCCCTACAGCACTGAACTTACGCCTCATGACATTCACTTTTAATCGTACTCCTACAAATTTACATTTTAAATCGACAACATCAATGGGTGATATCTATTTATTTATATTGAGCAGCACTTAATGTTCTGTAAATCAGAAATATATGTATATGAGGGTCGGTGTTTCCGCGGTACCCTCAATCCTTTAACTGCTTGATGTTCAGTTGCTTGTCTGCTGCTCGCAATTTTATCTCAGCACAGCCAGACAGGTCTTATCGATCAAATTAAAACAGAAAGTCGGATTAAATAGTTGCAAAACAATAAATTCTTTGTATATTTGCAGTCCTATTCTCAAGGATAGTTTCAGGTGAGATGGGTGAGTGGCTGAAACCACCAGTTTGCTAAACTGACGTACGGGTAACTGTACCGGGGGTTCGAATCCCCCTCTCACCGCAGAAAGAAAGCCGCAAGTCGTTGAAAAATAAACGCTTGCGGCTCTTTTTGTGTCCCAAAAGTTGCACCAAAAATGCACCTATTTTTTGACACTATCCTGAAAAACCCTTATTTGAGGGGGTTCCAATGGGTTTTTACCCCATTTTAACAGGTGCTGAATGAGTGGATTTTCACCGCTTTTCACCGCAGTTCTCACCGCAGTTTATTCGGGCTGATATATCCCATTTTTAAGGCTCCGTGCATTTCGCCAGATGGAAATTGCACGGAATGATATTTGTGGAATAATAATTATTATTTCCTCGTAAGAAGGGCTGCCACCATTTAGGCGGTTGCAATATGAAGATAGTTATCTTGGTTTTTTTAGTTGGTTTGCATAACTTTATGCCTATGAATCAGGAGGAATGACATAGGTCACATATTCAACTAAATATATTATCTATTATGGCTATGATTATCAGTAAAAAACTACTCATCGTTGTGAACGTTTGTGGAGTTATTTCAGTAATAGGAAAAGTAGAGCAGATGATATCGGACTTTCAACGCGGAAAAACATTTGAAGGTTGGGGGGATGTGTTGTCTTTACTTTTAGTAGTAGGACTTGCGATATATCTCAATGTCAAATACTTTAAGCAAAAGAATAAGGAATAGTATAACGGGTATTTTATACGATTATCTTCTAAAATTGAATACATATGAAACGTTTGCTTTTAATCCCATTTATGGTTCTCTTCGCTTGTTCTGTTCTGGCTCAGTCCCGAGAAGAACTATATAATAACTTCAAGGTTGCGATGTCTGAACGAGACTCTTCCGCCATCATCTCTCTGATTTCTGATTGGGGGAGGCTGTTCCCGTATGATGCAGAAATATATTCTCTAAAAGCGAATTATTATTTTCAGAATGCAGTTGATGATGTGATTGTAATGTCTGATACAGAACCTACTGATGGAAGAGAGTGTTATGTAGTAGAAGATTCATTAGGAGTCAAGTCGTATATGTTCTCCGAACTTCAAATAGACTCCGTAAAATTAGATTCTGCAAAAGAGATACTTGCAGAAGGAATCAGCAAGAATCCTGATAGAATTGATTTGAGATTAGGAAAGGTAACCATACATCTTTATGTGCACGAATATTCTCTGGCAGTACAAGAAATACAATCAGCGTTAGAACATTCCATCAAGAATAATAATAAGTGGATAGGAACATTAGATATTCCTATTGAGACTGATGGTATATCATATCTTAGAGACTGCATTCAAGACTATCTTTCGCAGTTAATCAATTCAAATGACATCATTTCCGCAGAAAAGATGATTGATACTTGTATTCAGTTATATCCTGATGAGGCAATATTCCTGTGTGACAAAGGGACTTTAAGGTTCTATGCTGATGACCCAAAGAATGCTCTTGAATGGTTCCTTAAAGCAAGAGAACTTACTCCTGAGGATATGTTGATTACAAATAACATTGCAAATCTTTATGAGAAACAAGGAGATAAGGAAAATGCCCTTAAATATTACCATATCGTAGCAGATGGTAACGATGAGTATTTTGCTGAAATTGCTCGAACTGCAATACAAGAGTTAAATGCAGAATAATCTCAGAAGCATTACTACCAAATTTAGATACCCTACATAGTCAATGCAGTCTCTATAATAAATATAGTCTAACTGAGAAAAAGTCAAGGTAATAGGTAAAATTTTTACAAAAAACTGTCCTATATTCAGGTATGAAAATTGTACAGGTCGAGGTTGATCAAGTTGCTGTAATTTAAACGTTTACAAGGCTTGGTTATCTATCAACTCACCTCATCACTCTATTGCCAAGGTGGGTAAAATATCTTACATTTGTGAACGTTAATCAGCGAGACTATGAAACGATTATTTCTAATCCTTATGTCAGTCCTTCTCTGTTCTATATCAAAGTCAGAGGATACGCCTCATCGTAATGGTCTAAGATTTACAGACTACACATTTCCATTAAAAGGCGATGTTGAACAGATTGAAATCCTTGGCTTCACAATCAATACTGATAACGGAAAAGAATATCCGACAGATACTACGCTTATAAAATTCAATCAAAACGGTGATGTGACTTATATATATCCGTATGAAGATTTAACTTATACAGACGTAGTCCTTCCGACTGAACTGTATTTTCTTTATAATGATTCGGGATATAACACTATAATCCGTGAAATCGTTGACACGGGATTCGGTGACCTCATATACGAAACTCATTATACCTATAATGATGATTGGCAGAAAACCAGAGGTGAAGAATATAATGATAAGGGAGCGTTATTACATACAGAAGAATTCATCTATGACTCGCAGGGCCATCTCACAACCGAGAAACATATCAAAGGAAATGATTTGGTGATTTACGTCTATGATGCCGATATGAATGTCATTTATATTGAGGAATATTATGAAGGCAGGCTCTTTTCAAAAATGAACAGGACATATGATGCAGGCGGGAATATAATACAGGAAACATTATATTGTTCAAATAGATTTGATGAAATGGAGCTTCGAAGCACTGAAACATATTTTTATGATGAGAATGGTTTCCTATATTCAAGAGAATCAAAATCACCGATTCCCGAAATGTTCTTAAAGTATTCAAAAGATTCCCGTACAGAAACAACAGACTCTTGGACTTATAAGTGCGACGCATACGGAAATGTAATTGAAAAGATTTCTTATGTCACAGACACGTCTTGTCCGCGTTATCGCACAGAGTATCGTATTTCATATAGATAATTACATTTATAAGAAAATGTCATATACAACCAAATTAATTCTCTTGAATTACGGGAACTACATAGGTGGTTCCCTTTTTTCGTGCATCTTTTTGACTGAAATGGCAGAAAAATTACACGCCACATCTCGTGCTGTCAAGCAGAGCGAGAAAACAGGATGAGAAGTATGGGATATATGGGATTTGAAAAAACACCCGTAGAAGTGCGTAGAAACGGGGTTTGGTGCATTTTTGGTGCAACTTTTTGGGCACAGAAAAAGCCTACAAGATGAAACTCAATTACTTGTAGGCTTTATTCAGAGGAGAGTGAGGGATTAGGATACTATTTTTCAATATTCTCACCCCTTTCATATGTGCTTAATACCGTCTATAATACACTTCTACAATGAGATATTGGGATATAAAATCTGCTTTTCACCTTCTCAATTATCTCATACTATCCTATTGGTCTCACTTCGGTGCAACTTTTTTATAGCAAAAATGCACACAAAATCCCCACATTTACACCCACCTAAACTATTGATAGTCATAATAATAATTATTATTATTATTTCACCAATACGCCTTTTCCCCTCTTGAATACTTCTTCTCAATTTCTCATTCTTAAATGACTCCGAAATATATCAAAGAATCCCTTGTTTGGCAACATAGTAGAATAAATATATTTTGTATATTTGGTGTCAAGAATCGGGATTTACCACTAACCAGAAAACTTATAGCCATTCTAATATGAGCGCATATCACAATATTAAACTTATTGCAATAGTTGCCATAGCAATAGTTGCATTCATTTCATTACTAACAAAGAAATCTGCGAAGAAGAATACCCCTCAACAAATTGACGAGCAATCTTCGTATGCAACGGAGAATATATGGGAACAAGATGACGATGCGTTGTTTGACTCTATATACGACTATTTATGCGACAAAAGCGATTGTGGACACGACCTGTCAAAACTGAATGAACAAGAAAAGGTTTTTATGGCAATGGCATTAGTAGCAGTAGAAGTAAATAACGGAGGATTTGACCAATTGTTTTTTAATAAGGGAACCCGTTGGAATGACATTCTTGTTTCTTCGGCGGAAGCAATAAAGGCATATGAGATTGCCGAAATCTGCAAAAAGGCGATTGAGATTTACAATGAACATTCTGGGCAGGAAGACCCTATTGAAGAATTGAACGAATGCGATGAGGAGTTTTATAATTGCAACGACCCTTATATGACCCTAATTGCACAATATGCAAGAAACAATAAAGAACATTTTAACATCAAATAGTTATTGCAGAACTTATAATTGGTATTTTAGCACTCCTTTATGGCTTATACACAATATATTTGAGAGTGCGCAAAGATTCAAAGGCTTGGGGCAAACTTGAGAAAATGAAAGAAGCATATGGTGAGAAATCAGGCACCATTATTCACATCATCTCTTACACCATTGTACCAATAGCAGTCGGAATTGTCGGAATCGTAGCGTATTGTCTTGGAATAAAGGTATTTTAATCCAACTTATACAAAATCATCGAGTGGCACATAGTTTAACTATATGCCACTCTTTTATATTGCGACAAAAAACAGCCACCTTAATGGCGGCTGCATATGAAGATAGTTGTATTGTATTGAAAGGAGGTTATTCCTCTTCTTCGGGTTCTACTCATCGTTCGTGCTCATCAATGAATGAGTGTATGTAGTCTTCGCTGATTTTCATATAGTCCTTCACCGACTTGACCTTATTAAATGGTTTCTTCCTGTCTTTCTGGTTCTCCTCTTTGATGAAATCTTCAAATCTCAATAGGTTATCCAGTTTTCTATTCTCTCCAAGACCGAGAGCATCCGCATAGTCTTTCGGAACAGTAAGCATAAACATAGATTTGTCGCTTGCAGGCTCTCTGAACGATAGTCCATCTGTTCCGCCAATCATTTTCTTGCCATCATATCTCAACCCAACGATATACTCCTCGTCCGTAATTGGGTCGTTGATAGTGATTATTTCCAGCAGTGTTTCGTCAAATGTATCCCGATAGCCGACTGTGGATTATAATCCACACTTTTTCTATTTTCGTGATGTGCATATGTTACATAGCAAATTTATGAAAAGAGTTCGCCATATTGCAAAGGTGGAGAAAATAAGTGTTCTTGGTGCTTCGAAAATTAATGCATACTTTTGCTGAGGTTATACTAAATTATGGCTAAGATCCTCAGCAGGAAACTTCTCATTGTTATGAACGTCTGTACAATTCCGGCACAGTATGTAAAGTGATTGATATGGTTGACGATTTTCAACGTGAAAAAAAATTGAATGTTGGGGGAGGGATATATTGTCTATACTTTTATTGGTAGGTGTTATGATATATGTAAGGAAAGGGATAAAGAGTAATAAAATGCATAAATTCACTGACATTAGAACGGTGGTGATATCGTTGGCAATACTGGTATCGGCATCCTGCACAGAAAAACTCGAAAGAGATTGGAAACAGTTTGAGCCATTCACAGAAAATTTCAATCTTACTGAAATAGATGCTGATGGTTATGAATATCTTGAAGTATCAGCAGTGAAAAGCATATCGAAATCGGAGGTGGAGAAGTATGTGATCGGTAATGGTTGGAAAAGTGTTGCTGTCTATGAATTGGATAAGAACAAAGATGTGGCAAGGGTGTGGGAGTTGAAGGATGATCTGCCGCTGATCAATGAACAGACTCTCCATGATTGCTTTGAAGTCAAGGGTTTCGGCGAGAATCAGTTGATTCAGTATGGTCTTCTTGAAGGAAGGTACGAAGACCTTGATTTTGCATATGATGAAAATGACAATTCCATTTCCCTTGATGCCTGCTGGTTTGTTGCTCATAATGGAAAACTTGTTTTCCTTTCTGATGATGTGATGGTATGTGTTGATGGCAAGGAGTGGGTAGCTGAAGGAAGAAATCCATATGTTTTTATGGTGGTATTTGAAAGGGTGAGTAAATCTACATTAAGAGATTGGCGCCGACAATGCCCAAATCCAAGACTTTGGATATAGATGCTTGCCGGAGCGCGGCAACGAAATACAAGGTGAGGATCTGTGGATGTGAGGCTTGGTTTATTCGTGGAAAAAAGTTAGTTTTGTAAAGAATAAACCGCGACTTGAACCTGATGAAAAGACTGTATCTCATATTTGCGGCCTTGCTGGTAACGTTGACCCTTTTTTCAAAAGAAAGAAATACGGGATTCGTTAAGGAGCATATGAATGTGTCCGTGCATTCGCGCTATCAGCGCATGTTGAATACACATGGCATCTACAATGATATGCTGAACAGCTACGGATCGGTTCTGGCGGGTGTGCAGGTGGGCTTCGACACTCATCAGTCAGACAACAACTGGTGGGCGAATGCTTTCAATTATCCTAGTCTGGCTCTGGGATTTTCATACGATGGCGTAGGATCGATGAATATGAAGCCCGGAACTAATCTCGAAGATTTCTACAATCTGTATCTTGCTGCGGAATTCGATTTCTTCCGTTCCGGAATCTTTTCTTTAGGGCCGGTTCTTGAACTTGGAATTTCCTATACTGCAGATAAATACAATCCAAGAAGAAATATCACCAACCAGTTCATAGGCTCTAATATTGTTGCCAATATGGCAGGTGGAGTAGAAGCAGCCATCCGTTTTCATCCTCATTGGGAATTTGCCTTGACAGGCTATCTTATCCATCATTCCAACGGAATGACTCATACTCCGAATCTGGGAACCAATCAGGCGGCTGCGGGGGCGAAATTGAAGTATTATCTGGCGCCTCAGGAAACAGATAGAAGAATCAAAGTAGAAAAACCTGATTTCCCAAAAGGGTTGAGGTGGAATATCTATACTGCTTTCGGAGGACACAGCTGTGACTGGGAACTCAATGCAAAAGGACCGGAGGCATATCCTGTAAAATTCCGCCTCAGGGCGATTCTTGGTGCGGAGATGTCGTGGAGATACCACGGACTGCTTTCGACCGCTTTGGGCATAGAAGGAAATTATGCGGACAATGCATATAGGGAAATGGACCTTCTGCTCAGAGGTGAAGAAGATCCGAAGGGATACTCTTCGTTCTATACTTCCGTGCATCTGGCTCAGTATCTTCATTATTCGGATTTCTCTGTAAATTTCACCTGGGGTGTATATACATTCAAGAGAACGGGGCTTGTGGAGGATATGGGCAGATGCTTCCAGCGCATCGGTGTACGCTATCATCTCCCATCATTCAAAACTGGGCAGGCTTTTATCGGATTTGGAATGAGGGCCCATTATTTAGACCGTTCTTATTGTATTGAATACGGTGCTGGAATTACATTCTGACTAAATATTGACTTTATTGTATTGGCGCATGGCGCTTCAGTCAGTATGGAGGTATATGACTCGTTAAGAAATTGTTAAGTGATGCACCGGATGGTGGATTTGCATTCATTTTGTTTATATTTGCCGTCAGAAATGAAACGATTGCTGGAATATCTGCTTCTCTTTGTCGTGGCGGCTGTCCTTTGGGGCAGTGCGGATGATGCTGTATCTGCATCTTCAGTCAAAGAGATGGAGGAAATTGTTTTCAATGGCTCTATAACTCAGACAAGCGTTTCAGCTCAGGAGCATCAGTGCAATCTTCCTCGTCAGACCTCCATTGTAAATGCACCAAGCGTGCAGAATGCTGCCAGAAGAACCAGCTCCTTTCAAAGAAATAATCTTGAATTTGCCAAGTGTGGTAAAATTATCAATTCCGGACTAAGATATTTTATTCAATTACAGTCTGTTACACTCCATTCTTCACTTGCGGAGCCGGCTAATATGCTGCTCTGCCTGAGGAGGCTTATCATTTAGATTTCATTTGTTTTTATTGTTGGCGACATTTCGGTGACGGTTATGCCGCTATTTCTGCTATGCGGATTTCTCGACTCCACTTCGTTCCGCTCGAAATGACAGTTTGCACTTCGTTCCGCTCGAAATGACAGTTTGTGCTTCGTTCTGCTTGAAATGACAGTTTGCACTTCGTTCCGCTCGAAATGACAGTTTGCACTTCGTTCCGCTTGAAATGACAGTTTGTGCTTCGTTCCGCTTGAAATGACAGTTTGTGCTTCGTTCTGCTCGAATGATGGCAGGAGTCTCATAATTAAAAATTAACATCTAAATGATAAATACAATATGGAAAAGACATTCATCAGAGTACGCTCTATAAAAGATATCGTAATTTTTGTTTCACTCGTAATAGCCGGCAGCGTCCTTATCCTGCTTCCGACAGGTGCTGCCGTCAATATAACCGGTTTCTTCCTGATCTTTGCAGGCCTTATTCTCGCATTTGTGCTCAAGTCAGGCTACAAGGACACCGAGACCGGAGAAAGATTTATGAAGGTGGAACATTATTTCCAGCAGGCAATGAATGCCCCAATATCTGCAGCAATCACTTCAAAACCCGAGACTATCGATCTTTCTGAAGAGGATAAGGGCAATGCAATCCGTCTGGATGTGTATTACAGCAAGTCTTCAGGAAAGGCATATCTCCAGCTTTTCGAATATGTTCCTTACAAGTATGAGCCTTGCACGAAAGTGCATGAGCACGCACTCTCAAAGGTAGGAAAACTCATTAAATAACAATGGAATACGTAATTCTTATACTCTCGTTGGCGGGTATTGTCTTCGCTGCTGATTTTCTCGTGGCAGGATCAGTGTCCATCGCAAGGAAGTACAAGGTTTCTGATTTTGTGATCGGTGCAGCTATAATCGGAGTCGGTACATCGACTCCGGAGCTGACCGTCAGTTTCATAGGTGCCTTGAACGGTAATGCGGATGTGGCCATAGGAAATGTCGTAGGATCCAATATCTTCAATGTATTCGGGATATTGGGATTGACTGCGATGTTCTTTCCTGTTACATTTGACCGTCAGAATCTGAAATTCGAGATACCCTTCTGTATCGGAATATCAGTTCTGCTGATGCTTTTCTCTCTCAATTTCTTCAATGGCACGTCTCAATGTGTGAGCAGGATCGACGGACTGGTCTTTCTGGCCTGCTTTGCATTCTTCATGTGGCTGTCTTTCTACAGAGACAAAAAGATGAAGTTGGCGGCTGAGGTTCCAGAAGAAGCATCTCAGACAGAGAAAATCGACCCGATGTGGCTCGCCTTACTCAAGGTTGTGGGTGGTCTTGCCGCATTGATCTTCAGCTGCGACCTTTTCGTGGATAATGCAGTGGTGATTGCCAAGTCGTTCGGCGTGAACGACGCCTTCATATCATTGACATTGATTGCCTGCGGAACATCGCTTCCTGAACTTGCGGCTTCGATTGCAGCAGCCTTAAAGAAGAATACGAGCATGGCACTTGGAAATATCGTAGGTTCGAACATCTTCAATATCGCCCTGATTTTAGGACTCTGTTCACAGGTGAGACCATTGACATCTACTGGTATTACAATGGTGGATTACATGGTGATGATCGCGGCTGTCGTGGTGCTTTACGCTTTCGGCAAAGACTGCAAGATCCAAAGATGGGAGGGTGCCATACTCTTCCTGTGTTTCGTGGCATATACATGGTATCTTATTTCTAATCAAATAGCATAACAATGGGAATACTTCAGATATTTACTCTTCTGGGTGCATTGGGTATGTTCCTCTATGGAATGAACCTGATGAGCTCGGGACTTCAGAAGGCGGCTGGTGACAGACTCCGCGGGCTGCTTTCAGCAATGACTTCCAATCCTTTCAAGGGAGTTTTGACCGGACTGGGAATCACCACTGTAATCCAGTCATCTTCTGCTACTACCGTTATGGTGGTAAGCTTCGTGAATGCAGGTCTCCTGACTCTTGCCCAAGCTGTAGGAGTCATTATGGGAGCCAATATCGGTACAACTGTGACTGCATGGCTCGTCTCATGGCTGGGATTCAAGGCTGACATTTCAATCCTTGCAGTACCTCTTATGCTGCTTGGATTCCTCTTCTCGAACTCTAAGAAGAACCAGCGTCAGAATATAGGGGAACTTATTGTCGGATTCTGCCTTCTCTTCCTCGGACTGTCATTCATGAAGAATTCTGTTCCTGACCTCAATGAGACCCCTCAGGTTCTTGAGTTTGTAAGATCCTGGGCAGGACACGGTTTTGGCTCCGTGCTGATTTTCCTTGTATTCGGTACCGTGCTGACATTGGTGCTTCAGTCTTCGTCTGCGACAATGGCCATCACCCTTATCATGCTCAGCATGGGCTTCATTCCGTTTGAAATGGCTTGTGCAATGGTGCTTGGAGAGAATATCGGTACCACCATCACTGCCAATATTGCTGCCTCCGTAGGAAACACCCAGGCCAAGAGAGCAGCGATGTCACATACCATCTTCAATGTATTCGGTGTGATATGGGCATTGATATTCTTCAGGCCGTTCCTCTCACTTGTAGGAAAGATCATCGAGGTGCTTTTCGGTCTTCCGAATCCTGCTGCTGAAGGATTTGCAGTCAACGGGCAGAACACACCGGATGCGACAGCCGCATTGTACGGACTTTCGATGCTTCATACGCTTTTCAATACCATCAACACCCTCATTCTCGTATGGTGTGTCAAGCTTATAGAAAAGGCTGTCATATGGATTATCAAGACTCCGAAGAATCAGGAGAATGAGGTATTCAGACTCAAATATATCTCAGCCGGTCCTCTTGCTACTCCAGAGCTTGCTGCGGAGCAGGCTTTTGAAGAAATAATCCACTTCGCTCAGATTTCGAAGAACGGTCTCGGATATGCAAGGGAAGCCATCCGTACGGCGGATTCCACCAAGTTCGACGAACTCCGTGACAAGCTGGTGAAATATGAAGAGATTTCAGACCGCATTGAGTATGAAATTGCGGCCTTCCTTAATGCTGTTTCAGCAGGTGATATCAGCGAAGAGACATCTCTGCGTATCAAGGCTATGTACAAGATAATCGGAGAACTTGAGTCCCTTGGAGATTCTGGCGAATCGATCAGCCGTATCCTTTCCCGAAAGAATATCCACAAGAAGTCTTTTGACCAGGATACTGTCAAGAAGCTTGAAGATATGGTCGATGCTGTAGAAAAGGCATATGATGCGATGATAGACAATCTTAATGCGGCCCATAAGGGACAACTTGAAGGAATCTCCAATGCATATAATGCAGAGGACCGCCTCAATAATCTCAGAAACTATCTCAGAGATGCCGAAATAGAAGAAATTGAGAGCAATAGAAAGAACTATCAGACAAGCGTTTACTATATGGACATAGTCAGCGAACTTGAAAAGATGGGTGACTTCATCATAAATATTTCTCAGAATCTCGAAAAGGTTTTCGTCAAGAAATAATTTATTATCTTTGCCGCCCCAAACGGAAAAGATGAAAAATTTGAGGACATATGTGGCCCTTTGGCTGATGGTGATATTCTGCAGTTATTATGCAGGTATCAGTATGTTTTCACATACTCACATCGCCAATGGGTCATCCATTGTCCATTCACATCTTGGAGGTGATGCGGATCACGACCATAGTGATTCCCAGTATGCTGTAATCGACATTCTTTCTCAATTCCAGTCGGAAACTGCAGTCGGTTATATCGGTGTTCCTTCTCCTTTCTTTCTGTTATCTGAATCATATATCGTCTATTACGCTCCGCTTTGTCTGAATGTGGGGCAGGCGGTGCATACGCTCCGCGGTCCGCCGATGGCGTAGCGATCCCCGATCCGATCGAGGGTGGCGGATATCCTCATTGCCGGCCCAGAGTCATTGCCGGCTCCGCCCGGCAATCCCTGCAGATAAAGATTCAATAACAACCATTCAAACCAATAAAGATGAAAAGAATATTTTCAGCTTTGGTGGCGGCATTATGTGTAGTGCTGTCTGCCCAGGCTCAAGAAACCGATGCACATATCTATGGTCACGTTATAGATAAAGCTACCGGAGAGCATCTTCCGTATATCGTAGTGATGCTCAAAGGTACTACAATAGGTGTAACTACCGAGAATACAGGACATTATATGATTCGAAACATCCCTGAGGGAAGTTTTACCGTCGAAGTGTCCGCAATAGGATACAAGACCCAGACCCGTGAAATAAAGGTTCGCAAGGGCAGGTCATACGAAGTGAATTTCACTTTAGAAGAGGATTTCGTACAGATAGACGGAGTGATAGTTTCAGCTACCCGCAGCGAAACGACCAGAAGGATGTCACCGACCCTGGTGAATGTGGTGGGAATGGACACATATAATAAGACAAACGCCACTACAGTGGCGCAGGGACTTGTTTTCCAGCCTGGAATCCGTGTGGAGAACAATTGCCAGAACTGCGGATTCCAGCAGGTAAGGATCAATGGCCTCGACGGCCAATATACTCAGATCCTGATCGATTCACGCCCTATATTCAGCGCATTGGCCGGAGTCTATGGCATCGAGCAGCTCCCGGCCAATATGGTGGACAGGGTGGAAGTCATGCGTGGCGGCGGATCGGCACTTTTCGGTTCTTCAGCCATAGCCGGTACAATCAACATCATCACAAAGGAACCTGTCAGGAACTCTTCGAGCATATCCCATACTGTCACATCGATAGCAGGTTCTTCTGCCTTTCATAATACCACCGATATCAATGCCTCCATTGTCTCAGAGGACAACAAACTCGGTCTGGCGGTATTCGGTCAGAACACGTCCAAGGATGCCTGGGACGCTAATGGGGATGGTTTTACCGAACTTTCCAAGATATCCGGACAGACCGTAGGCTTCCGTGGCTACATAAAGACCGGTCTTTACTCAAAGGTAACGGCAGAATACCATCATCTTCAGGAATTCAGAAGGGGAGGAGACAATCTTGACCTACCTCCTCACGAGGTGATGATTGCAGAGCAGACAGAGCATGGAATCAATACGGGAGGACTCAAATTCGATTGGTTTTCAAAGGATCAGAAGCATCGTATGAATGCCTTCGTATCTATGCAGCACATCGACAGGGAAAGCTATTACGGTGCGGGACAGGACCCGAATGCGTACGGAAAGACTACCGACCTGACTTGGGTGGGTGGAGCTCAATATGTCTATAAAATGGGCCGCTGTCTCTTTATGCCATCCGATCTCACAGCTGGTATAGAGTACAATGAAGACTATCTGAGGGATAATATGTGGGGATACGACAGGGTTACTGACCAGACTGTCAGAATCCTGAGTGCATATGCCCAGAATGAATGGAAGAACGAGCAATGGGGCATCCTGGTGGGCGGTCGTCTTGACAAGCACAGCCTGATGGAACGTCTGATTTTCAGCCCCCGTGCCAACCTTCGATACAATCCTTCCGAAAACATCAATTTCAGAGCCAGCTATTCCTATGGTTTCCGTGCTCCGCAGGCCTTCGACGAGGATCTGCACATCGATAATGTCGGAGGAACTGTCTCGATGATACGTCTGGCAGATGACCTTAGGGTGGAAAAGTCTCAGAGTGTAAGCATTTCCGCGGACATGTATCATAGCTGGGGAGACTGGCAGGGTAATTTCCTTGTGGAAGGATTCTTCACCGATCTGGCAGATATCTTTGCCCTTAAGGAACTGGGACTCAATGAAGAAGGTATCCTGATCAAGGAGAGACACAATGAGTCCGGAGCCAGAGTCTTCGGAGGAAACCTTGAAGGTAAGATTGCATGGAGAAACAAATTCCAGATGCAGATTGGAGTCACAGTCCAGAAGTCCGAATATAAGGAGGCCCGTTCATGGAGCGATGATGTGGCTGCTACGAAAAAAATGTTCCGCACTCCTGATCTGCATGGTTATCTTACAGCATCCTATAACCCGATGAAGGCGATGACATTGGCCCTTACCGGGACCTATACCGGAAGTATGCTTATCGAACATCATGCTGGCATGATTCCGCAGAATGTGACTGTAACCACCCCTGATTTCTGGGATGCGGGATTCAAGGCAGCATACGATTTCAAGCTCTATAGCAGCTTTTCCCTCCAGCTCAATGCCGGCGTCCAGAACATTTTGAATTCATTCCAGAATGACTTCGACTCAGGAGCCGACCGTGATTCAGGATATATTTACGGTCCGACTCTTCCACGAACCTTCTTCCTTGGAATCAAGCTTGTGTATTGATGTTCATGAAAATTTCATATTTTTGTGAAATCCGCTTGAACTGATGTCAATCTTGCCTATATGAAGCACCTTTGTCTGATCTCATGTATCCTGATTTTATGCGGCTGTTCCGGCCGTGTGCGTCATTCCTATGAAGTGGAAGCTGCTTTGAAGAGCCTCGATCAGGTCATATCCAGCAAAGAGATGATCGAAGGGCAGAAGGAGAATCGCATATTGAGGCTCAGGGCTGGTATTTCATCGGCAGTGTCGGATGTCGAAAGGTATGGAATATACAATGATCTGTTCAATGAGTATTTCCAGTACAATATAGACTCTACGATTTCTTATGCATATAGAAAGATAGAGCTTGCGGAATCGTCTGGAAATGATGAGCTTATAAAAGATGCGGTCTTGGATCTGGCTGACAGGTATGCTATGTCCGGCCTGTATGATGCGATATTGAGCCTTTTTGGAGAATATGATTATCAGTGGCTGGAAGAAGCCCGTTATCTGAGCATTCTGAATACAGTGTATTCAAATCTCTCAAAATCCTCCAATGATCTTGTCCTGGCAATGAAATACAGCCGTGCGAAAGACGAATATCAGCAGCAATTGCTTTCCACTCTTAATGATGATGATATCGGACGTATTTTCATACAGACTGATATTCTTCTTGAAAACAACAAGGCTCAGGAGGTGCTGGATCTCCTTTTGCCCTGGGTGACATCCAATGATCCTGCTCTGGAGGATCAGGGAGTCATATATTATACGATGGCCCGTGCCTATAGCATGATCGGTGACAATGAGAATGCTATTCTTTGGTATGCAAAGAGTGCTCAGAGTGATCTTCTTGTACCGAAATATGAATATCGTTCCTTATATGAGCTCGCGAGATGCCTTTATGAGAAGAATGATATAGAGAGAGCATATACATACATTACTCGCTCCGTCCAGGATGCGGTCCGTTCCAATGCTCAGCTGCATAAGCAGTTCTCATATCAGATTCTGCCTGTCATTTCCAGCTCGTATGATAAGTTTGTATCCCAGAAGAACAGGGCCATCGTATCGGCATTGCTGGCGTCTTGCATCCTGCTGCTTTTTCTTGTGATATTGTCGGTATTTCTTATAAAGGAAAGGAACCGCGTGCTTGTTGCGGAAAGACAGACCAAGGAGTCCAATCTGATGCTTCAGCAGCTTACTGATCAGCTGCAGAAGAATGTCAATATCCTTCAGGAGACAAATCAGGTCAAGGAAATGTATCTCGGTAGGTACCTGAACATGTGCTCCGAATATATAGATGGCCTGGAAAAATACAGAACATCACTGCGTAAGGCTATCAAGGATGGAGAGGATGCTATGACTGCCCTCAAATCCAAGGAATTTATGGAAAAGGCATTGAATGATTTCTATAACCAGTTCGATGCTACATTCCTTGATCTCTTTCCTGATTTCATCTCACAGCTGAATGAATTGCTGCAGGAAGATAAGAAGGTTTCGTATCACTCCAAGGAGAGGCTGCTCACAACAGAACTGAGGGTTCTTGCGCTGATCCGTCTTGGAGTGGATGATTCTGTAAAGATCGCCTCCTTCCTGCGCAGATCGGTTTCGACAGTCTATAACTACCGCGTAAAGATGAGAAACGCCTCTGTCTGTGACCGTGAAGACTTCGAAAATCGTATCATGGATATCGGAACAAGACAATAATCCACTACTATTTTTACGTCTATCCTTAAAAGCTAACATTTTGATTACCAATGGTATGTGTTTTTGGTATGTGCTCAAATCACTACTAATTGGCTACCGTTCCTTTGATTTTGTCTGCACATTTAGTTATTTTGTCTTCATAATAACAAAATAACCAAATCATTAACAATAAACTCAATTCATTATGCTAAAGCAGAACAGGACATTCGGAATCCGAATGTTTGCATTCATTTTAGGAATGTTGCTGCCTTTGTGCGTATATGCGCAGAAAGTCAATGTAAGCGGAGTGGTGAAGGATGCCGTAGGTGGTGTTCCGGGAGCTTCCATCATTGAGAAAGGCACGACAAACGGAGCCATCGCAGATATGGATGGACGCTTTACTCTTACTGTAGCTCCAGGTGCTGTACTTGAGGTATCATGCATCGGCTATCTTTCAAAAGAGGTTTCTGCCGGAAACGGAACTTCTTCAATTGAAATCATCCTCAGCGAGGATACAGAGCTTCTCGAGGAAGTACTCGTCATCGGTTACGGTACCATCAGAAAGAGCGACCTTACTGGTGCGGTTTCAGCAGTAAACAGCAAGGATCTCAAAGACTCTCCGATGCCAAGTGTCGGACAGGCTCTTCAGGGTAAGGTTGCCGGTGTTCAGATCATTGACTCAGGTTCACCGGGATCGAATGTGAACATCAAGATCCGTGGTCTTGGTTCTATCAATAACTGTGACCCTCTCGTGGTTATCGACGGTGTCCCTACCGACCTCGGTCTTAACGCCATCAATACAGCCGACATCGAGCGCATCGACGTTCTCAAGGATGCATCAGCAACTGCAATCTACGGTTCACGTGGTGCGAACGGTGTGGTAATGGTGACTACAAAGCGTGGTAAGTCCGGTGACAGCAAGATCTCGGTGTCTGCAAACGCTTCTTTCCAGAATCCTACAAATGTTCCTCAGATGCTCAATGCAGCCCAGTATGCACAGCTCAGCAACGAGATGATGATCAACAGCGGCAGAAATGCTAACCCTGACTGGGTGGATCCTTCAGTTCTGGGTGCTGGTACAGACTGGCTCGGAGAGCTTCTCGGAACAGGTGTGATGCAGAACTACTCTGTGAGCTATTCTGGTGGAAACGATAAGTCAAGCTACTATATGTCAGCAGGTTTTGTAGATCAGACAGGTGTTGTGAAGAATACAAACTATAACCGTTTCACTCTTCAGAGCAACACTGACACCCAGCTCCGCAACTGGCTCAAGATCTCAAGCAACATCACCTTCAGCACAGATAACAAGGACAATGGAAGCTACAGCATCGGAGACACAATGAATGCCCTTCCGGTTCTTTCTGTAAAGGATGAGGATGGTGAGTGGTCAGGCCCTACGGGCAATGCAGAGTGGTTCGGCAGCGTCCGTAACCCTATCGGAACTACATATATGAACAAGTCTCAGACTCAGGGATACAATATCCTTGCAAACTTTACCGGTGAGATCAAGTTCACAAAATGGCTCAAGTTCAGAAGCACATTCGGATATGACGCCAAGTTCTGGTATACAGACAGCTTCACTCCTAAGTATGCATGGAAGCCTATCGCTGTAGAGCAGAGCACACGCTACAGAAGCAACAACAAGTCATTCACATACCTCTGGGATAACTATTTCCTCTTCGACCACACATTTGCGAAGAAGCATAATGTCTCATTGATGGCCGGTACTTCGGCTCAGTGGAACAAGTATGACTACATGAGCGGTGAGAAGGCTGACTTCCTCTTCGACAGCGTAAACCAGATGAACAACGGTCAGACCATGAAGGATATCAGCGGAAGCATGAGCGAGTGGTCACTCTTCTCTGTAATGGCTCGTGCAAATTACTCTTATGCAGATCGTTACCTCATCACTGCAACTGTTCGTCATGATGGTTCAAGCCGTTTTGGTAAGAATAACCGCTGGGGTACATTCCCATCAGTATCAGCAGCTTGGCGTCCATCCAAGGAGTCTTGGTTCCCACAGAGTGCTGCAGTGAATGACCTTAAGGTACGTGCAGGTTATGGTGTGACAGGTAGCCAGGCAAGTGTTTCCAACTACGGTTACCTCGCTGTATACAACACAGGTGTATATCCGCTCGGCTCTGCACTCAACGGAACAGGTCTTCCTACTCTCTATTCTGCAACTCTTGCAAATCCTTCAATTCACTGGGAAGAAATTGCTCAGACAAATATCGGTGTTGACATTGCATTCCTTGACTCACGCATCGAACTCTCGGTGGACGGTTATATCAAGAATACAAACGACATGCTCGTAAAGGCTGCAGTTCCTATCACTTCAGGATTCGAAGATACAGGTACGACTTACGCCAATGCCGGTAAGGTACGTAACCAGGGTGTCGAGATGCAGCTCCATACTATAAACTTTGCAGGTGAGTTCAGCTGGGAGACAGACCTCTCCGCTACCTATAATACCAATAAGATCATCGACCTCAACAGCGACGTGCCTTATTACATCAACCAGGTGAACAACTCTTATGTGACAATGCTCCAGAAGGGTTATCCTATCAATGTGTTCTACGGATATGTTACAGACGGTCTCTTCCAGAACGAGACTGATGTGGAGAATCACGCATACCAGCCTGGTGCAGCTCCTGGTGACATCCGTTACCGTGACCTTAACAACGACGGTGTAATCAACGAGGAAGACCGTACAGTGATCGGAAATCCTAATCCTACATGGCTCTTCTCGATGAACAACCGTTTCGAGTGGAAAGGACTTGAGCTTTCTGTGTATCTCCAGGGAGTGGCAGGAAATTCTATCTACAACGCAAACAACATCGAGAACACAGGTATGGCTGCTGCTATGAACCAGACTACAGCTGTTCTCGGAAGATGGACAGGCGAGGGTACAAGCAACTTCATGCCACGTGCCGTTTACGGTGACCCTAACCAGAACTGCCGCGTATCTGACAGATTCGTCGAGAACGGTTCTTACCTCCGCGTGAAGAACATCACTCTTGCATACTCATTCCCTTCAAGACTCCTTGAGAAGATTCATCTCCAGGGCCTCCGTCTTGCTTTCGTATGCGAGAATGTAGCCACTATCTCAAAGTATTCAGGATTTGACCCTGAGGTTTCGATCAATGGTATCGATGCTTCGCGTTATCCAATCCCTCGTACATACAGCGTAGGACTGAACATTAACTTCTAATCAGCCGTAGAACAATGAAAAATACAATTAAATATACGATGATCTTGCTCGCAGCCGCTCTGATGGCTTCCTGCAGCGATTTTCTTGAGAAGAGGCCATACGATGCTGTCGATCCGGATATGGCAGTGACAGAGGATGTGGCTGTCGCATTGACAAATGCCTGCTACAGCACCCTGATGTCTTCGAACCTCTACAATATGCGTATGTGGACCCTCGACATCCTTGCCGGTAACTCAAATGTAGGTGCCGGTGGTGGTACAGACGGTCTCGAGACCATCCAGGCAGCTGACTTCATCACACAGTCAGACAACGGTATGGCTCTTTATATGTGGCGTTCACCTTGGCCTGGCATCGCACAGTGCAACATCGTGATCAGCAGTCTTGGTGAAGCAGAAATCGATGAGTCGATCAAGGCTCAGTGCCTTGGTGAGGCTTACTTCCTCCGCGCACACTATTATTATATCCTCGTACGTCTTTACGGTAGCGTTCCAATCCGTAAGGAGCCTTACGATCCGAGCACTTCGGCTCATATCGCACGTGCGACTCTTCAGGAGAACTACGACCTCATCATCGAGGACTGTCAGAAAGCTATCGAGCTCCTTCCGTCAAAGGCAGAGTACACAGGTTCAGACCTTGGCCGTGCATGCAAGGAGGCTGCAATGTGCCAGCTCGCTGACGTATATCTCACACTTGCTCCGAACAATAACGCACTTTACAGCGAGGTCGTGACTCTTTGCGAGGATATCGCAAGCTACGGCTGGGATCTTTCTACATGCGACTTCGCGGCAAACTTCGATGCAACCATCAACAATGGTCCGGAGTCAATCTTCGAGGTGCAGTATTCAGGAAGCACAGAGTATGACTTCTGGGGCGGAAGCTGCCAGAGCTCATGGGCTTCTACATTCATGGGCCCTCGTAACTCGGACTTCGTGGCAGGTTCATACGGATGGAATCAGCCTACTGCAGAGTTCATGAGCCAATGGGAAGAGGGTGACCTTAGAAAGGATGTTACAGTATTCTATGAGGGATGTCCTGATTTCGACGGCAAGGCTTACAAGAAGACTTTCTCCAATACAGGTTACAATGTACGTAAGTTCTGCGTTCCTAAGTCAGTATCTCCGGAGTTTAATACAAATCCTGCAAACTGGATTGTTTACCGCTATGCAGACGTTCTTCTCAAGAAGGCAGAGGCTCTCAACGAGATGGGCCAGACATCTTCAGCAGAGACTCCGCTCAATATCGTCCGCAGACGTGCAGGTCTTCCTGCAGTAAGCGGCCTTTCACAGGAGGCAATGCGTGAGAAGATCATCCACGAGCGCCGTATGGAGCTTGCGTTCGAGGGACATCGCTGGTTCGACATGATCCGTATCAACAACGGACAGTATGCCATCGATTTCCTCCACTCTATCGGAAAGACAAACGCAAACCTCAACCGTCTGATCTTCCCTATCCCTCAGACAGAGAGAGATGCCAACCCGCTCATCGAGCAGAATCCTGGATACTAATAGAAAAGATTATATACAAGTATGAAGAAAACAATATTGAAATTGGCTTCGGTCATCTTCGGATGCGCTGCACTTGCGTCTTGCGTGGATGACAATTATATGGAGCTTGACAAGGGACACGACGAGCTGACTCTTTCGGTCAATGCGTCTGAGTTTGTCCTCAATGAGGCAGAGCATGGTGCTGACGCCCTTGCCCTTACCTGGACTACCGGTACCAACTTCGGTACAGGCAACAAGATCTACTATACACTCGAAATTGCTAAGGCCGGAACTGACTTTGCAGCACCTTATGTGGTGATTGACAATAAGATCCAGACATATTCATTCAAGGCGACAACTGCACAGTTCAACACTGCTATACGTTCATTCTTCGGTGAGACTGAGGAGACTCTCGCTCTCGAGGCAAGGGTGATTGCCGTAGTTCCTGAAGTGGATGAAGTTCAGGAGAGTGTAGTGTCCTTCAACGTGACTACATACAAGCCTGTACATTCTGTCCTTTATATCATCGGTGACGCAACCAAGACTGGCTGGTCTCTTGATTCTATGGAGGAAATGAAGAAAGTGGATAACGGTATCTTCACATGGACAGGAAAGCTCATCGCAGACAAGTCATTCAAGTTCATGACTACAAGAACTGACTGGGTACCTTCATACAACAAGGCCCCAGAGGAAGGAAAGCTCCTTTACCGTGCTACATATGATGATCCTGATGAGACATTCTCTGTAGCGGAAACAGGTAACTATCAGGTGGATGTAAACCTCTTCGACCTGACTGTAAGCATCAAGCCAAGTGCATCAGAGAGTCCGCTCTTCGACAGCATGTACCTTATCGGTAATATGACAAGCTGGAGTTTCGAACCACTCACAGTGGACCCAGTGGATCCATTCCTCTTCCGTATGGGCCGATTCTTCGACAAGGGTGGTGACTTCAAGTTCGCTACTACAAACGGAAGTTGGGAGAACAACTTCAAGGCTCCTTATGCAAATGCTCCTTATACTGAGAGCAGTACTGTATTCGTCAGTGGATTCGACCCTGATAACAAGTGGACTCTCCAGGATTCTGAGATAAACAAGGCATACAAGATCTGCTTCGATATCAGAAACGGTAGAGAGCGCATGCTTATGGCTGAGTTCGTGCCTTATGAAATGATCTACCTCATCGGTAGCGCATCGCCTGCTGGCTGGACCCTTAACAATGCAACTCCTATGAAGGCAGGTTCAGATGCATACACATTCACTTGGGAGGGTCACCTCAATGAGGGTGAGCTCAAGTTCACTTGCGACAAGAAGTCTGACTGGATGGGTGCCTGGTTCATGGCTACAGAGGCAGGAAAGACTCCGACTGGTGAGACTGAGAAGATCCTCTTCGTGGACAAGTCAAGCGACTGGTGCAAGGATCAGTATCTTGATGTAAATGTGGGTGACGGAGGCTTCGACCAGAAGTGGCAGATTTCTGATCCTGGCACATACGTCATCACTCTCGATCAGCTTAAGGAAACAGTATCTATCGTCAAGAAATAATAGTGAAAAGGTTATTATATCCGATAGCCCTGGTAATTCTCGCTGTGTCCTGCGGAAAAGATCCGCAGGACGGCGAGAATCCTGGTATAAATCCGGGACCGGGCGAAACAAACAGCGTGACTGAGGTTATTGCCGTTCAGTCAGATATTACAGTCGATCTGAAGACCGACAAAGCGATCTATGCTCCTGGTGAAGAAGTTACATTCACAGGTAATGTTCCTTCTGACGCAAAGATCAGATACCGTCATATGGGTGAGACCATCCACGAGCATGCCGCTTCCGGAAATCAGTGGACCTGGACAGCTCCATCTGCAGACGGACAAGGCTATATGGTCGAGGTTTACCGTCAGAGAGATGAAAAGACTGATCTTGTGCTCGGAACCATCGCAGTAGATGTTTCAAGTGACTGGACAATGTTCCCTCGCTACGGTTTCGTAGGAGATTTCGGAAAAAACAAGCTTGATGCAGGTGTCATCGAGGCGGAAATGGAATTCCTGAACCGCTGCCATATCAATGGCGTGCAGTTCTACGACTGGCACAACAAGCACCATTGGCCTCTCGGAGGTACAATGGAGAAGCTTGACGAGGTCTATAAGGACATAGCCAATCGTGATGTCTACAATGCTGCTGTAAAGAAGTATATCGACGTACAGCACGGCTACGGAATGAAGGCTATGTTCTATAATCTGGCATTCGGTGCTCTTGACGATGCCCGTGCAGACGGAGTCAAGGAAGAATGGAACCTATACAAGAAATCAGGCCGTGAGGATCAGGATGCACATACTCTTCCCGGAAGCTGGAAGAGCAATATCTACCTTCTGAATCCGGGCAATACCGAGTGGCAGAGTTACCTTATCGAACGCAACAAGGAGGTATATCATCACCTTGATTTCGACGGATTCCATATCGACCAGCTCGGAAACCGCGGCACTCGTTATGACTGGAACGGAAAGAAGGTGGACCTTCCTGTAGGATATGCCTCATTCATCAATGCAATGAAGAAGGCGCATCCGGACAAGAGGCTGGTATTTAATGCGGTGTCAAGCTACGGATCGAACAGGATAGCTGAAACAGGCAATGTGGATTTCTGCTACAATGAGGTGTGGGGAGACGAAGACCAGTTCAAGGATCTCTACACCATCATCAAGACAAATGACATGAACAGCAACCATACTCTCAAGAGTATCTTTGCTGCCTACATGAACTACGAATGCAGCAACAGAGAGTTCAATATCCCTGGAGTGCTTCTTACCGATGCGGTGATATTTGCCCTCGGTGGTGCTCACCTTGAGCTCGGTGACCATATGCTCTGCCGTGAATATTTCCCAAGCCAGGATGTCAAGATGAGCCCTGCCCTGAAGACACTGATCGTGCGTTATTATGACTTCATGACTGCATATCAGAATCTTCTCCGTGGAGAAAGCTCGAAGGCTGAGGTGCAGGTGGAAGTGGTGAGCACAGCTACCAGAAAGGTGCCTTTCAACAATTGGCCTCCGAAGGAAGCATCCGTCACTACATATGCCAAGAAGATCGGTGGCAGGACAATCATCAATTTCCTGAACTTCAGAACAGTGGACAATCTCAGCTGGAGAGACCTCAAGGGTACCAGACCTGCCCCTGCCAAGGTCATCAAGTCACCTGTAAAGATCAAGTATGATGCAAAGGCGACCAAGGTGTGGGTGGCTTCACCTGACCAGCACGCCGGTGCTGCCCAGGAGCTCGCCTTCACTCAGGAGAACGGTTATATTTCAGTGACCATTCCATCGCTTGAGTATTGGACAATGCTTGTAATCGAGTAATTATGCGTAAGATTTTCATATTGATTTTCTGTCTCATCGCCCCTATGCTTTATGCGGGCGATGTGACAGGAAATTGTCTTTCATATACGCAGGACGGACGCTGCGTAAACTTCTCTCTTGAAGACGGTTCGGTAATTCAGTTGAGGCTCTGCAGCCCTTCCGTGGTACGAGTGTGGTATTCTCCTGACGGAACATTGACCCGTAGCAACGAATCTTTTGCTGTGGTGAACGAAGATCTTGAGGGTATAGGTGAGCTGATTGTCAATGAGCAGAATGCCTGCTATGAAATATTTACTGACAAGCTCCGTATCAGGGTGAACAAGAATCCTTTCAATCTTCAGATCTTCGACAAGTGGCAGAAACTGCTTTTCAGCGACCATCTGGATAAAGGACATGTAAGTGAAGGAACCAGGAAGGTCGAGTACAAGTCACTTCGCCGTGACGAACATTTCTTCGGACTTGGTGAAAAGACCGGCAAGCTTGACCGAAGAGGCGAGAGCTACAAGATGTGGAACAGCGACAAGCCTTGCTACAGTACAGTCGAGGACCCTCTCTACAAGAGCATACCGTTCTTTATGAGCAGCTACCGCTATGGTATCTTCCTGGACAATACTTACAAGACAGAGTTTAAGTTCGGAACAGAAAGCCGCGACTACTACAGCTTTGAGGCTCCGGATGGTGAGATGATATATTATTTCATCTTCGGAAAGGATTACAAGGAGATAATGACCCAGTATGTGGGCCTTACCGGCAAACCTATCATGCCTCCGCGCTGGGCCCTTGGCTTCGCACAGTGCCGTGGTCTTCTCACCAATGAAACCCTCACATATGAGATTGCAAACGGCTATCGTGAAAGAGGCATTCCGTGCGATATAATCTATCAGGATATCGGATGGACACAGCATCTGCAGGACTTCGAGTGGAGAAAACCGAATTATCGTAACCCTCGCAAGATGCTTTCAGACCTGGATTCCATGGGATTCAAGGTGATTCTTTCGCAGGATCCTGTGATTTCACAGGCCAATAAGAAACAATGGCGTGAGGCGGACAGTCTCGGTTATTTCGTGAAGGATGTGACCACAGGAAAGAGCTATGATATGCCTTGGCCATGGGGCGGAAACTGCGGAGTGGTGGATTTCACGCTTCCAGAGGTGGCTGACTGGTGGGGAGAATATCAGCAGAAGCCTCTTGATGATGGTGCTGCGGGATTCTGGACAGATATGGGTGAGCCTGCATGGAGTAATGAAGAGTCAACGGAGCGCCTTGTGATGAAGCACCATCTGGGAATGCACGCTGAGATCCATAACGTCTATGGTCTTACCTGGGATAAGGTGGTCACAGAGCAGTTTAACAAGCGCAATCCGGACAAGCGTATATTCCAGATGACCCGTGCTGCTTATGCCGGACTCCAGAGATATACCTTCGGATGGACCGGAGACAGCGGATGTGCAGATGACGTGAACAAAGGTTGGGCCCAGATGGCAAATCAGATTCCAGTGCTTCTGTCTGCCGGTCTTGGCGTGATCCCGTTTACAACTACCGATATATCAGGATATTGTGGTGATATCAAGGATTATCCGGCAATGGCTGAACTCTATACCCGCTGGCTCCAGCTGGGTGCATTCAATCCTCTCAGCCGTATCCATCACGAGGGTAATAATGCTGTCGAGCCTTGGCTCTTCGGAGCAGAGGCGGAGAAGAATGCAAAGGCAGCCATTGAATTGAAATATACTCTTCTGCCGTATATCTATACCTATGCTCGCGAGGCGCACGACCTTGGACTTCCAGTCATGCGTCCTATGGTTATGGAGTTCCCGATGGACACAGAGACGTATGATCTGGATGCACAGTTCATGTTCGGACAGGAAATCCTTGTGGCTCCGGTAGTGAAGAAGAGCGCACGTACCAAGAATCTCTATCTTCCTGAAGGATTGTGGATCGACTTCAATGACAAGAAAACGGAATACACCGGTGAGCAGTGGCTTACTGTGGATGCTCCATTGAACTTCATCCCTATGTTTGTTCGCAAGGGAAGCATCATTCCGCGTATGCCGGTGATGAACTATACCCGTGAGCATAAGGTATATCCTGTGACATTCGAGGTGTTCCCTGCCATTGAGGGAGAGAAGGCGGAGTTCTCATTGTATGAGGATGATGGAGAGAATCTCGGCTATCTTCGTGGCGAGTATCTCCGTACTCCGGTTTCCTGCACAACTTCTGCTGAAGGATATGAGATCGAGATAGGGGAGAGAGAAGGAAGCGTCTATAAGATCGAGGGTGAAAGGGAATTCATTTTCAGGATATACACCGAAAGACTTCCTAAGGCAGTGCTTCTGGACGGAGTGAAGGCAAAGAAAGGAAAGGTCTGGACTGCGGACAAGAAGGAGGGAATCTGTGAATTCCATATCGCGGATGACGGAAAGAAACATAATGTGAAATTTGTATTCTGATGAACGTAAAGTACTTATTGTGCGGATTGACCGCTATTGCTATGCTGGCTTGTACAGACAAGCCTGAGCCGGAGACACCTCCTCAGCAGCAGCCTGAACCAGAGCCGGAGGTGAATACAGATATTGTCTGGGACGAAGGTGTGCAATATGTCTGGGATGATACATATATTCCGGAAATCACCATAGAAGTCTCTGTAGAGCAGTGGAACAATCTTCTCAAGGCATATGACAAGAATCCCGCTACGGAGGAATATGTTCATTGCAATGTGAAGTACGACAGAGGTGGAGAGGTTACATACATCGAAGATGCAGCACTACGTCTTCGCGGCAACACATCCCGCGTGCGTCCTGAGGGCAGTCATGGCCAGATGCACGAGAAAGACAAGGCCGACTGGCATAAATGCCATTTCGGACTGAATTTCCGCAAGTACAATAAGGACGATGAGCACACTATCAAGGGTATCCGCAAACTGCATCTGAAGTGGTTCAAGGAAGATCCTTCCCACGTAAGGGAACTTTTCTGCTTTGATCTTTTCCGACGTGCAGGTATCTGGACAGGACTTCAGGATATCTATTGCAGGGTATGGGTGCATGTCGAGGGAGATTCGAAGCCGGCATATTTCGGTGTCTACAACATGCTTGAGAGAGTCGATGACCATTATGTGAAACGCAGAGTGGCCAAATTCGGAAGTGATGAGGGTAATCTCTGGAAATGCGTGGTGGGAGCCGATTTCAGGAACATTGATCCGGGTAAGATCGGCCCTGATAGTGATGACAAGGATTTTCCTTATGAACTTAAGGAGAATGAAGGAACTTTTGAGGAGGCAGCTGCGCAGCTGAAGAACTTCATTCTGAATGTCAGTCAGCTCAATGACGAGGATTTCTATAAATGGATTCAGAGAGTCTGCGATGTGGAACTTCTTTTGAAGACATATGCTGTGAATGTGGCATTGGGAATGTGGGATGACCATTGGAACAATTCCAATAATTTCTACATCTATTTCAACTCCAACAGTTCCAGGGACTATAAGTTCTTCTTTATCCCGTATGATTATGACAACACCTTGGGTACCAGCCATGTATGCGGTGCTCAGACCGATTCCGGACGTCATGATCCATATAAATGGGGTAATAAGGGTATCCTGATCGAGAGACTTTTGAAGTATGATGATTTCAGGGAGATCTACAGGGCTGAGCTTATGAGGATGATCGATCCTGCGAATGGCTTTATGGATTATGACTCAGCTGTGGCCCGTATCAGAGACTGGCACGGCAGGATACAGGGCATGACTTCCAATGATACCGGTGACGGTATGGAGATAAAGGACCGCCCTGCGAGCTGGGGTAATCATCACGAGTACAGGCTTCTTGACCCGGATCCGAATGTGAACTTCTTCAAGGTCAAGGCTGAAACCATAAAAAAGATGAAATAAATAACACTATATCATGAAGAAATTTTTGTTTTTACTGCCTTTGGCGGCTCTGGCTTCTTGTCAGGAAAAGCCAATTTATGAGAACGACTCATACACTATGTATGCAGACAGAATCGTTCAGGGAGAGTATACCGGTGTAGCAGAGTCTCCTTATAAGATCGTTTCGAACCTTGATGGTGAGGAATACATCTGGGAGAAGAAGAACGATCTGAGCACATATCCGATCCTCGAAACTCCGTACCTTATTGAGGAGACTGCGTACAATATCGGAGTAGATGAAAGTGTGAATGCTGTCGAGCCTGACGGAACTCTCCGTACGGGAACAGAGTGGGGAGGTGTATGGACAAGAGATGTCAGCTACAGTATCATTCACAGTATGTCCTTCATACAGACAGAGGCTGCAAAGACCAGCCTTATGTGCAAGGTGAATTCGAAGGGAGAAATTGTTCAGGATACAGGTACTGGTGGAGCCTGGCCATGCAGTACTGACCGCGAAATCTGGGTTGGTGCCGCTTGGGAGATCTACAAGGTGACTGGTGATATGGAGTGGCTCAAGACAGTTTACCCTATAGCTAAGAAATCTCTCGAAGTGGACATGAGGACTGTGTTTGAGTCTGAAACAGATCTCGTAAGAGGTGAGTCTTCTTTCATTGACTGGAGAGAGCAGAGCTATCCGACCTGGATGGAGCCTGCCGACATCTATGATACCAAGTGCCTTGGTACCAATATGGTATTCTACATTGCCCTTACTTCTGCAGCGGAGATGGGACGTATCCTCGGCGATGTCGAGACTGCTCAGTATTTCGAGGAAATGGCAGAGCGCATCAAGAAGGGTATCAACGAGCATCTCTGGATGGATGAAGAAGGATACTATGCACAGTATCTCGGAGGCCGTGCAGATGATCTTCTCTACACTAAGAGCGAGACACTGGGTGAGGCTCTTGCCATTCTCTATGGCGTAGCAGAGGGTGACCGTGCCACCAGACTTTCGGAGTCTCTTCCGATAGTAGATTATGGTGCACCAGTGTTCTGGCCTTGGATCGCCGACCAGCCGCCTTATCACAACCAGGCTGTATGGCCATGGGTGCAGGCTTATTGGATCCACGCTTGTGCAAAGGTCGGAAACGAGCACGGAGTACTCCACGGAGTCGGTGCAGTATGGCGCGCTGTGATGATGTACGCTACAAACAAGGAGAACTATGTGGCTGATACAGGTAACTGGAGAGGTACCCAGATCAATTCAAGCAATATGCTCTGGTGCCTTGCAGGTAATATCAGCATCACCTTCAAGCTCCTTATGGGTATGGAGTTCGGTGCTGACCAGCTTAACTTTGCTCCAGTGGTGCCGGAGAATCTCAAGGCTGACAGAACAGTGAGGAATTTCCGTTACAGAAACGCTACCCTTGATGTGACAGTTTCAGGTTATGGAGACACTATCAAGAGCTTCAGACTCGACGGACAGAAGATGTCAGAAGCTGTAGTTCCAGGAAACCTTGAAGGCCACCATACCGTCGAAATCGAGATGTCGAACTCTTTCAAGAAAGATCTCGGCGTGAACTATCAGCCAGCCTGCTGGGCTCCGCTCATGCCGGTAGTAACTATGGCAGACGGCAGACTCTCTTGGGAGCCTGTCGAAGGCGCAGTTTACTACAATGTATATGCAGGTGGTGAACTTGTAGGACTTGCATCTACGAGAGAAATCATCATCGAGGATGAGTGGAAGGGTGATATCCAGGTAGTGGCAGTAGCACAGGACGGAACACCTTCATTCCCGTCCAAGCCGATCAATATCAACGAGAAGATCAGTGTCAAGCTTCCTGAGACAATGCTTACAAAGAAGAACGGTACGGAGTTCAATGTTACAGTGAATGTACCTGAGGACGGCCAGTGGTTCCTTACATGGAACTATGCCAACGGTACAGGTCCTGTGAATACGGACAATAACTGCGGTATCCGAATGCTTTACGTGGATGGTGTCAAGGCCGGCATCAACATCTTCCCTCACAGAGGCACAAATGAATGGGATAACTGGGGATGGACAATTCCTGAAAAGCTCGAACTCTCGAAGGGTAATCATGTCTTCACACTCAAGATGGAGTCAGATGCAGACAATATGGACTACCATATCAATGACTTCAAGATAAGAGGACTCCGCCTTATCAAAAAGTAATATTTACTGAAGTAAATTTCTTATATTTGTCCTGCAATCATGCTGATTGCGGGACATTTTTCTTTAGTAATATGAAACATTTATTTCTAATTATCGCTTTGGCATTTGCTTCAATTGCCATTAATGCCCAGAACGTAAAATACGAATCGCAGCGTCCGGCCCCTGAGGAGAGGCTTTTTGTCTCCCAGGCTGTCGAGGCCAAGATCAATGAAGTCACAGCCCTGCTTGCGAACGACAAGCTCAGGTGGATGTTCGCCAATTGTTTTCCTAACACATTGGACACTACTGTTCATCCTGTCGGGGAGTATGACACATTTGTCTATACAGGTGACATCGCCGCCATGTGGCTCAGGGACTCGGGAGCACAGGTCTGGCCTTATCTTCCAATGATCAATGAGGATGAGGATCTGCGAAAACTGATTGCAGGAGTGATTCTCCGCCAGTTCAAATGTATATGCCTTGATCCTTATGCGAATGCATTCTATAAGGAACCCGATAAGGAGGGATACTGGAAATCGGATATTACCGACATGAAGCCGGGTATTCACGAAAGAAAGTGGGAGATCGACTCTCATTGCTATCCGATCCGATTGGCATATGAGTATTGGAAAATCACAGGTGATTCTTCGATATTTGCGGAGGTGTGGCTTCAGTCGATTGAACTTACTCTTCAGACTTTCCGCGAGCAGCAGCGCAAGGATGGCTTCGGTCCTTACCGCTTCCAGCGTACGACACACGCGGCTTACGACACATTGCCGAACTACGGCAAGGGTACGCCGGTCAATCCTGTGGGTCTTATTGTCTCTTGCTTCCGACCTTCGGATGACGCCACTACCTTCCAGTTCCTTGTCCCTTCGAACTTCTTTGCAGTGACTTCGCTTCGCAAGGCCGCTGAGATATTGACCCGGGTCAATGGCCGTTCCGACCTCGCTGATCAGTGTCTGGAACTGGCTGCCGAGGTGGAAGATGCATTGAAGAAATATGCTACATATGAGCATCCTCAGTTCGGAACAATCTACGCTTATGAGGTCGATGGCTTTGGAAATCATCTGCTTATGGACGATGCCAATGTGCCGAGCCTTCTGGCAATGCCGTACCTTGGTGATGTGGATATCAACGATCCGATCTATCAGAACACACGCCGTTTTGTCTGGAGCGAGAGCAATCCTTATTTCTTCAGGGGTGCTGTAGCAGAAGGCATCGGAGGCCCTCATGTAGGTTTCGACATGGCCTGGCCGATGAGCATAATGATGAAGGCTTTCACAAGTCAGGATGATGCGGAGATCAAATGGTGCGTCGAGATGCTTATGAAGACCGACGCAGGTACAGGATTCATGCATGAGTCCTTCCATGTGGATGATCCGACTAAGTTCACCCGCGAGTGGTTCGCTTGGCAGAACGGTCTCTTCGGAGAGCTGATTCTGAAGTTGATTGCTGACGGTAAACTGGAATTGTTGAACAGTATAAATATTTAACGATGAAAAGATTTCTTGTGTTTCTGATGCTGGCTGCCCCAATGGTGGCAAACGCCCAGCTTTCCAATGATGATGTTCATAAGTATGACCATCACAATCAGTCCCAGTACCGTACCGAGATTTCCATCCCTGGTTTTGACGGCTACCAGACCCTCAAATGCGATTTCCATATCCATACTGTCTTTTCTGACGGACTGGTGTGGCCTTCGATAAGAGTTCAGGAAGCCTGGACTGAAGGTCTTGACGCAATCGCCATCACCGACCACATCGAATATCGTCCTCGCAAGACTATCGTTGTGGCTGATCATAATGAGTCTTTCAAGATAGCAAAGCAGGAGGGTGATAAGCTCGGCTTTATCGTCATCAAGGGTTCGGAAATCACCCGCAGCAAGCCTCTTGGACATCTCAATGCCCTTTTTATCAATGATTCTAATGCACTGGATGTTGAGGATCCTCTTCAGGCTATTGATATAGCAGATGCGCAGGGAGCCTATATCATCTGGAACCATCCCGGCTGGCCGGACAACAAATCCACATTCTATCCTGTTCATGACGAACTGATCAAGGCTGGAAAGATCGATGCATACGAGGCTTATAACTACACTGAGTCTTATCCGCTTACCTTCGACTGGTATGCTCAGTACGGTATCGCTCCGATGGCCAATACTGACATCCACGGCACCACTGCCATTGACTATGGATGCGAAAAAGGCTGGATGCGTCCGATGACCCTCGTGTTTGCGACTGAGCGTACAGAGGCTTCTTTGAGAGAGGCTCTCGAGGCAAAGCGTACACTCGCTTTCTTCTTCGGCAATCTCGTAGGCGACCAGCAGTATCTTTCAAAACTCGTTTCGGCATCGTTGCAGACCCGTCCTGTGGGAGACCGTCTCGAAGTGACCAATGTATCGGACATTACCTACAGAATGACCCAGGGAGATGCCCTCTATGTCTTCCCTGCCGGCAAGACTGTTCTGATCAAGGCTCCACAGGGAGAGCTTTCTGTTCAGAACTGCTTCTGGGGCAATGGAAAGAACCTGACCTACACTTTTTAGGTTTTAGTTAATCTGCTGAATTATAACTGATTACGCGTTCTGCGTGCTCCCCGTAGTGCGGCACGCAGAACGCGTAAATCGTTGTGAGTTAACCAATTGGCCTTCTCCTTGTTTTTCGAAGGCGGCGACATCAGCGACAGTGCCGCCGACAAATCCGATCAGATCGGTAGGGGAAATGGCCAATTGCAGTCCGCGTACCCCGGCGCTGACGTATATTGTCTCGAAATCATTGGCCGTACTATGGAAATATGTCGGGAACCGCTTCTTCATCCCCACAGGGGAGCAGCCTCCGCGGATATATCCCGTCACTGCCAGCAGATCCTTCATCGCGATCATCTCCACCTTCTTGTTTCCGGATACCTTGGCAAGTGCCTTCAGGTCGACTTCGCCGTTTCCCGGAATCACGCATACTATATGTCCGGTCTTGTCCCCGTGAAGGACAAGTGTCTTGAATACGCATTTGATGTTCTGACCCAGACTGTCTGCAACGTGCTGTGCAGCCAGGTCATTCTCATCGAACTCGTACGGAATCAGGTCGTATTTTATGCCAGCCTTGTCCAGAAGGCGTGCGGCGTTGGTCTTTTCTATCTTTTTTGCCATATCAATCTTCTATTTCCACTATTTCTTCCGGTACAGAGAACTCCTTGCCCTTGCTGCGGCGGATGCCCAGGGAGATGACCTGGCGGGCTGAGGTGGTTATGCTCTGGCCGCTGTCCTGGAGTTTGGTGATGCCTTTATTGTATTCTGTGCAGAGGGATTTCAGCTTGCGGCCGAGTTCGGTGTAGGAGTCGTAGAATGCGGCCACGCGGTCGATCATATTCTGGGCGGCCAGGGTGATCTTCTGAGTGTTCGTGTCATGCTGGAATTTGTTCCAGGTCAGCTGCATTATCTTCAAGAAAGGCATTATAGTCTGTTCTGTGACGATCAGCACTCCCTTTTTATATGCTTCCTGCCAGAGCATCTGGTCGGCTTCCAGAGCTACTCTGAAGGCCATGTCGCGTGGCATGAACATAAGCACATAGTCGGCGAAAGAACGGGCGTTTTTTCTGGCATATTCTTTTCGGGCCAGCTCGTCTATATGCTTGCGGATACTTTTCAGATGTCTGTCCAGAGCTGATGCCTTTTCTTCTTCTGTTTCAGCGTTCATATAATCGACAAAAGCGGTGAGCGATACCTTGGAATCCACTATAAGATCCTTCTGTTCAAGGTTTTCCTTGAAATGGAATACGAAGTCCGGACGGCTCAGATCTTCATTGGCCGCCTCCCTCGAATAATGTTTTCCTTCCTGAAGGCCCTCTCCTGCAAGTATGGCTTCGAGGAAATTCTCACCGAAGCAGCCCTGCACCTTAGGTCTGCCGGTCAATGCCTCGGAAAGACTGTCCGCCTTGCGTCCCACGTCGGAGGTCTTCTCCTGCATTTCCCTCACTGCATTCTTCAATTGTTCCGAAAGTCTGGAGGTCGTCTCAAGGTGCGACGATGCATTGTCCTTCATCGCTTTTTCCATCGCGCTGATGCTCTCTTTCAGTGGCTTCAGTATCCCGTCCATCGTGGTCTGATTCCCTTCCGACAGTTCCTTTTCTCTTTTGCGGAGCAATTTTTCCGTCTCTGCGGTCATACTCACCACCACCGTCTCCTTCATCTGGGCGAGTGCTTTGTCGTAATTGGCCTGAGCCTGTGCGGCCATCTTTTCCATATCCTTGATGCGGCTCGAGTGTATTTCTTCTTGAGCCTGAAGGTGTGCCTTGAAATAGCTTCTTGTTGTAAGCCAGGTGATTACTGATGCCGCTGCAGCTGTTCCTGCTATGATTATGATCATTTCCATGTCAAGTCAATTTTATCCATCTACGAAATTAGGAAATGTTCTTGAAAACTTAGACATATTGTAAGCCGAAAGCACGAAAATGGCTGATTTTGTGCTTTGGAAATGCTTTAGGATGCACCGCAGCCGAAATATACGGGATTCGGCAGCTCAAAGCAGGCTCCGCAGCTTAGCCCAGGGGCTGCTCTGCCTCCTTTGTGCGTTTCCTATAGGTCTCTTTCTGCAGGCACCATCCAAGAGTGTGCAAGCCTTCAGGCTGAGCTTGCATACTCTTGATGGAGTGGCCGGCGGGTGTATTTGCCGGCCACGATGCCTCGTCACACGAATATCCATTTTTGGTTGTATATCGCTCGGGCGACTTTTGTCCTAAACTCTGCCAAGCGGTATCATAAATCAGTGAAATTGAAAGAAATATGATACCGCTCGGTTGAGTTTGGGCTATTTCAGGCTCGAGCTGTTGATAAAGGTATTCATTCGCTATCCCTAAATTCTTACCGTCTAACGGCCTGGTGTCATTGAAACCTTCGAACACACTGATCCTAACTTTGCTCTCTATGTTATGGTTCTCTGTGTTCGAAGGTCGTGCATGAGATACCTTGGAACACAGGAAAATGTATTACCGGAAATGATTCGCAGGTCTGTGTGTTCGAAGGTTTTGGGCTCTAGACCTATGAGTATGGAAAAGATCAGCCACGAACGTGATTTTGTGCTCTGTGTTCAGAGGTTGGGGCGGAAGATTCTTGAATTTATGAAAGTACAGTACTTGTGGTGGATTTAGTTGCGAATGTTTTCTGTCAGCAGTGACACTTTTGCCACTGTTTAAGAAATTCAAAAAAATCAGTGTTTCTCAGAATAAAACTTCTACTTTTGCAGAAGTTTAGTTTCTGTGCCGCTGGCTGGATCGGGAGATCTGCATCAAGTCACACCGTCCAGTTACCCCACTCGGCACTATCATTTTTAGCCTTTCCAAGTGGGGAGGAAAGTAAGTCCTATGGAAGAAAAACAGTATCTATCTCCGGCCATTGAAGAGCTGGAACTTTATTCGGAAGGAGTCCTTTGTGCAAGTTCGGGAACAGAAACCCTTGAAGAAAACGATGGCATCTGGTAATTCATTGTCATCATGAGCTTGTCTCATTGTCATCCCGAGCTTGTCGAGGGATCTTTAATCAGTAAACATCATGAAAAAGTCTTTCATCTATTTAGCGGCTCTTACCCTCATCGCCGCCTGCAACAAAGCAGAATCTCCTGTTGTATCACAGGATTCAGATATAATCACAGCTCAGATCGAGCAGGAAACCGCCACCAAGACGTATATGGATGCCCATAACAACATCCGCTGGTCAGAAGGTGACCAGATCGTAGGATTTATGAAATCATCCCTCGGTCTTAAGTACAGAATCCTCTCATCAAGCGTCGGCAAGACCTCCGCTTCTTTTGAAAACGTCTCAGGCTCTAACGGCAATATCAACGCCGGCACCGAGTGGGACCACAATATTGTATATTATCCATATGCTGATGCAATCGAGGCTGCAAAATCGGGATCTAATTATACCCTCGACGTAGTCCTCCCATCCGAGCAGACCTATGCCTCAGAAAGTTTCGGCAACGGTTCAATGGCAATGGTGGCTGTCAGTGAAAACAATAACATTACCTTCAAGAACGTCCTTGGTGGCATGAAGCTTCAGCTCAAGGGCACTCAAAAGGTCACTTCAATAAAACTCCAAGGCAGGAATAATGAGAAACTTTCTGGCGCAGCTGTTGTGACAGCCTATACCGATGAAACCAAGCCAGCCATTACAATGGCAGCCAGCGCATCTAAATCAGTCACTCTCAACTGCGGATCCGGTGTTCAGCTTAATGAAAGTAAAGCTACAGAGTTCATTATCTCCCTTCCACCGGTGCTTTTTGGCAGTGGCTTCACTCTCACGGTTACAGATTCAGACAATAAAACTTATACGATCGAGACAGATAAGACCAATACAGTCCTTCGTTCATCTTTGTTGGTTATGCCACCTGTAAAGCTTGGTTCTTCGGCCGGAGATGATTCAGGTGATGACGAGGAACTGATAGTTCCAGTTTCGTGTGTTAATCTTAGTTCAAGCTCTCTTAAGCTTTATGAGGGTTATGTAGCTCAGCTTACTGCAACAGTCGGCCCTAAGGATGCGACCGATAAGACAGTTGTATGGAGCTCGGACAATCCAGCGGTTGCTTCAGTTGATCAGGCAGGTCTGGTGACAGCTTTACAGTCTGGAACAGCCAAAGTATCTGCGGCAGCTGGTGGCAAGGTAGCTACTTGTTCAGTAACTGTTTCGGCAGCTGCAGTCGCAAGTGCTGATTACATCGATGAGTATGGTGTCAATCATGGTAAGGGAACAGCAATTGGTATGGCAGTATGGGCTCCTGTGAACTGTGGTTATCATAAGGATGATTACAAATATGGCAAGCTTTATCAGTGGGGTAGGAAGTATGGCCAGGGATATTCCGGAAACTTTTACGATGTAAACGGAAATAATGTAGGCGAGGTTTCTGATGCAACAGTTCCGACAATAGAAGAGGGAGGATTCTCAGTAGTAACAGGCAATCATAAGAGTAGGTCAAATATTTTTTATACTGCCTTTAATAATGGAGATTGGGTAGATCCTAGAAATGATAAGTTGTGGAATTCTGGTACAGAGTCTAATCCGAAAAAGACAGAATACGATCCTTGTCCAGAAGGATGGCGTGTTCCGACATATGCTGAACTGGATGAATTGAATAACAATTATTCATCTTGGACAACTAATGAAAATGGTCAGCCTGGTTATTGGTTCAGTGGACCAAGTTCATATACAGAAACAGTTCCTCAGGTATTTTTCCCTGCTGCCGGCTACCGCGATTGCTACGGCGGCGGTGCCGATAATCGAGGCCACTGCGGCAGCTATTGGTCGTCCAGACCGTACGACGACTACTACCTCGACCACGCCTACTACCTCTTCTTCTACGGCAGCAATGTCTACATGAACGACCTCAACCGTGCGGATGGGTATTCTCTTCGTTGCGTCCAGGAATAACAAGTCCCCGCGTAGCGTGGACTTGGAATTCCCCCTGATTTATCTGGCGCAGAGCCTCTCGGCTCCCCGACTGAGAAATCTTGAGTCGGCGTAAGCCGACCGGATTTCAGCCTCATTCCTTAATTGACAGGAGATTCCTCGTCAAGCTCGGAATGACAAGAAGAGGAGTCTTGGAATGACAAGAAGAGGAGTCTCGGAATGACAAGTCCAATTGTCTAATCCAGACAGAGCAGCTCAGTCCAAGGGCTGCTCTGCCTGCTTTGAGCATTTTGTCCCCGAGCGATAGATGCAAGTCCATCCGCCTTGATAAAGCGGTCATAAAGTTTGCAAAAGGCATCAGCCATACAGAAATTTACCTAACTTTGTCGATTGTTCAACAGCTTGATTTCGTCGAGCTGACGTTAATTAATTGATAAGAATCTTTAAAGTATGAAGAAAACTGTATTAGTATTATTTGTCTTAGTCCTGGTAATGCCGATGTTTGTTGCGTGTGCTCCCGATGCTACTCCAGATGTCGAACCAGAAAAGACGTATGAATTGATGAGCGACACGAAACTCACTATGAGTACCTTCCTCGGAAACATTCCCGAAGATTATGCTGCTCTTAAAGAGCCTTTGGAGGCTACTTTCGCTATTAGAGAAAGTGCTTTGGAGCAGAGATTGGGAATCGATATTCAAATCGGATTTCGTAAGGTGGCATATACATATCCTAGCACCGATGCAAAGGGAGATCCTATCACCCTCTCTTCCGTAGCTTTCTGGTTAGGATACTTCGTGAATGATGTATGGAATGATCTTCAGCCCGATAATATCTGTTTGATGGAGCATTACACCATCACCAGCGATGCAGAGGCTCCTACCAACACTTTTCCACTGGAAATGTTCATTACAGGCAATACTCTTACCATTATGCCCGACTATATAGGTTATGGAGTAACCAAGGATTTGTCGCACCCATACCTTCACCACGACGTCTGTGCCATCAACTCTATCGATGCTCTGACATCCGGATATGACCTTTTTGGCGAGACTGGTAAGTGTGGCGTGGCAGAGGGTTGGAAACTCTACCTTGCCGGCGCATCACAGGGCGCGGCCAATGCGATTGCCGTTCACAAGTATTTGGATACGCACATTGAACTTGCTGAAAAATGGAATTTCGCATCATCTAACTGCTCGTCGGGGCCTTACAGCCCTGTGGCCACTATCGATAAGTACCTTACAGATGGAAAGGTGTCTTACCCTGTTGTCTTCCCTTTGGTTATTAAGACTATGTTCGACTCATATCCTCAGATCATGAGTGGTTTCACTGAGGAAATGGCCTATGCACAGAACTACCTTGCCGCCAGAGATGAGATTGAAGATATGATCGCCGGCAAGGAGCATAACACATCTGCGATCAACCAGGTGTTTATTGACAAGGTAAGACAAACCGTAGATGCTGATCTTGCCGAGAATGAGATATACCTTACAGATATTCTAAGTCCTGAAATGCTAGATAAGGATTCAAATATATGTAAGGCATTCTATCGTTGCCTTGAGAAGAACGACTTGACCAAAGGTTGGACACCAACCCACCCAATGACCCTCCACTATTCACCGTATGATGCTGTAGTTCCACAGGAAAACAGTCTCGCCATTCTTGAAGCTTTTGGAGCCGATATCGTCACGCTGCAAAAACAGGCAATCCCTGTTGAGCACGCCACTACGTGTAGCATCTGGATGTTAACGCTCTTCAGTAAAGGATTCTGATAACTATCCTGCTTTTGGTAGTCAGATGCCAAAGCGACCTTACAACTCAGATGGTGTTTCAAATTTATCCCCTTTAAACAGATTTTCAGACATTATGGGAAATAAAGCTTTGAAGATATTCTATGCCGTATTTATGGCGCTGATGATTGTGGCACTTACTGTATTTATGGTAATACACATCCGTGCAGGACTTGACGGAACCAACGCCAAGATCCTTCTTGCGGGCTATGTGCTTCTTATCATCTGGGCGGCTGGACGCCTCTTTACATTGATAAGGAATATCAGGAATTAGTGCACCAGGATTTCCTGCAGTACGATTCCCGGGTCGAGGAGGCTGATCTTTATGGTCTGTTCTCCTGTGCATCCTGCCGGAATGGTGATACAGCGTGATGAGTAACCCCTGAGAACATTCAGTCTCCACTCGGCAGTGAAGTCCCCTGCGTGGATAGAGAATGTTTCCGGTGCTCCTTCTCCAATCTGTACTGAATACCGCGCCTCACGACCTTCATATATGTGAAGTGTGGGCAGTGTGCGGACTTCTATGATATTGTCCCCTTCTTTCAGCTTGATTTCGTATTCCACATAAGGAGCGGAATCTGATGTTTTGTATGAAGGGGTGTCGAACGGCTGGATAAGTACACCATCGGAATATCCCAGATTTTTGATAATAGATATTGAGCCCCTGGCAGCATCTTTTTTCCCGGAAAATTCTGATGCGGGGATGCGCAGACGTGGTTCCTCGCTGAACGGTGGCCAGATACCCATAAATATGCGATATATTTCGGCGTCTTCTTTCAATTCTCTGATATTCAGGAGGTTGTTTCCTTTGCGCAAGTGAAGGGTACCGACTTTGCTCCACATTGGTCCGATATATGGCGAATGCCAGACATTATTGATCGGTGTGGCCGAGGCCTCGAAACTTTCATCACCGAGGCAGACGCGGCAGAAAATATTATCCTGCGGTGCCTTTGAGAAGTTCTGTACCGGAGAGAGAGCTTCTATCCATATAGGTACCTCTGTATCGATGTCACACTCTATGGCAATACCCTCTTCGGAAAGCGCTTCCTCCACAGGAAGGAACCGTGGTCTGACCGCAGCCATATCCTGAACGGAAGGGTCGTAGTAAGTGATGTCCAGATTGTCAGACCAGTACATGTGATAAGGACGCCAATTGAAGAAATTGTCCCATTTGCCGCCGTTGATTTCATTATTATATCGGTCGGTCCAGTCGTTGAGATCGCGGAACAGTCGGACTACGCTGCCAGCATCCTGCTCTGCTCCTGTAAAGTCGCTGACGCTCGCCCTGACCATGCTTCTGCGGGCAAGGAGCTGGAATTCATTGAGCATGGCGGCGCCTTGAATCGGGTAGCGTACGAGTTCAAAATATGCATCCTGCAGATTTTCCGGCACTTCTTCAGCCAGTTTCTCCGCCATCAGGGCAAGGCTTCTCCAACTGTCAAGTCTTTCTTCCAACTGCTTTTGAGTATAATCCACAAACCAGACATGTGAATCCTTGCCGCCAGCCTGCAACTGATAATATCGTTCCTGCATGTCAGCAATTTCGCCAGAAAGACTTTCTCCAAAAGTCTTTGATGCCCAGTGATTTATATATGTGTGGGCATTTGCGGGATTCCATCTCTCTATGTCCCAGGCAAGGTCCATCGCAAAGGAGATTTCCTTCTCGGCAGGCTTGATGTCTCCGACATTGAACACCCAGATCTTTCTGGCTCCGAATTCATATGCCTTGGTAAGCTCAGTGGAAATGAATGAGGGTGAGAGCGGACTTAGCCATATCCAGCTGGCAGGGTCCCCGTGGTAGGACAGGTGATAGTAGATGCCGGCTCCTCCCTTGCGTTTCTGCTCTGCGGGATTGGAAAGATTGCGGCAGTATCCGTGCTTGTCGTCCGACCAAAGGAGGGTGACATCTTCCGGTACCTGCAGTCCGTTATGATATGCTTCCAGTACTTCTTCATATGTACAGAGTACCTGTGGGATATCTTCCAGAGGCTTGTCTATATTCCTGCTCAGGATGGCTCTCTGATCATCGATGGCCTGCTGCATAAGGCGAACACGCTCGCTTGTGGTCTGGGCTCCCTCCATCGGATAGTCGTGGATTCCGCGCAGGCCGAGAGTGTAGATGTTTTCGTATCTGCCGTTGGTCTGTACTCTTTCTTCCCAGTAATCCAGCATTGTCTGCCGGTTCGTGATGTAATTGAAATCACCGTATGTTCCGACATTCTTCCATTCGTCTTCATTGTTGCGGAGCATCTGTTCGCAGTGTGATGAACCCATTACGATGGCGTAGTCATCTGCAAGCCGGGCATTGTCGGGATTGGAATTGAATGCTGCGCTTCCATTATGCATTGCCGGCCATAAGTAATTGGCCTTCAGGCGAAGGAGAAGTTCAAAAACCTTTTCGTAAGTCTTGGGGCCTACCTTTCCGCTCTCCTTGTCGAAAGTCTGTTCGGCCCATTTTGCCCATCCGCCGAAACGTTCGTCATTGATGAATATGCCTCTATACTGTACTGATGGCCCGTCCTGAACGAATGTTCCCGGCTCTATGAACAACCCCTTTTTCACGGCAGGAGTGACATCTGCCCACCAGTACCAAGGAGATACTCCTATTGCCTCGCTGAGGGATGTAAGGCCGTATGCTGTACCTCTTCTGTCGCTTCCGATGATGGCAAGCAACGGAGTTCCGTTCTTGGGATGTACGGTGGTAGTTATGATGAAGGCCTCCCATTTGCCTTCAATGGAGCTGACGTCGATATTGTTTTTTTTGACAATCCAGTCGACAAGTCTGCTCTGCCCCCAGGTTCCTGCGACGATACAGACGTCCGCTGCAATCATCCTGTGATTTTCAATCACTGAGGTTTCCGCAGCCCTTCCTGTCACTCTCTCAATGTCTTCAGCAAGCATTCCGGCTGCTATCTCTACGACTTTGAAATCGCCATTGTCGACATAAATGGTTGAATGCTTCTGTGATGAAAGTGGGAAAAATCCCTTCCGGTCAATTTCAGAGATAGAAGGGAAAGAATCATTGCCTGCGTAAGTGGTTACACAGGCAATTGTACATAGGATGACTGCAATATGCTTTTTCATCTGAACTACATAGGATTGTATTCAAAGTAGTCGAAATCGGCGTAACCCTTTCCGGAAGCAGACTGGGCCCAGAGGCCGAGCATGATGCCGGTGAAATTACCGTAAGTTTCGCTGCTGAGATACCTTGTGTCACCGGTTCCTGCTGATTTGAAGTTTTTACCATCAGCTGAATACCACATCTGGTACTGAAGAGGATCTCCTGTAAGTCTCAGCCATACCTTGTTGCCCTTGAACGGTATTTCTTCTTTATGAGTGATTGTTCCAAGTCTGTAAACGGTCTCTATGACGCTCCTGCCTCCCTTCTTTGTGAGACTGATGTCGTAGTGTCCGTTATGATCCATATAGATGCTCATTCCGGCCTTGTCCGCATTGGTAAGCTTCAGGCATGTTTCCGCAGTGAAATTGTGTTCTGTCTGCCTGTAGCATACGAATGACGGTGAAACTGCGGCCTCGTCAGTACCTGCCGCTGTGCCGTATATTCTCAGTCTTCCGTCTGCTATCTGATATTTCGATAGATCTGGATTGCGCAGATATGACCATTCCGGACCGAGCTGGGCGTCGAATTCATTGCGTGCCGGTTTTGCTTCGAACGGCTGGAGAGGGAGGGTTGGGACATTCATACTGATGGCAATGTCACCGGTTGCATTCACTACAGGCCAAGCTCCTTCATCCCAACGTACCGGAGCAAGGAAAGTCTCGCGGCCCAACAGGTGATGCATGCCGCTCTGAGTGCGGAAGCCAAGGCATACAAGCCACCATGAACCGTCGTGAGCCTGGACAATATCTGCATGTCCGACGCCTTGGATCGGATTGTCCTGAGTTGCTGCCTTATAGTGTGCCAGAATCGGATTGTGCGGCGCAGATGTATATGGACCGTCGATGTGGCGGCTTCTTGCAATTGTCTCATTATGACCGAATTCTGTACCTCCTTCGGCTATCATCAGATAGTACCATCCATCTTTTTTGTAGATATGCGGTGCCTCTGGCCAGCGTCCTCCGGTTCCATCCCATACTCGCTTCGGGGTAGTCAGGACCTCTCCTGTGTCCGGATTGATCTGGCAAAGGAGGATTCCTCCATCAGCAGAACCAGTGTACCAGCATTTGCCGTCTTCGTCCCAGAAAAGCGAAGGGTCGATTCCTCCCACCTTCACTGGGATCGGATCTGACCATTCTCCGCGGATGTCGTCTGTGGTGACGATGAAATTGCCTACTGTAGAGACATTGGTCGTGATCATGTAGAATCTGCCGTTGTGGTGACGGATGACAGGGGCGTAGATGCCTCCGTTGGAATTGGCACCATTGAGGTAAAGTTGTGATTCTCGCGTCAGAACGTGGCCGATCTGCTCCCAGTTCACCAGGTCTTTGCTATGGTATAGAGGTACTCCGGGATAGTATTGGAAACTGCTGGTTACCAAGTAGTAGTCTTCTCCTACGCGGCATACGCTCGGGTCGGGGTTGAATCCTCGTACTACGGGATTGGTGTAACCTTGTGCTGCAGCTGCGATGGCTATGCAGACCAGCATGGCAGATAATAGGGTGCGTTTCATGACAGCAGTGTTTTAGTGTCTGATTATCAGTTGGTTATATTATCTGCGTGCTGCACTATGGGGAGCACGCAGTTTGCTTAAACGATTGGTGGTGAGATGGTTATACTTTACCTTTGCGCTGTGCGTTCGATGATTTCCAGACACATGCGGCCGTTGTGGTATGGACACTTCCAGAAGCCGGCCTTGTCGTCATCCCGGTTCACCGTTCCGTCTGCGCGAAGACTCCAGAACCATTCTCCGTTCTCACGGTCGATTATGTGTGACTTTATGAACTCCCAGCAGCAAAGGGCGTTTTCCAGACCTTCCTGGCTGCCGAAGTGGTCCCACAGATTGAAATATCCCACGACGCTTTCTGCCTGCACCCACCAATGGCGGTCAGCATCGGTTTCCTCTGCCGTCTTTTCATATATCATACCTTCCTGCTGCGAGAATCCCTCCGAAGCGGCTGCTGCGACAGCAGGTACAAGTTTGTCCATTCTGGCCAATACTTCCGCATCGCCGAGCACAAGGGCTGCCTCGTGTATCAGCCATGAAGCCTCGATGTCGTGTCCATATGAGAAAATGTCATACCCGCAGTTCCAGTCATTGTCAAAGAACAGCTTAAGGTGTCCGTCCTGAGCCAGAATCTTTTCTTCGAAAATGGCAATCAGGCCGCGCAGACGCTCTTCCAATCGCGCATTTTTCCACACTCGGTATAGGCAGGTGTATGCCTCCAGTACGTGCAGATGGGTGTTCATTGTCTTGCTTTCGTTGGCATCCTTCTCGCTCAGACGCATATCCTCGATCTGGTTCCACTCTCGTGTAAAAGCCTCGAAATAGCCGTCCTTCTCTGTGTCGAAGCTGTGGTCTTCGATGGAGTTGAATAATTTGATGGCATATTCGAGAGCTTGTCCATCACCTGTAGCGCGGTTCAGTTCCGCGAGACCATAGATGGTAAAGGCAATGGCATAAATCTGTTTCTTGGTATCGAGTGGGGTTCCATCAGCATTCAAAGACCAATATGTTCCTCCAAGTTCTGCGTCATAGAAGTTGCTGATAATGAACTCTTTAGCCTTGATGGCAATCTTCAGATATTCTTCATTTCCGAGCACTCTGTATGCGGAGGCAAATGTCCAGAGCATACGCGCAGTCATGATATTTCCGATGGGTGCTGCCGGATCCAGATTCTCGTTTCCGTCTATTCTTCCGTAGAAACCTCCGTCCGAACGGGTCATCTTCTGCATCCAGTATGGAAGGATGTTTTCTGTCAATTCTTTCTTTACCTGTGATGCAAGAGCTTGTGCGGCAAGTAGTTCCGCTGAAGTTTTTTTAGTGGTCTCCATATGTTTGTCTGGTTTTTTACAAATATAATAAAATTCATCATGCATTCCACCCTAGTTCAAAATAGCATATAAAAATATGTTAAAAAAGTATCATTATTTTGAAAAATTGTATCTTTGCAGATACTTTATGCTACACTTCACCTTGCTGATATTGTAGATTTTGAATTATATGTAATCATGGCTAAAGTATTTACAGAAATAACCAGGCTCTCGGAAAGAGACTGTTTCTATATAGTGGAGCGTCATAAGACGGAATTCACCTATCCTCTGCACCAGCACAAGGAGTTCGAACTTAACTTTATCGAGCATGGGAAGGGAGTGCGCAGGATAGTGGGGGACAGCGTGGAGGAAATCGGTGATTACGAGCTGGTCTTGATCGGTGGTGAGGACTTGGAGCACGTGTGGGAACAGGGTAGGTGCAAGTCAAAGGATATCAGAGAGATAACCATTCAGTTCTCTTCTGATATATTTGGAAGTGATCTCCTTTCCAAGAATCAGTTCACTTCTATCAGAAGGATGCTCAGAAGGGCTGACCACGGACTTGTTTTTCCGATTTCTTCGATAATGAAGGTTTATTCCACCCTGGATACTATCGCCCAGGAGCAGGAGCGTTTCGTCCAGTTCCTCAAGTTTCTTTACATACTTTATGAATTGTCCGTTTCTGAGGAGTCCAGAGTCCTGGCTTCCAGCTCTTTCGCTCATTCTGAGAGAACAATGGAAAGTCGTCGCGTTCAGAAGGTTAAGCAATATATCAATGAAAATTATTCCAAGCCTTTGAAATTGGCGGATCTGGCGGATCTTGTGGGAATGAGTTCTGTGGCTTTCAGCCGTTTCTTCCGTCAGAGGACGGGGCGTACCTTGTCGGATTACATCATAGACATCCGCTTGGGTTATGCTGCCAGAATGTTGGTGGATTCTACAAAGAACATTTCTGAAATATGCTATGAATGCGGGTTCAATAATCTCTCGAATTTCAACAGAACTTTCAAAGAAAAACGCAATTATACGCCGCGTGATTTCAGGGCAATGTTCAAGAAGAATAAGGTAATAGTTTAAAAAGTATTAATATTTGATAATATTATATTTGTTTGACTTGGGGTATAATTGTAAATTTGCGTTACCATAATTTTTTAGCGCTAAACATAAATGAAATTTACCCGGATCTTATCGGTCCTGACTATTGCCGCAGCGGCTTTGCTGTGCTCATGTCAGGCTCAAAAACCGTCTTTCGTAAAGGTCGAAGACGGTCAGTTCGTTTGTGAAAATTACCCGTCACATTTTGTCGGAACCAATTTCTGGTACGGCGCCATTCTCGGTAGCGAGGGCGTAGGTGGAGACCGTGAACGCCTTGAGGCTGAGCTTGATACACTCAAGGCTCTGGGCATGGTGAATCTGCGTGTGCTTGTCGGTGGCGATGGCCCTGACGGTATTCCTACCCGTGTCAGTCCTACACTCCAGAAGGAGCCGGGAGTCTACAATGATACCATTTTCCGTGGTCTTGACTATCTGTTGGCGGAGATGGCGGAAAGGGATATGAAAGCCGTCCTTTACATCAACAATTCATGGGAATGGTCTGGAGGATATGGAATGTATCTCGAGTGGGCAGGTGCTGGTAAAGCCCTGATTCCTGCTGAAGTGGGATATACTGCATATTGCGAATCCGTATCTCAGTTCGTGACCAATGAAAAGGCTAAGGAATTCTTCTTCGATCATGTAAGGCATGTGGTAAGCCGTACGAACACCGTTACTGGCAAGCCATATAAGGATGACCCTGCTATCTTTTCATGGCAGATAGGCAATGAGCCTCGCTGCTTCAGACCGGATTCTTTGGGACAGGCTGCTTTCGTGGACTTCATGTGGACTACAGCTGCATTGATCAAGTCGATTGACCCTAACCATATGGTTTCATCCGGTAGTGAGGGCCGTCATGGATGCGAGGGTAGTCTGCCGCTTTGGGAAAAGGTGCATTCATGCCCGGATATCGACTACATGAACATCCACATCTGGCCTTATAACTGGAGCTGGGTGCGTGAGAAAACGCTCAAGACCAACCTCCCGATAGCCATTGCCAATACAGATGAGTATATCAACGAGCATCTTGCGATTGCTGAGAAATATGGCAAGCCGGTGGTGCTTGAGGAGTTCGGATTCCCACGTGACGATTTCCAGTTCGCTCAGGGTACTCCTACTACATCCAGAGACGAATACTACAGACATGTTTTCGGCCGTATCGTTGAGGCTGCAGAGGAAGGCGGTCTTTTCGCCGGTCTGAATTTCTGGGGCTGGGGAGGTCTTGCAGGTCAGTCGCAGACCAATATCTACTGGCAGCCTGGTGATGATTACTGCGGTGATCCGGCTCAGGAGCAGCAGGGACTCAATTCTGTTTATGCGTGTGATGAATCCACAGTGGCGGTCATAAAGGAGGCCACTGACGCAATTGCCAAGGCTGTTCTTCCCAAGGCTGATTTCATGTTCGAAGATAATTCCGGAATATTCGAAGGTGATGGCCCGCACAAGCTGCAGGTGAAGGTGGATGCTGCAAGGAAAATGAAAACCGGCATTGAGCTGGAAGTAAGCACTGATTTCGGTGAGTCTGTTCTGACAATTTCAAAGCCAGCCGAAGATGGTGTGATTGACTTTGAACTTGACCTCGCTCCCGGTTTCTACAAGGCGGTGGCTTATGCCGTAAGGAATGGGGGTAAATCGGAAATTGCCAGAACCAATATCGGTATCAATCCTGAGCAGATCATTTCCGAGCAGGATAAGCAGCCGGATTTCGATTCATTCTGGGCGGAGACTCTCGCAGAGCTTGCTGAAGTGGATATGCAGCCGCAGTTTACTCTTTTGAAGGAACATTCCAATGATGTCCGCCAGGCTTATCGTGTGGAGATGAAGTCTTTTGGCGACGAGACCGTCAGCGGACTTCTTTATGTGCCTGTGGCAGATGGAAAATATCCTGCAATGATCTCATATATGGGATATGGCAGTGAAGTGTGGTATGCCGATCCTTCTTCAAATCCTCAGATGATAGAGTTCATGCTCTGCGTACGCAATCAGGCGTTCAACAGAAAGCCTGGTGAAAAGGATGACTGGTGTGCAAGAGGAATTGCAGACAAGGATACATATTATTATCGTGGAGCCTTTGCAGATGCTGTGAGGGCGATTGACTTTGTATGCTCGCTGGAAAAGACTGATGTCGACCGTGTCTTCGCTGCAGGCGAAAGCCAGGGCGGAGCCCTTACTCTGGCGGCGGCTTCATTGGACGGAAGACTCAAGGCGATTGCACCTTCTGCTCCTTTCCTTTGCGATTATCCGGACTATTTCCGCCTTGCCGGCTGGCCTGGAGATCCGATCGAGGCGGCGGCAAAGGAAGCAGGAATGTCGGAAGAGGAGATGTTCAAGGTTCTGAGCTATTTCGATATAAAGAATTTCACAGACAGGATCCAGTGCCCGGTGATCATGGCCATCGGACTCCAGGATGATGTCTGCCCTCCGCATACGAATTTCGCCGGATACAATCATATCCGCACTGAAAAATCCTGGATCTGCTATCCGGAGGCCTTCCACAATGTGTGGCAGCAGGAAGGATGGCCGATAGCTAAGGAAGACTTCTTCGAAAAATACATATAGTGTCATTTCGAGTTTGTCGAGAAATCTCACACAACATACATAATTTATTAACACTAAATTCAGTAACATGAAAAGTAAACTATTTACTTGCCTGGCGATGCTCTTTCTGAGCTTCTCGCTGATGGCACAGACCAAACAGGTCAGCGGTACAGTCGTTGACGAGGTGGGTCCTGTGGCCGGTGCGAGCGTCATTGAGAAAGGTACCCAGAACGGTGCCGTTACAGATCTGGATGGAAATTGGACATTGAGCGTCCGTCAGGGTGCGACAATCGTCATCTCTTCCATCGGTTACAAGGATGTAGAACTTCTCGTAGGCAGCCAGAATGTCTATAATGCAACTCTGCAGGAAGACAGACAGCTTCTGGATGAAGTCGTAGTCGTAGGTTACGGTACGATGAAGAGAAGTGACCTTTCAGGTTCATCCGTTTCTATGAGCGAGGAATCCATCAAGGGTTCGATCGTTTCGTCACTTGACCAGACTCTCCAGGGTCGTGCAGCCGGTGTGACAGCCGTGCAGACTTCAGGAGCCCCTGGTTCTTCATCATCAATCCGTGTCCGCGGACAGGCTACCATCAATGCCAACGCAGAGCCTCTCTACGTTATCGACGGTGTGATCGTTCAGGGCAATGGTGCTTCCGGAGCTTCTTTCGGTCTTGGTGATGCACTCGGAAACGGTTCGGTTTCTACCATTTCACCTCTCTCTACCATCAACCCTGCCGACATCGTAAGCATGGAGATCCTTAAGGATGCTTCTGCAACTGCGATCTATGGTGCTCAGGGTGCGAACGGTGTCATCCTCATCACTACCAAGCGTGGTAAGGCAGGTGAGGCTAAGTTCACTTATGACGGTATGTTCGCTGTTTCTCAGCAGAATGTACGCGTGGATATGATGAATCTCCGTGAATATGCACAGTTCTACAATGAACTCGTTTCAATCGGTGAAATCTATGAGCCGAATGCATATTATGCAGATCCTTCAATCCTCGGAGTAGGTACAAACTGGCAGGATGCTATCTTCCAGACAGCTCTCCAGCATCAGCACCAGATTTCAGCTTCAGGTGGTACAGACAAGGTTCAGTACTATGTTTCGGGATCTTATATGGATCAGGAAGGTACCATCATCGGTTCTAACTTCGAGCGTTTCAGCGTAAGAACAAATCTCGACGCACAGCTCAAGAAGTGGCTCAAGCTCGGTGTGAACGCTACTTACTCAAACACAGTCGACGATCTTAAGCTTGCTGACGGTGAGGCAGGTATCGTATTCTCATCACTCAACTCTCTTCCTGACATTCCTATCTATGATGTGGACGGAAACTTCACTTCAGAGGTACGTGAGGGTCTTGGTGCACGTGTGAACCCTATCGCTATGGCGATGCTCGATGACATCATCCTCAAGCGTCAGAAACTCACAGGTAATATCTTCGCTGATATCAACCCTATCAAGAATCTTACCTGGCATACTGAGCTTGGTTTCGATGTAAGCCACAGCAAATCAGAGACATATGAGCCAATGGTAGATCTCGGAAACTGGCAGCGTGGTAACAATGAGACCAGATGGCAGAACAATACCAACACTTACTGGCAGCTCAAGAACTATCTCACATATGCAAACCAGTGGGGCAAGCACAATGTCTCTGCGATGGTCGGACAGGAAATGTGGGAGTCACGTTGGGAGTATCAGAGCATCTATAATACAAAGCTTCCTTCTGATGAGGTTCACAATCCGTCACTCGGAGCAGGTACTCCTACCATCGGTTCCGGATTCGGAAGTGCTGCAATGGCTTCATTCTTCACACGTGAGACCTATAATTATGATGACAGATACTATCTGACATATACTTATCGTTATGACGGTTCATCTAACTTCGGTCCTGAGAACCGTTGGGCAGGATTCCACTCAGTAGCAGGATCTTGGAGATTCACTAACGAGAAGTGGATGGAAAGCCTCGAGTGGTGGAGCAACGGTAAGGTACGCTTCGGATGGGGACAGACCGGTAACTCTAACATCGGTGGTTATGCATGGGGATCATCTATCAGCCCTATGGACTCTGCTCTCGGAGCAGGTTACCGTCCTGCAAACATCGCCAATACAGCAGTTCAGTGGGAGTCGCAGACTCAGCTCAACCTCGGTTTCGACCTGGGATTCTTCCAGGATAGATTGAACCTTACAGTGGATCTTTACAAGAAGGTGTCTGAAAACATGCTCATGACAATGCAGCTTCCTTCTTACATGGGTACACAGGGTAACGGTTCGTCAGTTCTTTCTGCTCCTAAGGGTAACTTCGGCAGCATCGAGAACAAGGGTCTTGAGATTACTCTCGACGCACATCCTTTCACAGGCGAATTCCAGTGGGACAGCAACCTTCAGGTTTCATTCAACCGCAACACCCTCAAGGCTCTCAGCGGAACAACAGCTGCCAGCATCGTAGGTTACGGTCAGTGGAGCGACGTGGTCTGCGTATCTGAGATCGGCAAGCCTCTCTACAACTTCTACGGATATGTAGTGGAAGGTGTTTACGAGTCTCTTGAGGATATCGAAAACTCTCCAAAGACAGCGAAGCATCCTGCCAACGGTGTATACAACCGTTCTAACACAGTGTGGGTCGGTGACCTTAAGTACAAGGATATCAATGGAGACGGAATGATCGACGATCAGGACCGTACCGACATTGGAAGTCCGCTTCCTAAGTTCACTTTCGGATGGAACAATACATTCCGCTACAAGGGATTCGACCTCAATATCTTCATCAACGGATCATATGGCAACAAGGTTCTCAACTACAGCCTCATGAACGGTCCTTCAGGCGGTCTTGCTTCAATGAGATCAGCCTGGGTGAACCAGAACAATCATGCTATCAAGGACAGAGCACAACTTGCTCCTATCGATCCTGACAAGGTATATGAAAGCGGTAACTGGTATGATGACATCACAAATGTGAAGGTTGTGAACTCAGGTACAAAGACTCCACGTCCTACCCTCAACGACCCTAACGACAATGACCGTCTCAGCACTCGTTACATCGAGGATGGTTCTTACCTCCGTATCAAGAACCTCACTCTCGGATACACCTTCCCTAAGAAGTGGATGCAGAAGGCTCATTTCGACAATATCCGTGTTTACTGCAACATCCAGAACCTCTATACTTTCACCAAGTATTCAGGATATGACCCTGAAGTCGGTGCTTCGACACAGGATTCATCAGGATATGCATACGGTGTGGATAACGGCCGTTACCCATCTCCTACTACATATTCATTCGGTGTTAGCCTTACATTCTAATCCTTAAAGAAAACGAATATGAAACTTAAGAATATATTCAAAGGTGCGATGGTAGGAGTCCTTGCTTTGGGAATGGCTTCTTGTCAGGACTTCCTCAACCGTCCGACCGAAGACAACTATAACGTAGATAACTTCTACCAGAACGATGCTCAGGTCGAGCAGGGAGTGAACTTCCTCTACAACTCGCCTTGGTATGATTTCCAGCGTGCCTTCATCAAGATCGGTGAGGTTATGTCAGGAAACATGTACTGGGGTTCTTCTCCATACCTTACTTTCACAACCAACGGAACAGATGCTGACCTTGTAAACATGTCATACTCTCTCTGGGCTGTGAACGGTCATGCCAATACCGTAATCACCAATATCCTCAACTCTGAAGGCCCATCGCAGGCTGCAAAGAACAAGGCTATCGGTGAGGCTCTGACATGGAAGGCAATGGCATACTTCTATATGGTAAGGACATTCGGTGAAGTTCCTATCGTACACGATAACAACGCCATCCTTACTTCAGGTACTTACAACGACCTTTACAAAGCTGACAGAGCAAGTGTATACGAATATATCATCATGACTCTCGAGAAGGCTATGGAACTTCTTCCTAAGCAGACTTCAGGATGGGTCGGACGTATCGACTACTATTCGGCAGAGGCTCTTCTTGCGAAGGTGCACCTCACACGTGCAGGTCTTTCTGGTGCTCTTGACAATGCTGACCTTCAGAAGGCGGCGGCATACGCAGAGGACGTGATCCTTAATTCAGGACGTACTCTTACTCCTGTATACTCTGATATCTTCCGTCTTGCTCCTGCAGTTCACAATGCTACAGGTGAGCATCTTATCGCTTGGCAGTGGGAGTGCTCGTCAGGACGCTGGACATCACAGAACACCCTTCAGTCTGACCTTATCTTCGAAGGCTTCAGCGAGTTCGGTGATATGTGGGGCGGCTGGGGCGGTCCTTCATACGACCTTGCTCTTGCATTCGGTGTAGACCCTGTTGCAGGTCCTGCAGCTCTTGCAAATGAAAAGGATGTTCGTCGTAAGGCTACTCTTATGATGGCAGGTGACTTCTATGAGTATTTCTGGACTACAAAGAAGACCAAGGTAGATGCGAAGAACGGATTCAACTATCTGTACTTCCTTTACAGCGGTGATGCAGATTATGCTGCATATGGTGTTCCTGCACAGTTCGAAGGTCCTTGCGGATCTCAGAATGTGAAGCATCTCTTCGGAGACGGTGCTGACCACGAGGCTGCTCTGGGCTTTACTGCCGCAAGAATGTCTTATCAGCTTCCTACACCTCTTCTCCGTCTTTCGGACATCTACCTCGTATGTGCAGAGGCTAATCTGCTCGCAGGTGATGCAGGCAAGGCACTTGAGTATGTGAATGCTGTCCGTGTACGTGCCGGTGTGGATGCGCTTGCTGCCGTTACATTCGATGACATCTGGAAGGAGCGTCGTCTCGAACTTGCAGGTGAGGGTGACCGCTGGTATGACTATGTACGTCTTGCTTACTATGACAAGAATGCTGCAATGGAGGACCTCAAGTCACAGAAGATGAACTCGGTATACAACTACGACGAGGCTTGCAAGCACTATTGGTATACAGGCTGCGGCGGATCGATCGAGGATGTTCCTGCTGATCTCACAGCATTCGACCCTTCAAAGGCAGAGTGGAAGACTGACTTCGCTAACGAAGTGAGATACAATGATGATGATCCTGCTCGTTCTACATATGTAAACGAGAACATCTTCACTCTTCCTCTCCCATCTGAGGACGTAGTCTTCAATCCGCATCTCCTTGAGCCTGCACAGCCTGTGGACGTGCGTACAGAGTATGTTTACAACTTCTAAAGAATGACAGATATGAAAAGATATATCAGAAACATAATGCTTTTGGCTGCAGCAGCATTGGGCTTCGCTTCCTGCGAGGATTATCCTGATGCATTCGAGCTGGCTGACGGCGTGCCTACTGTACAGTACGTAAGGTATGCAGACCGTGACGTGCTCATCGAGCAGGCATATATGGGCGAGGTCGTATGCTTCGTGGGTGAAAATCTCTGCAGCGTACGCGAGCTCTTCTTCAATGACCAGAAAGCTGTCCTGAATACAAGCTTCATGACAGCGAATACCCTTGTGGCAGCCGTTCCAGGTAACCTTCCTAAGGTAAAGACCGACAAGGTGTATATGATTACAAAGGGACAGGATACACTGGCTGTGGACTTCAAGGTCATGATGCCTGCTCCACAGATCAAGTCAATGTCTTGCGAATTCCAGCAGCCTGGTACAGATGTTACTGTTTATGGTAACTACTTCTCTGAGCCAATGACTGTTACTTTCGAGGATGGTGCTGGTGCTGAGGTGACTTCATTCAAGAGCGTATCTATGACTGAGATCACATTCACTATCCCTGCTGATGCGAAGCCAGGTAAGATCAAGGTCGAGACTGAGTCTGGTCTTGCGCGTTCACCATTCTCTTACTATGACTTCTGCGACGGTCTGATCACAGACTTCGACGGTGGTACTGATGTAGTCCCTCAGGGTTGGAACTTCAGCGGTACATACAGTTCGGAAGGTGGAATCATGGGTAATTATGTAGAACTTAAGAGTGCTAACCCTATGTCTGCTGACGGAGCGTGGAACGAGGACTTCAAGATCGACTTCTGGTGCGGTACATGGGACGGAGATCCTATGGATAACATGTCTGGTCCTGGTGTTCCTATCTGTAACATCGTCGATTTCAGCAACTTCCAGAACATGGCCCTCAAGTTCGAGCTTTACATCCCTTCAAGCAATCCTTGGATGGCAGGTGCAATGCAGCTGATCTTCTGTAGTGCTGACAAGGCTGCAAACGACTCTTGGCAGAACAACACATTCGTTCATTCATCAGCTGGTGATCCTGCAGGTCTTGACCTCTGCCGCGGACTCTATCGTCCTTGGGAGGCAACAGGCTCGTTCGATACAGGCGACAAGTGGATCACTGTTACTGTTCCGTTCTCAGAGTTTACATACAATTCTGACGGTACTTCAGGTATAGTTCCTCTTTCAAAGCCTGAGGACTTCGCTACATTCGTGATCTGGCCTTGGTCAGGTGGTGTCATCGGTACAGAGTGTACTCCTGTATTCAGAATCGACAACCTTCGTGCAGTTCCTGCTAAATAATTTAAATGGGAAAGAATATGAAAAAGATATTTAAGTTTTCAGCACTTATTGCCCTTTGCTCACTCATTGGAGCGGTAGCATGTACTCGTGAAGAAGTCTCTACCGAGCAGTTCTCCGATAGTGCAGTGGTATTCGGTGCATTTGCCCCAAATCCGGTAGTCCGCGGTGCGGAACTCCGAATCATGGGTAGTAATCTCGATAAGATCGTCGAGGTGCAGATTCCTGGCGCTGAGCCTATTACAGAAATCGAAGTGGTTTCTTCAGGCAGAGTCAGCGAGATCCGCGTGGTGACTCCTGCAGCAGGTGCTGAGGATGAGTCAGTTACCGGTCCTGTAGTTATCGTGGATAATGCCGGCAACACTTACAAGAGTAAGGCTGATATTGAATTTACAGAAGGTATCGTTCTTGATTCGTTCTCTCCTGCAGCAGCAATGCCTGGTGATGTGGTGACTGTAAAGGGTGATTACCTTTATAATGTACAGCAGATCGTCCTTGGTGGCGGTGTGTATGTAACTGGCGAGCAGATCACTGAGAAGAGTCGCCGTGAGCTCAAGTTCATCGTTCCTTCCAATGCCATCACAGGTCCTGTGACTATCGGTGACGTGGACGAGAACAACAATCCTGACGGTCTCATCCCTAACAATGTTCCTTCTAAGGAAGACCTTACAATCGGTGATCCTACAGTGAAGTCTGCAGACAGAGGAATGCTCAAGGCCGGTGCAGATATTACAGTTCAGGGTGATTATCTTGATATGATCGCTAAGGCTGCTTTTGTGGTTACTACGGCTGACGGTGCTGCTTATACAGATGTGGATTTCGCTCTTGCAGAAGATCACAAGTCTGTAAAGGTCGTTCTTCCTGCTTCTGTAGTGGAAGGTGAGATCGTTCTCACTTCTTACGCAGGCAAGGAGTTCAAGGCAGGTGCCTACACAACAGTGGTTCCTACAAATGTGGCAATTGCAGCAGAGAGCCGTTACAAGGCTGGTCTCAATGCAGTGGTTACCGGTAAGGATCTCGACCTCGTGACAGGTGCAACCCTTGCAGGTACAGCTCTCGACTATGCATATGTTGACAACAAGATCACTTTCGCCATCCCTGCAGCTGCGACTGACGGAACAGTTGTCCTCTCTCTTGCAAATGGCAAGACTGTCGAGACAGCAGCTATCGAGCTTGTGAAGCCAGTCATTACTTCAATGACTCCGCTCGAGCTTTATGCAGGTGACGAGAACATTACTGTAAGCGGTCAGGATCTCGACCTTGTGACTGGTGCGACCCTCGGCGGACGTGATGCTGAGTTTGAATATGCTGATGGTGCTGTCATCGTAAAGACTTCTCTTACTTCTGTTTCAGGAAAGGTGGCCCTTTCTCTTGCAAACGGTGTTGTAGTCGAGTCTGCTGACGAGGTGAAGGTTAACTATCACTCACTCGTGATCGTTACTGAGATGCCTGCAATGCAGCACATCGGACAGGAAGTTGTTCTCAAGGGATCTAACTTCAGCCTTGTAGAGAATATTTTCATCGGTGATGTGAAGGTTACTCAGTACAGCCTCCGTACAGATGAGGAAGTACGCTTCCTCATGCCTTGGAACAAGGCTGGTATGCATTCTCTCAGCTTCCACCTCTTCAGCGGTGATGTAGAGACTGTCGCTACTCAGATCGAGGTAGGTCTCGAACTTGACATCAAGACTATCTGGGAAGGCGAGGCATCTCTCAACTGGAGCGGTATGCAGGATCTTGCATGGGGCGGTTATGACTGGTCTACAGTCAAGCCAGGTACAATCCTGACTGCATACTTCACTCTCCATGAGGCAGACTACTGGCAGGTACGCTTCGCTAACGGAAGTTGGGCTTCAATACCTTCAGGTGTGGAGATTGCCTCAAGTCTGGGACAGGGAGATGGTAACATCCCTATGACTGCGGGAACTACATACTATTCTATCAAGCTCACAGCAGCCGATATCGATATGCTCGTTAACCAGGGTGGTCTCGTGATGACAGGTGCAAACTACACCATTACAAAGCTTACCCTTACATCTGAGATTTCTCAGGAGGTTACTCTCTGGGAAGGTGAACTCATCGCTGACGATTGGGCTAACCAGCCATATGCTCTCTCAGATGCTGGTCTCGAGCTTCAGCAGGCAGGTGCTCAGGCTGGACAGATCCTTAACTTCTACATCGAGCCTCTTGATCCAGCTTGGAAACTTGAGATTGTAGAAGGTCACTGGGGTCCTACATACTGCAGCTTCTGTTCAGTAGGTAACGACACAGAAGGCGGTAAGTTTACAGAGTATGATCTCGATGCAAACGGTGGCAAGTATAAGCTTACCCTGACTCAGGCAATGCTCGACGCTGCTTATGTACAGCAGTGGTGGGGCGGTACATTCGTTCTGAATGGTGACAATGTAAAGGTTACAAAGATTACTCTCCTGTAATCCCTATATTTTCCAGAGGGGGCCTGACCGCCCCCTCTGGAGCCGGTAAAACAACATAAGATGAAAAGATTCTCAATAATAGTTCTTTCAATATGCTTGTTCCTTGCAGGCTGTTCGGAGAAACCGCCGGTGGTGGAGAAACCTGTTGCCGGTCCGGTACTTTTGTCTGTCACTCCTGAGAATGGAGTTACAGGGGTGACCGGTAAGAAATTGACGGTGACATTGATCTTCGATCAGAATGTGAAATGTCCTTCTGCCCAGCAGCAGAATGTCACCATTGACAATGGTGCGACTCTCGCGAAGGTGAATGCCTTCAATGAGAAGGTGACGGTGGACATTGTCTCATTGGAAGAAAACGGCAAGACTTACACCCTGGTGATTCCTAAGGGTACGATATCCGGATTCAAGGAGCATCAGGATACTGCTGATGAGATCCGCTTCTCTTTCACAATGAAATATGTAGAGCCTTATGAGCCTTCGGAACTGGATCCGGTCAAGTCTCTCGTGAACCCGAATGCTTCCCAGCAGGCGAAGAATGTATACAATTTCCTTCTGGAACAGAGCGGAAAGAAGACTCTCAGCGGCGTGCAGTCGAGCCATTCACATAAGAATGATTTCGTGGATGCTGTCTACAAGCACACTGGAAAGCATCCGGCTCTGGCAGGTTACGACTTCCTCTTCCTTCAGTTCTCTCCGACTCCTGACAACTGGAGCTGGGTTCAGAACTACAATGACATATCTGCGCCTAAGGAGCAGTGGGCTGCAGGCGGTCTGGTGAATTATATGTGGCATTGGAATGTGCCGAACAGCAAGACAGATTGGGACAATGGCGTCAATAATTACAATTTCGACGGATACGCATTCTATTGTGACCAGACTTCTTTCGATATCCGTGAGGCTCTGAAGCCAGGTACCTGGCAGAACGACTTCATTATGAAGGATATCGAGGAGGTTGCCGGTTATCTCCAGCTTCTTGAGAATGAGAATATTCCTGTGATCTGGCGTCCGCTTCACGAGGCTGCCGGAAACTATAACCTCTATGGTCCGAACGGTGCCTGGTTCTGGTGGGGCAGACACGGCGCAGAGCCTTGCAAGCAGCTTTGGAGGCTCCTTTATGACCAGCTTGTGAATGTATATGGGCTGGATAACCTCATCTGGGTGTGGACAGTGGATGTGACCAAGGGTGCGGAAGATCAATATCTCGACTGGTATCCTGGAGATGAATATGTGGATATCCTCGGAGTGGATATATATGAGACAAATACCGATGCCAAGACCAGGCAGTATCAGGCTCTCGTGGATCTGACCAAGGGAAAGAAACTCGTGACTGTCAGCGAATGCGGCAATATCCCGGATCCTGCCAAATGTTTCGATGCTGGCAACAAATGGTCGTGGTTTATGGTATGGTGCAACTCTGACTCCAACGGAAACATTGTTCTTACCCCATCGGATGCCAATTTCAAACTGAATACATCAGATTACTGGAAGAAGGTCATCTCCAGCCCATACGTGATGAACCGTGAAGATATGCCTGATTTGAAATAGGCCACGGCTCTACGAGCCTCGCCATGATATGTTTAATTGTCAATGTGAGGAGCGAAGCGACGTGACAATCTATAAAAAGACTATGAAAAAGATACTATACATACTTACATCATTGTTTCTGACCATAGGATGTGGTCCGGAAACACCAGCACCGAATGAAAAGGTCGCATTGTCCATCGATAAGACTTTTATGCAATTTACCCACGAAGGTGGTGATCAGACTTTTACAGTGACTACATCTGAAAAGCTCTATCTCGTACCGGAGGAAAACTGGGTAAAGACAAAGAAAGGAACTGTCACAGACAATAAGACAGTCGTGACAGTGACTGTAGAAAAGAATGTATTGCCAGAAGAGCGTCAGACCAGACTTGCTGTCGTGGCTGGAGAAGAGAAGAAGTACCTGGATATCCTTCAGACCGAGGCCCCTGTGCCGCCTGGCGAAGGGGGAAATGGCGGTGGATCCGTTGTGCCAGAAGATAATGGAAATCTTGCCTGGAGATTTGCCGGAAGACTCGGTCTGGGCTGGAACCTCGGAAATCACTTCGATGCTCACAATAACGGAGTATCGGGCGAAACATTCTGGGGCAATCCTAAGGCCACTCAGGCTACATTCAATAAGCTGAAGGCGGCAGGTTTCACCACAGTCCGCATTCCTGTGACCTGGATGGGACATATAGGTGAGGCTCCGGACTATAAGATAGAGGATGCTTGGCTTGACAGAGTGGCGGAAGTCGTAGGTTATGCTGAAGCGGCCGGCCTGAATGCCATTGTCAATATACATCATGACGGAGGCGACAGCAAATATTGGCTGGACATCCTCGGTGCTTCGAGAAATGCTGAGGTGCAGGAGAGAGTACTTGCTCAGATTACAGCAGTCTGGAGTCAGATTGCCGATAAATTCCAGGACAAGGGCGAGTTCCTTATTTTCGAGGCTTTCAATGAGATTCATGACGGCAGCTGGGGCTGGGGAGCGAACCGTAAGGACGGAGGCAAGCAGTACCAGTGTATGAATGAATGGAATCAGGCATTTGTGGATGCTGTGCGTGCCAGCGGTGGCTGTAATGCTGACCGTATCCTCGGCATTCCTGCATACTGTACCAATGTGGATATCGCCATCGAATCCTTTGTAATGCCGACAGACTCGGCGACTGACCGTCTTATGATATCGGTTCATTGCTATGATCCGTCCGAGTATACCCTTACTGCAAAGTATTCAGAGTGGGGACATACGGCTCAGGCTTCCAAGAAGGCTCCGGGAGACAACGAGGCAGACCTGAAGAAGGTCTTTGAAAAGATATATGTAAACTATATCTCGAAAGGCATCCCTGTCTATCTTGGCGAGTTCGGCTGCGTGAATCGTGGCAATGCCCGCGAACAGGCCTTCCAGCAGTACTATCTCAAGTATTTCGCAAAACTCTCAAAGACCTACGGCGTTCCTTCGATCATCTGGGACAATGGCGCCCATGGTGCCGGCAATGAGCGTCATGCTTTCATTGACCATGGCACCGGAGAATACTGCTCTGCTGAAGCTAAGGCCGCAATCCAGGCCATGGTCACATCCTACAGCAACTCCCTCACTCTCGAGGACGTTTACCGCAATGCTCCGAAGTAACGGACTGTCATTCTGAGGAGCCTCGTTCTTTTGTCATTCTGAGGAGCCTCGTTCTTCTGTCATTCTGAGGAGCCTGCAAGGCGACGTGAGAATCTATAAAACAACTATAAACTATAAACTTATGATACAGAAATCCCTATCAATGATTTTTGCAACATTGGCAATCGTATCTTGTGTCTCGGATAAGTCTGTCCAGACCCCTGCTGACGCTCTTCTGGAGCGCCTTTCCGCACAGATCGAGGAAGGAAAGATAATGTTCGGACATCAGGATGACCTTATGTACGGTCATTCCTGGAAGATCGAGGAAGATGCGGATATGTTCGTTCAGTCGGATGTCAAGGCATCATGCGGAAAGTATCCGGCAGTATATGGAATGGATCTGGGCGGAGTCGAACTTGATTGGCCGGCCAACCTTGATAAGAACAATTTCGACCATATGCGCGCTTCTGCTGTCGCACATCACGAGCGTGGCGGAGTGGTTACATTCTCATGGCATCCACGCAATCCCCTCACTGGAGGAGATGCTTGGGATGTTACTTCAGACCAGGTGGTTGCTTCCATACTTCCCGGCGGGGAGAAGCATGAATATTTTATGACTTGGCTTGAGAATGCTGCCGACTTCCTTGAGTCAATCAAGACAGCAGACGGTGAGACAGTGCCTGTCATCTGGAGACCTTGGCATGAGCACACCGGCAGCTGGTTCTGGTGGGGACAGAGACTGTGTACTACAGAGCAGTACAAGGCTCTCTGGCAGATGACTTATGACTATATGGTCGGTGAACGTGGTTTGACAAACCTTGTCTGGGCATATTCTCCTGGTGCCGGTGAACTTACTTCAACGGAGGTGTTCGGTGAGAGATATCCTGGCGATGAAATTATCGATATGGTGGGTTTCGACTGCTATTTCTACAGCACCCGTGAGGACTATATGTCTAAGATGAAGAATGCTCTTGATATCACCAAGGCCTTTGCCGATGAACATGGCAAGCTTATGGCCATCACCGAGACAGGTTATGAAGGCGTAAAGGATCCGAAATGGTGGACAGAGGTGCTTTATGCCGTGATGAAGGATTACCCTGTTTCTTATGTTCTTGTATGGAGAAATGCTTGTGATGACAATATGCAGCACCATTTTTATGCACCTTATCCCGGCCACGAGTCTCAGAAGGACTTCGAGGCCTTTGCCGGACTTGACAAGATGATGTTCCTTGAAACTCCTCGTACGGAACTTCTTTCACATCTTTCCGGACTTATCGGTCAGAAAAAGATAATGTTCGGACATCAGGATACCTATCTTTACGGACATTCGTGGAAGATCGATTCTGATGAGACAGCATTCGAGAAGTCCGATATCAAGGATGTGGCCGGTGCTTATCCGGCTCTTGCCGGAATGGATCTGGGAGGAATCGAACTTGATTCTCCGACCAATATCGACAATAATGATTTCAACAAGATGAGAGCGGCTGCTGTCGCTCATCATCTCAGAGGCGGTGTGGTGACATTCTCATGGCATCCTCGCAATCCACTCACCGGAGGAGATACCTGGGATACTTCCTCAAAAGAGGTGGTGGCATCCATCCTTCCAGGAGGAGAGAAGCACGAATTCTTCATGGGCTGGCTTTCAAAGGCTGCCGATTATCTCGAGTCGATCAAGACCCCGGACGGAAAGCCTGTTCCTGTGATCTTCCGTCCTTGGCATGAGCATACCAGAAACTTCTTCTGGTGGGGAGTGGATCTTTGTACAGTGGATCAGTATAAGGCCCTGTGGCGTATGACATATGATTATATGACAAAGGAACGCGGCTTCGACCATCTCGTATGGTCATATTCTCCTGACGCAGGAGGACTTTTCACTTACGAGGATTTCGGAGCCAAGTATCCTGGTGATGACATCATCGATATGGTGGGAATAGATTTCTATCAATTCACGCCGGCAGATATGTTCATTGCCAAGATGAAAAGTTCTCTTGATATGACGGCTGCATTTGCGGCAGAACACGGCAAACTGATGGCTGTGACTGAAACAGGCTGCGAGGGTATAAAGAATCCAAAGTGGTGGACAGAAGTGCTTTACCCTGCAATCAAGGATTACCCTGTTTCATATGTCCTGACTTGGAGAAATGCGTGTGATGAAAATATGCAGCACCATTTTTATGCACCTTTCCCAGGTGAAGAGTCTGAAGAAGATTTCAAGGCCTTTGCTGAACTTGACCAGATGATGTTTCTTTAGTTGTCATCCGTAACATAATGAAGGTATAAATAATTATAAATTAACTACTATTATGACATTTGAAAAAAGATTAGAGTGGCTTAAGGCAGAGCACGAAGCCCTCATCACCAAGAAGAACGAACCTGTTGAAGGAAATGGCGTTTACGAACGTTACAAGAATCCGATCATCACAAATGAACATGCTCCTCTTTTCTGGAGGTATGATCTGAACAAAGAGACCAATCCATATCTTATGGAGCGTTTCGGCATCAATGCCACTCTCAACTCGGGTGCCATCAAGTGGAATGGCAAGTATGTGCTTGTAGTGCGCGTTGAGGCTGCTGACCGCAAGTCATTCTTTGCAGTAGCGGAGAGCCCTAACGGAATCGATAACTTCAAGTTCTGGGACCGTCCTATCACAATGCCAGAGTACGGTGAGCCTGCTACCAATGTATATGATATGCGTCTGACTGCACATGAGGATGGCTGGATTTACGGTATCTTCTGTGTTGAGCGCAAGGATCCGAATGCACCTGCAGGAGACCTCTCTTCAGCAGTTGCAGCTGCCGGTATCGCCCGTACAAAGGACCTTGTGAACTGGGAGCGTCTTCCTGACCTCGAGTCGACTTCGCAGCAGCGTAATGTCGTTCTTCATCCGGAGTTTGTTGATGGTAAATATGCTCTATACACTCGTCCTCAGGACGGATTCATCGATGCCGGAAACGGTGGCGGAATCGGCTGGGCTCTCGTCGACACAATGGAGAAGGCTGTCGTTAAGGAGGAGAAGATCATCAACCACAGATACTATCACACAATCAAGGAAGTGAAGAATGGTGAGGGTCCTCATCCGATCAAGACTGACCGTGGATGGCTCCACCTTGCACACGGAGTCCGTGGCTGTGCATCAGGTCTCCGTTATGTCCTTTACATGTATATGACTTCTCTCGAGGATCCTACCAAACTTATCGCTGATCCGGCAGGCTTCCTTATGGTGCCTAAGGATGAGGAATACATCGGTGATGTAATGAACGTCCTTTTCACTAATGGATGGATTGCTGACGAAGATGGAAAGGTATTCATCTATTATGCTTCAAGCGACACGCGTATGCATGTGGCTACTTCTACAGTGGACCGTCTCGTGGACTATTGTCTTAACACCGAGCCTGACGGACTCACTACAGGTGAGACTGTGAAGTGTCTCAACCGTCTGATTGATAAGAATTTGAAATAATAATTAAAGCACCGCGTGAGCGAGCGAAGCATATCCCTATGCTTCTGCGGAGCGAGCCACGCGGTGCGGTTATATTTATTTCAGACCAAATAACAATTAAACGAAATAACCAATGAAATTAAGTGAAAAAATAGGCTACGGCTTTGGTGATATGTCATCATCGATGTTCTGGAAGCTTTTCTCATATTTTCTTCCGTTCTTCTACTCCAATGTGTTCGGACTCAGCCTGGCAGACGCCGGAGTCCTTATGCTTGTGACCAGAATATGGGACGCTGTGTCAGATCCAATGATGGGCATTCTGTGCGACCGTACCAAGACCCGCTGGGGTAAATACCGTCCGTATCTGCTCTTCTTCTCTCTTCCGTTCGCAGTCTGCGGAATCCTTCTTTTCACTACTCCTGAAAACGGAAAGACAGTCTGGGCATACGTCACTTATATTCTTATGATGACCGTATACACAGGTATCAATGTACCTTATGGATCGCTTTTGAATGTGATGACAGCAGACTCTGATGAAAAATCTGTATTGTCTTCATACAGAATGTTCTTTGCATACGGCGGTAGCTTCATCGCTCTCGGTATATGGGAACCTCTCTGCAATATGTTTGATAAGACACGTGTGGCAGCGGCTGAGGCGTCAGGCGGACTTGCATCTATTTCTACAAGTCCTGAAGCTTGGCAGAAAGCCATGATCGTGATTGCAGCTTGCTGCTGTCTTCTCTTCGTGCTAAGCTTCCTTTTCACAAAGGAGTATGTGAAGAGCGAGTCTACGGTATCTGTAGGCCAGGACCTTAAGCTTCTTCTTAAGAACAAGCCTTGGTGGCTCCTTATCGGTGCTGCCCTTGCATCCAACCTCTTCAACACCGTCCGTGGAACCACTACAGCATATTTCTTCTCTGACTACATCCTCAAGACTGTTGAAATGGCGCCGCAGTGGGCTTTCCTTGTTTCTGCCGGAATATTCCTCTCAATAGGTGAGATTGCCAATATGGTCGGAGTAGTGATTGCTGTACCTATGTCCAAGAATCTTGGAAAGAAGAGCACATATATGCTGTCGATGGCAGTTCTTATTGTCCTCAGCATTGCATTCTTCTTCCTTCCTGCCACTACCGGCGGATACTGGGCAATGCTCTTATTCCAGATCCTCATCTCTACATTTACCGGCATCATTTCGCCGCTTGTCTGGAGTATGTATGCAGATGTCGCTGATTATTCGGAACTTAAGGACGGAACTGCCTCTACCGGTCTTATCTTCTCTTCAGCCTCAATGGCGCAGAAGTTCGGTGGTGCCTTCGGTGGCTCGGCTGTGATGTGGCTCCTTGCAGCCTTCGGTTACAATACCGTTGCAGGTGCAGTCCAGACAGACACTGCCATCCTTGGTCTCCGTATCCTGATGAGCTGGGGTCCTGCCCTTGTTGCTGCACTTTCTATCCTCGTTGTATGGTTCTACCCATTGACCAAGAAGAAGATGGAAGGTGTTCAGGCAGAGCTCGCCGTGAAGCGCGGGGCTTAATGCGCTGACACATAATGAGATATGTAATCTACGTGCTCCCCCTGGGAAGGCACGTAGATTATTTAAGTCGCTGATAATCAATGAATTGAAGATCTCCTATGAGAAAGGTGTTATTTTCTGCTGCTGTGATGATTTTATTGGCAGCTTGTTCGCAATTACCCCCGAAAGTGGAGCGTCTGCACGTTGAGGGAACAGCTCTGATGAATGAGTCGGGCGATACTGTGGAACTCAAAGGAATGAGCTTCGGATGGAATGTTCTCTGGCCTCGTTTCTACAATGCCGATGCGGTGAAGCACGTCGTGCGTGACTGGGATGCTGAGCTTGTGCGTGCCGCAGTCGGAGTGGAAATCGACAATGCCGAGTGTCAGGCACAGTGCTACCTGAAGGATCCTGAATTCGGAAAGCAATGTGCTTGTACAATAGTGGACGCAGCTATAGCAAATAGCGTTTATGTCCTTGTGGACTGGCACGCTCACGGTCTTCATCCGGAGGCCGCCGTAGAATTCTTTACATATATGGCTTCCAAGTACAAGGGTGTGCCTAATGTCATCTATGAGATCTGCAATGAGCCTTCTTATAAGGATCACGAGAATCAGATCGACTACACATGGGCGGAAATCAAGGAATATTCGGAGACTGTCATTGCAGCAATACGTGCTATCGAGAAGGACGCGGTCATCGTTGTAGGTACCCCTCGCTGGTCACAGAATGTGGATGATGCAGCCAATGACCCTATCGAAGGTTATGACAATCTGATGTACACCCTTCATTTCTATGCCGGAACTCATAAGGAGTGGCTCCGCGAGAAGGGTGACTACGCGATAAGCAAGGGGCTTGCTCTTTTCGTTACCGAGTGCGGAGGAATGAATGCGGATGGCCAGGGACCTATCGACGAGGAATCTACAGAGGCTTGGATCGAGTGGATGGACGAGAATGATATCAGCTATGCTTTCTGGTCAATTTCCGATAAGGAGGAGACTTGTTCGATGCTTCTTCCATCTGCTGTTTCAGAAGGCCCGTGGGCGGATTCGGACCTCAGACCTTGGGGTAAGTATGTAAAGGAACAGTTATGACATTTAAGCTGTATGCCTATGTATGTAGAAGGCATGCCACCTCGAGAGCGTTCAGCAAACAGCCCAGTGGGCTTTTGCAGCGAACAGCCTGCGGAGCAGGACTAGGGGGTGCCTGAGCATAGCGAAGGCGGGGGCCTTCGGAATACATAGGCGTCAGCAAATGTCATAACTGTCGCAGAAGAATATTTCCTTACAGGTACTTCACTGCGGTCAATATGATAATTGAAATTATACTATAATAGACGCATAATGAAAAAATTAGGATTTTTTATCTTGTTGTTTGCAGCGGCTCTGACGGCTTCTGCCCAGATCCGAATCGCTACACCTGCTACCGAAATGGTACTTAAAGCGGAGCAGGGAAAGACCCTTCAGATCCAGTACTTCGGTGCCAGACTCTCGGATGCTGACCTTGCCAATCTTCAAGCAGCAGGAGTACCGAATCACAACGCCTATCAGCCCTATGGATTCAATTGTGCTTCCGAACCGGCTTTTGCTGCAACACACTGTGACGGAAATATGTCTACTGTCCTTACAGTGGAAAGCGTATCCAAGACTGAGGAACCGACTGCAGAAGTAACCCGCATCAGACTCAAGGACACCGTGTATCCTCTCTATGTGACCGTATGCTACCGTGCATACAAGGATGTGGATATGATCGAGACCTGGACAGAGATAGAGAACCTTGAAAAAAAGCCGGTAACACTTACCCGTTTCGATTCAGGATATCTTCCTGTACGCGTGGGTGATGTATGGCTGAGTCATCTTCATGGCACATGGGCAGCAGAAGGCCGTCTGGTTCAGGAACCTCTCGACAGAGGTATGAGAGTCATCAAGAACAAGGACGGATCCCGTAACTCCCATACCGATCACGCTGAAGTTATGTTCTCATTGGACGGTAAGCCTCAGGAGAACTCAGGTCGTGTAATCGGTGCCGCACTCTGCTACAGCGGAAATTACGAGCTGCGCATTGATACCAAAGACACTGATTATCACGAGTTTTTTGCAGGAATAAATCCTGATAATTCAGCATATATCCTTGCTTCAAAGGAAGTGTTCAAGACTCCTGAGCTCGCTCTTACTTATTCGGATGAGGGACTCAGCGGAGCAAGTCGTAACTTCCATCGTTGGGGTAGAAAGTATAAATTGGCTCACGGTGATAAGGAACGTAAGATTCTTCTGAACAGCTGGGAAGGCGTGTATTTCGATATCAATGAGCCCGGAATGGACCAGATGATGGGTGATATTGCCTCTATGGGAGGAGAACTCTTCGTGATGGACGACGGCTGGTTCGGAGTGAAATATCCGCGTCTTACCGACAATTGCGCCCTTGGAGACTGGGAAGTAGATAAGAACAAGCTTCCTAACGGCATCAGCTGGCTTGTGGAGCAGGCTCATAAGCACGGCATCAAGTTCGGTATCTGGATCGAGCCTGAAATGACCAATTCAGTCAGCGAACTCTATGAAAAGCATCCTGAATGGGTGATTAAAGCACCTGAGCGTGACCCTGTTCTGGGTCGTGGAGGCACACAGCTGGTTCTCGACCTGGCCAATCCTGAAGTTCAGGATTTCGTATTCGGAGTATTCGACCGCATAATGTCTGAGAATCCTGAAATCGACTATATCAAGTGGGATGCAAATATGCCTGTATCCAACCACGGATCACAGTATCTTCCAAAGGACAAGCAGAGCCATCTCTACATCGAATATCACCGCGGATTTGCGGCTGTATGCGACAGAATCCGTGCAAAATATCCTGATGTGACTATCCAGGCCTGTGCATCCGGCGGCGGACGTGCCAACTGGGGAGTCCTCCCTTGGTTCGATGAATTCTGGGTAAGTGACAATACCGATGCTCTCCAGAGAGTATATATGCAGTGGGGAACATCATATTTTTTCCCTGCAATCGCAATGGCATCCCACATCAGCGCTACCCCTAACCACACTGTCTTTCGTACCACTTCGATCAAATACCGTATCGATGTGGCTATGAGCGGACGTCTGGGAATGGAGATCCAGCCTAAGAATATGACAGATGAGGAGAAAGCCCTCTGCCGTAAGGCAATATCAGAATACAAGGAGATCCGTCCAGTGGTGCAGATGGGTGATATCTATCGCCTTGTTTCTCCATACGGCGGACACAATATGGCTTCGATGATGTATGTGGATCCTTCAAAGGATAAGGCTGTATTCTATTGGTGGAAGATCGAGACATTCTACGACGATCATCTCCCACGAGTGAAGATGGCCGGATTGGATCCGGAAAAACGATACAAGATCCGCGAGTTGAACCGTATTGACAATCAGCCTCTTCCTTATGAAGGACTTTCTTTCAGCGGAAAGTTCCTGATGGAAAACGGTCTGGAGATTCCTACCAAACATATAGTCGACTATCATAAGCAGGACGATTGGAGCAGTCGCGTCCTCTACCTGGTAGCGGAATAGCCGTTGACTATCAGTCAGTTAACTCAAATGCCTGCTGCATCTGCGCAGCAGGCATATCATCTAAAAGATTGATATCTAAAATATTACAAGTCACACACAAGTTATGAAGCAGACATTCGGACATTTTGACGACGCATCCCGCGAATATGTCATCACAGATCCCAAGACCCCTTGGCCTTGGATCAATTATCTGGGCAATGAGGACTTCTTCTCGCTGATTTCCAATACTGCCGGTGGATATTCCTTCTACAAGGATGCCAAGTTCCGCAGAATCACCCGCTACCGCTACAACTCTGTCCCTATGGACAATGGCGGACGATATTTCTATATCAATGACGGCGGCACAGTCTGGTCACCGGGCTGGAAGCCTTGCAAGACTCCGCTGGACTTCTACGAGTGCCGTCATGGAATGAGCTATACCCGCATCACCGGAGCCAAGAACGGTCTTGAGGCAAGTGTCTTGTTCTTCGTGCCGCTGGGAGTATGGGGTGAGGTGCAGAAGATGACCCTTCGCAATACTTCTTCGGAGGTAAAGAAGTTCAAGCTCTTCTCATTTGCTGAATGGTGCCTATGGAATGCAGCCACAGATATGGAGAATTTCCAACGCAATTTCTCTACAGGTGAAGTGGAAATCGACGGCTCGGTCATTTATCATAAGACAGAATACAAGGAGCGTCGTAATCATTATGCGTTCTATAGTGTGAATGCTCCGATCAATGGTTTCGATACCGACAGAGAGACTTTTATCGGTCTTTACAATGAGTTCCGCGATCCTCAGAATGTACTGGCCGGCGAGGCTGGAAACAGCGTGGCTCACGGATGGAGCCCGATAGCTTCTCATTGTATCGAGGTTGAGCTTGAAGCAGGGGAGAGCAAGGATTTCATCTTCCTCCTGGGATATGTGGAAAATGCTCAGGATGAGAAATTTGCGGTCGAGGCAGAACCAGGTCTTCTCCATAGCGGAAGTTCTCCGATCATCAATAAGACCAAGGCAAAGGCAATGATCGCCTCTCTCGACACCACAGCCAAAGTGGATGCCGCCTTTGCACAGCTCAATGCATATTGGGACAGCCTCCTGGGCATCTATTCAGTGAAGAGTCCTGAGGAGAAGCTCGACAGAATGGTCAATATCTGGAACCAATATCAGTGCATGGTCACATTCAATATGTCCCGTTCGGCATCCTTCTTCGAGAGCGGAATCGGACGCGGAATGGGCTTCCGTGACTCTAACCAGGACCTCGTGGGCTTCGTGCACCAGATTCCGGAGCGTGCCCGTGAGCGTATCATCGACATCGCTTCCACTCAGTTCCCTGACGGAGGCTGCTATCACCAGTATCAGCCACTTACAAAGAGAGGAAACAATGACATCGGAGGCGGATTCAATGACGACCCTATGTGGCTCATCTTCGGAACTGTGGCCTATATCAAGGAAACAGGAGACTTCAGCATCCTCGAAGAGCCGGTTCCATTTGACAATGAACCGGGTTCTGAGGTAAGCCTCATGGAGCATCTTCGTATCTCGTTCGACCACGTGGTGAACAATCTCGGACCTCATCTCCTTCCTTTGATCGGTCGTGCAGACTGGAACGACTGCTTGAACCTTAACTGTTTCTCATGGGATCCGAATGAATCTTTCCAGACCACTGAGAACAAGACAGAAGGCTCCAAGGCTGAATCACTTATGATTGCAGGACTCTTCGTGGTATGCGGACGTGACTATGTGGAACTCTGCCGTGAAAGAGGACTTGATGCTGAGGCTGACAGAGCTGAGAAATGTGTCGAGGATATGGTCGAGGCAGTGAAGAAGCATGGCTGGGACGGTGACTGGTACCTCCGTGCATACGACTATTTCGGACGCAAGGTCGGCTCGAAGGAGAATGAGGAAGGTAAGATCTTCATCGAGTCTCAGGGCTGGTGTACAATGGCCGGAATCGGTCTCGAGGAAGGAATGGTGCAGAAGGCCCTGGATTCTGTCAAGGAGCGCCTGGACTGCGAGCACGGAATCGTCCTCAACAATCCGGCATTCACTAAATATCTCGTGGAATACGGTGAAATTTCATCATATCCGGCAGGTTATAAGGAAAATGCCGGAATCTTCTGCCACAACAATCCTTGGGTCATCATCGGAGAGACTGTTCTCGGACGCGGAAACTATGCATGGGATTATTTCCGCAAGATTTGCCCTTCATATACTGAACAGAACAGTGCACTCCACAAGGTCGAGCCGTATGTTTATTCACAGATGATTGCCGGTAAGGATGCTGCCAAGCCAGGTGAAGCAAAGAACAGCTGGCTCACTGGAACTGCTGCCTGGAACTGGTATGCCATTACCCAGTTCATCCTCGGTATCAAGCCAGCTTATAACGGTCTGCAGATCGATCCGTGCATCTGCTCGCAGTGGAAGGAATACACCGTCACCCGTCGTTTCCGTGGTTCCCTCTATGAAATCACTGTCAAGAACCCTGACGGAGTCTGCAAGGGTGTCAGAGAGATTCTCCTTGACGGCCAGCCTGTAGCAGGAAACATCGTTCCGTGCATTCCAGGAGACCACAAAGTGATCGTGCAGCTCGGTTAACTACTTGAAGTATAGCTGATTATGCATTCTGCGTGCCGCACTTTGGGGAGCACGCAGAATGCATAACTGATTACAGGAAAGCGGTTTAGCTGATGTGCTAGGTTAATATAGAAGTTTATGCATAAGATAATTGCTATTATATCGATATTCTTAGGAGTCTTGGCCTGTACCCCTGAGGAAGAACCTCTGGAGGAAGAAAAGAAACCTGACACAGAGACTCCTACACCAAAGCCGGAACCTGATCCTGAGCCTGCTCCTGAGCCTGCTCCGGTTTTCGAGACATCATACGAAGCCGTGGCCAATATGGGTGTGGGATGGAATCTGGGAAATACCCTGGAGCCTGTCTGGACTGGAGATACCGACGGAAGGGATTGGAGAAGATGGGAGACCGGTTGGGGCCAGGCGGTGACTACTCCGGCATTGATGGAGATGATGAAGAATGCCGGTTTCGGAGCCATCCGTGTGCCGGTGTCGTGGGGAGTGCATATGGATGCGGATGGAAAGGTATATGACGAGTGGATGAATCGTGTCCAGGAAGTTGTGGATTATGTCATTGATGCCGGTCTGTACTGTATTATCAATGTCCATCACGATACAGGAGCTGATGAGGAACTGGCCTGGCTGGTGGCTTCTCCGGAGGCTTATGCAAGAAATAAAGCCATATACGAAGGACTATGGAGGCAGATAGCTGAAAGGTTCAGAAACTATGATCAGAGGCTTCTTTTCGAGTCTTTCAACGAGATGCTTGATGAGGGCCGTTCGTGGTCTTTCGCTTCTCTTTCAATGGGATATGATGAAGCGATAGCAAAAGGAGCGTATGATGCGATAAATGCGTATAATCAGAGTTTTGTGAATGTCGTACGTGCCACAGGCGGAAACAATGCCGCAAGAAATCTGGTGGTCAACACATACGGAGCCTGCAGCGGTTCGGGCAATTGGAATCCGCATCTTCAGGATCCGCTAAAGAATATGAAAAAGCCTTCAGATCCTGGCGACCATATAATCTTCCAGGTGCATAATTATCCTATGATCGATGATCTGGCTGCAATGGAACGCGAGGTCACTCAGATGCTGGATGATCTGGAAACATATCTGGAGCCGCTTGGAGGACCGGTCATAGTAGGCGAGTGGGGAACTTTCAGCGATAATCCCACTTTGGAGAATTTCTGCTATTATGCCCGCTATTTCGTCAGCGAATGTAAAAGACGCGGCATAGGTACCTTTCATTGGATGCTCCTTTCAGATGGCATATACAGGTCAATACCTTGTTTCAATGAACCGGAGATAACAGAAGCCATAGTCAAAGGTTATCACGGTGACGGATTCGCTCCGGTGATACCGGTAATCGGTGATTATGACTTGAATTACAAGGTGTCCTATTACGACCGCTGGTCTGAATTGAATATGACGGAAGGGGAAGTGGACCTTGCCTTGTATAAGGGTGTCAAGTTTGAATTGGCAGAGGCTCCTGTCAAAGATCTGTTCCATATCAAGATTTATGGAGATGAGGAAGGCAAGGAACAGTACACCGGTTTCGAAGGAGCTTCCGCATATGTCGCGTTTGATCCGCAAATACTTGGTTCTCAAGCAAGAAGAACCACCCTCCAATATCTTAAGGAAGGTGGTACTACTCTTACTTTGAAACGCACGGCTCTGGTCAGAAACGACGGAACTGAAGAAGAATGTATGCCGTCAGTGTTCTGGGGATGTGAGGTCGAACTGGTGGTAGCAGACTAAAGTTTTGTTATATCGATAACTCCGTTTCTGGTCATTGATATGCGGAAATGGTGATACTCCGTTTCACTATCATGCTGAAGCTGGAATACTATATTGACATGATATAGTTTCTGGACCTTTAGCTGCAGGATATTGCCGTTTTCGTCTATTGAGTCTATGGGCACTTCGGGATTGTCCATCTTATGGGTAAGCCTGTTAAGGTGCAGACGCATAATCTCATTGATGCCTCTCATCGGATAATCATCATTTGCAGCAAGTGCCTCGTCATCTATGGTGACGTGCTTGCGGTAGAGGAGTATCTTTTCTTCAAATATTCTTGATTCATCCTCGACAGATGATGACTGTTCACGCATCTTCAGGACTTCTGCAGGAGTCTTGGTCTCGGAAATAAAGTCAAAGCCTTCCTTTATCTCGCCTACACGCGTCTTTCCGATGGTTATTGTCGCTTTCTTGTCGTAGTATTTATTGCCTAGCCTGTGTGCGAAATAATATCGCAGGAGGTCCTTTATCCTGTCCTTGAGCATGTAACTTACCACAAGAACAATAAATAGAGGCCAGGTGATGTTTCCATATTTGACCTGTGAATACCAGGCAACCGCTGTGGCGAAAATCATGGCGACTCCTGCAGCTATGCTGTAGTATATCTGCTGAACTGCTACTCCGTCCTTCTTCTTATCCAGGCGGATGTATAGCTCGCTTTCGATGAATTTCTTCAGCATTCCCCTGTGAAAGACCAGATTCCTGTTATGGGAAGCATCTTCGTTCATCACACCGTATCCTTGAGATAGTTTGTAATCATGCTCGCTAATGATGAGAGACATGAATTTCTCGCGGATCTTGATGTACATAGGAGAATCAGTTTCCTCATCAATTACCTTGATGATCCTGATAGTCCTCAATTCCACGACATGACTCATGAATTCATCACACAGGCGGAAAAGTCTGCGGGTCTTTTCTGTGACTGTCGGTACGTCGATTATCTGATACAATGCCCTGAATTTTTCCAGTACAAGCATCGAATTGCAGGTGTAGTCATCCACAAGATATTCTGCCGACTCCAGACATCTGACAGCTGAAATATGAGCTGCCAGATCACGCAGAGCGCTCTTGAATATTGCAGCAAACATCTTCAGATGATATTCATATGCATCCAGATTCTCTTGAGAGGGGGTACTTACAATATTTTCCAACGCTCTTTTCAGAGATACCAGAGGGAGGGAGCTATCCTGTGCAATATCACGCATAAGGTACACAGGGGTAATCAGCCTTATATTGGACTTTATATCTCTGTAAAACTGCTTTTTACCGTAGTTTTCAGGGTTGATATCAAGGCTGTTGGGTACGAACATCCACGCGTTGACTGAGAAGTCATCGCGGACTCCGCCTTCTTTGCTGTTGAAACCGAATTTGAATTCAATGGAGAAGTTGTCGTGTTTCTTTGCCTGTATCGATATCATAATATGGAATTGCAATCCCCGGTAAGGCCGGGGATAATATCTTTAAAACAAACCAGGTGTGTATCCAAGCCATTGAAGGACAGTCTCTCCCCATACCAGAATCATTACCCAGGCGATGAGCATCATTGTGATTCCGAATTTGAAAGTGTCGCTCCAGCTGTAATGGTTGGTAGTATATAGCAGCGCTGCAGGTTTACTGTTGAACGGCAGCACGTAAACATGTTCGATCAGAAGAGATACCGGGAATGAGAGACAGAGAGGTGGCAAGCCGAACTGCTGCTCGACTCCTATGGCAATCGGTATGAAAACCAATGCTCTCATGTTTTTTGACTGGAAGACCAATGCACTGAAGAGCATCAGACCGGTAAGGAGAAGATACAGGACGAAGAAAGGAGTCTGGGCCGTGATGCCGAGGGCATCCATTCCTGCACCTACCATCATTGAAGGGAGATCGGTAGCGTTAAGTCCTGATCCGATGACATATGCACCGGCTGAGAAAAGCATGAGATGCCAAGGAATGTCCACATCGTTCCATTTGACAACGCCGATGCCCGGAAGCAATGCAATGACTGCGCCGATCAATACCACGACCTCTGCGGAAACTCCGTGCCAGTTTTCAGTAACCCACATGGCAAGCACGCCTACGAATATCGCAATCGCTTTGAATTCGTCGACAGTCATCTTGCCCATGGAATTCAGTTCCTGACGGAGACGTTCCATTCCACCTTGGATCTGAGGCTTTCTTTCTTCCGGTTTGAGAGGGAATATGACCTTCGCTCCGATGAACCAGCCGATAAGAAGAAGTATCATGGCAAGTGGGAAAGCTGCTGCAAGCCAGTCTGAATATATCATCGAGACAGAGCTGTATGCGCCTGTAAGAAGTGATACGGCGAGCAGGTTGGCACCGGAGCCTGTCATGAACGCACTTGCACCGATATTGATCTGGAAAAGATTCTGGAGCACAAGGTTTCGTCCGAAGTTGTTGCGCTCGCCCTGACTTGCTCCGAATATTGCTGCCACGACCATGAAGATAGGAAGGAGTATTGTCGCCTTGACGGTCGTAGCTGAAATAAAGAGGGACAATACTACATTGATTACAAGAAAACTGAAGAAGACACCGGTAGCGCTCTTACCGAACTTCAGTACGAACCAGAGCGCAAATCTTTTTGCAACACGTGTCTTCACCAGCATGCTGGCGAGAATGAATGAAAGGATATTCAGCCACATCACCGGATGTCCGAGCTGTGCAAAAGCATCCTTCTGAGTCGTTACGCCGCATAAGATGACACCAAGAATCACCATAAGCGAAGTCAGGTAACTCTGTACGGCTTCTGTAATCCAAAGCACGATGGAAGCACAGAATATTGCCAGCATTGCGTAGCAGGCCCTGATGAATGCCGCTTCGCCGATTACATTCAGTCTGGCCTGAGCCTTGTCTGAAAGTCCGGAGAAATCCAGATTGTCAAACAATGGGATATCAATCACCCAATATATCAGGATGAATATAATGGCGGCAATAGGTCCACCCAGACGGGCCATCCATTTCTCGAAGCCGGATTTCTCCATCTTCGGAAGTTTTTCCACCTTGTAATTGTTCATGTCCAGCGGGTCGAAAACCTGCTCCTGGTCCAGTTCAGTGTTCTTGTCTGTCATAGTGGTTTAAATTTGTTTTAAAAGAGATCCCCGGTCAAGCCGGGGATGACTCTTTCGTCATTGCAGGTCAAGCCGGGGATGACTGTTGCGTCATTGCCGGCTTGATCGGCAATCTCAAAAAATTATTTCGCCCAGTTCTTATATGGGTTCTTCATGAGCATAGAGTTGTAGTACTTCACATCTCCGGTAACCTCTTCTCCGAGCCACTCAGGCTTAGCGAATGCCTCGTCCTCAGATGAGAGCTCCACTTCGGCTACTGTAAGGCCTTCGTTGTCACCGTAGAATTCGTCTACTTCATAAGTGTGTTCGCCAGCCTCTACGAGGTAACGAGTCTTGTCGATCACGCCCGGCTCACAGATCTTGAGGAGTTCCTCTACTTCTGCTACAGGGATTTCCTTCTCCCACTCATAGCGGCTTGCTCCGCTTGCTGAGCCGATTCCCTTGATGGTGATGAATCCCTTCTCGCCCTTGATACGTACACGTACAGTGCGCTCAGGAACTGAACTGAGGTAACCCTGAGTGATGCGGGTAGCCTTCTTTGCAAACGGCTTGAAGTCGCCTGCAACCAAGAATTTTCTTTCTACTTCCTGTGCCATGATATTATTCGTTTGCAAGTGGTTTGTCTGACATTCCGATAACGCGCTTGATAGCCTGGAGGTAGTTGATGTTCTCTACACCTTCGAGACCGCAGTCAGCGATTGTCTTCTTGATATCCTCGATTTCTGTTGACTCTGAGTTGATGGTAACGATCTTCGCACCGTTGATCAGTACGTTACCTACCTCGCAGATTGTGTTGTTTACCATATAGCCGAAGCGCTGCTTGTGAACGCGTACGGCAGCGAGATCAGGATTGGCCTTTACCATTGCGATGAACTCCTCGTATGTGTACTCGTCCTTGTCAAGAGCAGGCATCTCCACCATGAATGCAGGGAATACCTCGTTCTCGAGAACTGTACGTGAGATAGGGAACTCACCCTTCATGAGAGGGTTCCACTGCTCGAGTCCGTCAACTGTCTGGACATAAGTCTTGATGTCCATCTTGCCGTCGCGGATCTTTGTGTTGTTGATGTCGTTCTTGTTAGAGATGATGTAGATCTCGTCACTGTGACGCTCCCATACCTTTTCAGGTACAGGAACAGAAAGACGAGCCATTCTCTTGTGTGCCTCACAGAAGCACTGTCCGAAAGAGCGGAACTCAAAGCGTGGCTTTGAGATTTCACCGATTTTCAATTCTGCCATAATTCGTTGATATTAATATTGTTATTATTTATTATAACCTTCAATGTCACCGGTCTTTTCACCGTTTGCTGCGCCAGGAGTAGGTGCTGCATAAGCCCAGTCACCTGTTCCGTTAGGAACGCGTGAGTAAGAAGCTTCCTTGTTCTCTGAAAGCGGCTCCTCTTCGAATGGATCAGCATCAGTTCCGCGAACAAACTTGTCCACTACCTTTCCGCTTGCATCAACGAGCTCGAACTTCACGCCCTTCTTAGCTGAAAGACCTGCGTTGAATCCGAGTGTAGGGTCAGTCTGGTCAGCAGCGAGCACGAGGTATCCGCCGGCAGCGATCTTGATTCCCTCAATAGCTACCCAGCAGTTGTTGTATTTGCCTTCTACGTCAGTTGCATCAGCAGCATACTTTCTGATAGTCCATCCTGCAAGGCTTACCTCTGCATCACCGGCATTGTAAAGCTCGATGAACTTCTGTCCGTCGTATGCCTTGTTACCGCAGAGCTCGTTGAAGACAACTGAAGCTGCAGTCGGCTTCGGATCCTCTGGCTTCGGATCTTCCGGCTGCTCAGGTGCCCAGCCCTCAAGAACAGGAGCATTGTTGTTAGAAGCGTTTCTGGTTGCCTCTGTGAAGATGAAGAGTTTGTCTGATCCATCCGGCTTGCGACCGAAAGTATAACCCATATCTCTAAGACCTGAATCCTTGCCGAATGCAGGAATCTCGATCTGGTCTACGAGCTCAGACTTGCCTGGCTTGAAGATGAATACCCAGTCACCGCTTGCGCCAAGACCGAATGCAGGACCTGCAGGATTCTCCTTGTAAACGTCATAAGTAAGGAAACCCTTAGCCGGAACCTTGGTTCCTGCCGGAACTACATACTTCTTGTCATCAGCCTGAGTGTCGTCATAAATCTCAAAGCCTGAGATGTCGATATCTGCATCTGTAGCATTGTAAAGCTCGATGAAGTCCACTGAAGAATCCCAGCCTGAAGCAGAGAAGATGTCAGAGTTGTCGTGGTAAACCTCGTTGATGTAAAGTCCGAGAGTGTTTGTGAACTCAGGACGTGCAGGACCTTCGTTCTTCTTACCTTTTGTTCCTGTCTGGAATACCTGCCATTCACTTGAACCGTCGGTTATACGGCCATATGTCTCGCCGTCATTCAAGCTTGGAAGCTTCACTTCATCGATAATCTTGAAGTCAGAGTTAGCGAGTACCATGAATTCATCCGGACCCTTGCTAAGACCCCATGCAGGATGATTGATAGGGTCGTTGAGAAGACCGTACTTGTCGCTGTCAACAACGAAGTAGCTTTTCGCCTTGATCACAGATCCCTTAGGGAATGCCCAAGCCTCTTCCTGTCCGCCGCTCTCCCACATGAGAACACCAGTAAGATCGATATCTGCATCAGTTGTATTGTAAAGCTCGATCCAGTCAAGATCATCTGGTTCAGACTGATTACTGAAAGTGTAAACCTCATTGATCACGACACCTGACACTGTTGTTGGAGGTGGAACGTAATCAGGATTTTCGTCTCTTACACAAGAGACAGCTGCCAAGGCAGCAAGGCCGGCAAGGGCCAAAAATATCTTTTTCATACTTTAATGGATGTTATTTTGTAATCTTTAGAATGCAACCTGGAAACGAAGAGCAAGCATCTGGTAATCTACACCAGCCTTGCCTGCCGGAGCATCGACCTTCTTAGGATCTTTTGTAGGAAGTCCCTTTGCATCGTATCCTACGTAGCTCTTGCCCTTTGCGTTAGCATAACGGTCGTTGTTGTTATACTGCCAGTTGAGGACGATCTTTACGTTCTTTGAAGGGTAGTAGTTAAGACCGATAGTGTATGCCTCGCCGCTACCTCCGAAGATGTTTGTATCAGCTGCCTTGCTTGAGAAAAGCTTACCTGTGTTGAAGTCGGCATACTCATAACGGAATGCAATTTCGAGGTTACCCCACTTGTGCTCAGATGTAGTACGAGTATACTTCGCACCATCAGCATCATAGTTCTGTGTACCACCGAAGAGGAGCCAGCTTGCCTGTGCATACCAACCCTCAGCCCACTGTGTAGGGAGCGGATTCACCTTCTGGTCAAGATACATACCGCGTGCGATGTATGCAGTCTCATAACGGAGCTGTTTCCAGTGGCCTGCGAGCTCTACTGTCCATGCGAGCTCATGGTCGAGACCCTTTACGTCGTCAGTATCAAGATACTTCTTGCGGTTGATGTTTGTCGAGTTACGTGAGCTGTAGCGGCCTACATAATAACCGTCAGTGCTTGTGAGCTTAGGATTTCTGTATGAAACCGCACCACCGATGTGGAGAGAAGATGTTGTTGACTTGTAGAGCGGACGGAAAACGAGCTTACCGGTGTAAGAAAGTCCCTCGTTGTATCCATAGTCCTTATTACCGTCCTCCATCGCTACCTGCTCCTCCGAGCTGCTGAGCTCAGGACCGAAAACACCAGCTGAAGCCCAGAACCAATTGTGAGAGTATCTTGCATTGATACCAAGGTGACGAGATGGAGCGAGGTAAGTCACCATTGCACGCTCCATGAACATAAGGTAACGTGAGGTGGTGTTTCTCTGGATAGAGAAGTTCTCCTTGAAGTTACCGGCCTTGATTTCGAGGCCTTTTACACCTGTGAAACCAAGGTAAGCATCCTTGATCTCAGGTGTACCGCTTGTCCAGTCTGTGTCGATTTCACCATACCAGTTCTTGTCGAGCTGTGCCTTTACAGCGAAACGGGTACGACGAAGGCTCATACCGTTACCGATATGGCTTGTATTGCTCTTTCCGTCGAGTTCCTTTGCACAGAAATCAGGAGCGCCGAAATAAACGGCAGCATCTGCCTGAAGACGTGCGTCAAACCACATCTTGTAGTTTGCGCTCTTGTTCTGGAATACGAGGATACCATCCTGGACTGTCGCATCGACAGGCAGTGCGGCAACCTTCTGGCCATACTGGTTTACCTCAGTCTCTACAGCATCGTTCTGCTGAGCTACTGCAGCAAATGACATTGATAATGCCAATGCAGAAAGTAAAATTACCTTTTTCATTTTTGTAAGGTTTAATGTTAATATTTAGTTAGGTTATATAGATTTTATATAATTTACAAGGTTGTCTCCTTTTGACAAGCCTAATTTCTGCCTCAGCCTATACCTGCTTATTTCCACACTTTTAGGTGTTATATTCATCAGTGAGGCAATGTATTTGGATGAAAATCCAAGCCTGAGAAGGGTTGCCAGACGCTTTTCCTGCAGAGTCAGATCCGGAAAATTCTCTGACAGCTTGGCGTTGAAGTCTTCGTGAAGAGATTCGGCCTGTGCATAGAAATATTGTGAATCTATTTCGCTGTTGTATGAAATCCTTTGTCGGAGGGAAGAGCTGAGCTGGGAAATATATCCGTTCTTTTCTTCTTCGTCCTTTGATGAAGATAGTTTCTTGACAATCTCATTCAAGGATTGAAGATATTCCTTCTGTTCCACGATACTTAAAGCAATGTTCATCACCTCCTGTCTCTTCATTTCCACGGCATTGTGCAATGCTTGATTTTCAGAAATCACTACCTTCAGCTCCATATCATTGAGCGCACGTGAATTTTCGTATATCTGTTGCTGCTGGGTATATACAAGCCTTTCTGTGGCTTTTTTCAGCATCTGCTGCCGTCTCACATATCCTGCGAATGAAATAGCTGCCAGAATCACTAACGATGCTGCTATCGAAGTCAGATCTCTGATACCATCAGCAGGATTCTCTCCCATTATATCCAGAACAATGAATGTAAATATGAATGATAACCCCGGAGTTGCAATTGAAGCTATACCTTCTTTTATATAATCGGAATTACTGATAAGCCGCGTTTTCTGTATGATTTCTGTACCGGCAATAGCGCATGTTACGAGTGTAGGTACAGAAAGCGGAACCGGAGAGATTCTTGCAAGTGCAGTGATGGAGCCGAAGGAGAAAATCATCAATGTGGCTGCAACAGAAAATCCGACGGAAGCGATTGCATAGATGGAGAAATCAGCATACATTCCGGTACTCTGGTGCTCGTAAGTTCTGTCGAAAATTCTGGTTATCAATATGATGCCGGCAACTATGAATGATGCGCATATGGCTACGGCCTTCCCCTCTGCAAGTTTATATCCTATTCCAAGCAGCATGCCTCCCCAATTAAGACCTAAAGAAATGATTGTCAGTACTATGCACAATATAATCACCATCCTCATATAGTAAGACATGGTTATCAGGTGAATGCGGACTTTGGAAAATACTGTCTTCAATAAATATCTTATACCTGCTGAAATAGTAAAGGCCATGACAGGTGCTGCAAGATAGGATGCGATAAAGCTCCATTTCAAATGATAAGCTTCGTCGGTTATTAAGCCATAAGCCATAAGTGATCCTAAAATGGCATATGTAGCCGAACCTTTGATACCAAGGAATTTCAATATCATCAGGACAATAAGTGCCAGAAGAAGTGCAAGCATTGCCAGATTGTTATCAAAATTATTGATATCCAATGCATCAGTCGTGGAGTTTCTTACATCGTTACTGAAATTCAAGGCTGTGAGGAGGCCGATGAAAAGCAGGAAGTTGAAGCTCATGATTCTCATGGAACATGCCGGTCTGTAAACGCCGAACAAGGTGTTGTACTCATTGGTGAAGAACCAAAGAGCAGCTACGGACAGGAATAATATGAGACAGAGCACCTGCATTTTACAAACTTCTCTTGATAGCCATTACAGCGAGCTGATCTGCAACAGCTTCCGCTGCCTTGGAAAGATTTTCAATGTGCAAGGCAAAATACCTCAAATGAAACTTCTCACTAAGCTTGAGAGAAGTCATATTGTGAAAAACCGTGCGTTTGATCGTCTGAGAATATTTTACAGCTTCCTTCTCATAAAAATACGCCCTGCTGATTTTATCGGGAATGGTTTCCGATGCCTTGAAGTATGCCTTGGCTGCAGGAATTACCGCCTCTATGGCCAATGTGGAAAACTCTGTCAGCTTCATGAATTCAGGATTCAGCTCCGACGGAATGAAAGGTGTCTCTATCTCGAATTGGAAAAGACTGTCGTTCAGAAGGTCTATGATGTTTTTTGTCTTTTCCAGCAGACGCATTATGTCTCCTCTTGAATGGGTGAGGGCTGTCTGGGTAAACAATGCATTCTCTATTTCTCTTCTGAGGATATCTGACTGACCCTCATAAAGGGAAATATTCTTGAGATTTTCCGAAAAATCTTTTGGATTTGAATAGAGATAGTTACGCACGCCCTCTTTGAATACAAGCATAGATTGGTCGATAAGATCGAAATAACGATCTATATCTTCTATGAGCTTATTTATTTTTTTGCGTCCAAACATCTTACAGGATATTAGAATTCAAACTTGATTCTATACAATTTGGTAGCATCCTCGTCGCTTCCCACCCATACGTATCCTGCAGCCCTGTCTACGCAGATGGACTCAGCGTTGTCTATGAAAGGAATGTCATAGGTTGCGAGAAGTTTGCCCTCAGTGTTGCATATGTAGATCTGTGCATTTTTTGAGTCTGATATCCATAGCCATTCCGCTTCCGGATCATAGCAAAGGCCAGCTATTTCAGCGGCAAACTCAGAGAGAGAAACCTTTGAAATCACTTTTCCGTTTACTTTGCATTTCCATAAATTAGCCTGCTTCTGACTACCAACGAACACCATGTCCTTCTTGTAATACTCGATGGCTTCCAGACCGCTGTTCTTATACTGTCCGTCGACAGCCTCCTGGATTGCAAACAGAACTTTCTGTTCGTTGTATTCCGGTGCTGAAATACGGTGTACCTCCTGCTTTCCTTCGATTGCAAGGTAAATGTCGCCATTTGACGGATCGAGGCTGATACCTTCCATGTCAGAAGGATTCTTCCATAAATCCGTAGCCTTGCCATCGAATGATATGGATTTGATTATTCCTTTATCTCCACAAGCAAGGAATCCTGTACGTTCTTTGTTGAAACATATGCCTGACAGCTCACCTATTTCCACTTCGTATATGGTGTAGTCTCCCATTGTGGGCACTGCATAGTTTGTCGAATCGGAACACGATGATATGATCAGCACCATCGCTGAAATCAAAAAAGAAAGAGAAGTTTTCATGTTAATTACGCGGATATTTATCCCCAAAGTTAGTATTTGCTGCCGAATTTTCTCTTGTAGAGGTACTAGCTATGAATTTTGAGTTAAATGTGTACTATATAAAGATAAAGCGTATCTATCTGATAATGAGTAAGATGGATACGCATATTTCTGTCTTTTTAAAAACCTCTCTGAGAGGAATTGTAGAGGTTTTTGTGAGGAGAGACCAAGGTGTTTACAGCCCGATTTCCTCGATTATCCTGCCCATTCCGGCATACTGATCAAGCGTCCACAGCACGAAACGGATGTCTACGCAGACGCATTTGTTGTATCCTTCCGTACAGTAGACATCGCTGGCAAGCGACTCCTTGTTTCCGTCGAAGGCCAGGCCGATGAGCTCGCCGCGGGAGTTAAGGACAGGGCTTCCGGAGTTGCCTCCTGTGATGTCATTGTCCGTAAGGAAATTGACATACATCTGGGAGCCATTGTCTCCGAATCCCCATCTGCCCCAGTCACCTTTGCGGTATAGCTGGCTCTGGCGGTCGTTGAGGGTGAAGTCGAAGTCTCCCGGTACGTATTTCTCCAGGATTCCTGCAGGAGTGGTCTTCCAGTCGCATACTACTCCGTCGCGTGGTTCGTATCCTCCGACGGTACCGTAAGTGATGCGCATTGTAGAGTTCGCGTCAGGGTATTGCACGATACCCTTGTCCAGACGCATCTGGTAGAGGGCGTGGGTGAACTCCTTGTTCAGTGCGGAACGTGTCGGTTCTCCCTCTGCTGCAGCTGTAGCCTCGTTGAAGCTTGTGATTCTAAGTTCCTGGAGGAAACGGAACAGCGGATCTGCGAGATACTCAGCTATAGTGTGCTCCTCTGAGATGAATTTATCCCGGCGGGCGATATCTGTAAAGAAGCTGTTCTCCCAGATATGATCCGCTATTTTACCGTAATCCACTCTATAACCTCCGTCAATTCCTGTAAGATAATATGAATTTTCATTATAGAGGCTCTTCTGATATTCTCCATGCAGAGAACGGTCCACATTGGTGTAGAACTGCTCCACTGCATATCTGAAAAGGTCTTTTTCCACCCTTAGGTCGATGCCCTCGTATTCCTTTAATATCGCATCGATCTGCTTCTTGTAATCCTTTCCGCGGAACCGGAATGTATTGCAGAATTCAGTCTCGGCAGGGTCCGGTCCATCGACCAGCTCAATTATCTTTTTAGGAGTGATTCCCTGACTTGTCATTACGGCAGTGCGGAAGGAATTGAGTTTTGTGCAGGCCCTCGAAATGCGGGTTCCTCGTACCAAGGTCTCGCGGTAGTAGTTTACATTGGTTTCCGGAACTACCACTGCCAGATATTTGGCTTTCAGATCATTCAGAAGATTACCCCAGCGCTGCCTGCGCTCCTGGGAAGCTTCTATCCACTCCTGTACTTCCTTTTCCAATGCCGCTTTCTTTCCGATCACATCGAATCTGTCGATGCACTCCACCTCTCCGCTGTACAGCTCCTGCACATTGCTGAGATTGAAATAATAGTCAGAATATTTCAGACGTATTTCAGGGTCGGTATCCATCCATTTTTTGATGATGGCCATCTGATCGCCGCGGAGGGAGTTGCAGATAGGCTGTCTCACAGTCTGGTTGAAATTGACCTCGTATGAATTGCTGTAGCGGTTGGTGCTGCCCGGGAATCCGATCACCATGGTGTAATCTCCGGCCTTGTACCCATCGAGAGAAATGTTCAATTTCGCCTTCGGCTTGAGAGGGATATTTTGCGAAGAATATTCCGCGGGAGATCCGTCCGGTGCCGTATATATACGGTACATTGCGAAATCGCACTTGTGCTGAGGCCATTCCCAATTGTCAATGTCTCCGCCGAATGCTGCAGATGACACCGGAGGCGCTGCCACCAGACGTACATCCTTATATACTTCATACAGAGCCATATAGTATTTTGATCCGTCCCACATAGAGCCAAGGTATGCTTCCAGTCCTGTCTTTTCCTTGTACTCTGTCTCGAGAAGGTAGCTGAGCTTTCTCATACCCATAGGTCTGGATTGGGTGTTGAGTTCCTCTCTCATCCGGTTCACCTGCTCTGTCACATCCAGGACCCTTTTGAGGAATAAGACGCTCTTGCCCTTTATGTTGACTTCCTCGTTGGAATGCATTGCCCAGAAACCGTCTTCGAGATAATTGTGCTCCGGGGTGCTGAGCTTGTGTACGTCGCCGTATGCGCAGTGATGATTCGTGATCATCAGTCCGTTGTCGGAAATGATGCTTCCGGTGCAGCCGAATTCAAGGGATACAACTGCGTCTGCAATAGTCGCTCCCGGGGCATCGGCGTTGTAAATCTCACCAGCAGACAGCTCCAGGCCTCTTTCCTGCATCTTCTTCTCCAGTGCCGAATCGATAGCGTGGATCATCCACATTCCCTCATCAGCCTTTGCACTTATTCCTGCCAATATCGTTAACGTCAATATCAATAATTTCTTCATCACCTGTTGTTTAATGGCGTTTTCCAGTCATCCTTATCGTCTTCTGTCATTCTGAGGAGCGATAGCGACGTGAGAATCTATCAGAGGGAGTCTTTGTATAGATTCTCACGCTTCGCTCAGAATGACAATTTATTCATTATATTCATATGAGGTTCCCTGAGCCTTGAAACTGAGTTTTGCCGGTTCCTCGCGCACATCATCAGCCTTGTAAGTGATGGTCCAGGTCTGCATTGTCATAAGCTCCCAGAGCTTAGCCTCTGTCATAGGCTCGGCATATCGTATCTGGATCGATGGCTGGAGATCCTTGTTCAAGTCAAGATATACTCCGATCACACCCTCATGTCTTGAAAGATGATTGCTCAGGAAAGGCATGTTGCGAAGGATGATAGGCTTTTCGTAGTTCTTGTCCACGATCTCATATACATGCTGCTGCTTTCCTTCTGCAGCCTCGATGCGGCTCTTCCACTGCACCTTGAAAGGTGAAAACATATTTCTTATGAACTGCTCAGTGCTGATACGTCCGGTTTCGCCTTCATAATCCTCGAACTTGTAGTTCAGTTCGATTTCATTGACTCCTCCGCCGTGAACAGGCATCTCCAGAGTCTCTTTCTCCACGATTTCCTCGAACCAGTCCTCGTCAAGGTCTTCTGAAGGATCCATATATACACGTACTATAAGAGGACAGGCAAACTCTGTCTCAAGACCGAAAATCCTTTTTCCGGTCAGGCGCATCTGCATTCCCAGATAGTTGATGTCCATCTTGTCATACATGCCTTCAGTTCTGATAGTCACTATCTTAAGAGTGTCGATGGCAGTGTGGTCAGGAGTCTGTACCCTGAATTTAGAAGGTACATATATAGCCTCCTGGATCTTGTCTGCGTCTGTCTTCGAAGGATCGAAAAGGATGTCGGCAGAATGTCTCTTCACAAATGTCTTCACTCCATACACTCCCGGAATTTTTTCAAGCTTCGCCTTGAATGCCATTGAGCTTCCGTAGCATTTCACTGAACGGAGACCTTCAATCGAGATTGTCTGAAGTGCATCAGCATCCACGAGCTTTGTTACTGAGCCATCTTCATTGACCTTCTCCATTCCCCATTTCATGTCGATGGTAGGAAGCTCGAATTTTCCTCCGGCCCACATTCCGAATGCAATAAGACCCACGGTAAGCAAGGCTGGGACAATTCTCCAGATCTTGCTTCTTCTTGGCTTGCATACGCCTATATTCAGTGCATTTGTCGAACATGCCGCAACGCACTCTCCGCAAAGTGTACAATCCACGTGGCATACCTTTCCGCTGTGAACTGACTTCACATCGATGTGGTAAGGACATTTCTTTGTACACAGGCCACAATTGGTGCAGGCATTGTCATCTTTAGTTACATGGAGAATCTGGAATTTAGGCTTCGAATGCAGAATTTCCAGAAGATATCCCGCAATGCAGAATCCTCCCAGAAGCACAGCCCATGGAATATCTGCTCCAAGCACGTCAGCTACATAATATGCTCCGAAAAGCACACCGATCCAGATCCAGAACTTCAGTGTGTTGGAAATGGCTCCCAGAGGGCAGAGGTAACGGCACCAGAACATGTCGATCAGGAAGCTTCCCAGTACGACTACGCTGATGGATACAATTGACATCCAGAGGGTTATCTCTCCCTTGAATCCTGTTGCAACTGCATAGTATGGGTCGAGGTTCTTACAGAAAAGCTCGCTTGCATTCACTGTCATATAGAAGATCCAGAATACGAGAGCATATTTCACGATACGGAGAATCTTGTCGATTGCAGAACCGTTGCGAACCTTGATACTCTTGATGTGCATGGCATTGCGTGCCTTTGCAATCAGATCCTGCACAGTACCAAGAGGGCATATGTATGCGCAGAAAAGCTTGCTGAAAAGCACAACAGCAGCTACTAGAGCTATACCCATCATCACCTGAAGTGACGACATGCTGCATGGAAGACTGTTATTGGCAAGGTAAGTCGCCAATGCCTGAAGGCCTCCCATAGGACAATAAGCCTCGGGATCCACAGCGGTTTCGGAAGGAACCAGTCCTGTTATGAATGCAACCAATGCCGCAAGCACACCCCACTGAAGGAGATACTTAGGCCAATTTCTGATTATCGTAGATCTTTTTGCCATAATTTTATAAAAATTCATATTCCACGAAGATAATCAAAAAGAAGGAAATTATAGCATAATACATAAAAAATGGCTAATATTGCTGATATAAAAATATGGTTATGAAGACTATAAAGATATTTGCTGTTATATTTATGCTGATGCTTTCAGGATGTAAGCTGTCGGAAGATATTCAGGAAACAGGATCTATACCTGGGCATAGGTATGTTGCCGCAATGGAAGGCTTTGTCCCTGATACCAGGACAGAATTGGTCGGGAATCAGGTGTTGTGGTCTTCCGGAGATATGATAATGGTTTTTGATGGCAATGATGCCGGAAAGTCTTATGTCCTTGATCAGGCTTCTTCAGGCCGCGCTTCCGGAGAGTTTATACCTTCCGGAGATTTTGTGACAGAAGCCTCTGGTAAGGAAACGGGATCTGTTGTGGCCTTCTATCCTTGCAGTTCAGACCTGATCTTGTCTTGCGCCCAGGATGGAGCACTGACCCTTGATAATGTCCTGTATCCATCTGAACAGAAATATCTATCCTCTTCATTTGCCAATTCTTCATTTCCTATGATTTCAGTCAATCCTGCCGGAGAAAACGAACTGCAGTTCCGTAATCTGGGTGGTGTGCTTCATCTGAAAGTCAGAGGCAATGGAAGTGTCAGCAAAGTTATTCTTGAATCCAATGCGGGAGAATTCATTTCCGGTAATGCATCCGTGACTGTGACGCAGGGAAATCTGCCTGTTATAGCAATGCATGATAATGCTTCCGCTTCCATATCGCTTTTGTGTGATCCTCCACTGGTTTTGTCCGAGGATAAAGTAGCAGACCTTTATTTTTCTCTTCCTCCTGTGGAATTCACTTCCGGATTCACTGTGACTTTTGACTATGGCGAAAAGGGAACCTTGGTAAAGCAGACGGGCAAGCCGCAAAGTGTGAAAAGATCAGGAATCCTGCATATGCCGGAGTTTGCTCTTGAAGACATGTCTGGACCTTTTGTAGATCTTGGATTAAGTGTGAAATGGGCGACTATGAATGTGGGAGCTTCAGCTCCGGAGGAGTATGGACATTACTATGCGTGGGGAGAAACAGAAGAAAAGAAATCTTTCTCAAAGGGAAATTACGCATATTTTGATTCCCAGCTAATGGCCTATCAGGATATAGGTGAAGATATAAGCGGAACAAAGTATGATGCTGCCACGGCCAATTGGGGAGAGGGATGGAGAATGCCGACAATGGCAGAAATACAGGAGCTTGTGGATTTTTGTGAATGGACGCAGGCTCGTGTAAATCGTGTGGGTGGCAATAGAATTACAGGACCTAATGGGAATTCTATCTTTATACCTAATGCGGGCTACTGGCAGAATTCTTCCCAATATTTTGATGATGATTATCCTGAGGGTAGTTTCGGCCTATTCTGGTCAGCGACTATAGGATCGGGAAAGAATGAGGAAGCTTATATCATAAATTGCGAAAACGGTCATGGTGTCGTAGCGTATAGATATTGGTACAGACACTTCGGATTACCAGTGCGTCCCGTCAGAGACTGACAGGACGCAGGTATAGATTCTTATGAAAGAAGCTTCTTTACAAGTGTGGAAATAAGACGGCCTTCTGCGAGTCCGGCAAGACGCTTGGTAGCTACGCCCATGACCTTTCCCATATCAGATGGCTTGCTGGCTCCTACCTCAGCTATGATAGCCTTGAGCTGCTCTTCCACCTCAGCCTCAGAAAGCTGCTTGGGAAGATATACCTCCATTGCCGCTGCTTCAGCGAGCTCGTTTTCAGCAAGTTCAGGACGTCCTGCGTCGTTATACTGCTGTGCGCTTTCCTTGCGCTGCTTCACGAGCTTCTGAATTATTTTCACAATTCCCGCATCATCGATCTCTCCGGTTGCCCCTTCTGCTGTCTTGGCAAGCGTGATGGCAGCCTTGATGGCTCTGAGTGATGCAAGTTTTACAGTTTCCTTTGCTTTCATTGCCGATACCATGTCGGCCTGTATCCTTTTTTCCATATTTCTTTTATTTAGAATCCCCGGTCCAGCCGGGAATGACGGTTTTTGATTGTTATCGGGGATGGCGGTTATCTGTAGCTTTCGAATCCCGGCATCGCTATTCCTGAAATGAAGTCCTTGAACTTCTTGTCGTCTTTCGGACAGATGACCAAAGCATCCTCGGTGTCGATGATCATGTAATCCTCAAGTCCCTTTACTGCTATCAGTTTTTTCTTTTCCTGAGTAACTATCAGATTGCCTTCTGCATTCTCTAGAAGGGTCTTGTCAGCACTGATGGCATTCTGCTTCTCATCCTTAGGGATGTAATTGTAGAGTGATTCCCAAGTTCCGATATCCTGCCATCCGAATTTTGCCGGATAGATCCATGCTCTGTCTGTCTTTTCCATTACTCCGTATCCCAGGGATATGTTAGGACATCCGGTGTAAGCTCTCTGGATAAATTCTCTTTCTATCTTTGATCCTATGGCACCCTCCCATCCGCTGAACTGAGCGGTAATCGCTGGTGTGTGTCTTTCCATCTCCTGTCTGATAGTCTGCGCTTTCCAAAGGAAGATTCCGGCATTCCACAGAAATTCTCCGGTGCTTATGAATATTTCAGCCAAAGTCCTGTCCGGCTTTTCGGTAAATGTCTTTATCTGCAAAGGTTCATTGGACTTGTATGCCTCTCGTCCTCCGTAAGCCTGGACATATCCGTAATTCGTATCCGGTCTTGACGGGATGATGCCCAGGGTCATGAGCACGTCATTCTGATCGATGTAATCGAATGCGGTGTTGATTGTCTGTGAGAACAGCTCGTCATTATCTATTATATGGTCTGACGGAAGGACTGCCACCATTGCTTCCGGATCACGCTTGAGCAGTGAATATGTGGAATACGCAATTGCTGGGGCGGTGTTCCTGATGTATGGCTCCAGAAGGAGGTTTTCACTCTGAAGTTCGGGAAGCTGTTCGCGTACCAGATCCTGATACTTTTCTGCAGTAACGACCAGAATGTTTTCCTGTGGCACGATCATGAGACATCTCTCGTATGTCTGCCTGATGAAAGTCGTGCCTGTCTGGGCTACATCGAGGAACTGCTTCGGCTTTGCCGTCTTGCTGATAGGCCAGAATCTTGTACCTGCGCCTCCGGCCATAATGACGCAATAGCGGTTGTTTCTGTTCATTATAGAAATTCTTACTTATACATATATAGGTATATAGGCTTGAGGGAACCATTCGGTACTGTATGAGTCACCTGCAAAGGTTATAGCCACCACATCGAAATGACATTCATAGCTGCTCAGCGGAAGCCCTTTGCTGCTGTGGAGGAATCCAAGTGCCGCCTTTGTGATGCGGCTTTGCTTGATCCTGTCCACATTGTATTGCGGAGGAGCCTGTATGCTGTCTCTGCGGGCCTTCACCTCTACAAAATGTATTCCATCAGCATCTATTGAAATAATGTCAATTTCAAAATGTCCGTTCCTATAGTTTCTTTCCAGAATGCTATGCCCCATGCTTCTAAGAAGCTCACAGGCAATATCTTCACCCTTGCGGCCTAGATTACGTCGGTGATCGTCCTGATTCTCCATTCTCCCTCCTCTTTGACCAGTGTCGCCTTCTTTTCTTTCAGATTACCGTCGGCCTCAATACTGTAATACACATCCCGTCCTATGTCGGTCTTTTCCGTTTTCGCTATCTTTATATCCGCTCCGGCAAGAAGTGACGATGCTATGGCAAGAGCGCTGCTGTCATTCTTTTCCAGGCTTTCCCAGACGGCTATGCACCTGTCGATATAAGCTTGCATCGATGTGGTGTCGCAAAGCTCCATGGCCTGGTCAAATTTTCCTGAGGCAATATGCCTTGTAAATGTCTCCGTCACATTTTCCGGACTCATCTCTGTCTTCTTTCCTTCTCCGCCCCCTTTGCAACCGACCAACAGGATGGCTGCCACAGCGATATGGATCAATATTCTTTTCATATCAGTCAAATGTTACAATGGTGACTCCTGTTCCGCCGAACTGGATGTGCTCGTCCTTTACGCTTGCTACTCCCGGTATTGTACGGATAAGTTTCTGAAGCTCGTCGCGAAGGACACCTGTTCCCTTTCCATGGATGATCCTCACTGAAGGTACCCCGAGCATGACGGCATCATCGACATATCTGGTAACCTTTTCCACAGCATCGTTCAATCTTTCGCCCCTTACATCCATTTCGGTGCTGAAATTCAGCTTTCTTTCGCTGATGGACGAATCGTATCTGATAGTTGAAACAGGCCTTGCGGTCTCTTTTACGGCACTCTTGAATTCATTGGAAGTGATTCTTTCCACCTTGTCCAGAGGCATCTTGCTGCTGATATTGCCGATTACCACGACTACGGCTTTCGCAGAAACCTTGGCAATCTCTCCTACCATGCCGTTTTCCTTCACTCTAACTTTCTCTCCGACTTTCAGAGGAGCAGACTTGAATGCTTCGATTCTTTCTTTCTCTGCCTGCTGCTCGAGAAGTTCCTGTGCGGCCTTTTCATCGGCTTTCCTAGCCTTTCTTTGTTTCTGCCTTTCCTTGCGGGCATCGATCTGCTTTATCTTGCGCTCGATGTAATCTTCCTTTTCCTTCTGCTCCTGCTCTTTCTTTGCGGCAAGTATTGCCATGAAGTCCTGGAGCCCTCTTCTTGCTTCCTGAGTCTCTTCCTTGGCGGCCTGTGATTCCTTGATGGTCTTGATTGTGTTTTCCACCTGCTTGTTGGCGCCCTGGATTATTTCCTGCGCTTCCTTTTTCGCCTGGTCGAGGATCTCCTTCTTGAGCTGTTTTATCTGCTGAAGCTCCTTCTGATATTTCTCGGTGATGTTTTCCAGGGTCCTGTCGGTATGCTTGATACGCTCAAGTTTTTCATCCAGAGCTTTTCTGTTGCGCGCAATCTTGCGCAGGTTTCTCTCGATACCGACAAACTCCTCACCAGCTCGTGATTCTGCATCCTTGATTATGTTTTCCGGCAGTCCCATCTTGCGTGCAAGTTCAAATGCGAAGGAATTGCCCGGCAGTCCCATCTCAAGCTTGAACAGAGGTGCTATGTTCTTCACGTCAAACATCATTGCTCCGTTCAATACTCCGGTCTCTGGTGATGCATATAGCTTCAGATTCGTATAATGGGTGGTGATTACGCCATAAGTTCCTCTCTTGTCGAGTTCGCTCAGAATGGCCTCTGCGATGGCACCTCCGGCAGCAGGCTCGGTGCCGGAACCGAATTCGTCTATCAGCACGAGTGTCTTTTCGTCGGCACATGAGAGCATGTCCTTCATGTTGCCCAGAAATGAACTGTAGGTACTGAGGTCATTGTCTATCGACTGGTCGTCTCCGATATCGACCATTATCCTGTCGAACACCAGCATCTCGGAAGTTTCTGATGTAGGAATCAGCATTCCCCACTGGAACATATATTGAAGAAGACCGACAGTCTTCAGACATACCGACTTACCTCCGGCATTAGGACCGGATATCAGAAGAATATGCTTTTCCTTGGTCAATGTGGCGGTAAGAGGCACGATTTCCTTCTTTTCCTTTCGCAATGCCCGCTCCAGCAGCGGATGTCTGGCTTTGCGAAGGTTCATCTGGCCGTCATCCGAAATGATCGGCATTCCCGCTATGAAGTCCAAGGCAATCTGCGCCTTCGCCATGATGAAGTCAATTTCTCCCAGATATTTCGCTGCAGTAAGAAGATCAGCGATATAAGGACGAAGGAATTCCGTGAATTCCAGCAGAATGCGCAGAATTTCCCTCTGCTCGGAAAATCTTAGTTCCTTTATCTGATTGTCAAGTTCGACCACTTCTGCCGGCTCTATGAATGCTGTCTTTCCAGTAGCAGACTCATCGTATATGAATCCCGGAATCTTCTTCTTGTTCGCAGCACTTACCGGTATGAGCATCTTTCCGTCTCGAATGGAGACTCCTGCATCGCTGTCAACAATACCTTCTTCCTGAGCCCTTTTCAGAATGGCTGCCATTCGTCTTGAAATGGTTCCCTCCTTTTCTTTCAATGCCCTCCTGATTTCATACAAGGCATCAGATGCCGTGTCCTTTACGTCACCGTATCGGTCGAGTATAAGGTCTATCCTTCGCTGTACTTCAGGGAAACTCAGGATACGTGAACTCATTCTTTTCAAGTTAGGATACACTCCATCCTTTACTCCGTCGAAAAAGGATGTGATCTTTCGGAGTGTCTCCAGCATAGTCCGGAGTTTGCGCAGTGACAGAAGGTCAATTGCGGCAGAACTTCTTTCCAGTGGCTTCAGGAAATCAATGCAGTCGATGAAGCCGCCTGAAGGGAAACTGTCCTCAAACATCATTATGAGGCGCATTTCGTCTGTCAGGAGCAGTCTTTTGCGTATATGTGACGGGTTTGTCGAAAAGGTCTCTGTTGCAGCCCTTTCCACAGCATATGCAGTCGAACATCTGTCGGATATGATTCTTCTTATTCTGTCAAATCCGATCTTCTGTTCGAGCCTTGTGTCGATTGTTCTCTTTTTCTCTTCCAATTCTTTCTCTCCTTTATGCAGCCTTCTCCCTCACGGGGTCCGGCTCCTATTCTTCTCCCAGAGATGTGCTGATGAGAAGTTTCAATTCGTTGATGTTCTGGATAGGTGTAACCGCTCCACTCTTTACAAACGATATTTTTCCGGTCTCTTCAGATACTACGATTGCATCTGCATCCGTTTCTTCGGTAATGCCGATGGCAGCCTTGTGCCTCATTCCGAAATTTGCGGGGATATTGCTCCTTTCGGTAATCGGTAATGTACATCTTGCCGCTACAATACGTCCTCCCGTTATGACAAGTGCTCCGTCGTGGAGGGGAGAATTCTTGAAAAACAGATTCATTATCAGTCGGCGGTGGATAGCAGCATCGATACGGTCACCTGTGTTGATGATGTCTTCAAGGGAAGCCTTGTGTCCTATTACGATCAATGCCCCTGTCTTGTCTTCTGACATTCTCCGGCATGCTTGGGTGATGTCGTTTACAGCTTCACTTTTACTGATATCGGCGCTTTGGCGGGCTTTCCCCAATATCCTGTCCAGTATGGCTTTTCCCTGTTTGCTGCTTATATACCTGCTTCCCAGCCTCATCAGGAATTTCCTTATCTCAGGCTGGAAGATAACTATGAAAGCAATGACTCCCACGTCCAGCACAGTCTCCATAATGTTGGTCATCAGCCTCATGTTGAATGCGGAAACTATGAGTCTGATGCCATACAGGGAGATGATAGCCACGAAGATGCTCATCGCAGAAGTACCTCTGATCCAGCGGAATACAATGTAGATCAGAAGTGCAAGGAGCAGAATGTCCAGTATGTCGGCCAGCGAAAGCTGAAGAAATCCGAAAATCGCCAGTATCATATACCTTTATATATATCCGCGCAAAGATACTCATAATTTGCGTATATCGTTCCCATAACTCAAAATATCTTATATTTGCATACTTTAACAGAATGTTTATGAAAAGGATTTCAGCTCTTTTAGCAGCCCTTGCGTTAGGGCTTTCCGGCGTTTGTACCGCTGCCAGACCGGATATCAAGTGTGGTCCATGGATTCAGAATGCCGGTGAAACTGAAGTGACGATATTGTGGACATCGCAGGAAAATGTCTTTGCGTGGGTGGAAGTGGCGCCGGATGACGGTACTGCTTTCGAAGCATGTGCCCGTCCCAGATACTATCATACGGTGTCGGGAAGACGTATATCCGGAACAACTCATTCTGTAAGAATTACGGGACTTCTTCCCGGACAGACTTACAGATACCGTATCTATGGAAAGCTTGTCAAGGATGACAGTGATCCTTACGGTGTGGATTTCGGTCTTGCACACAGACTGAAGTTTGGTGGAGATGGGGTGTTCAAGACTCTGGACAAGGATGCTCGGACCTGTCGTTTTGTGATGTTGAACGATATTCATGGCAACACGGATCGTTATCGCGCCTTGACTCAAGGGGTTGATACTCTGGATCTTTTGATAATGAATGGAGATATGGTCTCATACATAAGTGATATTGAGACTGCTCTTTCAAGTGTGTTCGGAACCGTGCCTGAACTTGTCGCTGATGTCCCTTCGGTCTGGGTCAGGGGTAATCATGAGACCCGCGGCAGGGATGCTGCCGCCATGAAGCAATATGCCCCGACTCCTACAGGAGAGCCTTACCATCTTCTCCGACAGGGTCCGGTGGCCATCCTTATTCTCGATGCGGGCGAGGACAAGCCTGACCGCAATGCGGAATATTCGGGAATGGCAGACTTTGACAGCTATCGTATGGAAGAATTGCAGTGGCTCAAACAGGCTGTGGCTGATCCGCTGTTCTCTGAAGCACCGGTCAAGGTGGCCGTTATGCACATACCGTCAATCGGTCGTGCCGACAGCTGGTACGGGCAGAAGTGGGTGAGCGAACACTTTGTTCCAGTACTGAATCAGGCGGGAGTGGACATTATGCTGAGCGGGCATCATCACAGGCATATCTATGTCAAGCCTGGCGAATGCGGCAATGCTTTCCCTATCCTGGCCAATGATGATACCGACCGTCTGGAGTTCGAAGCAGATGTAAACGGCTATGTCATACATACATACAATACAGAGGGAGTGCAGACTTCATTTTATGCTTCCGAAAAAAGTTATTAACAATTTTTTTGCATAAAATGTTGAAAATGAAAATATTATTCGTATCTTTGCAGCCCGCAAAAATGTGTTGTGGGATATAAAGTATTTATAATCAATTAATTAAAACAAACCAATGCCTGGATTAATTGGAAAGAAAATCGGAATGACTTCCGTTTTTGGTGCCGACGGTAGAAACATACCGTGCACTGTTATTGAGGCTGGTCCGTGTGTTGTTACGCAGATTCGTACAGTAGAGAAAGATGGTTATGCCGCTGTACAGCTTGCCTATGACGAAATTTCAGAAAAGCACGCCAGCAAGGCTCTCAAGGGCCACTTCGAAAAGGCAGGAACCACTCCTAAGCGCAAGCTTGTCGAGTTCAAGGCAGACTTCGCACAGGAGCTTAAGCTCGGCGACACTCTTTCGGTAGCTGACATCTTCTCTGGTGTTAAGTTCGTGGATGTTGTCGGAACATCAAAGGGTAAGGGTTTCCAGGGCGTAGTTAAGCGTCACGGCTTTGCCGGTGTAGGTGGCCAGACTCACGGTCAGCACAACCGTCTCCGTCACCCTGGTTCACTCGGTGCATGTTCATGGCCTTCACGCGTATTCAAGGGAATGCGTATGGCAGGACACATGGGTAACCAGCGTGTAACTGTTATCAACCTCGAGGTTATCAAGGTTATGCCTGAGAACAACCTTATCGTAGTAAAGGGCTCTGTACCAGGAGCTAAGGGTTCATATGTAATCGTGGAGGACTAAGTTATGATGGAGTTGTCAGTTTACAAAATCGACGGTACTGTTGCTAAGACAGTGACTCTCAATGAGGAGATTTTCGGTATCACACCGAACGACCACGCTATCTACCTCGACGTTAAGCAGTATCTTGCTAACCAGCGTCAGGGAACAGCTAAGTCTAAGGACCGCAGCGAGGTTGCATACAGCACTAAGAAGCTTATCCGCCAGAAGGGTTCAGGTGGCGCACGTCACGGTTCACTCAAGGCTGGTATCTATGTAGGTGGTGGACGCGTATTCGGCCCACAGCCACGTTGCTATCGCAAGAAACTTAACAAGAAGCTCAAGCAGCTTGCAAGATTCTCAGCTCTTTCTTACAAGGCTCAGGAGAACGCAATCACAATGGTTGAGCCATTCGTAATGGAGGCACCTAAGACCAAGGAGTTCATCCAGATCCTTAACAACATCAAGGCTGGAAGCAGAAAGGTACTCTTCGTACTTCCAGAGAATTCGACAAATATTTACCTTTCGTCTCGTAACCTTCCTGAGGTTAAGGTTATCACTGTTGACGAGATCAACACTTACGCGATCATGAATGCATATTCACTCGTACTTGTTGACGGCGTTCAGGATATCCTTGCATCAAGAATCAGACGATAAACCGATTGAGAGATGGGAATTATAATTAAGCCAATAGTAACTGAGAAGTTGACGGTTCAGGGCGAAAAGTTGAACCGTTACGGATTTATTGTTGACCGCGAGGCCAACAAGCTTCAGATCAAGGCTGCGGTGGAGCAGCTCTACAATGTGACAGTTGCAGATGTAAACACTGTAAACTATCATGGAAAGAGAAAGGCTCGTTATACCAAGGCTGGTATGCTCAAGGGTCGCACAAACCACTTCAAGAAGGCGTATGTGACACTTGCTGGCGAGGATAAGATTGATTTTTACGCAAACATTTAAGGTGATTGAGCAATGGCAGTAAGAAAATTCAAACCGGTAACTCCCGGACAGAGAAATAAGGTAATCAGTGCTTTTGACGATATTACCGCAAAGAGACCTGAGAAGTCCCTCCTCGAACCTCTTAAGAAGTCAGGTGGACGTAACAATCAGGGTAAGATGACTATGCGTTACATCGGTGGCGGTCACAAGAGAATGTATCGTGTGATCGACTTCCTCCGCGACAAGGATGAGTGCACAGCTACAGTAATGACAATCGAGTACGATCCAAACCGTAGCGCCCGTATCGCATTGGTACAGTATCAGGATGGTGAAAAGAGATACATCATCGCTCCTAACGGACTTAAGGTAGGACAGGAGATCGCTTCAGGTGCAGGTGTTGCTCCTGAGGTAGGTAACACTCTTCTTCTCTCAGAGATTCCGCTCGGTACACTTGTTCACAACATT
>JAGBVR010000049.1 GCA_017630215.1 Bacteroidales bacterium | reverse complement strand
TTCCCCTTATTATAAGATACATATAGTTTAAGGGCTGAAAACGCCTGTGGCGCAGGGGTTTTCACGGACGGCTCACTGACGGCCAGATCTCTCTACCGTCAACAAACAGACACTAGCCAACATATAGGCATTGACACAACCGACATTTAGTGTTAATGTCGAGGTGAGGTTTTCAGAATTCTCATTCTTAGCAGACGGAGGACCGCACAGCATGAAGCTCGAAACAGGTATCAAATTGACAGTGGCCGGCATAGTTGGAATAGCAGGCACCTTTCTGTCGGCCTACGTTCCTATCCTGCTGTGCGTTCTCTTTTGCATCGTGTTTGACGTCCTCACCGCTTTAGTTCGAATCACCATCACCGGCGAACAGTTAAGCAGCAAGGTCGGTACTCGTGGCTTCTTTAAAAAGCTTGCCCTTATCCTGGCACTTGCTTTCGGCATCTTCCTGGATGTCTACATCCCTATCCTTCTCTCGATCGTCTCGATAGATCTGCCGTTCAGACTTCCGATCGGCATCACTGTCGGCTGTTATATATGCCTGAATGAATCAATAAGCATCATGGAGAACTTAAATAAAGCTTATCCGGGTGTGCTTCCGAAATGGATAAAGAAGCTTCTGAAGGGTTCCAAAGACACCATAGACGGAAAGGAGAAGAAAGCATGAGCAGGATCGAAGATCTTATCACTGAAGTATCAAAGCGAGTAGCAGACAAGCGATATTACTATTCGCAGAATCGTGAAAATGAATTTGCGACCGACTGCAGCGATCTCATTATCAAGAGCCTGAAGGCTATCGGAGTTGACACATTCGGAGCAACCTATACCGGTAACATGATCACTGAGCTGATGCGCTCGAATGAGTTTGACTGCTTCCAGTTTAAGACTTATGCCATGAAAAGGGGCGATATCCTTGTTAAGCATACGAGCGCTAACAAGGGCCACACTGTCCTTTATATCGGCGATAATATGATCTTACATGCAAAAGGCAAGGACTTCGGCCTTGTATGCGAGAGATACTACGCAAACAACTACCAGTACATTTTGAGATTTAAGGAAGGTACAAACGTGACTAATCTAATCACGATCAGGAAGGGCTCTAAGTCTATCGAGGTTGGCTTTCTTCAGATGTTCCTAAACAAGTACAGCAAGGAGCGCTTAGACGTAGACTGCGACTTCGGACCAAAGACAGAGCAGGCTGTTAAGAATTTTCAGTTAAATTATAATCTGCAAGTAGACGGCATTTGTGGGGTGAACACATGGAGCAAAGCATATTCTATAATGGCCAGAGGTTGATAAATTCCAAAGATATCAATGGCAATATACCTGAGATCTATGCCGTAGACGGAAACAGATCAGACGGCAAGACAACCTTCTTTGCCAGGAAGATGATCCGAGACTTCAAAAAGTGCGGCAAAAAGTTTATGATAGTTAAGCGATTCCAGTATCAGATCAAGAATGCGCATGAAGTCATGTTTAAGCTTGTCGGTCCTCACTGGTTCCCAAAAGACAAGCTTACTGCCGTATCTCAGTTTAAAGGGCGCTATATGGAGTTATTTTTGAACGATAAGCCTTGCGGCTATGTCTGCGCCCTGAGCATGGCTGAGAAGCTTAAGGATATATCTCAGTTCTATTGTGATACAGATCAGATGTTCTTCGATGAATTCCAGGCAAAAGAATATGTTCCGGACGAAGCAAACATGCTCTTTACTTTGCATACTTCGGCAGGCCGTGAGTTCGGCAAGGCTGTTAAAAGGGTTCCTGTTTACATGTGCTGCAATCATGTATCTAGCCTAAACCCTTACTATAAAATGTGGGGTTGCGGTGCCCGTGTAGATGAGATGAAGAAGGGCATATACAGAGGTGACGGCTTCGTTATCGAGCGTGATTTTAACGAGAAGGTATCTAAGCTTCAGGAGCAGTCAGCTTTTAACAGGGCCTTTATAAATTCGAGCATCTATAAGCATACAGTCTTTAATGAATCGGTGAGCGACAACTTCTCATTTTGCGAGAAGATCAAGAGCAGTAAATTCGATTACATTTGTAATTGCATAATCGACGGCGAATATATAAGCCTTATAAGAGTTAAAGACGTTCCCGGAGTACATTATTATTTCTCTGAGAATGTAAACAAGAGCTGCCGCTGCAACTTCACTGTATTTTCAAACGATCACTCGATCGACACATTACTGCTTGGCAGGAATGTCGACTTTTTGAATAGTCTTAAGAATCAATTCGATCATGGTTATATGAGATTTTCTAACCTTGATGTAAAGGAAAAAGCTTTCCAGTTCTTAAGCATAATGATCTAAAAAGCTACGGACTTAGATCTGTCTCGCTATATTCCGGGAGTATCGCCCTTGAGTGGGTCCGGACTTATAAACTAAACCTTGATACAGTTTCTTGACAGAGAAAAGTCTTGTTAGCCTATATAGCCCCTAGAATCGTTTCTAAGCGCTTCTAGGGGTTTTTAATATAATTTCATATATAAAAACCGCCTAGCGCTTGTGGGGCACGCCAGGCGGCAAATAGGACAACCATAGTTTACAGGAGGTACCTGAGAACTAATTTGATTATATCTTTAATTTATAGTAAATTCAACCTCTTGTAAGATCGTGCCGCCTTTTATGATCTTCGGCAAAAGCTTACCCGGAACAGTCAAGCCCTGGCGGAAGTCTGATATCTCGATAGGGTTATTCATAAATTCTACTTCAGAATGTGATAGCTTTATCTGTTTATCATCAACGAACAGCTCATCATTAAAAGGAAGATTACCTTTTAAG
>JAGBVR010000025.1 GCA_017630215.1 Bacteroidales bacterium | reverse complement strand
TCTCTCCAAATAATCTTCTGACGGTCCGTAAGGCGACTCTATCAAAGCTGCCATCCTGCCCATCAGGAGTTCATCGGGAGTCAATTGGATTCTATCGTTCATCATCCATTCTTAAAAAGCATTGCTGACATATTCCAGCAATTCTCCGTTCAAACACATTGCTCCTCTCGGGGCCATTCCCAAGCCGTGGTCTATCAAGTGCACTAAAGACAGACGTTCAGAAGAAGATTCTGAGATAAGTTTCATCTTAGCAAAACGATTGTGAGAAACAGGTAAATCAAAATCTTTCGAATCCACATAGAACTCCCTCTCCTGCTCCATTTCCGAAAAATAATTCAGATCGTGCGCTTCAACTACCATCTTGTACCTCACTCGGCTCTCTGGGCTTGAACAATAAATATATACCGTATCGCCCGTCTGAAAATGATAATACTGACTCCAATAGACATATCCATACTTCTTCAAGCAACCAGCAAGATCAAAGAACTTTGAATTGGCTGGTACCAGCCAAACTATCTTCTTCGATCGTGCCGGAGTTTGCATTATTCTTTGTCCACCAGAATGCGTCTCCACATCATCTGCCACAGACTTCTTGTAAACTTCATCTATCTCGGCATCATCTAAAACCATCGCGACATCACGGAAAATTGCCAATGCATCTTCCGGTTTCACATTAAAAAACTCACGGTTATCACGAATACGTAGATTAGTAAATCTTTCAATATAACGATGGATCAGTTTCTCGGCTTCATTATATTTTACTGTCTTCATCGTCGCAAAAATCTCAAACGGAAGAGGTACAGATGTTCCATCCAACTGCTTCACTCGCTTTTCAACTGAAACTGAACTCTTGCCGATCTTCACCCAATCCTCTTTGAATGACGGGTTTGTTAGAATGTATACGTATCCAGGTTCTTTCATCGCTAACATTATTATAATTGAGACACATAACAAAGTTAGAATTTTTATTACACATAACAAATTAACAAGATATGATTTACGGTTACATTAGGGTCAGCAGCGACAAACAGACTGTTGAGAATCAGAGATTTGAAATCAATAATTTCTGTGAAAAGAATGAAATGCAGATTGACGGATGGATTGAGGAGACTATCAGTGGCACAAAATCCTACAACAAGCGCCAACTTGGAATCTTGCTTAAGAGGATTACAAAAGATGATTTAATTATCTGTGCTGAACTATCCAGACTCGGAAGGAATCTATTTATGATTATGGAAATTCTAAACATCTGCATGACAAAAGAGTGCAAGGTGTGGACAATCAAGGATAATTATAGGCTTGGGGAAGATATACAGAGTAAAGTCTTAGCATTTGCTTTTGGGTTATCTGCAGAAATTGAGCGAAATCTTATCAGTCAAAGAACCAAAGAGGCATTAGCCAGAAAAAGGGCTGAGGGTGTTATACTTGGACGCCCCAAGGGGAAGAAGACAGAAGAAACCAAATACAAATTATACAAAAAGAAAAACTTGATTATAGAACTTCTGAATGCAGGAATCTCACAGAGAAAGATTGCCAAAATATGCAAAGTAGACAGAAATACATTACATCGATTTATCACAACTTTTTTGAGGTAATCAATTGAGCGATTATGTGC
>JAGBVR010000048.1 GCA_017630215.1 Bacteroidales bacterium | reverse complement strand
GGGAAAATGATTACATTGCCAGCATAGCAGGATTTGTATATTTAGAAAAATACACTCCAACAGACCAGCCTGCCGTATGCTCATGCTCGAAGGATACCAGCGGTAGCGGACTTCCATTAATTGGTAAGGCCTTTGTCCAAAGAATCCACTTCGTGATAGGTGATGGTCTGCTCCACGCCGGAGTAGGAAGCTCCATTTGGCAGAACAACATAGGAGTTGTTGTCAATGGAAAGAGGAGCATTCTCCACGTCAAACAGTGGACTGAAGCGGGTAAACAGGGAAAGATTATCAAAGGTAGGAGTCTGTCCCAGCTGGCTGATCGGATGTACGGAGAAGTTCTCAAATACATAGTCCATCAAGGTGATGGCATCATTGTACTGATCTGCCTGCATCTGGGAATGCATGGTAACACACACAATATCCAGAGCACCGCGCTTTGCGTAAGTGACTAAGGTATAGCGGGCTTCGTTGGTAAAGCCGGTTTTGCCAGCATAACAATCGTCGTAGCGATACTGTGGAAGCTGAGCTGGATTTACCATCTGGTGAGTATTTGCCACCCAACGATCATCCTCAGTCATGGAGGTTGGAGGGATTACAAAAACTCGAGTGCCGGAGATCTTTTTAAAGGTCGGATCCTTGATAGCCTCTCTGGCGATCAGTGCCATATCGTAGGCACAGGTATAATGGTTGTCATCGTGCAACCCGTTTGCGTTGGCAAAATGGGTATTTACACAGCCAAGCTGGGCAGCTCGTTCGTTCATCATATTTGCGAAGCTTTCCAGGTCACCGGCAACATGCTCACCGATGGCTTTTGCTACTTCGTTGGCGGAAGCTAACATCAAACCATACATACAATGCTCCATGGTGATGCTTTCGCCTGGTTTCATACCGATACTACTACTATTGGAGCCGTTGCCATAAACTGTGGTGTTGGAGAAGGTTACGATTTCGTCCATGGAGCAGTTTTCCACTGCCAGCAGAGCGGTCATAACCTTGGTAATACTGGCTGGATACATAGCGTCGGTGGCATTTTTTTCATAAAGGATGGTGCCGGTGGAAAGTTCCATGACGATGGCACCCTGAGCGTTGATGGATGGACCGGAAGGCCAGGACGCTGTATGGACCTCGGTAGCCTGAACTGGGATAATGCCAGTGAGAGTCAGGCAAAGGGCCAGACAGACAGAAAAAAGAACAGATAAGTGTCGTTTCTTCATATATATAAACCTTTCTATTATGCAAAAAGAATTACAACAGTTTTATTATAGAGGATTTTAACTTCAGTATCAAGGGTAATTTCTTTCCTGGTTCTGGTTTTTGGGGAGAGAGTGTTGACGTGGCGGTCTTGGCACTTTATAATAAAGAAACGAGAGCAGGAGCGAAAGGAGAGACGTGTTATGCGTTTGAGAAATATTAAGGGTTCCAGAGAAGTGATCGCTAGCAATGAATTTGTGGTGCAGGAGGCGGAGGGCCAGCGCGGTCAGTGGAAGGCTGTTTTTGGCAATGAGAATCCAGTACATATTGAGATTGGTATGGGTAAGGGACAGTTTATCATGGAACTGGCACGTCGTAACCCAGATGTTAACTATGTAGGTATTGAAAAGTATTCCAGCGTTTTGATTCGTGCCATTGAAAAGCGTAGTCAGGAAGATCTGCCTAATCTTTTATTTGTG
>JAGBVR010000047.1 GCA_017630215.1 Bacteroidales bacterium | reverse complement strand
CCTGAAGGATTCAGGGATTTTGATGATGCCGGAAATCCTATCGCAAATGAGAATCATATTTGTGCCTGGACAATTACAATACGATTCTTTCATCGGAATATTGCTACATTATACGGATCCAGGCCTTCCGAAATGATGGCAGCCTTTAATAATATCAGAGCTGTTCTGAAGGGTGATGATATCTTCGTATATTTTCATAATCTCAGCTTTGATCAGACATTTTTAAGGCGATTCTTTTATAGGGAATGGGGATTCCCTTCTAAGCAGCTGAATACTAAGCCGCATTATCCGGTCCAGATCCGTTTTAAAAATGGTTATGTGATAAAGGATTCCCTGATCCTGGCCGGCTGCAAATTGGAGAAATGGGCTGATGATCTGGACGTTGAACATAAAAAGGCTGTCGGATATTGGGATTATGACAGGATCCGTAATCAGGATTGGATCGATAATGCAACAGAGGAAGAATTGATCTATATCGAAAATGATACTTTGGCCTTAGCGGAATGCATAGATGCCCTTATGGCTTCCCTGGGCAAGTCTATTTATTCGATATGTCTTACCATGACAGGTATACCCAGAGAAGAAGTGAGGAAAAGAGCTAAGGCCAACAGAGGCCATGAAAATTTCAAAAGACAGGCTCCTGATTGGGATCTTTATAATATGATGGTCCGGCTATATCATGGGGGATATAGTCATGCCAATCCTTATTTTATCCAGGATATCTTAAATGAGAAGATAACAGAAGGCTGGGATTTCGCATCTTCATATCCCTTCTGTCTGTTGTCGGAAAAATATCCATGTACCAAATTTACTAAGCATCCAAGAAAAGAGGATCCTGATTTCATCCTCCGACATTCTGATCAGTTTGCTTTTCTGTTTAAGGTTACATTTATCAATATTAGAATGAAGGATGATCTGGAGCCTATGTCTCCCCTTCAGGCTTCCAAATGTAAACATACAATCAATGCCCGGATAGATAATGGAAGGATCAGGAGCTGCGGATTTTGCGAAATGGAAATGTGTGAACAGGACCTGATCGTAATAAATGAGTTCATGGAATGGGATATTGCAGAATGTGAAAATATCTATACAGCTGTTAAGGATTATCTTCCCCGATGGTTTACAGATTATGTCTATGAGCTTTTTGAAGCTAAGTGCAAATTGAAATCAGCTAAGCCCTTCGATCCGGTCCTCTATATGCTGTCTAAGATGCGTCTGAATAGCCTTTATGGCCTTTGTGTTACATCCTGCGTAAAGCCTGAGATCATAGAAGTAACTGAGCCTGGATTATATAAGATCAATAAAGAAGGTGATACAGCCTTCTTTCAATCAGGCACATATAGGGAGAATTTTGATAAGGATCTTAAGGAAGAATATAGAAAATATGTGAACAGGAAAAATTCTGTTCTGAGCTATGTTACAGGGATATATGTAACAGCTTATGCTTTTAAAAATCTTTTCCTTTTGGGGTCCTGTGTTAAGAGGGTATATCGAAAAGACGGGAGATTATTATATTCTCCTCATTGGTATTACTCAGATACAGATTCGGCTTATTCTGACGAATGGGATCATGATCTGATAAATAATTATAATCAGATCTGTAAGAATAAGCTGAGGGATAACGGTTATGGCCCTGTTATCGTAGATGGGGTTGAATATTGGTTAGGTGTCGCTGAACATGAGCCGGGCAAAGATGATTATGAAGAATTTAAAGTTTTGGGATCCAAAAGATATGCCGGCAGGAATGCAGCTGATCATCAGCTTCATATAACTGTTGCCGGAGTCCCGAAGATTGCCGGGGCTTTATGCCTGGATGATGATCTTAATAATTTTGATCAGGATTTTGTATTCCCGGGTGAGGAAACAGGAAAATTAACACATTATTATATCTTCGATGATATACATATAGATAAATGGGGTAATGAGGTTGCAGATTCTATCGACCTGAAGCCCTGTGATTATCTTCTGGATCCTACAGAAAAATGGGAATATATAGAAGGCGAAGAATTTACTATGAATATAGCAGATACGGAGGTAACAGATTTATATGAATTATAATGATGGTTATTATCACTTAAAAAAGGATCTTCTGGATTATCCTGATGCGGTCATATATGTAGCATGGAGCTTCAGAGGTCCGGGGAAAACTTATTCAGCCCTTCGGATGTGTAAAGAGGAAAAAATAAAATTCATCTATCTGAAGCGAACAGCTGATGATGTAGATCTTCTTTGCGCAGCTTCTTCAGGTAAAGCAATCGAGGTTGATGCTTCGCCCTTCGTGCCTTTGAATCGTGACTTCGGATGGAATATAAAACCTGTATCACTTAAGAAGGGGATAGGTGCATTTTGTGATATGGATAAGGAGAATAAGGATCCGATCGGGATCATATTAGCCTTATCAAAGACAAAATCTATAAAGGGCGTAGATTTCTCAGATGTTGATATCATCATCCTGGATGAATTTGTCCCCCAGGTACACGAAATTATTCGCAAAAAGGAATTTGAGGCCTTAATGGATTTCATGTTGACAGCTTCGAGGGACAGGATAGCCAGGGGAAGGAAGCCCTTAAAATTGATACTGTTCGCCAATAGTGAGAATATTGCATGTCCTATTACTTCAGGATTGGAGATCATGGATCATATGGCAGAAATGACAGCAGCCAGGGAATCGATCAGATATCTGGAAGATCGCCATATATTATTACATCATATCCTTCCGGAAGAAGCCTGGAAGGTTTCACAGTCCCAGAAAAAAGATGGTATCTATGATGTAATGGCCGGTACCGATTGGGCAAGGAAGGCCTATGAAGGTGATTTTGCCAATAATGATTTTTCAAATGTCAGGACAATGAGTATGAAAAATATGATCCCCTTCATACAGCTTAAGTATAAGAATAAGAATTATTATATATATTACCGTGAAGATGGTATCTATTATATGTGCTTCAATAAGGCCAAATGTCCCCGGATCTTCGACCTGGATAAAGAAAATGATCAGAAATTATTCTGGGCTGAAGAATGTCAATCACTAAGGGTTGATTGTATGGAAGGCCGTTTTGCTTTTCAGAAGTATTCTATGTATGACCTAATAATAAATTACAAAAATTATTTTAAAGTTTGATATTGCACAATGTGCAAAGTAATGATAATATACTTACGTAGGCGGTCACTACAATCTATACTTTGGAGGTGTTTAATATGACACAGGAATACGCAAACAGAATCATTGACATTAAACTTACAAGGAATGAAGCATCAACATTACTTCTTACCCTTATCAATGCAGACAGAAAAACAATGTCAAAGGAATGTTCTGAGAAATTAGATAAGCTGTATGATCTTGTAAAATTCCAGGTTGATCATTTTGAT
>JAGBVR010000004.1 GCA_017630215.1 Bacteroidales bacterium | reverse complement strand
TTGCGGACGATTCTTCAGTCGACCTAAATTCTTCAGGACATAGAGCATCCGGTCCTGAGCCGTAACGCATTCTTCCAAAGTCTTGTCAAATCCCGCCAGTTCCGCAAATATAATAAAAATCGTTTCAGCCAGCAAGTCACCGCAGGATTTTTCACGGAACGTATATTCTGACACGTAACGTCCCTTCCAAAAATCCTTATCGGGATGATTGATCGGAACTCCCATCAGACCAATCAGATACACAGGACTGACATCGTAATGCTTCCCTTTACGGCTCTGACGGTCATAAGCACGGCTGGCATAGCTTACACAACGCTGAAACCAACTCTTTTCAGTGTAGCACTGCATCTCCACAATGAACACGGTACCTGAACTGTCTCGACACATAAAGTCGAACTGATGCTCCTTGTTCAGCGAGAGGACGGGTCCCTGATGATTCGTCGGGAGATACTCTATATGCTGCACCTTCCGATGTGCCGGCAAGAATTCATTGATGATCATCATTACCGCATCCTTGTTGGCAACATCGCCGAATACAGCCTTGAACCCCGGATTGGTCAGGATATCCACATACCGCTGGACCACTTTACTGTTTGCACTATTTTCCATAACCATTAAGTTTAACGTTTGCGGATGCAAAGTTCCGGAGCATTATCCGTATACTCAAAAAGAATACGGTTATCTTCATAAAACGGCCTTGCAGTGTATTCAAATACAGATTCTGTCCCTGAAATTTGTTCAACTTTTTATAAAAATCAGACAAAATGTTCCACGAACCACTGAGGAACATACTTTTTCTGCCTGAACGAACGTGCAGGAGATTCTCACGGCTTCTGCGAAGCCTCAGAATGACAGTTCGGTATCACTCCACGACTCACATCTGAAAGCCAATTTTAGAAAACTCACGAAGTCATTACAAAAGATATACTGAATCCCATTGCAGAAGGAAGCTCAATGTCATTGCATAAGGTAGCCTTAATGCCATTGCGTAAGATAGCTCGAATGTCATTGCGAGGGCACAGACCGTGGCAATCTCCCATCTTAAACCTCAGGTCGATCAAGAAGAATGGTTGCTGAACATCAAATCAGTATATGTAATCTCCAGTTCCGAAACCTTGGAACACACGTAGGATCCCCTGGACGCATCTATTGAGGATCTGCGTATTCGAAGGTCGTGGACAGAATACCTTGAGACACACGCATACGTAGCCAATTGAGCGATTTAGTGATCTTTGTGTTCCAAGGTTTCGAGGCAAGCATCCGGACAAATATATATAGCAATCAGCCGCCATTACCCCGGCTAATTCCTGGTAGTGGCGGCTGGTTGCTCAAAGTCGAGTTGACATTATATATTGCAAGATGCGGTTTGTCGGATGCTTACCGCTATTGATTCTTTGGGATAAGGACATACGAACAATCAGCACCGACATCCACCTCGTCATCCTTCTTGAACCTGATTGAAATTTGATGCGGCCCTTTGTCAATGTCATTGAATGTGATCTTAGTGTAACTTGATAAAGAGGTATCGCTGTTCCTATCTGCTACAGTTTTAACTTCGCTATCAAGCCGTATTGTGGTGTAATCATATTCATCTTCAGCGTCGTTACGAACGTATATGGTAAAATCACTATAACCTACGATGTCGATGTACATATATGCTGACGACTTTTTCCAGTGGTTGGTGCTTTCGTAAACTCCATCGTACAGCTCCGGATCAGGGTTCGGTATTGACGATAATTGCCATCTGTCACCGAGATCTACCGTATATGATTTTGCCAGGGACGGGCCTTGGATGATGGTGGTAGTCGCGGTTTTTCCAAGATAAGAATATGATACCGTGCGCTCAATCGACTCTGTCAGTGATGGATTCACATCAAACTGACCAGATGTATCTTCTCCCGTAATGACAATATCTTCAATGATATAGCGGTTGAATGACATACCGTTTGTCGTTGCATTGTAACGGATAGTGGTAGAGGTCATATAACCGGGAACATCATCTGCTTCGATCTTCAGATCAGTACATTCGACAGGGGTATAATCTTCTTTTATACTATTAGTATATTCGCTCCAAGATGGAGCCTCCATATAATCATCTAAAGAGGATATTCGCACATAAATCCTACGTCCTGAAGCATTATTATAGAAAACATATTCATTATTCAATACAGGTGGTATTGCAGGGTGGCAATATACATCTTTTAATGAGCTGCAATCTCGAAATGCTCCATAGCCCATTGTCGTTACACTTTCCGGAATAATAATCTCCTGAAGTGCCTTGCATCTGTCAAATGCATAATTAGAGATTGTCTTCACACTATTTCCCATAGTGACATCTTGAAGTACGCTACAATCTTGGAATGCATAATATGCAATATGTGTCACGCTATCAGGTATGGTGATGCGTTTGAGAGACGTACATCCAAAGAAAGTTTCCATTGCAATCGTCGATATACCATCGGGAAGATTTATATTTATCAGCGAAGTACAATTTTTAAATGCATATTTACCTATCGTTGTGACACCATCCGGGATATTGACAGTTTTAAGACTCTCACATTCATTGAAAGCCCCTTCTCCTATCGTTGTGACACCATCCGGGATAGTTACGCTTGTAAGCTTGTCACACATTCTGAAAGCCCCTTTTCCGATCGTTGTGATATCTCTATCAAAAGATAGTATCCAGCATTTCTTTTCGGCATTGTAAGTGTTGGAAACGATGTTTGCATCAAACGGATCAGTCGCATATTCATAAGGTGTGACAGCATTATTGTCTGAGGATGTGTACCAGATCTGATTGTCAGGATGGATCTTGACACCATCATACTCAAATGCTGTCATCGGATGGATATGGTTCCGCTCGATGGTAAGGCTCTTGGTCGTCGATTTGGTGTATGTCAGATGGTCTGCGCATTCAATATCTACTGTAAATCCTTTCTCAAATGTCTGAGGCGGAAGGGCAATGTAGAAAGCGGTAGCTTCCGTTCCAAGTTCTACACCCTCGCCGCAATCGAGCTTTACCTCCTTAAGGATTGTATCCTCAAATACAAGGCCGCCACCGACCCCACCGGTCTGACCGTCATCAGAGCCACCGGCATCTGATGCAAGAGTTGCGGTAGCATCTGCAGAATTGATATACAGCTCACCAGCTAGCTGCTCGCCATTGTTTCCCTTCAATGTGATACTCTCTACTATCTCACCGTTTCCAGTCATTTGCAGCTTCAGCCAGCCGCAAACACTTTTAAGGGAAATGTCGTTATACTCTCCCGACGAAATCATAATATTGCCATCCAGCCCGTAGCTGTCCTTCATATAGGTCTGCACAGCAGGCAATGTCGCCTGAATGTTATAGGTTTCGGTGTTGATGTAATAATTCTTGTTATATGGATATACCACAACAACTCTTTTCATACTCTCGTTAGCCACTCCTTCGTCTATGCGGGTAAGATTGGCAACACGTGCACCGGTCTCGCCCTTATATTGCCACTTCTGATTAGCATCAGAGCGGTAGAAGACAGATACAAGATCGCCATTGGTCCATACGGTCTTCTGTGATTCGTTAAGCTGAATACGTGTCTCTACGTTGTCTTCGAAGCCCACTGTCAATGTCTCCGGGGCCTCGTCAGCAGAGGGTTCTATGCCCGGTCTGTTCTCGGTAATATCCTTCACGCAGGCTGAAAACAGTGTTGCCACCACTGTGAAAAGTAAAAGTCTCTTCATTGTATATCTGTTTTGATGTTTTATTACCAATCTTGTTCAGGGTTTTCAATCGGATCCTCAATGGAAGCCGCAATGCAATTTTCCACAATCATTTCAAAAATCTCTAATTCTGGAGAGTGGTAGGAGTGCTTTTCGTTTGTCTGCATATAGTAAAATCTAAAAAATAATCTGCTAAATTATAAAAATAAGCTTAATAAACAATTACCTTAAAGATTGGGGAGCTTTCCCAAGTGGCACTTCAAAATGAAAATAATAGATCCAGAAGTAGAAATAGAAAACCAGCATTGGCAGGAAGAACGTCGCCAAATATCGGATTTTGAGACGGTTCGCCTGATGCGTCTCTGTTATGCCAACGGTTGGACTATTGTGCCAAAATGTCTAACTTTGCAGGATATATGTTTTAAGTTAATGATGAAAAGATTTTTATACCTGATTGTCTTGATGACGTTAGTCTTTACATCTTGTACGGATGATGTAAGCAAAGTAAATGAATGCCAGAGTATGACTTTCAAAGCATCTACCGTGGCAGATGAAACAAAGACTGTCCTTGTGGACAGGGTGAAGGTGTATTGGGAGAACGGTGATGCAATCGCAGTGAGCGGTGCTTCGCATCCGTTTACAACCACCTTGGCTGAGCCGGCTCCAAAGGCTGAATTCAATGGCGAAACAATCCCCGCTGATAAATACTATGCAGTTTATCCATATGAAGCGGTCAATGAGTGGGCCGACGAGGTGGTTTCGCTGACTTTGCCGGATGTTCAGGAGGCTGTAAATGGTTCCTTTGATCCTGAGGCCAATATTGCTGTGGCTTCTTCCAAGGACGAGGCAAAGGATTTCTTTTTCCGCAATGTTACCGGCCTGGTGAAATTCACTGTGGGTGCAAATACCGGCAGAATTACATCGGTGACGGTTTCTGCCAATGGATCTGAGGCACTTGCGGGGGATTTTCTGGTGGACTGTTCCTCAGAGAATCCTATGGCGGAACCGGAAAACAAGACTTCGACAGTTACATTGACTTCAGAGGATGTATTGGCCGAAGGTGATTATTATATTTCCATTCTTCCGGGGACTTATTCTGAAGGCTTGACGTTTACCTTGGCCGGTCCCGACGGTACAGCGGTGAAGAAGATTGATCGGGAACTTATATTGGAGCGCGGCCATATACAGCCTGTGAACTTTGATGACTTGACCTGGGTTCCGGATCCGGCCTATTATGTGGAAGTGTCTCAGACATTTGATGATTGGAGCGGAGACTATCTTATTACTTATGATGATGGGGCTTCCATTGTAGTATTCAATTCGTGGAATACAAGTACATACGGCCAGTCGTCTGTCGATTTGTATGAGTACAGGACTTCAGAAGGTATTCCGGCGGAGCGAGGGGACATTCATAAGTCAGTTATATCCAAAGTGGGGAATGCTTATAGCATTTATGTGTCGAATGTCGGGTATATCGGCTATACAGGAACCAAAAATACACTGACAAAGCGTGACCAGGTTCCGACAGGCTCTGATAAGGCATATCTCTGGAATATCACATATAAAGAAGGTGGAAGCATCTGGCTGACAAATGCAGGTACGACATCCAGAAGACTTCAATGGAATATGAACCATCCACGTTTTGCCTGCTATACAGGCACTCAGGAGGAACTGACTCTTTATCGCTGGACATCTTCAGCCGGTTCTGTGACACCAACTCCAGATCCAACCCCAGATCCAACCCCAGATCCAGATCCAGACCCAACCCCTGATCCAGAGCCTGATCCGGATATCCCAGACCCTACACCAGGAACAAGCGGAAAATATGCCTGGTATGAACTTCCGGAAATAAGTTACACCCAGTCAGGTACTTACATGATTGATTCGTCGGATAAGGATCTTTATTATGCCCACCATCTCTGTGCCGGCAATGAGATGGGACCGGGAGGAAAGAAGGCCAGAAACTATACGGTATGTTTCAGTGCTGAGCATCATTGCCCTGTATGGGTGGCTGCACCGCGACATACTATGTACCAAAGCGGTGCCAGTAGGACGGATGCTTATGCGAAGGATCCGAGCATCCCGTCAGACATTCAGTATAACAGCAAGAGCACCGGCGGTGGATGTAACAAGGGACATATGCTGGGTTCAGCAGAAAGACTTTCGTCGACTGCTACAAACAAGCAGGTATTCTATTATAGTAATATAGCGCCCCAATATTCCGATACATTCAATACCGGCGGTGGTGGATGGAATACCCTTGAGGATTGGGTGGACGGGCAGGTCTGCTCTGATACGCTTTATGTGGTCATAGGTGCTTATTTTGATGAATATACCGACAGAAGAGGTTACTCAGAGTCCCCTGCGAAAATTTCTTTCGGCGGCAGGAGTGATGTGAGCCGTCCGACTATGTTCTATTACATTCTGCTCAGAACCAAGAGTGGATCTACAGGAAAGGCTCTCTCCCAGTGTACGGCGGATGAAATCAAATGTGCGGCTTTTGTGAGAAGTCATGCGACTCCAAAGAAAACATATGTCGGTGAAAAAGATATGATGTCGGTAAGCGATCTGGAGAAAATCACAGGATTTACCTATTTCCCGAATGTACCTCAAGCTCCGAAGGATTCCTACAAGGCATCAGATTGGGGGCTGTAGAAAATCTTGATAATCAATATTTTAAAGAGAATCACCTGCTCCAGATGGAGCAGGTGATTCAGCGTAATATTCTGTAGGATAAATGATTAGCGGATTTCAAAAACTGCACGGCTGGCAACGGCTTCTGCAGGGGTCTGCTGATAAGCATCCTTAGAATAAAGAACCTCTCTTACCACCTCTGCAGTCTCTGTAAGTGAGATTGAATTTCCCATGATTCTATGGCTTAGCCACTTGATTACGATCTTTGCATTATCTTCCTTGATGATGGATGCTACAGGAACGCTTGCGTAGGCATAGGCGAGCTGGATCTTGCTCTCATTGCTTTCATTGAAGACTTCTCCTGTTCCGTCGTGACGGATATGGAAAGTATATGTACCATCAGCCTGTGTGGTATCATCATATTCAAAATTTATGTAATGCTGTATCTTGCTGTCCGATACGACGGGCACTGAAAAGTATATGTTCAGATAACCCCCTGACACCCAATAACTATGGAGAACTATAGGGTCATTCGCCATTTCGTTGCTCAGTTCTGAAGTATAAATGGCATCCTTTGTCAATACCGGAGATATGTAGTTCATCCTCACTTCGTATTCATTCTCTGTGCCGGTTTTCTGACTGAGGATGTCGCATATTACGAATGCTCTTTTCATAGTATCAAGCTTTCCTGGGCAAGTCTGATCCACGATTGTAAAGATATTGCCCTGGTCGCTGGTGAAAATGCCGTTAACGACATTTCCCATTGTGGCATTGTTGTAACGGATCGTATTGTCCTTTGTGCATGATACAGCTGATAATGCGGCAGCACATACTGCGATAATGATTGCTTTTGTGATTTTCTTCATATATTTAAAATTATATTTAAGATTCAACGGTCAATAAGATGCGGGAAAGTTTTTTTTCGTTGCATCTGCCAGGCAGGTATGAGGTCTTTTCTGCCAGAACCAAATGTTATTCTTACTATGCCTTTGTAAGGCAGAGCCAAAAAATACAGCGCCTTCACATGTGTCTGGCGCTGTACATTTTCATACACTGTACTTTTTTCTTGAAGGTCTTCCGATCAGCTGTATGTCGAATCCGTCGATCTTATAACCTCTTACTCTTTTGCGGCTCAGATGCGACTCTATCAGCTGTACAAGTTCATCGTCGATGACATCCCTGAATGTATGGTTGTCCTTGTCGTAGAAATGGATGTGCTTGAATGTGTTGACATCGAAGTACATCTTGTTGTTGGCGCTAAGTCTGTAATGATATATCCCCAGCATCGCCATGTGAGTCAGGATGTTATATACGGAAGCCAAAGTAACTTTGGCCGTACCTTTTTCCTTTATCGACTCAGTTACCATATCTGCACAGGCGTGTCCGAGAGACATCATCGCTTCGTGGACTGCAAGCCTTTGAGGTGTGGCTTTCAATGAATGTTTCTTCAGGAGTGTTTTGTACTCCTCCATGTTTGGGCACTTGTGTGTATTCATAGTTTATACAATAATGTCGCAAATATATGGATTTAAAGGAAAATCACAAAATAAATTTGAAAAATTCCAAATTGTCCAATGGAATTGCCATAAGGAAATTGTGGTTTTCTGTTAAAAAATGGTAATTTTGCGGCCGTTTTCGAATAAGACACGATAGAATTGCACATATGAAGAAGTTTTTCAAGGATTATAAAGTCTGGGCCCTTATTACTGGAGCAGCTTCCGGTATGGGAAGGGTGTATGCCAGGAGGCTTGCTGCCAAGGGCTACAATCTGGTTCTTGTGGATATTAATGCAACCGGACTGGAAGAAACAGAGTCGATTGTAAGAAAGGAAGTTCAGAACATTAAGGTAGAAAGCAAGTCTGATTTCAATATACTGAGAATCGCTCAGGACTTATCGCAGATGAATGCTGCAGATCTGATATTTGATCAGACAGAGGCTGCCGGTTGCGAAGTGGAAGTCCTGGTGAATAATGCCGGAGTGATGTATTGTCAGGGTATTGCGGAAACCAGCGAGAGAATGCTCAGGATAATCATGATGGTTCATATGAATACTCCTATGTTGCTCTGTCGTAAATATGTTGTTCCTATGAAGGAGAGAGGATGTGGATATATTCTCAATATATCTTCTTTGGCTGAGTGCATGAACTGGCCGGGAATCGGTATGTATGGCGCTACCAAGAGGTTCGTGAAGGATTATTCCAGAGAGCTCCGCATCGAATGTCAGAAGACAGGTGTCAGTGTGACTAATGCTTATTTTGGAGCGGTGGACACGCCTTTGATTCCATTGAAGGAGAGTCTGAGGAAGCTGGCACGAGCTCTTGCGGTTATGATCAGACCGGAAAAGGCTGTGGACAGAGCCCTCAAGGCTACATTCAAAAGGCGTAGGGGAGTGATGCCAGGGGTACTCAACCATATCTTCAAGCCTATATGCATGATCCTGCCGGACTGCCTTTTAGGATGGATTTACAGAAAGGCGAAGCCATATCTTATGAAAGTCTGAAAAAGTTTGTATATTTGCGAGTTATATATATAATTGACTATGGAAAGAATTAAATGCCTTATCGTTGGAGGCGGCCCTGCCGGATATACCGCGGCTGTCTATGGTTCAAGAGCGGACATCGCTCCAGTCGTATATGAAGGAACCCAGCCGGGAGGTCAGCTGACTACTACTACGGATATTGAGAATTATCCTGGATTTGAGAATGGTATTTCCGGACAGCAGCTCGTGGATACAATGCGCGCCCAGGCGGTTCGTCTTGGTGCTGATATCCGTACTGGAGCCATAACTTCTGCAGATCTTTCTAAGAGACCGTTCAAGGTCGTTGTGGATGGTGAGAAGGAGATTGAAGCAGAGACACTTATCATTGCTACAGGTGCCACAGCCAAGTATCTTGGACTTCCTTCTGAAATCAAGTATCGTGGCCTCGGTGTGTCTGCATGTGCGACTTGCGATGGCTTTTTCTACAGAAAAAAGAATGTGGCTGTAGTAGGAGGTGGTGATACAGCTTGCGAAGAGGCTACTTATCTTGCGGGCATCTGCAAGAAGGTGTATATGATTGTCCGCAGAGATGTTCTTAGGGCATCTGAGGCAATGCAGGAGCGCGTAAGAAACACTGAGAATATTGAAGTCCTCTGGAACTGCAATACCCAGGAGGTACTAGGAGATGAGTATGGTGTGACTGGTGCAAGACTGGTGCGCAAGGATGGCGAGGTTTTTGATATTGCCGTTGACGGATTTTTCCTTGCTATCGGACATCATCCTAATTCAGACCTTTTCAAAGAATGGGTTGAGGTGGATAAGGAAGGCTATATCGTGACTGATGGCAAGACATCCAAGACCAATGTACCTGGTGTATTTGCTGCCGGTGATGTGCAGGATCCTCTTTACAGACAGGCAATTACTGCTGCGGCTTCAGGCTGCCGTGCTGCCCTTGATGCAGAGAAGTTCCTGAAAATGCTTTAATTGATATTTAAAAGATGAAATTCAGAATTCTTATCGTGGCTGCTGCCTTGGCGGCAGTTCTTTCCTCTTGCAAGTCTCAGTATGAGATGCTTCTCAATAGCAATGATGCTGACCTTAAGTATCAGGCTGCTTTTGACTATTTCAATGCGGGCAAGTACTCAAAGGCAGGTTCGTTGTTTGAATCCCTTTCGGTACTGACAAACGGTACTCAGCGTGATGATACTGTAAGATACTATTGGGGACTTTCGAATTATAAGTTCAAGGATTACTATACGGCAGAGACTAACTTTGAGAATTTCCTGGAGACTTATCCCCGTAGTCCGTTTGCTTCTGAGGCTAGATATCTGAGACTTGACTGTCTTTACCGTTCGACTCTCAGATGGGAGCTTGATCAGAACCCTACATATAAGGCGATGACGGAAATATCCGAGTATATGATCGATTTTCCTGACACGCCGCATATGCAGTCTTGCAAGGACATGCTTCAGGAACTCAATGACCGCCTTGACAAAAAGGCTTATGAGGCTGCGAAGCTTTATTATAAGATGGAATACTATATGTCATCCCGTCTCGCTTTCAGAAATGTCCTGAAGGATGATTCTGAGAATATTTATAGAGAGGACATTCTTTATTATATAGCCATGTCTTCTTATAAATATGCCCAAATGAGTGTTCCTGCAAAGCAGAAGGAAAGATATCTGACGTTTGTGGATGACTATTATAACTTCATAGGAGAGATTCCTCAGTCTCATTATCGCAAGGAACTTGATAATGTATACCGTAAGGCTCAGAAGGCTCTAGGTCGTGATGTGATAGCTCCGGATGATGAAATGAGCGAGAAGGATTATGCAAGAGAAAGAAGAAAGCTTCTCAAGGAGGAAAAAAAGGCTGAAAAAAAATGAAACCCTCTTCGCCAGGCTGGAGTATAATAAAGTAGAAAACGAAAAGTAAACATAAGATGGCAAACAAGAAAACACCTACAAACACACTTACAAGAGACCTTTGCGATCTCGCTGCACCTACTGGAAACATTTATGAGACTGTTGTTATTCTTGCAAAGAGAGCAAACCAGATTGCTATTGCAGAGAAGAAGGAACTCACCAAGAAGCTTGAGGACTTCAAGAACGACAGCAATGCGATCGAAGAAGTATTCGAGAACCGTGAGCAGATCGAGATTTCAAAATATTATGAAAGACAGCCTAAGCCAAGCCTCGTAGCTATCGAGGAGTTTCAGGAAGGGGACATTTCCTACAGAATGGCAAGACAGGACGAGGAATAGTCTATGTTGACAAGGCTTCAGGTTAAGAATTATGTATTGATAGACTCTCTGGAAATTGATTTTCCGGAGGGTCTGGTCATTATTACAGGACAGACTGGAGCCGGAAAGTCAATACTTCTTGGTGCCTTGTCTCTGGTAATGGGATCCAAGGCTGATGCATCTATGGTTTCGGAAGGCGCTGACAACTGTGTCGTTGAGGCAGAGTTCGAGACTACGGATAAAACATTACGGACTGTACTGGAGGATAATGAAGTAGAATGGGAGGATGGCCATATTACAGTGCGCAGGGTGGTGAACCGCTCAGGCCGTTCAAGAGCTTTCGTAAATGATTGTCCTATTCCGGTAGTTCTTCTACAGGAAATTTCTTCCAGACTTATCGATATTCATTCACAGCATCAGACACTTCTTCTGTCAGACAAATCGTTCCAGCTGGATATATTGGACCATTATGCTGGAACAATGTCTATGCGTGAGGAATGTGCCTTGTTATGGAAAACGCTGGCCGGTCTCAAGGCAGAACTCAGATCTATAGAAGATAGTATTGCTCGTCATATCAGCGAAAAAGAGTATAATGAAGCTCAATACAGACAGCTTGAAGCGGCTGCGCTTCGTGAAGGAGAACTTGCTGAGCTTGAAGAAGAGCAGAAGCAGCTTGCTAATGCTGAGGAAATAAAGACCTCACTCTCAGCTGCAGAAGATTATTTTACTGCAGCATCCTCTGGCGGAGAACATCTTTCTATTGATGCTTCGCTCAAGGAAGCGGCCAAGATGTTTCTTCGAGCCGGACGTTATGTGCCTGCTGTATCCGAATTGGCCGAGAGAATCGATTCATGCCGTCGCGAGCTAGATGACATACTTTCTGATGCAGTGTCAATCAATGCCGGAGTAAATCTTTCCGAGTCTCGTCTTGAAGAGGTGGAAGGTCGTATGTCATTGATATATGGCCTCATGCATAAGCATTCATGTTCGGATCTGTCAGAATTGATCCATTTTCGCGACAGCCTTTCCGAGTCGCTTGCAGATACCGCCATACTCGAAGAAAAACGTGAATTGATTCTTGTTAAGATCAATCACGTAGAGAAAGATCTGAACGATGTCGCCGACCGAATTCATTCTGAGCGCATTGCAGCATCAGTTGATTTTTCAGACAGGATCACTGCCTCTATCCGCGATATGGAACTCCCATATGCAATATTTGAGGTGGAGCTTAATGATATTCCTGTTTCTGCAACTGGTCGGGATTCTGTCTTATTCAGATTCTCTTCCACCGGAAAGAATGCCGTTGATGTCGCAAAATGTGCCTCAGGTGGTGAAATGTCCAGAATCATGCTGGCCTTGAAGGCTATGATGGCAAGATATGCGAATATGCCTACGATGATCTTTGATGAGATCGATACAGGTGTATCCGGAAGTGTGGCAGATAAGATGGGTACAGTCATCTGTGAAATGGGAAGTTTCATGCAGGTTTTTGCTATAACTCATCTTCCACAGGTTGCCGCAAAGGGTACGGCACACTATCTTGTGTCTAAGGAAATTGATCCTCATACATCAAAAGCTGTTTCTACAATTGTCAGACTCTCTGATTCCGAGAGAGTTATGGAGGTGGCACGTATGCTCAGCGGTTCAGTGCTTACAGATGCAGCTATTGCTAATGCGAAGTCTTTGCTGGAAGCCTGATCTATCTTATCTTTCTTACGACCCAATCTCCCTCATAGACAATTCGTCTTATACCGGTATTGGTATATCCGCCGTTTCCGTCTTTTCTGAATTTGTATGTACTCTGCAGCATTGATGTTTCTGAGTTATCAAGTCTGGATATCCATCTGTTTCCATATCTTGAAACCATTCCCATGAAATATTTTGCCAGATCGTATCCCTGGAATGCAAACTGGGTCGGCTCTGCATTGAAAAGTGCCCTGTATTTAAGCAGGAATTCCTGAACTCGTGGGTCGTTATAGTCAATATAGTATCCTGTGCTTATGTGAAGCGACGTATTATGGAAATTCTCCACCTCGATCGTTTCGTAATTCCTGATTCTTGATGGTGCATATAGCACAACATCATATTTCTTGTAAATCATCAGATTAAGATTCCTGACTACATCATTGACAAAAGCTTCGCTGTCAGAAGCTATGTATACTCGGTTTGTTCCGCTCTCTGTCATGATGTACTCAAGTGAAGTGGTGACATTTCTACCTTCCAGAATACTGTATGCCAGATGCTTGTATTCCAGTCCGGATGAGTCAGCGGCGGCCTTCATCTGTACGGTGACTTCTGTTTGTGTACCTCCTTTCTCTGTTATAACGATGAACCTGTCGCTATACTCAAGGTCTTCATTTATCCATTCAATGAGATCTTTGTATTGCAGATCAAGCGGAGTAGGAGCCTGTATCATTTCGCTGAATGATTTGGTCAGTGCTGCTGCTCTTTGGTCAAGAGGCGAGACTACAGCTATAGGATCCATTTCAAGTATCCCGGTAAGTTCTGCAGGGGATACGGGACCGATTATGATATCGCTGCTCTCAATGTTCTCCTTTGAAACAGAACCATTAGAGGAATCGTAAACATTCAGATTGCATGAAGTGCCCTCATTTGCCATATCGTTGACAGCCAGAAGAACTCCGCTGTAGAAATCCATGTTGCCGGTGTTGCTGGATGTTCCGGTAGCCTTGAATGGCATTATCAGACTGAGATTGACTTCTTTTTTCGGGAACAACAATCCTTCCAGAATGCCTGGCTTTTCCTCTGATACAGTGTCTGCGGTTTGGGTTGTGTCTACACTTTCGATGCTAGGTTCCATATCTGTGTTATAATACGGAGTCACTTCATCTGTATATGGGATGACTAGTTTCTGCCTTTTGGCCAGTTTTCTTCCGCTGAGCCCGTTAGCATTCATTATAGCCTCTACGCTGACTCCATATTTTCTGGCAATCATATCCAGGTCCTCAAACCATTTCACTGTATGGAGTCTTTGAGGAACACTGGAGACGGCTTCATCTTCTGCGGGTGTCTCCTTGGTTTCTGCCTCCTGGTTCTTATCTTGTTTGACAATATGTTCTGTTTTCGGAACTTCTGAGGTAGCTTCAGCTAAGTTCTCGACTGCCGGGATTATGAGGATAGAGTTCTTCTGAAGTCCTTTTTCCTTAAGGCTGGGATTGAATCTGTAGATATCATCTACAGTCACATTATAAGCCTTGCTTATGGAATACAGGGTCTGTCTTTCCAGCACTATGTGAGAATAGCATATCTGGCCGTTTATCTTGACTTTCTCGCTTGAAATGGTGACAGGAGTACTCTCGTATTCCTGTGCATGTATTTCTGATGTGATGCCTGCCGAAATTAATACTGCTGTAAGCAGGCTGAGTATAATTCTCTGCATAAACTTCATTATTATAGTGCCTCGATAAAACTTTCAAGCTCTCGGGCAAATGTATTCCATGATAGTCTTTCCTTCTCCAGTCGAATAGCCTCGATGCATCTCTCCTTCACGGAAGGATCTTCAAAATATTTCAATATTTCATTTCGTATGGCATCCGGAGTCCCTTCCGAGGCCACAAGTCCTGTGCCTCTGTCACCAATAGTTTCCTTAAGGCCTCCGACGTCGGTGACAACCATCGGTACCTCGAAATGATATGATACGGAACTGATTCCGCTTTGTGTCGCGCTTCTGTATGGAAGCACTGCCAGATCTGCTGCGGAGAAGTAATCCGTCACCTCAGAATCCTTTATGTATTTGAGATCCATGAAGATGCGGTCTTTCCCGGGAAGTCTGTCGATAATCTCTTGATATTTGTCAAAAGATCCGTACGGTTCACCGGCAATGATGAGTTGATATTCATCTGAGAGCTTTCCAAATGCTTCCAGAAGTATGTCCAACCCTTTGTAGGTTCTGATAAGTCCGAAAAACAGGAGATTCTTCTTGCCCGGAGCAAGACCAAGCTTTCTTTCTGCTTCCACTCTGTCTTTCTTTGTCCCGAAATGAGAATAAAGCGGATGCTGTATGACTGTGTATCGGGCACCCGGATTTATTTTCAATAAGTCTTTAGATACTGCTTCACAAAGAGTTACCGATCCGGTACTGCCATTGAGAAAATATCTGGTAAGAGGTGTGTCGAAGAAATGCGGTTCATGAGGTATTACATTGTCAAGAATGGAAATCACCTTGCAATGTTTCTTCATCTTTCTGGTTATATAGCCCAAAGACGGGGCAAAATATGACATCCAGTATCTTACGATAAGAACGTCTGGATTCCAGTCGCGTATCTCCTTGTATGTGCTATGGTATGTAAAAGGATTGGCCGTATCCAGCAAAGATGTACTCTCTACCGGTACGGCCTCATCGTCAGCTGTCACAAATTGTGTCTTTCCCGGAAAGAGGAATTCAGGATATTGTCTTTTGAAATTGAAGGCTCTGACAACATGCATTTTGCTCAGTTCACCATATAGACAAGCGTTAAACTGAGAGATTCCTCCTCGATAGGGGTAGAAACAGGACAGTATTGCTATTTTCAATTATTACTCGCTTTTCTCGTTCTTTGTCTTGATGTACTCTTCGTTGAGTCCTGCCAGCACGTCATCAGTAATGTCAAGTGACGCTGCAGCTGTGATTACAGGAGCTCCACCTGAATTTGTGAGGATCATTGCATACTTCTTCTCCTCGTTGTATTTTGTGATGAATGTCTGGATTGCGTCACCGAGCTGATTCATCATAACCATCTGCTCTTCCTGGATCTCCTGCTGCTTCTGAGCGGCGTAGTTGTTGAAATCAAGTTCCTCCTGCTGGAGCTTCTGTCCCTGAACTTCAGCTACCGAGCGTGTCATAAGACCCTTCTGGATCTTCTCCTGATATTCTGCAACCTGCTTCTCGAGCTTCTGACCTCTTCTGTTGATCTCAGCCTGGATGTTCTGTACCTTTGTCTCGACTACTGATCTGAGATCATTGGCCATGTCGTAATCCATAAGGATTCTGTCGAGGTCAATATATACGATAGTGCCTTCTGTAGCAGCTGCTGCTGCTGTCTCTGTTGCAGCTGCAGGTTCTGTTGTAGCAGCATTCTTGCAAGAGATTGCACCCATCATAGCGAGGATGCAGAGAATAAGTGATGTTTTTTTCATTATCTGTAAAATTATTTATTTGAATTCAAACCGTCGTGCTATTTGCGGCACAAAACGCAAAGGTAATTAAAAAATCTTAATTTTAGACAGATATGCCTTTATTGTTTCTTCAAGTCCCATATAAAGTGCGTCGCTGATAATGGCATGACCAATAGATACTTCGTCTGTCCAAGGAATGTTTCTGATGAAGAACTCAAGATTCATCAGATTCAGGTCATGTCCGGCGTTGAGCCCTAATCCGCATGCTTTTGCAGTCTCAGCCGCTTTTATGAAAGGCTTGATGGCCGCTTCCGGGTCAGTAGGAAATAATTCTGCGTAAGGCTCGGTATAAAGCTCTACTCTGTCGCATCCGCATAGGGCAGCTCCCTCTACCATTGCAGAATCTGCTCCGACGAATATCGATGTCCTTATCCCATGCCTTTTGAACTCTGCGCAGACTTCTGTAAGGAAGTCACGGTAGCGAATCGTATCCCATCCGGAATTGGAGGTTATAGCATCTTCTGCATCGGGTACAAGAGTTACCTGATGAGGAATGTTTTCAGTTACCAGCTGGATGAAAGAAGGGATAGGATTGCCTTCTATGTTGAATTCCGTGGTGATCAGAGGACGGATTTCCCTGACATCGGAATATCTTATGTGTCTCTCGTCCGGTCTCGGATGTACTGTAATGCCTTCAGCACCGAACCTTTCGCAATCCACTGCAGCTTTCGCTACATTTGGCATGTTACCGCCTCTGGCGTTTCTGATCGTAGCGATCTTGTTGATATTGACGCTTAATTTTGTCATCCTTTTTATCAATGAAATTCTTATAATTTACAAAAATAGGGAATAAACTTCAAATTTTGACATTAAAGTACTATTTTTGATGCCTGTTTTCGTGAAAAGCATATGAAGATAGCTATATATATAGGTAAGAGAGACGCATTGAAAGATACTGCTGTACAGTCTCTTGTAATGGAACTGGAAAAAGCGGGCCACGAAGTCGGAATCCTTTATGAGGAAGACTCGCTTGACAGTTATCCGGATATGCTCCTTAGTGTCGGAGGGGATGGGTCGTTTCTGTCAGCCTCCAAACTTGTCGGCGGAAGAAGTGTGCCTGTCATGGGTGTTAATATCGGAAGATTGGGATTCTTGTCTGAAAACAGAGCCTCAGATGTTGCAGATGCATTGTTGTCAGGGGATTACACAATAGAAGACAGGGCTATGCTGCACGCTTTGACTCTTACTGGCAACCCTGAAATAGACACTTGGCCCTATGCTCTTAACGAATTTACCGTTCACCGTAGCGGGGCTGCGATGTTAGGCATTCAAGTTAGTGTTGATGGGGTCAATCTACCGACATATTGGGCGGACGGACTTATTGTTTCTACAAGTTCGGGATCGACTGCTTATTCTTTAAGTTCGGGTGGTCCGATTGTCTTGCCGGAATCCAGAGTGCTTATAATTACTCCGATTGCACCGCATAACCTCAATGTGCGTCCTCTGGTAGTTCCTGATACGGTGCAGATCGGGCTCAGGATGGATTCCAGAGATGCTGATATCATATTCACTGCAGACAATAGGACTGCGCTCGTTCCAGCCTCGACGCAGATACAGATAGCTGTGGCACAGTTTTCGCTAAAGCGTGTCCGGCTCAGTAAGTCCAACTTTATAAATGCCCTTACAGAAAAGCTGTTCTGGGGCGAAGATGTCAGAAATAACGATTAGAAATATGGAAAATATGACCAAGGTGCCTGTTCATGTCTCGATGATTATGGATGGAAACGGCCGTTGGGCGAAAGAACGTGGCAAAGAACGCGTTCATGGCCATTTTGAAGGTGTAGAGAGTGTAAGAGCCTGTGTGGAGGCTGCATTGGAGACGGGAGTGAAATATCTTTCTGTCTTTGCGTTTTCTGAGGAAAACTGGAATCGTCCGGAAGAAGAAGTCTTAGCCCTTATGGGACTGATGGTCAAGGCTATGGCTGCTGAAATGAAGTCCCTTGACAGAAATGGTGTCCGTTTTATCGTGCTGGGAAACAGGTCCAGACTTTCGCGTGAATTGAATGCTGAAATTGATTCCTGTATGGAAATGACCGCAGGCAATGAAGCACTGACTTTGATTGTATTCTTGAGCTATAGCGGAAAGTGGGACATTCTCCAGGCAGCCAAGAAGATGGCATTGGACTTGCTGGAACATCCGGAAAAGAGAAATGCGGTGGAGAAAATGGGAGTGGAAGGCTTTGAATCTTATCTTGTTACAGCCGGTATACCTGATCCGGACCTTATTGTAAGGACTTCTGGAGAAAGTAGGATAAGTAATTATATGCTGTGGCAGGGAGCCTATTCGGAGTTTCTGTTCGTGGACACCTTGTGGCCGGATTTCAGGAAGGAAGAGTTCCGTAAAGCGCTGGAATCGTATGCAAAACGTGATAGACGTTATGGAAAAGTCAAATAAATACGTATATTTGCAGTTTTGAAATTAAGAGTATCGTGATGAGAATATACAGAATTATCTTCCTTTCACTTTTGCTGACTGTCTCGTGCCCCCTCTGGGCGCAGCTGGCCGGTAGCAGTGTGGAGGTAGATTATAATAATCCGAAGAAGTACATTGTGGGTGGAGTCAGACTGGAAGGTAACCAATATCTTTCCCCTGACCAGATTTTACAAGTTGCTGCCCTTCAGAAAGGTATGGAAGTAACCGTGCCGAGTGAGGAGATGTCCAATATCGTCAGCAGACTATGGCTGCAGAGATATTTTGAGGATGTGTCTGTATCCATCGATTCGATCACCCCGACCAGGGATACTGCATTTTTCAAGATCAGCATAGTCGAAAGACCCCGTGTTTCACGCTGGGTCTTCAGTGGCGTCAAGAGTGGTGAAGAGAAAGAATTGCGCGAACGTCTGAATGTCCGCAGAGGTGGCGAATTCTCCGAGTATGTCGCAAAGACATCCAGCGATATAATCAAGAGATATTACAAGGAGAAGGGATTCTACAATGTAAAAGTCGATGTAAATACAAAGAGGGATACTGTTATCCAGAGTGCGATACGCGTGCAGTTTGCTGTTGACAGAGGTGAAAAGGTGAAGATTCAGAAGATCACTTTCAAAGGCGCTGACCATGTTAAGGAAAGCAAGCTGGTAAAGTCAATGAAGAAGACCAGGGATAAGAGGCTTCAGAACTTTTTCAGTTCCAAGAAATTCCAGGAAAAGGAATATGACAATGACAAGAGATCCCTTATTGCCGCTTTTAACGAAGCAGGTTACAGAGATGCCAGAATTGTCAAGGATACAATGTATTATGTCGAACCGAACCGTCTGCAGATCGATTTCGAAATCGATGAAGGCAAGCAGTACTTTTTCCGCAATATAACATGGACCGGTAATTCTGTTTATTCGGCAGAGACTCTCAATCAGGTTCTTAAAATCAAGAAAGGAGATGTATATGATGTCGTGACGATGGAGAAACGACTTTTTGGCGGTGGAAAACAGACTGAATCATATGTATCGCAGTATTATCGAGACAATGGATATCTCTTTTTTCAGCTTGAGCCGGTAGAACTTAATATCGAGGGTGACTCTGTGGATGTGGAGATGAGAATCGTTGAGGGCAAGCCAGCTACATTGAACAATATCATTATCAATGGAAACGACCTTACAAATGAAAGGGTTATCCGCCGTCAGCTTTTCACTTATCCTGGTAATCTTTTCAGTCAGACAGAGTTTGAGCGTTCAATCCGCGAAATCGCATCAATGGGACAGTTCGATCCAGAGGCGATTATGGACCCAGCAAAGGGATGGTCTATTCTTCCGAACGAGATGAACAATACTGTCGATATTGTGTATAATGTGACAGAGAAGCCTTCAAGCCAGCTTGAGCTTTCTGGAGGTTGGGGTGGAAATACATTCGTTGCCACAGTCGGAGTAAGTTTCAATAACTTCTCTACACGTCGTTTCTTCGATAAGACAGCATGGCGTCCAGTTCCTCTGGGAGATGCTCAGAATCTTTCTGTCCGCTTCCAGACCAACGGAACATATTATACCAGCCTTTCGGCTTCATTCTCAGAGCCTTGGCTCTTTGGTAAGAAGCCTACGTCGCTGAATATGTCAGTATACTATACCCGTCAGACTAATTCATACATATATTATAATATTCTCAACAATGACGAGTTTATGGAGGTGTATGGATTTGCTGCCGGTCTCGGAAAGCGACTCAAATGGCCGGATACTTATTTCGTCCTTTACAACCAGCTCAGTTGGCAGACATACCGACTTCAGAACTGGGCATATCAGTTCCTTTTCAATACAGGTATTTCCCACAATCTCAGCTATACGCTCAGCCTCTCGAGAAATTCTACTGACCAGCAGATATATCCGCGTGTCGGATCTGACTTCAGTTTCTCGCTTCAGCTGACTCCTCCTTATTCATTGCTGAGAAAGAAAGATTACGGTCTTCTTAATGAAGATGGCAAGCCGACCAAGGTGAATAATTGGAGAGATATTGACTATAATTATCAGACATCGCAGGACCGTTATAAGTGGATCGAGTACCACAAGTGGTCATTCAAGGGAGCTGTATATTCGAAACTGGTTGGTGACCTCGTCCTTATGGCACGCGCACAGTTCGGTTATCTCGGATATTATAACAGAAATTGGGGATATTCTCCATTCGAAGGCTTCCGCGTAGGTGGTGACGGTATGTCAGGATACGACACATACGGATCAGAAATCATAGCGTTGCGCGGTTACGAGAACTACTCGCTGACACCTCAGGCATTGTCATCATACAACAGTACGGGTAATTACTATGCCGGTAACGTTTATGACAAATTCACTGTTGAGCTTCGTTATCCGGTGATTCTCCAGCCTCAATCGACAATCTACGCATTGCTTTTCCTTGAGGGTGGTAACTGCTGGTCTGATATCAGGGACTTCAATCCGTTCCAGATCAAGAGATCTGCCGGTGTGGGTGTGAGAGTGTTCCTGCCTATGATCGGTCTGCTCGGAGTTGACTGGGGATATGGATTTGATGATCCAGTCAATGGTGGCAGTCAGTTCCATTTCGTAATCGGACAGCAGTTCTAGGAATTATTCTCAGCTAAGTAATTTAAATAGAAAATTAAAAACAATTAATACATTATGAAGAAGATTTTTATCATCGCAGCAATGGCGATCATTTCGGTTGCTGCTTCCGCACAGAACTTCAAGTTCGGCTATGTGAATTATACTGAGCTCGTTCAGCTTATGCCTGAAATGGACTCTGTAAGAGTTCAGATTGAAGCACAGGAGAAGGAAACTTATGAGACCCTCAGTGCAATGTATGAGGAATATCAGACCAAGGCTCAGCAGTTCCAGCAGAAAGAGGCTACATGGACTCCGGCTATCAGAGACAGCAAGCTTAAGGAACTTCAGGAAATCGAGGCTCGCTTTCAGGAAAGCCAGCAGATTTTCCAGCAGGAGCTTCAGCAGATGCAGCAGATGCTTCAGGCTCCTGTAGCGGAGAAGGCTCAGGCTACAATTACCGAACTTGCCAAGGCACAGGGCCTCGCTTTCGTGTTGGAGGAGACTCAGATGCTTTACATTGATCCAGTTCAGGGAGTGAATCTTACTCCTGAGGCTCGCAAGGCCCTCAATATTCCTGAGGGAAGGACTCTCGAATCACTTTCTGCAGAGCTTCAGGCAAAGGCTCAGGCGGCTCAGGGCATGATGTAATCTGTTGACAGATATTGATATAATGAAGGCAGGAATTCTTTAATACGGAGTTCCTGCCTTTTCTTTGCACAAAAACTTTAAATTTATATTCCATATTCACGAAAAATGCATACATTTGTGTGAAAATCTGACAAATTGATTTAAAATTATAACACTAACTATGCAACATAAGGTTATTGATACTAAAGATGTTGTAATCAGGTTTGCAGGAGATTCGGGAGATGGTATGCAGCTCACCGGGTCTCTTTTTGCAGATATGTCAGCCATCTTTGGTAACGAACTTTCGACTTTTCCGGATTATCCGGCAGAAATCCGTGCTCCGCACGGTACAGTATCGGGTGTGTCTGGTTTCCAGGTTCATATCGGAAGCGAGCACATCACCACCCCGGGAGACTTCTGTGATCTTCTCGTGGCAATGAATCCGGCAGCTCTCAAGGCTAATGCAAAGTGGCTCAAGAGAACAGCGATGGTACTAATTGATTCGGATACTTTTGATGATGCCGGCCTCGCAAGGGCAGGCTTTGAAGGCGATCCGATCGCTGAGATGCATATCGAGGACAGGACTATCATTGTGGCACCTATCACCACTCTCACTCATGAGAGCCTTAAGGACAGCGGCCTGGATAAGAAGACAATCGAGAAGTGTAAGAATATGTTCACTCTCGGTATGGCTTGCTACATATACAATCGTCCGATGGAATACATTTTCCAGTATCTTGAGCGCAAGTTCGGAAAGAAGAAACCACAGCTTGTCGAGCCTAACAAGAAGGTGCTCAAGGATGGTTTCAATTATGCTGCCAATATTCAGGCAATCGCCAACACATACAGCATCGAGCCGGCAGACCAGCCAAAGGGACTTTACAGAAACATCAATGGTAATCAGGCTACAGCATGGGGACTCCTTGCGGCAGCAGAGAAGGCAAATCTGCCTCTTTTCTGCGGTTCTTACCCTATTACACCGGCTACCGGAATCCTCGAAGAGCTTGCCATTCATAAGAGTCTTGGCGCTAAGACGCTTCAGGCGGAGGATGAGATCGCAGGTATCTGTACAGCAATCGGTGCTGCTTTCGCAGGCAATCTTGCTGTGACCACTACATCCGGTCCTGGTCTTTCCCTCAAGTCGGAGGCTATGGGACTTGCGGTAATGACAGAGCTTCCGCTTGTCATTGTGGATGTTCAGCGTGCCGGTCCTTCGACAGGTATCCCTACCAAGACTGAGCAGACCGACCTTAACCAGGCTCTTTACGGAAGAAACGGAGAGTGCCCTATGGTTGTAATGGCAGCCCATTCACCTGCAGGATGCTTTGATGCAGCTTTCAATGCAGCCAAGATTGCAATCGAGCATATGACTCCGGTCCTCCTTCTTACTGAGGGTTTCCTCGGCAATGGTTCGGAACCATGGCTTATTCCATCGATGAAGGATTATCCTAAGATTGTTCCTCCGTTTGTACAGCCAAATGTGCCATATAAGCCGTTCCATAGAGATCCTGAGACTCTTGCAAGAAAGTGGGCTGTTCCGGGAATGGCAGGATGCGAGCATAGAGTCGGCGGACTGGAAAAGAACCATGACGGTGTGATCTCGTCAGATCCTCAGAACCATGAGATGATGGTTAGGGAGAGAATGGAGAAAGTGCAGAGAGTGGCAAACTATATTCCGGAGCTTCAGGTGAACGGTCCTGAGAAGGGAAAGCTTCTCGTAGTAGGCTGGGGTGGAACATACGGACATCTTCTTTCTGCAGTGCAAGAAGCACGTGCGGAAGGTATCGATGTAAGTTTTGCGCATTTTGACTATATCCTTCCTCTTCCGAAGAATACTGAAGAAGTACTCGGAAACTTCGATAGGATTCTCGTGTGTGAGCTTAACAGCGGACATTTCGTGAACTACCTCCGTGGTGTATTGCCTCAGTATAAATACGAGCAGTTTAACAAAGTACAGGGACAGCCGTTCCTCGTTCAGGAAATCGTAGCAGCCATAAAGGAAAACTTATAACTATAACCGTCATTCCCGGCTTGTCCGGGATCTATCCAGAAACAATATGCCTAGATATACATTCAAAGAATTCAAGAGTGATCAGGAAGTAAGATGGTGCCCCGGCTGTGGTGACCATGGTGTTCTCGCTGCATTGCAGAGGGCTCTGCCTGATGTAACAGAGGCCTTGGGCTACAATAAGGAAAGATATGTGATCGTGTCCGGTATCGGTTGTTCATCGCGTCTTCCTTATTATATGAACACATATGGTTTTCACAGTATCCATGGTCGCGCGACAGCTATCTCCACTGGTATCAAGGTAGCTAACCCTGATCTCACAGTCTGGCAGGCGTGTGGCGACGGTGATGCCCTCGCTATCGGAGGAAACCATTTCATCCATGCCATCAGAAGGAATGTGGATATCAATATCATTCTTTTCAATAACCAGATTTACGGTCTTACCAAAGGTCAGTATTCTCCTACTTCGCGCTTTGGTGCGATTTCCAAGACCTCTCCATACGGAACCGTTGAGCATCCTTTCAATCCGGGAAGTCTTGTTCTTGGTGCAAAGGGAACATTCTTCGCACGAAGCCTTGATTCAGAGCTCAAACTGACATCTGAAATAATGCTCTCTGCTGCAAAGCACGACGGCTGTTCTGTAATGGAAGTGCTCACCAACTGCGTGATTTTCAATGATGGAGCGCATAAGCTCATTGCCGACAGAGAAGTACGCGCGGACAGGACAATCATTCTCCGCCATGGTGAAAAGATGATCTTCGGCAAGAACCGTGACAAAGGTATCGTACTCGACGGAATGGGTCTCAGAGTGGTGACAATCGGCGAAAACGGCATTACTGAGGATGATATTCTTGTACATGACGCTCATTCTGAAAATGTCGGTATCCATATGATGCTTGCCGATATGAAGTATCCGGAATTCCCTGTCGCTCTCGGCATCATCCGTGATGTGAAGGATGTTACTTATGATGACGGAGTCCGTGATCAGGTGGCTGAAGTCAAGGCAAAGTCGAAGATTCAGTGCGTGGATGATCTTCTTCGCAGCGGATCTACATGGGAAGTGAAATAACAAACCTAATTAATAGCATAAACAATGAACACACAGGATTTGATGGCCAAACTCCAGGCCAAGTACCCTTACGAGAAAGAGTATCTCCAGGCGGTACACGAAGTATTGGAGTCGATTGAAGAAGTTTACAACCAGCACCCTGAATTCGAGGATGCGAAGATCGTGGAGCGTATCGTAGAACCGGAGCGTATCCTTACCTTCAAGGTTACATGGATCGATGATAACGGTGAAGTACAGACAAATACAGGTTACAGAGTGCAGTTCAACTCTGCTATCGGACCTTACAAGGGCGGTCTCCGTTTCCACCCGTCTGTAAATCTCTCTATCCTTAAGTTCCTCGGATTCGAGCAGACATTCAAGAATGCCCTCACAACTCTCCCTATGGGTGGTGGTAAAGGTGGTTCGGACTTCAACCCAAGAGGTAAGTCAGATGCTGAGATCATGCGTTTCTGCCAGGCATTCATGCTTGAGCTCTGGAAGGTTCTCGGACCAGACCAGGATGTTCCTGCTGGTGATATCGGAGTAGGCGGACGCGAGATCGGTTTCATGTATGGTATGTACAAGAAGCTTGCTCAGCAGTACAATACAGGTGTCCTCACAGGTAAGGGTCTTACTTGGGGTGGCTCTATTCTCCGTCCTGAGGCTACTGGTTTCGGCGCTGTTTACTTTGTACAGCATATGCTCCAGATGGCTGGAAAGGATATCAAGGACAAGACTATCGCTCTCTCTGGCTTCGGTAACGTTGCTTGGGGTGCAGCAACAAAAGCTACAGAGCTTGGTGCCAAGGTCGTGGCTATTTCAGGACCTGACGGAGCAATCTATGATCCAGAGGGAATGAATGCTGAGAAGATCGCTTATATGCTCGAACTCCGCGCTTCTAACAATGACGTGGTAGCTCCATTTGCTGAGAAGTTCCCATCTGCAACATTCTACCCAGGCAAGAAGGCTTGGAGCATCAAGTGCGACATCGCTATGCCTTGTGCATTCCAGAACGAGATGACAGGTGCTGATGCTGAGGAACTCCTTGCAAACGGAACATGGCTTGCTGCTGAGGTTTCAAACATGGGATGTACTCCTGAGGCTATCGCTGCTTTCCAGAAGGCTGGCATCATGTTCGCTCCAGGTAAGGCTGTGAACGCAGGTGGTGTTGCTACTTCAGGTCTTGAGATGACTCAGAATGCAATGCACATCAGCTGGGGTCCTGCTGAGGTAGATGAGAAGCTCCACAGCATCATGGCAAATATCCACGAGGCTTGCGTTAAGTACGGTACTCAGCCTGACGGTTATATCAACTATGTCAAGGGTGCAAATATCGCCGGCTTCATGAAGGTTGCCCAGGCAATGCTCGAGCAGGGTATCATCTAATCCCGAATTGTAATCCCCGGCTTGTCTCATTATTGCTTGACATTGTAATTTTGTCATTCCGAGATTGTCGAGGAATCCAATATTGTCATTCTGAACAAAGTGAAGAATCGGTTTTTCGCTTTGCTCGGAATGACATTGTTTTTAACAGATATTTAATTGCTTTATTATAAATAAAGACTAACTTTGCGCCCGTTTTTCAGAACCGACAATAATAGTCTAACTAAAATATAAAGTTATGTTCAAAATTTTCCCTGGTTATGATCTTGTCGAGTCTTATCACAAGTGGAAGAAGGCTCACAGAACAGATGACAAGACGATATCAAGAGCTATCCGCCTCATCATTGCGGCAGTAGTAGCACTTTTGGTATGGTGTCTTCCAGTTGAGAACTGGATCGATGGACTCACTATCATCCAGAAGCGTACACTCGCTATCTTCATTTACGCCATCCTCATGTGGCTTTTCGAGGCCGTTCCTGCGTGGACAACTTCTGTAATGGTAGTAGTTCTCCTGCTCTTTACGACCTCAAACAGCAGTCTTGTATTCTTTGAGAATGCCGCTCCGGAGGCACTTGGAACTCAGACAAGCTACAAGTCTCTGCTTCATTGCTTTGCAGACCCTATCATCATGCTCTTCATCGGAGGATTCGTGCTTGCTATCGCTGCATCGAAGACCGGTCTTGACCTCTTCCTTGCTCGTGTGATGCTTAAGCCTTTCGGTAAGAATCCAAAGATGGTACTCCTCGGCTTCCTTATGGTGACAGGAGTATTCTCTATGTTCCTTTCAAATACTGCGACTGCAGCGATGATGCTCACTTTCCTCGGCCCTGTCCTCAAGGCGCTTCCAGCTGACGGAAAGGGAAAGACAGCTCTTGCACTCGCGATTCCTATTGCAGCCAATGTCGGTGGTATGGGTACTCCTATCGGTACACCTCCTAATGCCATCGCCCTCAAGTATATGTCAGAGATCGGCATTGAGATCGGTTTCGGTCAGTGGATGCTCTTCATGATTCCATTCACTCTTCTCCTCCTCTTCCTTGCATGGATCATGCTTGTAAAGCTCTTCCCATTCAAGGCTAAGGAAATCAATCTCAACATCGAAGGTGAGCTCAAGAAGGACTGGAGATCAGTCGTGGTTTATATCACATTCATCTGCACTGTACTTCTCTGGGTTCTTGACAAGGCAACCGGCGTTAATGCAAATGTTGTGGCTATGCTCCCTGTCGGTGTATGTGCTATCATCGGAGTGCTTACAAAGCGCGACCTCGAGGAAATCAGCTGGTCTGTTCTCTGGATGGTTGCCGGAGGTTTCGCTCTTGGTGTAGGTCTTCAGGAGACCGGTCTTGCACAGACTCTCATCGATGTGATCCCATTCGGCTCATGGCCGGCATTGATCATGGTGATCGGTTCTGGTCTCATCTGCTACGCAATGGCTAACTTCATCTCGCATACAGCGACAGCATCCCTCCTTGTTCCTATCCTTGCAGTGGTCGGAGCAAGTGTTGCCGGAAACCTTGCACCTCTTGGTGGCGTTTCTACTCTCCTCGTGGGTGTGGCAATCGGATCGTCACTCGGTATGGTACTCCCAATCTCGACTCCGCCGAATGCAATTGCTGCTTCAACAGGTATGATCGAGCAGAAGGATATGGTCAAGACAGGTCTCATCATGGGTATCCTCGGTCTTGTAATCGGATATGGAATGCTTATCGTTCTCGGTTCAGCCGGATTCTTCGGTTAATCGATATAAGATACATAATGTCAAGAGAGCAGTCTTCGGGCTGCTCTCTTGTTTTTTATAAATAAAATGTCCAACTTTACATCCCTTATTGGAAATATAATTAATAACAATACTAAATACTATGTCCTATTTTTCATTTCTGGGCCATCCGATGAATGTAAAGCGCTGCCTTAGTTTTCTGGGTGTGTGCGTCATAACATTCTTCCTGGCTTTCGTACCTACTTCTTTCTTTGGAGTCGACCCTGTCACTGCCGAGCCTATCTTTACGCTCACCCAGCAGAGAGTCATTGCGATTTTTGTGTTTACAGCACTTATGTGGATTCTTGAAGTCATTCCGACCTGGACCACTTCTGTAGTAGCAATTGTTTCCATTCTTCTCACGACATCTAACAAGGGACTTGGTTTCCTTATCGCTAAGGAAAATGTCGGTGCTCTTACCAATTATAAGGATGTGATGGCGGCTTTTGCCGATCCTGTGATCATGCTCTTTCTCGGTGGATTCGTTCTCGCATTTGCAGCCACCAAAGTAGGACTTGATGTTCAGCTCGCGAAGGTGATGCTCAAGCCTTTCGGTAAGAATCCTAAGTTCGTTCTTCTTGGTGTATTGCTCGTTATCGGTATTTTCTCTATGTTCATGAGTAATACCGCTACTGCAGCTATGATGCTTACCTTCCTTACTCCGGTCCTTGCTACATTGCCGAAAGATGGCGGCGGAAGAATCTCTCTTGCCCTTGCCATTCCTATTGCGGCGAATATCGGTGGTATGGGTACACCTATCGGTACTCCGCCGAATGCGATTGCTCTTGGAGCTCTTCAGGAGGCAGGTTACAATATCACTTTTGCATCATGGATGCTCAGGATGGTTCCTTTTGTCCTCATCATGCTTTTTATTGCGTGGATTCTTCTTCAGAAACTGTATCCTTTCAAGGCTAAGTCAATAGAACTTAAGATCGAAGGCGCCCCTGTAAAGGTAACACCATTCCAGAAATATGTGGTGTGGGTGACATTTGCCCTTACTATTATTCTTTGGGTAGGCGAGAGCCTGTTCAAGGTGAACTCGAATATCGTGGCTATGATTCCATTCGCTGTATTCTCCGCTACCGGTATTCTTAAGGCTCGCCACCTCGAACAAATCAATTGGGCAGTGCTTTGGATGGTTGCCGGAGGATTTGCTCTTGGAACTGCTCTTAATCAGACAGGACTTGCAACAAAGCTTATCGAGATCATTCCGTTCGCAAGCTGGAATGCCCTTGTCGTGATGCTTGTAGGAGGCTTTATCTGCTACTTCCTTTCGAACTTCATTTCGAACTCGGCTGCAGCAAACCTTGTAGTTCCTATCCTTATCGTAGTAGGAAAGGCTATGGCTGGAAATCCTGCATTTGATAATATGGGTGGTGTACCGGCTATGATCGTTGGAATCGCTGTTTGCGCATCCATTGCAATGTGTCTCCCTGTAAGTACTCCGCCGAATGCTCTTGCCGCATCTACAGGTATGATCACTACCAAGCAGATGGCTACTGTCGGAATCGTCATGGGTATAGTAGGTTTTGCACTTGGTTACTTAATGCTGATCTTTATCGGATTCTAATACTGAAAAAAATACTATATTTGTGGGCTGCTTTCGGGCAGCCCATTTGTCATTCCGACTGGCAGGTTCAGTGGAAGAATATACCCCGATTATTAAACAATATAAAATATGAACCGTTTTTACATAATGCTTTCAGCTGCGCTTCTTTCCCTTTGTGCAGTGAATTCAGCAGCTGCAGAACCAGAGCAGAAGGCTGAGCCAAAGAATCATTTCAAACTTTATGGTTTCGTCAGGAACTATTTCATCTATGACAGCCGTGAGAGCGTGTCAGGAACAGCAGACCTTTTCTATTACCTTCCGAAAGATGTTTCGATGAAAGATGGTATTGATATCAATGATGAGTCTTCGTTCCGTTTCGTCGCTCTTACTTCCCGCCTCGGTGTGGATGTTACCGGTTACAGCATTGGAAATGTTCATTTCGGAGCAAAGATAGAGGGTGACTTTTATGCAGGTCTTTCAAACTCTACGAATGCAAACGCAACGGTATATTTTCCAAGCAGTACAAAGATTTCCGGCACAGCTCAGGCCCGTTTACGCCAGGCATATGCGACTGTAACCTGGAAGGATCTTCCTATGGGAGAAGATCAGAAAGCTTCTGTTGCTCTTAAGATCGGACAGGGATGGCATCCGATGGCGGCAGACTTCCCGCATGTGTTCAGCCTTGAGGTCGGTGCTCCATTCGGCCCGTTCTCAAGAACGCCTCTTGTGCAGATGGATGCAAACCTTGGAAGCAATTGGTTCGTCTCTGCTGCTGCACTTTGGCAGATGCAGTATCAGTCCAACGGTCCGATCGGCGGCTCGGCAATGTATATGAAGTATGGAAAGACTCCAGAGGCTTATGCCGCATTGGGATATAAGACTAAGAATTTCCTTATCAAAGCCGGTGTGGATGTTCTCAGCATCAAGCCAAGAGTCTTCGGAACATTGAATGAAAAGACAGTGAAGGTTTCCGATAGAAAGACTTCAGTCCTCGGATATGCATACGCCCAGTACTCTTATAAGAAATTTGCTGTCAAGGCAAAGACCACATACGGTGAAGGTGGAGAGCATATGAACCTGATGAGCGGTTATGCTAAAATCGGTGAGAATCCTGACGGAAGCTGGAATTATGCTTCGCTTCGCAATTCTTCATCTTGGCTCTCTTTGATCTATGGAAAGAAATGGCAGGGAGTGCTTATGCTGGGTTATATGAAGAATCTCGGTCTTGCTGAGGCAGCATCCGGACCTCTTGCCAAGTCTGATGTATATTTCTGCACAAACGGCTTCTCTAATATCAACCAGATGTACAGAATCAATCCGCAGATAATCTACAATATCGGCAAGCTCAATGTCGGACTCGAGTATCAGTGGACAAGTGTTCAGTACGGTGAGTATAATGAAGGCAAGCTCAATGAGTTCGGCCTTGCGGACAAGAACCTCCATTGGGTAGGCAATCACCGTGTCAATATGATGGTGAAATACAATTTCTAAGCTATATATGGAAAGAAGAGACTTTCTCAAGGTGGCTGCACTTTCGGGTGCAGCCATTGCTGTGCCAGGCATTGACGCACTTGCCGGCACACGTAAGGATGCTAAGGCGGATCCGGTTCTCAATGACAAACCGGTCCGTGAATTCAAATTCCGTCCTGATGGTAAATTCAAGATTCTTCAGCTGACTGACACCCATTATGTTGCCGGCGATAAGAGATCGGAAAGAGCCTTGGCCAATGTCATAGAGATGCTTGATACGGAAAAGCCTGATCTGGTGATTCATACCGGAGACATCATCTTTGGTAATCCTGCTGAGAAGTCGGCACGCGAACTTCTCCAGCCGATTGTGGACAGAGGTATTCCGTTTGCTGTGACAATGGGAAATCATGACAGCGATTTCGAGTTGAATCGTGAGGAAATGTACGCTGTAATCAGATCCATTCCGGGCAATATCAATACTCCGGCTCGCAAAGGATTGCATGGCTATTCGAATGACGTGATCAGTCTCTCATCTTCAAAAGGAGTCGAGAGGGTGTTCTATCTTTTTGATTCTGGTTCTTACATCGAGTATAGAGGAGAGAAGGGATATGATTATATCAGACACAGCCAGATAGGATGGTATAGAGACCATAGTGAGGCGTTTACAAAAGCTAATGGTGGCACTCCGGTGCCGTCAATGGCATTTTGCCATATTCCTGTAAGGGAATATAACGATGGAGTAAGGGATACTGGCAGAAGTATGATAGGTTATTTCGCTGAGGAGCCTTGCTCATCAAGATATAATTCGGGCCTTGTGGCTAACTTCAAGGAACTTGGCGATGTTGAGGCCGTTGTGTGCGGACATGATCATGATGATGACTTTGTCCTCAAGTTTGGTGATATGTTCTATATTTATGGCCGTTACAGCGGTTGTGATACGGTTTACAACAATATAGGGCGAAGCGGAGCCCGTATATTTGAATTTACCAGTGGCGAGCCGGGATTCAGAACCTATGTCCGCCAATATGGTCAGGGCCTCTTCCAGGATGTCAGACTCACAAGAGATATGAAAAGCATACTGGTAAAGGCCCCGAAAGAATAGCTGAAACTGAATTTCAGAGTTTATTGATAACACATTCCTAGATTTTCAGGAATGTGTTTTTCTTATAAAGGAAGTAAAGGAACAGCCAGCAGATAGCGACGAATCCCGCAGCATACACTACTTCGCCCCATGCTTCAGGGACATGGCTTACGATTCCAGAGAAGAAGAACCTGTTGACGCTGCTGAAACTGAATATCTTCTGCGCCATATAGATTGTTATTGAGTTCATACCGATCACTCTGAAGAACAGGGTCCACTTCTGCCATCCCTTCACATCTATTATATAATAGAACAATGCGAACATTCCGAGGCTGTATGCGCCAACTACAAGCACGAATGAGCTGCTCCAGAGCATTTTGTTGATAGGGAATACGAGACTCCAGAGAAGACCCAGACAGAGCATTGCTGCTGTGGCGCCTGCCATATAAAGGGATTTCTTGCTACCGGAAATCTTTTCGTCTGGAACTCTGATGAATTCTCCTGTGAACATGCCGAGCATCGCGGATACAATGGCTGGTATTGTACTGAGAAGTCCTTCCGGATCGAAGCGTCCGCCGTCATAAATGAGTCTTCCTGGCATAAGAAGTCTGTCTACATATCCGATAAGGTTGCCCTGCATTGTAAGAGGATCGGCTCCTGGTACATCCGGTGCCGGCACATAGCAGATAAGAAGCCAGTATCCGATGAGTGTGACTCCGGCAATTATCGCCCTTGTCATCGGTTTGAAATTGATGTAAAGGATCGCTGCAAATCCCCAGGCAAGGCCGATGCGTCCGAGAACGCTGGCAACTCTTAGATTTGCAAAATCAAATTTGAAAAAACCGTTGTAAATGATTCCAAGCCCGATGAGAATCAGCATTCTTTTGAAGATCTTCAAATATATCGAACGTGACGACATGCCTGAAGACAGCTGCTTGGCGTATGAGAACGGGAAAGATACTCCGGCAATGAAAAGGAAAAGGGGGAAGATTGTGTCGTGATGGGCTATTCCGTCCCATGCTACGTGCTTCATTGTCCGTGATATCCACCATTGTTCTCCACCCTGGAACAATGCGCATACTTTCATTACCAGTTCGGAAAACCCCATAATGAACAGCATGTCGAAGCCTCTCAATGCATCAAGTGATAAAAGTCGTTTAGATTGTGGTTTCATAGGTTTAAAATTATGTCGTAAAGATAGCAATAATTCATTAACTTTGCTGCCAAATGATTTATAACACATGAAAAAGACTATTTCTTTCGTGGCGGTGATCATTGCCGCCGTATCTGTTTTCTGCAGCTGCAAGCCGGCTGAGGTCAAGGAAGCTGAAAATGTTATTTCCAGAACATTCGGAAGCCTTCCTTCCAATGTGGAGTTTGTGATGCTTGACAAGGTGGACAGCCTTGATACTTATGCATTGACTGTAAAGGATGATGTTCTTACAGTAGAAGGAACTTCAGCAGTCGCTCTCTGTAAGGGTTTTTATGACTTTGTGCTCGAGAATGGTTATGGTATCGCAAGCTGGACAGGTGACAGACTTGAGTTTCCTGGAGAGCTCGCTGATATGGAGCGCAGGAGCGTGACCACTCCTTTCTGCGACCGCCTTTATTACAATGTATGTACATATGGTTACACCACCCCTTTCTGGGGCTGGGAAGAATGGGAGAAGGAGATCGACTGGATTGCCCTTCACGGTTTCAATATGCCTCTGGCTCCTATTGCAGGTGAGGCTATCCTTGCACGAGTATGGTCTAAGCTCGGACTTAGCCAGGAGGAGATCGATGCATATTTCACTGGTCCGGCTCATTTCCCATGGATGAGAATGGGTAATATGACAGCTATCGATGGCGGTATGTCCCAAGAGTGGCATGCAAATCAGATCGCACTCCAGCATAAGATCAATGACAGGATGCTGGCACTGGGTATGAATCCTGTATATCAGGGCTTTGCGGGCTTTGTTCCAAAGGCGGTAAAGGAGCATTATCCGGAAGTGGATATGATGACTACCAAGTGGTCAGGCCATGAAAGCTATATGCTCTCACCAGTGGATTCTCTTTTCAGCGTTATCGGAACAGAGTTCATCAAAGAATGGGAGAAGGAATTCGGAAAGGGTAAGTATTATCTTATCGACAGCTTCAACGAGCTTGATATCCCGTTCGGTGAAAAGGGTTCTCAGGAACGTCATGACAAGCTTCAGCATTACAGCAAGACTATCTATGAGGCTGTGGCTGCTGCCAATCCTGATGCCGTATGGGTTATGCAGGGATGGATGTTCGGATACCAGCGTGATATCTGGGATCCTCAGAGTGTAGAGGCTCTTTTGAGCGGCGCACCGGATGATAAGATGATGGTGATCGATCTCGCTGTGGACTTCAATAACTATGTATGGAAGAATGGTAACAGCTGGGACAATCTCAGCGGTTTCTATGGAAAGTCATGGATCTGGAGTACAGTTCCTAACTTCGGTGGCCGTACGGCACTTAAGGGACCTCTTGACTTCTATCTCAATGGTCATATCGATGCTGTCAAGTCTGAGAACAAAGGCCGTCTTACCGGTTTCGGTACATCTCCGGAAGGTGTTGAGAACAACGAGATTATTTATGAACTTATCTCAGCGGCAGCATGGAGCGATTCGAGAATCGACCTTGATTCTTTCCTGGAGTCTTATAACAGAGCACGTTATGGCGCTTCGGATCCAGCGTTCACAGAGTTCTGGAACGAACTCAGACAGTCGGTATATGACAATTTTACAAATAATGCCCGCTTTCTGTGGCAGCAGCGTCCTGCATATCATAGAGGCGAGACTATGAACATCAATCAGCATTACTTCGATGGTATCGAAGCATTCCTTTCTGTAGCAGATACTTATAAGGATAATGAACTTTATGTAACTGATGCTGTCCAGTATGCTGCTCTTTATATTGCAGCTAAGGCTGATTATGCATTGAAGGCCGCAAATTGGGCAATCGTAGCCGGTGATCTTGAGAAAGCACGTGAACTTAAGGGACAGCTCAATCAGATGCTTCTCGATATGGACCGTCTTCTCGAGTCTCATCCTATCCTCAGAATCCAGAGATGGTTCGATATGGCAGACAAGGTGGCTACAAACGAGAAGGAAGCAGCAGACTTCAAGAAGGAGATCAAGCGACTGGTTTCTACTTGGTCAGGCCCTTCTCTCAAGGACTATTCTGCTCGTGTATGGTCAGGTCTTGTGAGAGACTATTATGCCCCTCGTATGAATTACTATTTCGAGAAGGCGATTGCAGGCGAGTTCGCTGACATGGTAGCTTCAGACAATACATTCCACTATGGAACAGGTTATGGTACAGCAGAGGATGTCTGCCCGGCCGGTGAGAATATAATCTCTGTCGTGGAACCTTTTGCAGATCCTCTTGCAGCCGCTTGTGAGCTTGTTGCAAAGTATTCTGCAGTGGATTATGCCGACAAGTCGTTTAATCCTTATGCTCCTGAGAAGGAAGTCGCATATTGGTGTCCTCAGGATTTCGACGGTAAGAGCAAGAAGCGTCTTTATATGACTATCATGGCCACTGATTTTGCTAAGATGAACGGTCTCAAGATCACAAATGCCCGTGGCGAGAATGTGAAGATCAGCAAGGTGGAATTCAAGTCAGGCCCTCAGTGGTTCGGTACGCTGAATCTTAATGAGAAGATCCGCAATCCTCGTCAGGTGGTTAAAATTCCTTTCAAGGGCCCTGGCACCACTGCCGGACTCGAAAGGGAAGTGGTAGTTTATGTGACAATCGAAGGCGGTCCTCAGTCTTGGGGAATGATCTCATTGTATTAATACATAACTTCATATGAATAGGAGAGATATGCTTAAGGTTTCGGCTTCAGCAATTGCCGGTGCGGCTGTGCTGGGGCCTGAGGCCTTTGCCAAATCGGGTTCTGCTGAGGTGACAGAGACTCGTAAGGTTCTGGTTATCGGGGGACATCCTGATGATCCGGAGACAGCGTGCGGCGGTACGATGGCTATCCTGAAAAATAAAGGATATGATGTCGTTGCAGTATATCTTACAAAGGGAGAATCAGGAATCAAAGGCAAAACTCATGGGGAAGCGGCCGCTATACGGACTGAAGAAGCGAGAAATGCCTGCAAGGTTCTCGGCGTGCGTCCGGTTTTCTTGAATCAGATTGACGGTTACACTGAGCTTGATGTGGAAAGATATAAGGAAATGTGCGATTTCATAGAAAGTGAAAAGCCGGATATTGTCTTTACCCATTGGCCGGTAGACCTTCATCGCGATCATAGGGTTTGTTCTAATCTCGTGCTTGAATCTTGGAAAAGACTCAAATATAAATTCGACCTGTATTTCTTCGAGACTATGACAGGTGGGCAGACCCAGCTGTTTCACCCGACTGATTATGTGGATATTACATCTGTGGCTGATAAGAAACTCGAGGCGTGCATGTGTCACAGCAGTCAGGGTATGGAGAATGTCTATGGTAACTGGCATCATCAGATGGAACAGTTCAGAGGTATCGAATTCCACTGCAAGCGTGCTGAGGCATTTGTTCATCTGCGCAGAAGCGATAGTGATATAATATAATATAAGTTATGATAAGAAAACTCTTTTTCGCAATCGTGTTGCTTTGCTGCACGATTGCTTCGTTTGCAGAGGTAGCGGATGCGAACGACCCTAAGGCCGATCCTTCGGCAATGGTCATTGCGGGTAATGCTCGTTTTACGGTCATTACATCCCGCCTTGTCAGAATGGAGTGGAGTGAGGATGGCGTCTTTGAGGATAATGCGACATTGACTTTTATCAATAGAAAGCTCCCGGTACCGGATTTCAAAGTTTCGAAGTCTAAGTCAAGAGTAGTGATCAAGACCTCTGATATTACATTGACATATAAGCCGGAAGAAAAGTTCACAGCTGAGAATCTGAAAGTGGAATTCTTGCTTGGAGGAAAGAAGGTTTTATGGACTCCGGGTATGGAAGACGATCAGAATCTGATGGGTACGACACGCACTCTTGATGGATGTGATGGCGACAAACTTGGAAAAGAACCGATGGAGAAGGGAATTGTCTCACGCTCTGGATGGAGCATAGTGGATGATAGCCGGACTCATCTTCTGGTCCCTGTTGATTCACATTGGAAGGAGTGGGTTTCGGTTCGTCCTGAAGCAGATCGTCAGGACCTGTACATCTTCGCTTATGGACATGATTATAAGCAGGCCCTGGCTGATTATGCGAAAGTGGCCGGACGTTCTCCTATGCCTCCGAAATACACTTTCGGATATTGGTGGAGTCGTTATTGGCAATATTCTGACAACGAATTCCGTGATCTAGTGAACAATCTCCGTTCCGTGGATATTCCTATTGATGTGCTTATCGTCGATATGGACTGGCATGAGACCTGGGGTCTTCGCAAGAAGAATCCAGCTAAGGATGCCTATGGACAGAGAATAGGATGGACCGGATATACATGGCAGGAACAGTTATTCCCTTCGCCTTCCAATTTCTTGAAATGGACTGAGAAAGAGGACCTTAAAGTGGCTTTGAATCTGCATCCCGCTTCTGGTATAGAACCGTTTGAGGCTCAGTATGAGACTTTTGCCGCAGATTATGGCTGGGACAAGCCGGGAGAAGGCGTTCCTTTCAGAATGTCTCAAGAGAAATGGGCTGATTCGTATTTCAAAACTGTACTTGGCCCCATGGAGGAAGATGGAGTGGATTTCTGGTGGCTGGATTGGCAGCAATGGAGGGAGTCCAAGTATGTGAAGGACCTCTCGAACACTTTCTGGCTGAATCATACATTCTTCCGTCACGCTGAGGAAAGGTCTCCTGATATCCGTCCGTTCATTTATCATAGATGGGGAGGTCTTGGCAGCCACCGTTATCAATTGGCTTTTTCCGGTGATACTTATGCTACATGGAAGACTCTGGCTTTCCTTCCTTGGTTCACTGCTACTGCATCCAATGTGAATTACGGATATTGGGGCCATGACATCGGAGGCCATATGTTCCATAAGGAGGTGAAGGAAACTGATCCTGAACTTTATACCCGATGGCTTCAGTATGGAGTGTTTACTCCGATATTCAAGACCCACTCGACTAAGGATCAGCGTATTGTGAGATATCCATGGGCTTTCTCTGATCATCTTTTCATGATGAGAGATGCCATCCGTCTCCGCTATGATCTGGTACCATATATATATAATGCATCTCGTGCCAATTATGATACAGGTGTTTCTATGTGTCGCCCTATGTATTATGATTATCCGGAGCATGAGGAAGCTTATACATATAAGGAACAGTTCATGTTCGGTAATGATATTCTTGCCACTGCAGTCGTGCAGTCGTGTGATTCTTTGACAGGATTGGCTGACCGTCAGATCTGGCTTCCTGAAGGCCAATGGTATGATTTTGCGACAGGTATGATGTACTCAGGCGGTCGTATTCTTGATCTTCATTATACATTGGCTGAGAATCCTTGGTATGCGAAGGCAGGAAGCATCATTCCGATGAATCCCTCTGACATAGAGAATCTGCAGGAGCCTTGCAATACTCTTGTGCTTACCTTTGTACCGGGAGGTGACGGAATCCTTTCGCATTATGAGGATGATGGAATCAGCCAGGACTACAAGAATGGCGGAGCCTGGACTCAGATTTCCAAGGTCTCAGAGGGCAATATCGTAAGAATCGTGATCGGCAAGAGGGTGGGCGGATATGACGGAGCTCCCCAAGACCGTGCATATGAACTCAGGCTTCCGGCAGTTTTCCCTCCTCAGTCTGTGAAAGTGGATGGGAAGATTCTTGAATATTCGAGATTTCCGGAAAAAGAGTGCTGGACCTATGATGCCTATACTTTATCTCCTATTATATATATAGGTGAGAGAAGCTGCGGTTCTGAGGTCGTGGTTGAGCTGGAGATCCCTCAGGAAGGTCTTGATAGACAGGATGAACTTTATGGCCTGGCCGGAATTTTCAAGAGGTGCGTGGATCTGACTGTGGAATTCAAGTATGAACAGGGCAAGAGGGATGCGTATCTGATGCTTCCTGTGGAATATCTTAAGGTCTCCCAGTGTCCGAACCGTATTCTTGAGTCGCCGTTTGAGATCTATTCTAGTCTGGATGATTACTTGGCGAATCTCGAGAAGTTATTCCCTGCTATAGACGGTATGACTTTAATCGGGGAAGATTTCAAAATGAAACTGAAATCCCAATTAGTTATCGAAAAATAAATTTAATCATATGCCTTTGAGAATCAGTAGAATGCGTTCTTAGAGGCATATTTCTTTTGAAAAAAGTTTGAAAAAATATTCGAAAAAGTTTGGAAGTTAAATAAAAAGTCGTACCTTTGCACTCCCATTTGAAAAACGGGCCTCGAGAGAGGAAATGAGAAGTTCATTGAAAAGACTGTTTTACTGTACAAGAAGCAAGTACCGAGAAATACAATTTATCGAGAAGCGTTAATTCTTTTGAAAGGAATTATAAGTGTCAGGACAAGCTGAGAGATTTATAAGAAATATACAATGAAGAGTTTGATCCTGGCTCAGGATG
>JAGBVR010000024.1 GCA_017630215.1 Bacteroidales bacterium | reverse complement strand
TCCCTTATTAGTGCAGAGCTACAAACCGATTACATGGTCAGCTGACCACAAAAATTTCGTCACTATGCACAACAAACCATGTAAATACTACAGACAACTTTTAGCACTCCTACAAAATTTCAAAAACCTATTGACAAATCCTAATTATACGCTCCGTAATACTGTTAGTATACGCTAACCATTATCACAAAACCATCACAATAACATCATAATACTATCATATTACGGGCGTATAATAAGAACATGGAAATAAACCAAATGAACCGACGTTCACACGTCAGATAGGAGTTACTCATGAAAGTATTAAAAAATGCGTATCAGAAAAATGTAATGGTTGACACTGAAATGTACACCGAACGTGAATTAAAGTCTATGGAAAGTTTAGGCTTTATATGGAAAATTGATAACGATGATGTATACAGAGTGGGTTTGTCAACAGGGGATGAAATTAAAGTAATATACAGTGATCACCACGGATTTTACACTAACGTTTTAAATAAACCGCAAATCGGTTTAACAATATACGTCAAGCTTTAATAATTGCGCTGACCTAACGGCGACACGGGGAATGTAATCAATGTTTCACATGAAACAATTTAGAAATGAGGTATTTAAAATGAGCGAAACAACATATTTATACCACGTGTATGAAGTAATAGGTAACAGAAAAGAATGGATATATTGCACGTGTTGCAATGATCAACATTTTCAAATGAGGTTTGCCGAACTGAAACAGGCAAACCCAAACAAGCAATTTACATATCAGCGTTTAAAGTGAGGTGATACAAATGATTTTAAAACCGTGTGAGGGTAACGGACAAACAATTTGTAGCGGATGTTTAGCAAAAGGTAAACAGCCATTGCATTGGACATCAATGTTAATTGAAGTGTATTATAATGGTGGAACATTGATCGGCACATATTGTAGTGATTGTTTATCAGTCATTAAACAGTATAAATTTATATAAAGAGGTGACTAAACAATGACCACATATAAAGTATACGATTATCCAACAAGGATAGTTATTGCAACATTCCCTGACCGTAAAACCGCTTGCGAATTTTGCAAGCGGTTAAAAAAACAAGGCGTGTATGTATATCTGAAATCCGAACGTATATAAGATAGGAGTGATTAATAATGGTATCAATATTTTGTGATCAATTAGACGGTGAATGTTTTTACGGCATTTGTGATCATTGCGACTACAATGTTTCACGTGAAACAAATTACTATGACAAACCAATTGAAACAACTGACCACTATGACCGACACGACAACGATGTATTAACCCATGTGTACTACAACGGCACACATAAGATATTAGAGTGTATCAAACCAACAGTGTGTCGCTATTACGAACCATTTGAGGGCGTATGCCTGATAGAATGTACATGGTGTGATAACCCGTATCATTGTAGGTTAAACAATGTTTCACGTGAAACATTTTACACTATACCTGACATATGGCATTATATTAATTTTTGTTCAGCAATGGTTTTATGTCCGTTATGTTGTGAAGAATGTTCACGAACAACACGCACCCGTTGTTTAATGTATGACATTGCAATGGATTTAATTTTTGAAACGGGGGTATGCTAAATGCGTAAACCCCGTACCGCAACACAAAAGGCAATAGACAACATTAATTCATACATTAATAAAGTCGGTTCGTTTTTCGGTGTTAATTCGCCCGAATATGAAAAAATCACAAATCAGTTAAAACCGTTTGAAACATACACCAACAAACAGGGTTTTACAGTGATCAAGAACACAAAAGCAAACCGCACCAAACATCAAACAATACGTGCTATAAACAAAAATAAACCCTCATTCGCAAGACAAAAAAAGAAGTATCTGAAAGAACAAAAAACGCTGTTTCCAACAATGGAAATACCCGTGTTAGATTTTGACGAAATCGTCGCACCGTCATTTGACGCCGTGTATAGTTCAGGCGTTGACAATGAACCGTTAGATTTTGACACGTGGTATCAGAATTGGCGTAACACATGGATGTTTGAAGAACAATATGAAATACGTAATTTAGCTGACAAAATGGGCGTACCGTTTGATCATATACAATGGTATCAGGATTACACGTATCGTGAATCAATACTAACTGAACTATTTCAAGCGTATGAAGATGGTATCAACAACGAATTATCACAGACACAAAATGAAAACGGTGATACGTTCGACTATGAAACAGGTGAAACATTTTCATACACAAATGAAGATTTGAACGACGGTTTTAACCCTGATTTCGGATGGAATTAAAATAGGAGTGATGAAGAATGACAGACGTAACAAATTACGATTATTTCCAATTACGTGCATTGCTGATAAAGTTAATGACAGAAACAACAAATCCTATCTATTCACCCGATAACCCCAATAAGGTTATCGGGGAACGTATTTATAAAACAGGCATAGGATTTGACACAGAATCAACAACAATATCGCACACGGTAACAGAGAAACAGAAAACAAAAACCGTTGTTGATTACTGTTTTTTGTATAGTTATCAAATCAGCATAGGTACACAGCATTATGCACTGTACCGCGCGTATGAAGAGTTTAACAATTTCATTCACGTATTGCACGGTGTACTAAAAGCTAAAAGTGATTTTGATAAATCCATCGAACGAACACAGGCTAAATGCATTATATGGGTTGCAAATTTATCACACGAATGGTCATTTATCAAATACAAAATAACCCGTGATTTTGAGATTGAAAAGTGTTTTGCAAAATCACCCCGTGACGTTTTGTATGTGGATTTTGGTTTGTTCGTGTTGCGTGAATGTATCGGTTTATTCGGTCATAGTTTAGCAGACATTGCGAAAAACTGGACGCAAACACAGAAATTAAAAGGCGATTTAAACTATGATTTAATTCGCACCCCGTCAACAATATTGACAGAAAAAGAAAAACAGTACTGTATCAATGACGTTATCATATTATCCGAAATGCATAACGCCGTATTGAACGCATACACACAGGATAACGGCGGCGTGATTTTACCTAATACCTCAAGTGGATTTGTAAGATTAAAATTGAAAACCGCAATACGTGAAAGTGAAGAACTGACCGCCGAACGTATCAGTCACAACGAATACAGAAAAAAAGAAGCTAAAACAAATTTAGCGCATTTGATGAAATTGAACGCTAAATTGTACGCAAGTCAATTCCAATGGGAAATATGCCGTAATTATGGTTATTGTGGTGGTTTGTGCGGTTCGAATATTGAGGACGTCGGTAAAACATTACACAACATACAATGTGTTGATTTGACGTCTGATTATCCTGCACAAATGATACAGCGTAAATTCCCATACGGTACATTGCGCCGTGCTAAATTATCCGAATATGATGATATCAGGAACAAACACAAACCGTATTTCATTATATGCATTTTTAAAAAATTAGAATCAAAAACAGAACACGCAACATTTTCAAAACATAAGGCACTAAATTTCACTAATCCAATTTTTCAGAAAAAATACGGCACAATACAAAATCTAATTGCGTATAACGGTAAAATTCGCCGTGGAAATAACATTGTAGCGTGTATCAATGACATTGATCTATCGGCATACAATGAAATATATGATATGGAATACACCCCGTTAGCATTGTATGTTTTCAGCGGTTACAAAAAAATTCCGCAATGGATGTTTGATTGTATCACACACGACTATGTTACAAAATCAAAACTGAAAATTGCGAAACAGCAGAATACAGTTGAATACATGGACGCAAAACGAAACGTCAATACGTATTACGGTGTCTTAAGTACAAAACCGTCTGATATGTATGATGAATTTATGGATGGTTTGTTCGCCCCGTCGGATGAAACAACGTTTGAAAATATAAAATATCAGTCATGGTTAAACCCATATATTGCGTTTTGGGTTACAAGTTACGCCCGTAAAATACTAATGTATTTTATATCAATGTTCCCTGATTTAATAGTACAATATGATACAGACAGTCTATACTATAAAACAGACAAACCAAACAGCGAACAATTGAAAAAAGCAATTGAACGCTATAACGCAATGATCACCGCAAAAAACGAAAAAATATTTGAAAACCATCCTGATAAAGAATTGTTTTTGAGTTTAGGCACGTGGGATTTTGAAACAGTCTATTGTAATTTTTTACCGTTAGGAGCGAAAAAATACATCAAACAAGACATTGACAACGGAATACAAACCGTAATTGCAGGTTTGCCAAAAATGGCGATACCTGCTGAAATCGCAAACCGCAACATTAAAAAACCATTTACGCATTACAACGTTTTGAAAAAATACATTGATACAGATTACACCGTCAACACCGTTGTCGTTAAACATCAATTTGCGAACAAATTTGCAAGTGTGTACTGCGATGATGATGTTGAATTTCCCGTACCGATAACCGACTATACAGGAAATACAGAAACAGTTTTACAAGGGTGTTACCATGCAATAATTCCTATTGATTTTACATTAGCATTAGGTATTGACTACGCACAACAAATAGTGCGTTTGAGACTGAATGAAACAGAATAATGTGAAACAAACCCCGATATTTGTGTATCGGGGTTTTGATTGTTTCACGTGAAACATTACAGATAAACACCACCGTTAAGTGCAGACACGATAATTTGTTTTTCTGTGACTGTAGCGTCAAACCCTGATAAATCAACATTTGTCGCTTCAACATATCCCGTGTACGAACCCAATGTTGTTGAGTGACACGTTGCCGCACCGACGTTATGTAAATAGTCTGCTAAATTCAGCGTACTATCTACAACAGGACGGTAAACCGTCAAACGTGGGTACAATTCCAACTGTAACGAATTGCACGCACTTGAACCGCCTATCATTTTAAACGGTATCTGTGTATGATCAACATTCCATTGTTTCACGGATGTACTGTGTACGTTATCAACAATTGACGCCGCTGACGTTAACGCACCCGTAAAATCACGCTGTGAAACAGACGTTGCAAATTTACCAACAGACGCCACACCCGAAATTATGCCATTAAATTTTGCCGCCTTTAGATTTTCATTACCATTGTATATTTCACCTGTCAATGTCGCTGTTTCAATTCCCGACATAGGTACATCAATAGCGCAATTTCCGTTTGCACTGTCAATTACAACGGATTTTCCATCCTGTGAACGTGCCAACACCCACGCAGTACACGTTCCCGTGTTATAATCAATGCTGTATTTAACCTCAATCGTGTTTCCTGTGATCGTTTGTGCGTCCAGTTCACACGTACCGCAAAACGGCAATGTGAGAACATACTGACACTGATAATCTAAATAATTACCAAACACAACAGGTATATCCAACGAACCGCACGTATAAATTACACTGTCAGATGTAAACGGTTTTGCCAAACAGTTTGCAACAGTTACTTTTCCGATTACGGGATTTTGTGATGTACCCTGTGACATATCGGGTAACGGAAAACGTTTTACGGCTACTATACAATCTAATGGATTGTTCGTCAAGAAATTAGTCAGCGTTTGGTTTTGAATCAGTTCGTCAGGATCCGTTGTATCAATAATATCAAACATTGAATTTCCGAACGCCTGTAAATTTGTATCGTCAAACACATATTTTTTTACACCGTCCGCAATAGACACGGCATTAAATGTAGATTCAACTGAATTAAAATCCTGTGTTGACGGTGCGTCAGGATTGTAGTTTGCCTCTGTTGCCGAATCCCAATTGTATTGATCACTGTTGCGGTTATCAGTACCCCGTGAATATTCACCCGTTGACACGCCGTTGTCAAGTAATCCTAAAAATACATTATAGTTGTCATTTGCCGCTGACGTGTATTCCGTTTCAAAAATGAAAAATCCACCGATATGTGCGGCAATATGTGCAATATCATCGATGACTTGATTTTTTGTTTTATTGTGCGGATTATACGTTGAATATGTACAATATGCGTTTGACGTACCGCCTGCTGAAACAGGTTTGCAATGATGAACCGTCCAATCACCGACAACGGGTTTATAATACGGTGTCCACGCAGTACGTATAGTTGTAAATTCGGAAAAATAACACCCTGCTAAAGTAAAACCGAAATTGAAATATCTTAAGTTTGCCTGTGAATTACGGTAATTGCTGTAACCGATATTTATATTTTTGTAACATTGCCATTCTTTAGGTATCAGGAATTTATTATAATATTCTGATTGTTCATCAAATTCAATATTGAAATCCTGATTTATTGTTTCAAAACAGGAAAACACACCTGATTTTAAATTGTAATCCTGTGAATATGTGTAGGGTACTGCTATGATACGTGCAATACACGGATAATCTGTTTTTTCGTCATTCCACCATTTATCAATCGTGCACCAATACGCAGGTGATGAACCCTCATATATAGTATCACCGCCTGTTGTATGTGTTTCGGTGCAAACAGGTTGCACTAATATTAACCATTTGCGCTGATATTCGTAATCCGTAATGTACGTTATTTCATTTATCGCACGTCCTAAATAGCCAATTGCGCCGCTGTCATTCGGTGGATAACACGTAATCCACCTGTATTCATTTCTATGTGAATTAGTGCCGCCTATACCCTCATAATAACGCAGTTCGCCGTTACCTGCGATACCTAACGCATACGATAATACGGATACATTCGTATCATACATTTTTTCATCGACTAATAAATCTGTCAGCGGATTCCATGCAACAATACGTGCATTGACATACGGTGACGTATTACCAAAACCTAACAAACATACGCTGTTGTCTAAAGGTTCAAATTTGCTGTTTCCCTGATTTAACGTTGTTTCAACATTCTGTGTAAATTTTACGGTATCACCTAATATATTTTTAAATTGTGTATTACCCTCTGTTATTGGACCCCATATTAATTCATTTACAGACATTTACTCACCTTCTTTTCCCACGACGTACATCAAGTAATTCCATCCATTAGCCGCTGTAAACGGTGTTTGCGGAAACAATGTTGAACGAAAATACATCGCACCTGTGACGGGTAATTTACTGTCATATAATTGACGGTGTTTAGGATTTTCCGCACGTAAAACCGTACCACGGCAATTTTTAATTGATGTGTAATACGTCTTGAGAACATCAACTGACAAACGCAATATACATCTGTTTCCCGATATCATCGAAACGCCGTTTATAAAATACCACCTGTTGCCAAACGCAGATATTTGCGCATAGTTCTGTGTTGTCAGCGATGAAGAATAGTTACACACTAAAACGGGATTTAAAACATCACATGGTTCATACGGTATCACGTTTGATAATGTGATTTTTGTATTATCATCAATCGTTTTGTCACAAACGTTCGGGGCGTCTGTAATTTTATATGTATCTACTGTTATAGCCATTCATTACACCCCCATGTTTCACTGACGTAATACGCATAATCATTTATAAATTCATCAATGTATAATAGTGCAACGGGGTTTTTACGGAGTTCTAATTCCTGTGTGATCATTTGCTGTGTTGATGTTACACCCAAATTACCGTGACGGTGTTTTGTTTCTGCTGTAATGTTGTCTGCTGTATACGTTGTTTCACCTACTGTTAATGACGTCGGTGTATGTTCCGTTGTATTTGTTGTTGTACCTGTGTCAGCAGATGTTGTATTACCACTTTGCGTTGATTTACTGTCAGGGCGATATGTTGTAGAATCAAAACTTGTTGTTTGGTTCTCCGTTGTGACGTCATTTGCTGTTGTCGTTGTAGTTTTGCCGTGTGTAGTTCTGTCTGTTTTAACACCGTCCTGATTTAAATACACGTTTTGTTCAACACCGTTGTAGTTGTCAAGTGGTTCATATTCAGACATAAATGCTTCATACGCCCTGATAAAATCAGTGTAATGTGTTGCTGTGTACAGCGTCCACAATGATTTTATTTCCGAACGTGTTTTATAATTGCCGTACATTTCAGTCATATAATTGCATACGTTCACGCCGTTTATTATGTACGAATTTTCACTGTCTTTAATGGAAAAGTATTGATCTTTTTCAAGTGCCGTGTATTCGTCAAGTTGAACCGCTATTGTTTTCGGTTTTTCAAACATATGATCACCCCTTAACCTATATAGTTGACGATTTGCTGACCGCCATTTATATGTTTGCAAATGTCCCTGAAATCCTCACCAATTTCCGATGTTTCGGCATACATTGCGCCGTTAAGTACACACTGTGTTATCTGTTTCGGCATTGTCAAAATGTTTCGTTTGCCGATGATAGGTGATACACCTATATTAAAATTTTTGGATGGACGTTTAACAACGATAACAGGCGTTAAACCGTTGATGTATAATGTCACATTAACCGCAAAACCATTATTATACAATTTCCATGTATAGCCTGTTTTGTATAGCATATTTTGCGGTGCTATTTTGTACGTACCTAAAACCCAATCACCATGTGAAATCATGTTAATATGATCATTTTCAAAACGGTCGTAATACATAGACGCCGCTTCACTGTTTGCTACTGTTTCGGGCGTATAGTATAAAACAATGCGTGGTATACCCGATTTGTTGCGGTACACATTCAAACCCCGTTTTAAATCACGCAGTTTAATTCCAAATTGTTCGGCGGTTTTACTGTCACGTGATACGGTATTACCTAACAGATACAGCGGCACGAACTTATTCACACGGTTACGTAGCATATTGCTGTGTAATATGTTCAGCTTTAAAAATTCGTCTTTCAGTTCACCGTCACGGCTTAAAAATTCGTCGTAAATACCACATGATATTTCACCTTTATCATCGCCTGTTTCCGTTTCAACGTTGTTCATCGAACGACAATAAGCGATTATCTTTTTATTGACACGTTTGTCAATACCTTTATCATCCGCTGTTTTGTGCATTACCTCATAAACTTTACCTGATAATTCCGCTGTATTGTGACGTCCTTTTGAGCAGTTTATAATAGTCTGTGAATGGATGTTCAACAGGTTACCGCAAATAGATTTTGTGAACGTCTTATCATAACGGCGAACATAGAAAAACGGATATTTTTCATTTGATTTGTAAAAATCAATTATTGCCCTGTCAATACACCCGTATGTTTTGCCCGTACCTTTACCGCCTATAATAGCGATAAAGGGGCAATTGATTTTTTCGGCATAGTCACGTATGGGCGCAATGTCAATAAATTTCATTTCTTCATCAATCATTGTTATCACCGTCCGTTGTTTCTGTTTCCTGTGTTTCCTGTGTTTCACGTGAAACATTTTCATTCAATTGTGTTTCAGCTTCATTAATTTCTTCTTGAACGTTACTGTCAATTACTGCATTTTCCTGTTTGAAAATTTCTGACAGTTCGCAATTTATATTCCATCCAAACACACGCTGAAATTCTTCACAGGCGTTTTGACGTTCTTTCAGTCTGTCAGGTGTCAATGCCTTGCTGAATATATCTGTGTTGTGTATTTCACTTTCAAGATTTTGCGCTGATTTTGCCGTGGTGTGGAATGGCATATTGTATAAATTACAAATACGGCGCACTAACTCATAGTGAAATTCAGATAGAAAATGCATTTTTTCAATTGCACTTTCATCTGTCAGACGTAATACACTATCGTCACGTGACATTGGCTGACCTGTTATCATTTTTGTATCGTCGGAAATAACAGCGTATGGTATACCGTCATACACCTTTTTCAATATTTCCTCAATTTTTGCCGCTTCAACACCGCTGTTTGCACGTGCAACGGGCGTCATACGTGCCCATTTTATCAACGCACGTTCGGCGGCGTCGGTATCTGCTAACATCGTGGAATAAAATTCTGTATTATCATATTCGCATGACATATACGTGTCATTTTTGATGATCACATATTTATCTAACTGCTGATTTGTTACGGCGTAATCTGTACCAAACGTGATAAAATTATCTGACGTACCGTCATTTTTTAATTGCCCCGTCCATTCTACAGGTGTACACGCCCACAAACCGCCGTTTGCAACAGACACATTATCAGGCACTTTATAAAACACCGCACACCCACAATTTATAGCCAATTCCATAAACATAGGTTTGATATCGTTTGTCACGTCGTCAGGAAAACCCATCCATTCAAACATACTGTTTCCGATACGTGCGATTATACTATCATAAACATTGGTGCGTCGTATATCTGATAAACGGGAACGGTTTTTTGCTTTAAAACCGTCAAAATTGTTGTTTCGCAATACCTGTTTTTCAGTACTCATTTTTGTTTCACCTCACTATTTAACCAATCGTTAATGCAGTCAATGCAATGTTCATAGTTGTAGCACTCTTTTTGATCGGACATTGCGTGTAAACATTGCAGAATACATTTATATGGTATTTCTTTATTTAAGTTCACTAATACGTCAGCTATGTTCGTATTAGTCAGTAATTCACGATTTGTCATAAAAAACACACTCACTTTCACACTAATTGTTTCACGTGGAACAATAGCCGCACACTGTAAAAATGTACGGCTATTTCAATAGGAGATATTTAAAACCTTTTGGATGTTAACTGTCCGATTCTTCGGTGATAGTAAATCCGTCACTGTGACCTAATACAAACACAACAACGTTTGAATCCTCATCAACACAATGCTGTGCACCGACGGTGGAAATATAGTTCACGTGGTCGTCAAATGTATTTGTATTGCTTGCCACTTTTTTGTATTCCAGATTGTAAAATGTACCACGTCTATCCCATATCATGCCTACAATACCCGTTGCGGTAACACCTGTGACGTGTTTGTTTGGTGTAAGCACGGGTGGATTAGCGGGTACTATATCCAGTTTGGACGGTTCATTTACATTCTGAATGTACGGGATAATGTCGTAATCGTCAATGTTACCGATTTTGTTATCATGGTATACACCACTTAAACCTGCGTTTATATCGTCGTAAAATGTGTCTAATAGGAAATTGCGCTCATAACGTGCAGGTGTATTGATAGGCGGAACATTAGCACCGCAATACTTTGTTGTAGCTTTACGCATGATTTTTCTTAAATGACGCTGAAATTTTACGAACCATGTTGCAAATTTGACTTCATTTGCGCCTGCGAATGTTTCGCCCGTTTCGCTTTCAAATACATCTTCGAGATTGATCACACGTGCACCGCTACGATACATAGCGGCATTTGCCATTTGCTGACGTACCAAAAACCACGGTGATTCTGTCATAGCGATATCAACAACGGCGTCAACAACACCCCACATTTGCGCAATTAATTCATTCCATCCATTCTGTGACTGGACACTTGATTTGTACATTTCGTATGAAATTGTAAATGGTTTTGTTCTGTAGAATCCCTTGTTACCCCATACTTTAACTTTGAATGTAAATGGATGTTTTCCGAATAAGTCGTCAAAACTGCTGTAACCATACTGACCTGTGATTGAATCAGGTTCGGTGTTTACAAAACTTGCTTCAAATTTTGTCTGATCAATACGAACCTTTTCACGCAGACACGCAAATTCCGTTTTGTCAACACGCAGTTTAAATAAATCGTCGTCGTAATCTTCACTTGTAAGACATTCAAAATAGATACGTCCGACTGTTTCCAACATATTAGTTACGCTGTTTACAAAATTGTCAATTGTAAGAGTGTTTGTGACTAATTGTCCAGCCTGAACGATGTTAGACAAATCCTCAGTGATAATTAAACCGTCTGCTGTTGCACCCTCAGCCTGTGTAGTTGTACCCTGTAAATTTTCAATTGCGGCATTTATGACTTTTGCCGTTTCGGACGATGGAAAAATCATACTCATATTATATTTACCTCACTTTCAATTAGTTGTCTGTGTATGTGACTGTAACACTTGACGGTTTGACTGTTGTCATGACGTCAAATGTGTTGTAACCCCACGATGTTTGTACCGTTATCGGGGTATATGTTTCTGTTGTCGGTGTCTCTAACGGTGTACCGTCTGTATCACAATTACGTGTGATCGTTCCGTCAAATGACATAATGTCAAATACGGGGTTTTCACCGTCCGACATTCTTAACGGGGCGTCAATATAGGCAGTCGTTGTTACGCCACCGCACTTGACGGGGATTTTGTATTTGTTGTACGGTTCATATGGTAATAGTGTTGAACCTATGTTGAACATTGCATTTACACCTGCCGCCGCACGGCAAGCTATCCATGTTGTATCTGATGGTATAGTTATAACGCCATCCTGTGTTTGTGATCTAAAATGACGTGTACCGTCAATAGAAACAGAACTTAACACGGGTTGCGAACCGTAAAAACCGTATACATCAATAGTGTCTCCTAACGTGTATGTTTCACCTACGATCACGGGAGCACAGTATAAATTTTGTGAAGTACTTAAACTTATCGTTCCATTAGTACTGATCGAAGCTGTTAAATAATATTCGAACAAATTATCCGTTTTATTGCCGCAATAATTTCCAGAACTAACATTGCCATTGATTGTCCATTCTATATCACCGTCTACAGCGTGAAATGATAAAGGCGGTGCGCCCGATATGGTTTTGATTACTAACGAATTGTCGTAACCATTGACGCATTGAACGACGGGCGTTAAATCTTCACTTATGATCAAACCGTCATACGTTGCGCCCTGTGTTGTTGTTGTCGTGCCTTGACTGTTGTCAATTGCACGGTTTATAGTGTCTGCTGTTTTTGAACTGTTAAAAATTATAGACATTGTTTCACCTACTTTCATATTGTTTCACGTGAAACATTTTTTGTTAAAACGGTTCGTCATCAGATAGAATTGTTTCGAAATCTGACAACGAACCACTTTCAAAACTTGTTGTTGCTATGTCAGCACGTGCCGCTGACTGTATTAATTTTTTGCGTCTGCATTGACTTCTTTCAGCGACACGTCACCCTTGTAACACTTCAATGTGCACTCAATTGTGACTGTTTCACCGTTGTCAGGACATTCCCACGACTTATTTACAGCGATTTTAAAACGGTCATAATATTCATCGTAACCGTGCGGAACGTCTACTGTGACATAGTCGTATTTTTTGCCCTTATCGTAGTAATCAACTACAACACCGCAAATTGTTGCGTTTGCGTAATGTGGGTTTACACCCTTGTTTGTATTTGCCTGTGTCTGATTTTTTCTTGCCATAATTTTACACTCACTTTCATACTAATTTTTGTACATGGCTTTTTTACATGGTTCAATGTTTCACGTGAAACATTAGGAGTTACAATAGAATGTTCCACGTGAAACAGTACACGAAAATGAACCATTAGTCAGAATTGCGATAATTTAAGTGTGGATAACTTAAATTATTGTGATTAAAGTGTATCACGATTTTTTGGATTTGTCAATAGGTTTTTGAAATTTTGTAGGAGTGCTAAAAGTTGTCTGTAGTATTTACATGGTTTGTTGTGCATAGTGACGAAATTTTTGTGGTCAGCTGACCATGTAATCGGTTTGTAGCTCTGCACTAATAAGGGA
>JAGBVR010000046.1 GCA_017630215.1 Bacteroidales bacterium | reverse complement strand
GGAAGACAATAGAGGTAATATTCTGATGTATCAGACTGTAGACGGCAAAACTGCTATTGAAGTTATGCTGTCAAATGATACAGTGTGGTTGACAATCGATAAGATGGCCGAGCTGTTTCAGCGCAATAAATCAACAATTTCCCGGCATATAAAGAATATTCTTGAGTGCGGGGAATTGACAGCAGAGTCAACTGTTGCAAAAAATGCAACAGTTCAAAAAGAAGGTAAGAGAAATGTTGAAAGAGAAATCATATACTACAACCTTGACATGATTATCAGCGTCGGTTATCGCGTTAACTCCATCAGAGGTGTACAGTTCCGAATGTGGGCGACATCAGTGCTTCGCGAATACCTTATCAAAGGTTTTGCAATGAATGACGCATTGCTGAAGAATGCCGGCGGAGGAAACTATTTTGATGAACTTCTTTCTCGAATACGCGATATACGTTCATCTGAGAAAGTCTTCTATAGGAAAGTTCTCGAAATTTATGCTTTAAGCATTGACTATGACCCACGCGCCGAGGCTACAAAACAGTTCTTTGCCACCGTGCAGAACAAGATGCACTATTCTGTACATGGTCATACTGCAGCAGAAATCATATACGAGAGGGCCGATGCCGACAAGGATTTCATGGGTCTTACAACATGGACAGGAGCCCTTCCTACAAGAACCGATGCTGAATATGCGAAGAACTATCTTTCAGCAGAAGAGATTGAAACACTGAACCTTATTGTCAACCTCTATCTGGATTTTGCAGAGTTGCAGGCAAAAAGCCATACGCCGATGTACATGAAGGACTGGCTTGTCAAACTTGATGATTTTCTGAAACTTTCCGGCAAAGACCTCCTGACGCATAGCGGAAGGATATCGGCAGAAGTGGCCAAGAAGAAAGCAGGTGAAGAATATGCAAAATTTCATCAGCGTACTATGTATGAACTGTCTCCAGTGGAATTGCATTTCATCGAGAATTTCGAAAAAGGGCAGAAACTCCTTAAGAGCATAAAGTGAATCTGATTCGTCAACAATTATAGATATGACGATACTCAAGAAAATAGGACTGTCGAAGATCTATGGCAAAGCGATATATGCCATATCTGCTGTATTGACTTTGGCGATATCATCGCTTGTCTTCTTCAATCCCTACGCTATTCCAATGGCTATACTACTGAAACTGGTCAGTATTCCGATAATCCTCTATCTGTATACGACCTTAACCAAGAAGACGGAAATATACTTTTACCTCAATCTTGGTATCAGCAGGAAAGAGTACTATTACATTCCTTTCGTGGTTGAGTTCGTCGGCTTCTTGATATTTATAACCCTCATAGGATATTTAGGTAATGCAATCCGTTAACAGACTGCTGGTCGACAGCGTGCATCTCGAATTCGATAAGCTGCAGGTTCTTCAGAGCGCCTTCATCACTGCTCAGACCGGCAGGGTGACTGGTGTGCTCGGTAGGAACGGTTGCGGAAAGTCATGCCTGTTCAAATGCATCATGGGTGGCATCAAGCCGCAGAATATCTTCGTCCGCTTCAATGACGAGCCGGAAACTGATTATGCTCATATCGGAAAAAGAGTAAAATACCTTCCTCAGAATGTCTTTATGCCGACCAACATGACCCTTGGTGAGGCGTTCGATCTCTATGAGGTTGATTATAACGGTCTGGTCGCATTTGACAATAAGTTTCACACATATCAGAGAATGACATCAGGTCAGCTTTCCGGGGGAGAGGTACGTATTGCTGAAATGTATATGGTGCTTAACTCCGATGCAGAATTCTGCATTCTTGACGAGCCGTTCTCCAACGTCGCTCCTAAGCATGTGGAGTTGATGCAGCGTCTGATCCAGACCCATAAAGCCACCAAAGGAATCATCATCTCTGACCACATGTACGAACAGGTCATGGATATAACCGATGACCTGTTCCTGTTACGTGATGGCTACACATTCCCGATAAAGTGCAGGGAAGACCTGATCCATCATGGGTATATTTTGCGGTAGGAGGTGATGACGCTATTTCTTGAAGATTACCGGTATCATCATCGTGATCGAAATCTTTTTGCCGTCCTTGATTGCAGGTATCCATCCGTTGCTGGAGGATTCGATCACTCTGATCGCTTCCTCATTCAGTTTTGCGTCAGCACCGCTAAGGATCTTGACATCTGTAATACCTCCGTCTTCGGAAATCCTGAATGAGACATCTACACGGCCTTCGCTTGTCACACCTTCCGGATATTTGATGTGCTCGTGTACCCATTTCTGGAATTCCGGCATTCCGCCGCCCTGAAATTGAGGAGCTCTGTTTTGTATCAGTTCGGCAGCTTTATCGGTAACAACGTACACAACCTCATCCGGATTTGGTTTTTCAACTGTTTCGTCTTCAGTTGTAATCCAAACTGTTCCGTCTGCAGAAATGGTTCCTTCAGGATTTGCAGGAAGTGCAGCGACCTCTTCACTTGTTGCCTTCTTGCCGTTAATGTAGATGTCTGGAGCAGGCTTTTTCTCATTTGCCTTTGCCGGATCGGTGGTAATGACTATCACGCCTTTGTCAGTACCATATTCCTGCAATGCCTTTTCAGTCTTGAGGACTTCCATTGAAGTAATTGTGGCCGGATCGATAGTGTTAAGGTCGAATCCATCTGGCATTCTTTCACCGTTAATTACATAGACAAGATTTGATTCAGATACTTTTACTTCATTACCATTAGCATCTCTCACTTTAATCTTAGGTGCCTCTATTTCCACATACTTTCCACCTTGTATCTTATAGACCTTGCCATCCTTGTGGTAAACTGCGCCCTGCTCATCTGGGTGCTTGCTGGTATCCCATGTACCGGTTGCGTAATTGTTGTTCGGCAGTACGACACCTCTGATCTTCTTGCCGCTCTTAAGATATGCACTCAAAAGCACAGCGTCATCTTCTTCCATTCGCATTTCGAATGCTTTAGGCGTAGACATGTTACCATTTACAAAATACCGATCCTGACTGAGGTCCAATCCGACGTGGCATGCCTTCATTTCATTTCCTTCGTGGTCGAAATAAATCATAGTGACAGTTCCGGCTTCTTCATCAACGATGAAACGTCCTTCCGACATATTCTTCTCCTTGAAAGATTTTTTACTATCTTTGTCGTCAGGAGTGTCAGCCACAGCTTCCAGCAGCTGGTCTTCATACTGGTAATCGACCTTTGTCTCGGCAGTAGCCGCGAGAGAGATTCCTACGAGAGGAATGACGTAGAGAGCCTTCCAGGCACTCATACGAGATGATTTTTTGTTCAACATCATAGTAATACGAGCTTTAAGTGTACTGTGATTAAAGCTGTTAGCAACTGAGTAGCCGCTCTTGCTG
>JAGBVR010000045.1 GCA_017630215.1 Bacteroidales bacterium | reverse complement strand
GTACAGGGCATCCAGCCCCGCCGCCAGCACCGCCGGGGAGCCGTGGCAGTGAAATTCCACCGTATCCTCACCGGTGCTGATCCTGCGTACATCCTCATCCAAAGTGAAGGCGCTGGATAGCAGCTTCATGGTTGGCGGTATGTTGGAGGAGTTTGGCTGCATCAACATTGCAGACGGTGAAAATGGCCTGCTGTCCGATTTGAGTATCGAAGCCATCGTTGCGGAAGATCCCGACTATATTTTCGTTACCTGTATGGGTGATCTGGAGGAAGGCCAGGCGCAACTGGAAGCTAGTCTGACATCCAATCCCATCTGGAATACCTTGCAGGCAGTACAAAACGGTCGCGTATTCTTCCTGGATAAAGAACTGTTCCACAACAAGCCGAATGCACGGTGGGGTGAAAGCTATGAAATTCTTGCGGAACTTCTTTCACAGTAAAGGCGCAATCTTTGCCGTCAGCACTCTTGCGCTGATTCTGGTAATCATCGTTTCCCTTTGTGTCGGTGTGGTGATATACACTCCGGTGCAGCTTCTGGAATTGCCAGACATTCTGCGCTACATTCGCTTTCCCCGTGTTATGGCGGCGGTATTTGCGGGAGCCGGTCTTGCCGGAGCCGGTGTCATCATTCAGACGCTTCTCGGCAACTCCCTGGCAGGCCCTAATATCATCGGTGTCAATTCCGGTGCCGGGTTTATGACTTTGGTAGCTGCATTGATATTTCCGCTGATCCCGCAAATGCAGCCCTTGGCAGCATTCCTGGGTGCGCTGTTTTCTGTCATGCTGATTTATCTGCTGTCCAGAAAAGCCGGAACATCCAAGATGACCATTCTTCTCTCCGGTGTGGTACTGAATAGTCTGCTGAATGCTGCTTCAGAAGCCCTCTGCACCTTCTTCCCGGATGTTCACATGAGCTATGCCGCTTTCCGGGTGGGTGGCTTGGCAACGGTACAAACCTTGGTACTATACCCGGCAGCAATCTTAATCACTGTTTTATTTATCATCGTACAATGCAGAGCCAACACCCTGGAACTGCTCTCTCTGGGAGATGACACCGCGTTTACATTGGGTGTGTCTGTAAAGAAATACCGTCTGCTGTTCCTTGTCTGCGCTGCTGGTATGGCAGGCGCTGCGGTTAGCTTCGCAGGCTTGATTGGATTCTTGGGACTCATTGTTCCTCACGGCGCAAGGTTGGTCGTTGGGGATGAGATCAAAAAATTGTTCCCTTTATCTGTTCTCTGGGGAAGCCTTTTGCTGCTGGTGTGTGACACCGTAGCAAGAACAGTCTTTGCGCCTTTTGAACTGAGTGTAGGTATTGTAATTTCCATCATCGGCGCACCGATCTTCATTCGGATGCTCCTAAAAAGAAAGGTTGGATAAATATGCTGGAACTGAATAACTTGTCAGTTGGTTACGATGGCCGCTATGTCATTCGTAATGTTGACCTTAGCTTTGAGCCGGGAAATATCTACACCATCATCGGCAAAAACGGCAGCGGTAAAAGTACTCTTCTCAAAAGCTGTTCTGGTCTTTTGACTCCTAAAGTCGGTTCTGTCCTGCTGGATGGTAAAGAGCTTTCCAAGTATCCTGCCAACCAAAGAGCGCAGAAGATTTCCTACCTTTCTCAGAGTACCAATACCCCCAATATCACCGTGGAACGGCTGTTGGCCCATGCCAGATTCCCTCACTTGAGCTATCCCAAGAAGCTGCGGCAGGAGGACATCAACATCATTTACAGAGCGTTGGGTGATATGAAAGCAGCCTGCTTTATTCACGATTCCCTTCGGGAACTATCCGGTGGTGAGCGGCAACGGGTGTATCTTGCTATGCAACTTGCTCAGGATACACCCATCCTGCTGTTGGACGAACCGACTACCTATCTGGACATTGAATACCAGCTTTCTTTGATGGAACTGCTTCAGAAGCTGAAGGCACAAGGCAAGACGATCATCATGGTGCTGCATGATCTGGAGCAGGCATTGAAATATAGCGATCAGATCATTGCCATCGATGCAGGAAAGGAAATTTACACCGGCACTCCGGATGAAATTCTGGCGGGTGGCATTCTGAGGAAGGTATTCCATGTGGATGTGCAGCGCAGTGATTACCGCTTTGAATTGAAAAACCCCGCTGCGGTTAGCAGCGAGGCCGTTATCACAGTATTCGGAAACAGTTCTTGTCGTAGTCGATGAGTCCGTCATCCTTCATTTTTGCCAGTTCTCTTGTTAGAGCGCTGCGGTCAACGCAGAGGTATTCTGCCAGCTCCACTCTGCCAAGGGGGATTTCAAAGTAGCGGCTTTCCTGGATCTGTGCCTGTATGGACAGATAGGCCAGCAACCTCTCCCGGATGGTGCGCTTGGATACCACTTCTACCTTCCTCATGAGATCCCGGTTCTTGTTGGCGATGATATGCACCATGTTCTCGATCAGCCGGTGGTGGAACACACAGGCCATGGTGCAGCTGTGCATCACCCGGTCAAAGGGCAAAAAGAGGATCTTCGCATCTTCGGAAACTATAAAAGTCACCACGGACATATTATCTTCGCCGCAGGCAAAGGTCTCACCGAACAGTTCATCCTTGCGCATACGGACCAACATGGTTTTATTGCCCCAGAGATCTTCCTTGACCATATCCACAGCACCGGACAGAATGATGCCGATATGTTTGATGTTTTCTTCCTCAAAGGCAACAATGTCGCCCTTTTTGAAGGTGCCGACATGATAGCCGATGCAGCCGAGCATGGTCTTTCGGTCTTCCAGGCTAATACCGTCAAACAGCGGAGATTTTACTTCATTCATAAAGTCACGCATAAAACATCCCTCCATGGGAGTATTGTACAACAAAACACTCCACGTTGCAACTATCACATTTTGGAGGTGCCTCTATGAGTAAACCGAAGATAAAAATTACCCTGGTAGACAGAATCGGATCGTGCGGCTGTCATCGTGGTCATAAGATCGGAGATACTTTCGACTATGATACAGAACGTGGCAAGCTCTGCCCCATGGCTATGCATGTTGCCTTTCCCTATATTGACATTCTCCGCTACGGCGGCACTCCACCCACTTC
>JAGBVR010000023.1 GCA_017630215.1 Bacteroidales bacterium | reverse complement strand
TAGAAATACTTAACATCCTTGTCATAAGTAGTTCCAGCTGCTGTAGTCATAACACCGTCATTATCATAGAAGAGCTTGTCATCTATTGTTGTCCAGTTAGTTGGTGCTGTTGGGAAGTCTGTGTCATTGATTCTTGTGTCCTGAATGTAAGACTTACCAACTGTGAATACTACTACGTTTTCAAGTACGTCGTTCATATACATAGCATCCCATTTATAGAAGAAGTTAGTATATTCGCCGCGTGGATTGTAGATAGAAGTAATTCTGTAGTTCTGGTTGCATACAGCTGCTGCATCTCTATCAAGCATTACAGCAAGAATACCGTCGTTTACGATTTCTGTAGCTGTGCCGCTAGCGTCGATTGTAGCATCAATCTTAAGTCTGTCATCTGCCGCAGAAGAACCTGAACCCTGCCACTGAGCAACTTCCTCGTAACCTGGGAGCTTAACGAATTCATCGTGGTATGTATCAGAATAAAGATAAGCATCAAGAGACTTAGCAAATTCTGTGTTAGCGATGAAACGAAGTCTGTCTTCTGGAGTGAATGTGATGTAAGAACCGTCGTTGTAAAGTGTTGAAGCTGTTGCAAGGAACTTTCTGTACTGAGCAACTGTCTTAGAAGCAAATCTAAGGAATTCCTTGTCGGTGAGTGCCTTACCCTGTGTAAGTGGTGAACCGCCAGCGTTTGGACCAGCATTGTAAAGAGCAAGAAGGTCAACTACTCTGCCGCCATTAATCTTCTGACCAATAAGGTTGCAAATTGTTGCCATGATAAGAGCATCGTTGCAAAGTGTCATTTTCATTCTGATGCGGTTTTCAATCATAGCTACGAAGCTGTTGAGCTGTTCAGCAGACTGGAAAGCTTCCTTCATCTGAATAGTTGTGATTGTAATCGGTACTTCATATGTTGCTTTTGAGTTGTAGAACTTTGCGGCAACAGATGGCTTTGAAAGTTCAAATGGGTCTGGATAAGCGTCGCCGCCAACCTGTGGGTAGTTGAAGAGGTCCCATGTTGCGTTGTCTCTTGCATCTGGAGCTTCACAACGAACTTTTTCAAGAACTGAACCGTATTCCCAAGAATCCATAAGGATATTCGGAGCCTGTGAAGCATATTTACGGTCAACGAACATTACCTTACCTACATGGTCAATAAGACTTCTTACGAAGCTATCATAATTTTCGTTTGAAACGCCTGTGTAATCGAGAACTGTTTTGCCGATGTCAACAAGGTTTGAAAGGTCTTCGTTAGCTACTGCTGCCTGGCCTGTCACCTGGTCGATAATGCCTACTTCGGTAAGAGTACCGTTAAGCATTTCGGCGAGCTGTTTAATACGTGCCATTAATAATCATCTCCTGTGTGTTAATTCTATGCGGCAACAAGAAATACGAATCAAGATTAGTGGTATTGTATTCATCTTACCGCCGCGATTTTTATCTATTTTCTTCTATTATTAACCGCTTTCGCGGCAAGGGGTGATTCACGACTCGAACGTGATTTCTATGCGTTCTAACTG
>JAGBVR010000044.1 GCA_017630215.1 Bacteroidales bacterium | reverse complement strand
TGTAAACCTTGGCTCTTTAAAGAAATTCCTTATGTTATCAAAACCTTCTCTTGCAAGCTGAGCAGGAGTCTCTGTGATCCTGAATAACTGATTAATACCCTGAGCTTTTGCTCTCAGCTGCTTCAGAGTGAGTCCTTTTGTGGCTCCAGAGAGCTTGCCTATCCTTCCTTCTATCTCTTCCAGATCCTGAAGCAGCTCTGAAAAGTCAGCAAATTCACTCTTGCTTGTACGTCTTATCTTTGTACCGATAGACTTCCAGCCGCCCCTTATATACTGCTTTAGCTCAGGCTCTGACATTTGAAAAATCTCCGAAGGATCCAGAGCGTATTTACTTCCGGTCATTATTTTTCACTCCCTTCATTTTGAGATATATCTCATGCTCTCTCTTACGGATCCTCAGAGTATCTCTTATAGTATCCTGATAGCTGCTTCTGTAACTGCTGCAAAACTTCTCACAGCCTAAGGAAGTATTCCTGCACTTTTTACAACAATCTCTCATATATCAATCAAGCTCCTCTCTGATATACTCTCACATACTGTCTTAAATACTCTCCGGGCTTACTTCTCTCATTTTCACTTATGCACCAGTCATCTCTCATATAGTCTCTGTAGGTGAGCGGTATATCTCTCTCCTCATAGTAAGTCTGTTGGAAGATCCTTCCGGACTCATACTGCACTATGATATTAACCGCAAAAACAGCACCTTCCTTGCTCCCCATATTAAAGATAAATAGTACAGCTGTGAGCTTTTTTATCTTACTCATTCTTTTCACCTTCCTTTATTCTCTCCTCTAAAAGGTAGCTGTATCTCTTCATAGTGCTCAGCTGTTCACTCAAGAGATATAACATATGCACTGATATATTATCATTACCGGGTGCTGTATGCATGAATTGTGTGAGCTTATTGATCTTATCATCAAGCTCTCTTTTCTCTTCTCTTACTCTCTCTAACCAATTATTCATATCATTATCTCCTCTCCGAGTTTGCTTACTCTCTCATACTCTTTACGCTGCTTCTTTATAATATTCTCAGCAACTTCTGTAGCTGAGCTGAAGGGTATATAAGTATGATATCTGCTATCATACTGATCTACCCGAAGCAGCACCTTATTATCATGGTCTGCTATATATCCTATGACTGCTCTCTCAAAATCTCTCATAGTGTTGTATATTCCTATTACTACGGGAGCTCCCTCGAAGTAGTCTATGAGTCTGAGTCTTACAGGCAAGGAGATCCACTCCCTTCTAACTGAGCATTTTTAAACTTTGAGAAGGCTATAACTATTGTATCTATATCAAGATCCACATCTCTCATATCATCAAGCCACCGCATAAAATTTTCATATCTTCTTAAAAAATCCCGGTGAGTATTATCTACAAGTCTCAGCTCAGCATTGACCTGAAGCTTATCACTCCATAGATCTATATAAATGTACCGGTAAGTCTGAGTGATATATCTTCTCATTATTTTCATGATAAAAACACTCCCTCTACTATCTCAACTACACTCTTGACTATTGCCTTGATCTGAGACTCAGTTAAAGTCTGATTGATAACATTAATTACGTACTCAGTATTGCTCTCTGATGTGATCTCGATCTTGGTACCTAAGATAGACTGCTCGGTATTAATATTGTACTCCATAATTATTCTCCCTTCCTGAAGCTGTCAGTATCGATGTATTCTCTCTCAATAATGTTATGACAGATATCATCTTTTACAAGTTGTGTGTAATGCTCAGCTGCTTCCTTAAAAAATATGAGCTGCTCTTCAAGGATCTCCTGAGCGATCTCAGCAGGCTCAGAGCTTACTATATTAACTCTCTTTTGCCATATCCTTATCTTCATCTCAAGCTTCAGGATAGCTCTCACAGGATCCTGCTTGAGCAGGGAGCAGCTTACTCCCTTGGCATCTGTAAAGCGGACTGATAATACTGAGATATCATTCACTCTCAGTCTCTGAGCATCTGAGCCCCGGTACTGCATGAGCTCAGAGATC
>JAGBVR010000022.1 GCA_017630215.1 Bacteroidales bacterium | reverse complement strand
AGGTTCAGCAACAGTCAACCTTCCTGCATGTCCTAATAATCTTGACGGCTATACACCTAGAAACAATAAGATGTTTACATGGCCTTATGTTCTTATGCACATCAGTAATAACGACGGCAGTGCTATCGATCTTAAGTATGAAAGATTCAGAAACAATGTTGGCGCTATCGTAAGCCCGACAGCTAAGCTACAAGGATGCTCTACTATCGAAGCTAAGTTACGTCTTACACCGGAGAACTATCTCGGACAGTTGCAAGGTGGACTTTCATATGATAATGCTATCGATACAGCGCCTTTTCCTACTGTATCTATGACAGGCGATGCTTATAATATCTACCTTGCACAGAACAGGAACAGGATCCTAAACGGCTATAGTGATCTTATGATAAATACTACAGTCAATACTCTCGATCAGGTTTCTAGTACATCTACAAAGGTTGCTGCAGGTATCGGAGGCTTAGCTTTAAGTCAGGCAGCAGCGCAGCAGGCAGGACAGCCTCAAGGCGCTCAGACACCTTCTATGGGCGGCACAGGTCAAACTTATGAAATGGGCCTTGCTAAATCTGCTTTAGGCGTCATGCAGCAGATTAAGGCTAATATGGCTGCTATCCGTGATATGAAAGTAGCACCTGCTACAGCATCAGGTATAACCGGTGTGGGCCTTGCTTATCAAAACGGAAAAAGAGACTTTACTATCACAGTCAAGACTATCGACAGCGCACACGCTAAGATGATCGATAACTACTATACGATGTACGGATATCCTATCAAGTCTATCGGTGCTATCAATATGAGAGCCAGGACACAATATACCTATATCAAGACTATCGGCTGCGTTATAAAGGGTAATCTTCCGGAAGATGCTAAAGAAGTCTTAAGCGGCCTTTTTGATGCAGGTATAAGACTTTGGACTACACCTGCTAACATAGGCGATTATTCAGTCACTAATGGTCCTTATGTACCACCACCAAGCAATAATAGTTAAATATAAAAATAAAGAAAGGAGAAAATATAATGCCTAGAAGGAGAAAAGACTTAGTCTTTGAAGAAAGTCTTTTTAATAATATGGAAGATTACGAGATCTTTAAAAACCGCTTTTTAGACTTAGCAAGCGGCTGCTTTAATTTCGAAAATCTTCCTAAGAATATCTATAAGCCTTTTATCATTCGTCAGCTCATCCTGCAAGGCTCTCTATTGGCCTTTAGAGACGAAGTAATGGATAAGATGTATCTTTATCCATTTTGCGCTTCAGGGCCTTTAAATGAGTATAATCTACCGACACAAAGGCATGTAGTATTCTTTAATAATGGAGCATCTTATTATCTGAATGAAGATGAATCTGTGATCTTAAGAGCAAACGTATCAGGTACGAGCATCATGGCTGTTATCGAATATTTTGCAAGGCAGATATATCTTATCAATCGTACTATTCAGATAAATATCAATGCTCAAAAGACACCTGTAGCTTTGACATGTGACGAGAATACGAGACTTACATATGAAAACTTACTTAAGCAGTATCAAGGTAATGTACCGGTCATATTCGGATCCAAAGACTTAGATATAAATGCTCTTAAATCCATAAGCCTAAATGCACCTTTTGTAGCTGATAAGCTTTATGCGATGCTTTCTCAGTACTGGAATGAGTTCCTTACCTTTTTCGGTATTCCTAACTTATCTATCAATAAAAAGGAGCGCCTTATCACTGATGAAGTAACAAGGACTATGGGCGGAATCCTTATCGCACGTCAGAACTTCGAGAACCAGATCAGAGAAGATATCGAGCAGATCAATGAGATGTTCGGCACTGATATCAAATTCACATGGGGTGTAAAAAGAGATACTGAAATTGAAGTAAATGAAAATCTGTCCTATAATGAGGATAACGAGGAAGAAAGGAGCGGCGAAAATGAGTAGATATACGACAGAACTTAGATTTATGCTCGAAACTCAAGCAGGACTTGAGCAGGCTGGCGCTGCTTCAGATGTAAACTCAGTAGTTGATACTACAAGGACATGGCTCTTTGACTTTGATTATCCGTCAACAGTCTTAACTGCAGACGAAAAAGCACACCTTGAAAAGAATTTCATGCTGCAGTATTACACTCGTGAGATAGGCTTTGAGACGTTTGGCCTTTTTAAGCAGAAGCTTCAGGCTAAGCTCTGGCTTATAATGCCTAAGTACGAAAAGCTTTACGCCCTGGAACATAGAAACCTCGACTACTTTAGCGATGTAGATTATCAGAAGAAGAACGACGGAACACTTGAGCAGGACGGAACTGTTAATAAGCGCTCCGGTAACGTCGAGCATGCTAATAGTGGCACTCAGACAAACACGACTACAGGCGGCTATACGGATGCTAACTCAGGAACCTTAACAGATGTAGCTACCGGTAAAGTCAAAGAGACAACAGGCGGAACTGATACAAAGACTACAAGTGGCGGCTATACAGATACTAAAGGCGGAGCTGATACTGTTATCTTTTCTGATACACCGCAAAGCTCTGTAGATATACCGCTTTCTAACGGCTATGCTACTACTGTTACAAAGACTTTAAACGGAGGCACTCTCGGCAGGTCCTTTTCTAACTATCAGGAAGCAAACCAGGCAGGCCAGTATAAAGAGACTGAATATCAAAGTCAACAGAACCAGTCTACAGATCTTAGGCAGACACAGAGGACTTATAACAGTCTTCAGACACAGGACACGAACCTTAAAAAGCTTACTGATACTTTTAATAACCTTCTTGATGAGATCGACAAGACTGATACGAGACACGATCTTGAGCGTGTATGGGGCAATATGGGCGGCAATATCGATAAGCTTATCAAATATCGAGATAACGTCTTGAACCTCGAAAGAATGATAATAGAAGAATGCAGCGACTTATTTATGCTGCTTTGGATATAATACGAAAGGAGACTAAACAAATGATTAAAGTTTTAGATTTTAACCCTAATCTTACCGATAAGACAGTCTGCACATTATTTGCAGACACTAAAGAGGAAGTTACAGGCACTCTTACAATCGTAGGCTTGCCTTCAGGTGTAGAGCCTGATACCGGGTCAGCT
>JAGBVR010000043.1 GCA_017630215.1 Bacteroidales bacterium | reverse complement strand
GACCAAGGAAGGTGACTATTATGTAGGTAAGAACGTCCCTCTCGTGACAGCGAAGACTCTTTATGACGGTGCCGACCAGATCGAGTTCAAGATCGTCGAGACCGGAACATGGGACGGCTACGGTGTAGCAGCCGGTACAGCTGCCGCTTCAGCCAACGCAGAGATCGCAGTCGTTGCAGGTGGTGACAACATCCCTGTAGTCGCAGCAGAGGGTGCTTATGACGTTTACTTCGACAAGGCAAACGGTAAGGTATGGGTAATGACTCCGGGCTACAAGCCGGGTGAGGAAGTTCCAGGTGGAGATGAGCCGCAGCCTGAGTATGCCCTTGACGGCAAGCAGTGGCTTCTTGATATGGGTGAGATAAAGGTGCTTGTGGACCTTGGACTTTATGAAGAGGGTGCGATGATAGTGGCTCTTCCTCTTATGGACGGTTCTGGATTCGGATCTTACATGATGGGTATTTATGAAATCCAGAAGGCTGATGCTACTTCAGGAAAGGTGCTCTTCTCTCAGTATGATTATGAGTTTGACGAGTTCATGGATCCGATCGAGTTCCCTTATTCGAATCTTTCTGAGTCTGTAGTATATATCAGCGCAGAACCTCTTCTTGGAGACCCTACTCCACTTCCGTTCGCAGCTGTTGCAGAGCCTTATGAAATCGTATTCGAAGGCCAGGGTGAAGGTCCTTCCGGTCCTGTCGAGAACGGTGACTATTGGTTCTTCAATAACAGTAAGGTTATGGCTCCTCTCGCTGAGGGTGTTGCATCTGGAGCTCTTCCTGCTGAAAATGTTATAAACGGTGCAAGCACAGCGAAGAACATCTTCACTCTTACCTACGATGCAGATTGGTCGTACTACACAATCCAGGATTCATACGGTCGTTATCTTGGTCAGACAGATGAAACTGGCAATATCACAGTAACTGATGTTCTTCCTACAGACGAGACATACGCCTACTATCTCTGGTGCGTGGAGGCTGGTTATGGTGAAGCATATGATATTTATAATGCTTCATACTACTATGACCTGACATATTCTGCAGCAGATAACAACTGGGTTCTCGTGGATGGCGGATATGAATTCCCTGAAACCCTCCCTGTGCTTGTAAAGGCAGAAAATCCGGTAGAGGATCAGCCTTCGCAGCCAGGAAAGGAAGTGTTCTGGGAGAATGATGGCTCTGTTCCTGCAGCTGCATGGTCAGGAAGTCCATACCGTTTCGCTCTCGAAGGTCATGATTATATGAACGAGTGCGTGGCAACATTCTCTGCAGATGTATGGTCAAGAATCAAGTCTGGTCCTTTCTATGTGCAGATGTCATATCCTGGCACTTGGTTCCAGATCCGTATTCTTGATGGCTGGTGGACAAACAATGATGAATCAGGAGCTTCTGATATCAATCCTCAGTATGCCGGCCTTGTGAACAATGGTGACGGAACTTATACTTTTGAGGTGAATATCTCTGACAACACTGCTCTTCTCGAGATTCTGGACGAGAGACATCTCCTTTTCGCCGGAGACGGTTTCGTAATCGAGAAACTCTATTTCTAATCGGTTAGATAGTAAATATCAATAATCTCGAGGCTGGCTATTATAGTCAGCCTCTATTTTCGTGCAGAAGACAGAGAAAAGTTGTAGATTTGCGGTAAAATCAAAAGAAAGCGATGAGGAAAATATCATATCTGCTGTCGTTAGTCATTGCACTTGCCTTTGTCAGTTGCGAAAGTCCGGCTCCGGAGGTTCCGGATGAGCCGTTGGCTGACTTTATGCTCGAGGTTTCGGATGTAACCTCCACCTCGTGCCATTTCTCGGTAAAACCGTCAGACAAGGAGATGTCTTATGTGGTGATGTTGGTCGAGAAATCGGAGTTCGATGCTTTTGAGAATGAATATGCCTATCAGGATAATGATCTGGAGTGGTTCAATTCTAAAGCATTGGAAGAGGGTAAGAGTCTGAAGGAATGGCTTGTGGATTTCCTGCATAAGGGAGACTTTGAGGCTGAGGAGGCCGGACTTATGCCGGAGAATGAATATTATCTGTATGCTTATGGCCTCAGTTATGAGGGTTATTTCACCACAGGAGTTACAAAGGTGGGGTTTTCTACGCCGGAAATAGTTAGCAAAGAGATGTCCTTCGAGATAGATGTCACAGATATCGGCATGACTCAGGCGAAGGTTAGCGTGAAAGCAAGTGAGAAGGACGGAATGTTCTTTATGAATGTTTTCTCGATGCAGCAATATCAGGAGTGGGGAGGTGACCAGACCGCTTTTGCCAATCACGCAGCAGCTCTTGTCGACTATTATGCGACAATGGGCAGGACTCTTGAAGAAATCGTGACCAATCTTAGCTCTGTCGGTGAGGATGCCATGGTCTTTGACGGTCTTACTGCAGATACTGAATATATGGCTTATGCAGTCGGTATTGACGAAAACTTCTTCCTTAATACAGCGCCTGCAATAGTAAAATTTACTACCGGACAAGCTATCCAATCTGAAAATACTTTCATGATTGATATAACCGGTACGACATTCTGTTCTGTCCTGGGCACTGTGACTCCGTCGAATGAAGATCCGTTCGTCTGTGCGATTCAGCCGAAGACCCAGCTTGACCTTTACGGCTCTGACGAGGAAATCATGTATGAACTTGTGGCCACCTATGAAAAATGGGGAGCCTTGGCGGATGTGCTTTATACCGGGGAAACTGTGGATCTGGAGGATATTTCTTCATTGTCGCCGGAAACGGAGTATGCCGTGATATGTTTCGGATGGGATGGTGCCCCGACAACGCCATTGGCCAGGGCTGAATTCAAGACTGCTGCGGCAGGAGGAAATCCTCGTGCCCAGGAACTGACATTCAGACTTTCAGACATAATCCATAATAAGGTGACGGTACAGATCACTCCGAAGCTGGGATTATATTATTTCTATGATTGCATGTCTGTAAGCACTCTTACAGAGTATTTGGCGAGCGAGGGCTCGGAAGATGAGGCTGTATGCAGGTTCATCGATGAGAGGATAGATTATGGTGCCGAGTTCTTCAGCTGTACCCGCAAGGAGTATCTGGAGGAGATGGGTGCTGCAATCGGCAAGCAGAAATGGACTTTCACAGGTCTGGAAGAGGACACGGAGTATCTGATAGTTGCTGCGACAGTGGATACGAACACAGGAAAAATAGCTTTGAGGAAGCCTTTCAGGAGTGATGTGTTCAGGACAACGGTTCTTATTGAAAGTGATGCAGCGGTAACATTCCATATTGACAGATATTATGACGGAACGGAATTGGCCGGACTTGACCCTTCCCAGTTCAGTAAATGCAGAGGAATGGTAATGGTGCCTTATACGATAATCCCGAATGAATCGGCAGCACATTGGAGGACGACTTTCACTTATGGGGAATTTGCAGGCTGGGCAGAAAGGGATGATATTCTCATCGAACTTGACTATAAGTCAGACAATGATAAGACCGTCGGCTATGCAGTCGTGCATTATGACCAGATCGTCTCATTCCTCGCGATTGCTGAAAATACAGAAGGGTATACCGGCCCGTTCACAATATATGAGTTCAAGGCTGTAAAAGGAGGGGCATCTCCTGCGCAGGAATTCATAGATTCTTTGACGAAATCTCCAGATTGTGCCTATGAAATCGCTAGATAGACTTCTGATCATATTATCATCTTTTCTGATCTTCGCTTCGGCGGCTTATGCCCAGGAGGATTTCGTGGTACTCAGTGGAAAGGTTGTAGATTCCGCTGACGGCTATCCGCTTATAGGAGTGTCTGTATCTGTTGCCGGCACCAGACAAGGAACGGTTACGGATCTTGACGGACTTTATGAACTGAAGGTGCCCAAGCAGCAATGTGAGGTGCTTTTTTCATACGTCGGCTATGATGACAAGGTAATCGCGTATAATCTCAAGAATGCATCCGCCTTTTCCAAGGTCGTAATGTTTACCAATGTCACGCAGCTGGCTGATGTGGTGGTGACCGGAGTATACGAGAGAAAGAAAGAGAGTTTTACAGGAGCCTCGGCCACTTTCAAGACTGATGAACTCAAGGCCGTGGGAACATCGAATATCCTCCAGAGCCTCAGCACCTTGGATCCCTCCTTCAAAATGATGGAGAGCAGCCAGTTCGGCTCGAACCCCAATGTGATGCCTGATATCGAGATCCGAGGAAAGACGAGCGTAGCCGGTCTGAAGGAGGAATACGGTACTGACCCTAATCAGCCATTGTTCATTCTTGATGGTTTCGAGACTTCACTGGAGACCATCATGAATCTTAATATGAACAGGGTGGCGTCTGTCACTATCCTGAAGGATGCCGCATCTACCGCCATCTATGGATCGAAGGCGTCCAATGGTGTGGTCGTGATTGAAACCAAGGCGCCGGCGCGTGGAAGATTGCAGCTCTCTTATAAGGGTGATTATGGTATTTCGCTTGCCGATTTGAGTGACTATAACCTGATGAATTCCAAGGAGAAACTTGAATTCGAGACTCTTGCCGGAGTCTATAAGGACAATTCCGGAGACCCATTTGCACAGATACGTCTCGATGATCTTCGCAATAAGCGTCTGCTCGAGATCGAGAGAGGAGTGGACACGTATTGGCTCAGCGAGCCTATACGTCCGGGTTTCACCCACAAGCATAATATCTATGCTGAAGGAGGAGAAGACAAGATCAGGTATGGAATAGGATTGAGCCTTGGAAATGTGGATGGCGTGATGGAGAATTCTGGAAGACATACTCTTGAGGGAAATGTTGACCTTATCTACAGAACGGGAAAGTTCCAGTTTAGCAACAAATTGTCTATCAACTGGCTGGATGTGTCGAATCCAACAGTCTCCTTTGCAGAATATGCCTATGCCAATCCTTATTATAGAAAATACGAAGCTGATGGCAGCATCAGCAAATATCTGTATTATCCCGAAGAAGGCGTGGATGACTACCCGGTTTCGAATCCATTGTGGAACGCGCACCTTAACAACTGGGACACTGCGACAGGTTTTGGATTTACCAATAATTTCATATTCGAATGGTTTGCCACCAAGGCGCTTCGTCTGAGAGCCAAGTTCGGTCTCACCAAGCAGGATGATGATGAGCAGACACGACTTTCACCTCAACATTCGCAGTTCGATGATATGGGTGAGACAGAGAAAGGTCTTTACACCCACACTCAGATAAAGGAGATGATATATGAGGGTGATGTGGCTGTTACATTCGGAAAGCTTCTCGCAGACAAGCATATGGTGAATGCTGTGGGCGGATTCAATTTCAGCAATAATCATCGTCAGATCTATGGATATTCTGCTGTAGGATTTACAGATGATCAGTTTGATGCTCCTTCATTCGCAAACAGCTATCCGTCAGGAGGATCTCCGAACTATAATGAAAGTCTCAAACGTGCAGCGAGCTTCTATCTCAATGGAGGATACGCTTATGCGGAGCGATATCTGCTGGATTTCAACTATCGACTCGACGGAGCATCCATGTTCGGTACCGGCAACCGTTTCAGAAATACATGGTCGGTGGGTGCGGGATGGAACATTCATAAGGAGCCATTCATGGCAAGTTCGGATTTCTTCTCTCTGTTTAAACTGCGAGGTTCTGTCGGAAATCCCGGAAACCAGAATTTCTCTGCATATCAAGCCTTTTCGACTTATAAGTTCAACGGTTGGATGACCAATGTGTTTGGAACGGGAGTCATTCTCAATGCACTTGGAAATGCAGGACTTTCATGGCAGGAGACTACTAATTACGACTTGGGAATGGATCTCACCTTCTGGGGTGAGCGCATAAACGCGACATTCGACTATTATTGGAAATATACGGATCCGCTTCTGGCAGTAATCACCACTCCTGGCTCGATGGGAGTTACCAGTGTCGCCATGAATGCCGGAAGCCAGAAGACAAGAGGATGGGAAGCTACGCTCAGAATCTCGCCTGTCTATAAGCCTTCAGAAGGAATAATCTGGAATATCAGCCTTAATGCTACAAGTTCCCGTTCGGAATATGCCGATATCGGCAATTCCTTCAGTGCCTTGAATGAAAGCGGAAAGGCATCTTTGGTGGGAACTACACGATACTATGATGGTGGAAGCCCTACAGCCATTTGGGCTGTAAGATCTGCCGGTATCGATCCTGCTACGGGAAAGGAACTATTTATAAAGAAGGATGGAACCTATTCATTTACATATGATGTCAATGATGAGGTCGTGGTAGGAGATATGCAGCCTAAGGTCGAGGGACTTCTGGGAACATCCCTTTATTTCAAAGGACTTTCGATAGGATGCTATCTGCGTTACAGATGGGGAGGACAAGTGTTCAATTCATCTCTCTTCCAGAAAGTGGAGAATATCGGAACCCAGGAGATATACAACAATCAGGATAAACGGGCTCTTTATGACAGGTGGTCCGAGAATAACAGGGAAGCATATTTCAAGGGCATTTCCCTTGTCCAGAGGACAGAGAAATCGTCTCGTTTCGTCATGGATGACAACTCCCTGATAGGAGAGTCCTTCAATATCGGATACGAATTCCCTGACAGGATTGTGCGTAGGATGAGGCTTGGGGCTTTGAATGTCCAGCTGACTTCCAGTGACATTTTCAGGGCTACATCAGTTCGCGTGGAGAGAGGAATCGACTATCCGTTCGCAAGAACAGTGACAATGTCATTGGGAATAACTTTTTAAAAGAGCAGGCATATGATGAGAAAGCATATATTTATAGCTGTTGCCGTATTTCTGGTCACATTGTCCTCTTGTGACAAATGGCTTGATGTCAAGCCATATGACAAAATATCGCAGGGTGAACTCCTTTCTTCGGAACAGGGTTATATGAAACTTTTGAATGGTATCTATATCGAGCTCAACAGCAGTATGTTATATGGAGGTGCTATGTCTGTGGAGATGATAGAGATAATGGGAGGGGCCTATGTCATAGGAACTGACAATTCCGTGTGGGGCAACTATGCCGACCTGGCCGGATATGAGTATGGTACAGACTATTGGCGTGCCAGGATGAATGAGACATGGAACAAGGCATATTCGCTTATATTGAACTGTAATCTATTGCTTGAAAATCTTGAATCTACGTCTGTCAGATTTACTGGCGATAATTATAAAGTGATAAAAGGTGAGGCTCTTGCCTTGAGGGCGATGCTGCATTTCGATATGCTGCGCTTGTTCGGTCCGGTCTACTCCCGTAATCCCGAAATGATGTCCATTCCATATTATAAGAAGTACTCGGTGGTTCCGAATGAGCCGCTTCCGGCTTCCGAAGTGGCGGCAGAGATCACTCACGATCTTCATGAAGCACGTATCCTTCTTGCCAATGATCCTGTAAGGACCTCGGGAATAATGTCTTCAGCTCCCGCTGACGGTTCTTCTACCTTTATGTATTACAGGAATCTGCGCTTGAATTATTATGCTGTAACTGCTCTTCTGGCTCGTTCGGGCCTGTATTTCGGTGATAATGAAGCTGCGTACAGATATTCGACTGAAGTGATCGAGGCAGCGCAGACCGGAATATTTCCTTTCGTGGACAAGAGCCTTGTCAGCGGATCTCCTGAGGATCCAGACAGAATCTTTTCTTCGGAAATCATCTTCGGTCTGACTCATTCGCAGAGAAACAAGCTTTTCAAGGATTATTTCGATCCAAGCCGCATACCGAATTATGTATTCCGGATGGACAACGGCCTTATGAGCGACCTCATATATGGAGGCGGAGCCACAACTGGTGGCAGTCAGGATGACTTCCGCTACCGCGTCAATTGGGTAGCAACAGGAGCAAACAAATACTTCTACAAGTATTCTGATATGGTAGACACAGGAAGCATAACCAATACTCTGATTCCGATGATAAGGCTTGGAGAGATGTACCTCATAGCTGCGGAGAGCCGTTCGCAGGACATTGAAGCCGGTGTGTCATATGTGAATCAGCTGCGCTCGGCAAGAGGCGTTTCCTCTCTCCAGAGCCTGAGCCGAAAGACTCTGCAGTATGAATATATAAGGGAACTGTATGGAGAGGGACAATTGTTCTTTATGTACAAGAGAATGTTCTCTCCGGTACTGTTCACATCATCGGATAATAAGAACCCGCAGCCATCGGATGCCATATTTGTAGTGCCGCTTCCATCATCAGAAACAGACAATTAGCATGAAACGCAATATTTTAGGGATTTTATCGGTCGTTTTGATACTGTTTTCCTGCCAGGAAAGGAATCCTGGCCATTTCATCGATCTTTCCGGAGTGTATTTCAATAATACTACCGGTATGATGACTGTTGCCGACAGTACGGACCTTACATTTGTTTATGAGGCGGAGGACGAACTCGAGGTGCCTGTAAGGGTGCAGCTGATAGGACGACCGGCTGAGTATGACCGGCCTCTGGAAATAAGAATGTATTCAGAGAATGCGCAGGAGGGAGTGGATTATATTCTTCCCGCTCAAGCAGTTCTTCCTGCCGGAGCCTCAGAGATGGATTATGTGGTTACATTGAAACGTACGCCGGCCTTGAAGAATGAGAAAAAGATGGTGCATCTTCAGATTCATCCGAATGAACATTTTGCTCTCCCTGTCACTCATATTGTTCAGGTCGGTGACTCTGTGTCCGTTCTTGATTACAGGATTTATTTTTCGGATATGTTTACATCCGCTCCAGCGGCTTGGGATGCGAACCTTTTGGGAGAGTTCACTCAGCAGAAATTTGAACTTATATGCAAGGTTCTTGACATAGATCCGGGCGATTTCAATGATCCATCCTTGATGACATTGGCCAAACAGTTATATATAAGTGCCGAGATGACAGCCTATGTACGAGGTGAGGCTGGTAAAAAGGAGGCGGGAAAGCCATATGATGCAGACGCCTTTGATCCTCAGACAGGAGAACCTTTGAGCTTTACGAAATGAGAAATATCGGATATGTATTGATGGCTGCGGCGCTCATTCTGATGTCGGCTTGCAGTATGGATCAGGGTAATTATGAATATGTTACCCTGGATGAACCTGTCATTTCCGGTCTCGAAGACCAGGATGTCCTCACTTTTTCTCATCTGCACTTAGCTCCTCATATAGAGGGTGGTGATTTTTCTGAACAGAACTATGATTACGAATGGATGGTATTGAACCAGAACATGATGTCGGATCCAGTGGTCATAAGCAGAGAGAGAAATCTGGATTATACAGTGGAACTCGCTCCCGGAGCTTATATGCTGTATTTCAAGATAACGGAAAGAGAAACGGGACTATATTGGAGATGCAGTGTTAGCCTTGTAGTAAGTTCTTCATTGTCAGAAGGATGGATGGTGCTGTGCTCTGAGGATGGGCGTGCGCGCCTGGATATGGTGTCCAAGGTGACAGGACAGACCGTTACGGATGTGCTGAAGGAAAACGGAATGCCTCAGATGCAAGGTCCTCGCAGGATACAATGGCTCTCGGACAAGACAGATGAGAATTCTCCTTATTATCTTCTGACAGATGATGGAGCCACAAGGCTTGGAAAGGATGCATTTGAGTGGAAGCCTGAATATGATTTCGCATACGAGGCGGCTGTCAATGAAAAGCTTGTGCCGCATTCAATAGTTTCTTCAGGATTCGGAAAGGTGATTGTGAGCGGTTCTGATGCTCATTATTGTGAGGTGATGGGAATTCATGGCTTGTATGGCAGTGCGGTGAACAAGGGATTTGAAGTAGCTCCTTTCGTCGGGGCGAATGTACTGGCTGCTAATGTCTATGCTGCTATGTATCTGCTCTATGATGTTGATAACAAGAGGTTTATGGCGTACTGTCCTCTTCTTGCCACTAATGATCTCGGAGGTCAGAATGTTGTGGCTGAAATGGATGAAATGGGACAGATTGCAGAAGGAATGGCCCCGGGAGCGGGAGTTCTTGGCAATGCTTTCGACCAGTGGCCGGAAGATATGGACTGCGTCTATATGGAGAACACCCGTTATGATCCGGGCAATGCAAAGATGGGCCTGACATATGCTCTGCTTAAAGATGGAAATTCGTGTCATCTTTACGGAATACAGTTGGGCGACATGCTCAGATATGCCGATTGCACTTATGTCCTGGGCAAAGGGTATTACGGAGATCTGTCCGGATGTCGTGATATCCTTCATCCGGCTGCATTGTATGCCTTCAGTTCGCTCAAGGCCTATATGTACTATGCCTTGGATGAGACGGTGTACAGAGTCGATCTTTTAGCGGATTCCCCAAGAGAAGAAGTTCAGTTCTCTTTGCCGGGGGAGAGAATAACCTGCCTGAAGTTCAATCTCTACCGGAAGAGTGAGAATATGCAGAAGAGTTATGATCTTGTGGTGGGAAGTCTTAAAGACGGAGAAGGAGTGCTCAGAGTCTATGAAGGAAGAGAATCCGGAGGCGATTTCACAGACGTGACTCCTCAGACGTATGAAGGATTTGCCAAAATAGTTGATGTTGAATATAAAGAAAGAATATATTAAACCTGATCATATGAAGAAATTGTATTTTCTGGTGTTAGCCTTGATTATGGCAGCCGGATGTGCCGGAGGATCCGGAACAGATGTTGTCCTTACTGTGTCTGTGAATTCACCTGTTGCTGATGATGTTGTCGCTGTATGTCATAACGATATCCATGCATTGAAATTGGATGAGACCGGAACAGCCGTTCTGAAACTCAGCGGAATAGATGCAGCATATGTTGCCCTTTATCATGGTCGTGAGTCTGTAAGACTGTATGTTGAGGGAGGTGATGCGGCCTCACTGACATTTGACGGAGGTGATATGGCGGGCTCATATGTGATCGAGGGTGGAAAATCTGCTGCAGCGAAGTATCTTAATAATGTAAAACTGATTCCGCTGCCGGATGAGGATTATGCCCTTCCTTTTGATGAATACAGGACGCGCCTTGCTGCAAAGGAGTCAGAAGCAGTGAAACTGCTTGAGGCAATGAATCTATCAGGTGAAGGTGATTTCAAGAAGATGGAGACAGCCAGGATAAAGTATGCGTATGGCTCGGCACTGCTTATGTATCCAGTGGGGCATATGATAATGAGCGGTGACACTGGTTTTGTGCCGGGACAGGAATATTACGACTTTATCGCTACATATGTTGACGAGGATGAGTCACTCGTGGCTTTGGACGAATACCGCGAGTTCGTAGCTGAGGCAATGCATGTCCTGGATGCAGACAACAGGACCCTTACAGAGATTTATCCAAAGACTGTTGCTCAGATGAGATATGCGGCTGACCATTTGAAGAGTCCGCAGGTAAAGGCTGTGATAATGCATCATATAGCTACGAGATATGTGGATAATTTCGGAGTGAAGGATATCGATGAACTCAAGAATCTTTATTATACCTATGTGACAGACCCGGCGTCGGTGGCTGCTTTTGAAGCGAAGTTAGAAAGATGGGATCTTTCGCGTCCGGGAAGGTTGTCTCCGGGCTTCAATGCTGTCGACCTTGACGGAAAGGTGTGGAGGTTGACGGATTTCAGAGGCAAATATGTCTATATTGACATGTGGGCAACATGGTGCGCTCCTTGCAGACAGGAGATGCCATATCTCAAACAGCTTGAGGCTCAGTTCAAGGATGCCCAGATCGTCTTCCTCGGTCTGTCAGTAGATAGTGACAAGGCAAAGTGGGAGAAAATGGCTTCCAGCGGAGACCTGACCGGCACTCAGCTCTATCTGGGTACGCAGAGCAGTTTCCAGGAGGCATACAGGATAGAAGGAATTCCGCGATTCATCCTTCTGGACAGGAACGGAGTGATCATCAGCAATGATATGTCCCGTCCTTCTGATCCTAAGACAGCTGAAACATTGAATTCACTTGAAGGAATCAGATGATGAGACGTTTGCTTGTTATTCTTTTCGGGGTGATGACTGTCCTATCCTGCAAGGATGTCGGGGATATTCAGGGAGCGGGTGCCGGATCTCCTCTGTCGGAGTGTGTACTTCCTGCAGTAATGCAGGCCGGAGAAGAGGCTCTGATCCAATGGAATGGCTTCACGCAGGATTCAAAGCTGTCACTTGTTTCTGAAAACGGTCGGGAGTATGAGGTGTCTGTAAAAGTGGTTACGGCTTCCGGTATAATGTGCGTTGTTCCGGTAGATGTTCCGGCCGGATTCTATATTGTTGCAGTGGATGACAATGGCCGCAAAGAGCTCGGAATGGTGGAGGTGATTGCGGCTGATATGCCTGTAATCGGCCTCAAGATCCCTTCCGGTGCTGTTGCCGGCAAGGAAATCATCATAGAAGGCGTCGGCTTTGAGGAAGGATGTTCTATCATATTGGCCGATGCTGACGGTAATGAGTACGTCTTGGGGGCCACTGTCGTGAGCTCCGGCATCTCCATCCTTATTCCGGCAGATCTTCTTCCGGGTGATTATGTCGTGTATCTTCAGCAGGGTGGTGCCCGATGGATCATTTCATCATTGTTCTCGGTTTATGCCGGCGGTGCCAGGGTCTTGAAACGTCTCGACTATCTGACTCCTTATACCGGCGGTGCAATGCTCAGACTGTCTTGGGAAATAGACCGCAGGGAGCCTGTCACATTGACATTGACCGAATACCTTGTTGAGGGTTCGGTAGAGACTGTTCAGGCTTATGACCGGTATGAATGTGACGAGAACGGATACTTTGAACTGACTGTGGATGGATTCGAGTCGTCTAATGATCTGGGTGTCACTTATATCCGTGATGCTAATGGTGTGGTGACAAGTTCGGATGTCCTGATCTATGGTAACAGTAAGCCGACTTCCTTTACCTGGACATATGATGCGGAAGGATATCTCGTAGATATTTCTTCCCCTTCACGCTCTTTCAGGACATTGGCTTATGACAGGGGTAACCTTACATCATTCAGAAATTCCCAGTTCAGTTATGATGCCCCAGGCCTTGCCAACCATCCTTCAGCTCCTGACGTGGTGTGGGCTTATATGTCTCTTATGGAACAGAACGATCCGTTTGTGTATTTTCCTTATCTTCTGGGATGGTATACAAAGACTTCTGTCTATCTCCCTACGAGCATGATTCTTCCTTCGCCGACCGGCACGGGAACTATAAGTCATTCGCTTGATTATGAGTTTGACACATCCGGATATGTTGTAAAGATGATGTGGGAATCATCTTCAATTGGCTTTGTGTTTGAATAGAAACGCTTGATAGAAGAATAAAATTATCTATATTTGTCCGTTCTGAGGATATCAAACAACCATTAAATAATAGATTATGAAACTAAGATCGATTTTATGCGGCGTGCTTGCAATCGCGGCAGCCGTGGCATGTAAGCCTGAGGATGTTGTCGAGACTCCGAAGCTGGATGTCGACAAGACAGCCGTTTCAGTTACCGCTGAGGCAGGCCAGGCTACATTCAACGTGACAACAAACCAG
>JAGBVR010000042.1 GCA_017630215.1 Bacteroidales bacterium | reverse complement strand
TTTATCTCAAATTCAGTATGATTTTGGCGGAAAACACAAAGGAGGAAGAAGGTTTTGGTTCCCCCTCCCCCAGTTCCCCGGTCGACCGTGATCAGGTATCTTCGGATCCATCCTGCCCTGGTCAATAGTCCGGATCGATCCTGCCCTGTGTCGACCGTCGCCCCGGCCATGCGAGGGCTGCTTGTAGCCGGGTGACAAAATCTTTCACCCGGATAGATTCTCCGACATCTGCCAGGGTGACAAAATCTTTCACCCTATGAAAAGGCCCCTGACGGGAATCAGGGACCTAATCAAGAGAAAGGTATAAACGGGATCTGAAAGGATCAACAGAATGCTTCATCCAGGAAGAATTGGCAACCGCCCTTGAATCGGATATATTCGACATTAGGAATATGGATTCCTGATGTGCCTGCCGGTACAAAGCCTTCAATGCTGAAGTACAGGGCATTGTTATAAAAATAGATGGATCCGGGAAGATTCTCCTTATGTGTTTCATCATCCGTTCCGGTATATTCAACAGCTGCGACAACCCTTTCACGGAAGGACTGATCACCTGCACAGAAGCTATTACGGGTTGATGTAGATCCTGAGATCTCAGCAAATTTGTAAATGCTGCCCCAACCTATGGAGCTGATAGGGTTACCGTAACGGTTAAATTCAACATCGTTCAGATCTATCATGATGCTATGACCTCTGTACCTCTGGCCGCCAAATGATACATTCGTAGGGATCAGCTGCGATCCTGAATCGGATCCAACCGCCTGATAATTTACAGCTGTAGGGGTATTATACCATCTTGTAAAATTGCCTGTAGCAAGCAGCTCAGCGATCTTATCACCCATATCGGAATATGATGTAAGATGAATACCATCTGAAGCGAGAAGCCTATAATCATGATTGATATATTCGCCTCCTTCCAGATAGATGGCACCATTTGCCAGGGCTCCATTACGATAAGAATTTCTAACCTTATCAGTATTTGACAATGTAGCACCGGAGGCCCCTGTATTAGCCAATCTGGCTATCATACCGATTATCACACGGGCATTAGGGAAATGCTGCTTTATATATGAAACAGTATTCCTGATAGATCCGGGATTAGATGAATCATTCAGATCTTCATTAGGATTATGTGTGATATCATTAGCACCGCCTATAACAATGACATCTGTAATAGAATCACAATCATTCTGTGTATGAAGTGATACCCAATTCTGAATATAAGTCAGATAATTCAGGGAAGTATCACCGGCACCGAAGCGACAGCCTCCATGTGATACATCATAATACTGACGGACACCAAGAGTTACGGAAGCCAAAACATAAGGCTTTACAGCTGCCGTATGACTGCCATCCCATCCATTACCGTAGGAATCACCGGCCCAAAGGACAACACGATTCTTCCAATCAGTATCACCTATGAGCTTAGCAGATGTCAAAGCAGTAACCCATTCATCAAGATAATTATCAACCTCATTTATAACCATCTGAGGAATATTCAGATCATGGATATATTCAAGGATCTCAGCCTTAAAGGTATTCATTTCCTCCCTCAGCTTTTCCTGATCCTGGATAACCTCTTTCATGGCCTGGATAGTCTCACCCAGGGCGATAACCCAGGCATCAAGATTCAGCTCATGAAGATCCGTATTAGGATATTTGTGTAAGAACATGTCAAAAAACGGACTCATATTATTACCTCCTTAGTATATAAGTATGCAAAATTCAGATACAAAAAGATCTGATATCATGTTGAATATATTATAATTCCTTCTCAGCAACAGCTCCGATTCGGCCATCTGCTGGGAAGTTGTGACCCCGATGTTGCCCCATAAATGAGCTGTATGCTCATTAGTATATGAATCTTCATCGGAATGACTTTCGGAAAAGTCACCGCCTCCGGCATCCTTGACCGTGCCTGTATTCTTGACGGTCCCGTCATCTTCAACAGTTCCATCATTCTTTACAGTTCCCGTCTGGGTGCCATCCTGGCCGACAATCTGTTTGTCCTTATTTGAATAAGTAGCAGCATCATAGGCTGATACTCTGTTTTCTGTATCAACATCATTCGATGTAGCCAGATCATCAGTTCGGGTCATATGTGTCGTTGATGTCAGATCTGTTGTCTGGGTAAGATCATCGGTCCTGGTATTATTCGATGAATTTTCACCCTCTGAGCTTCCCGATCGGGATCCCTCATGAGTATCTGTATATTCTTCATGCCTGTCATAATTATCCAGGGGATTATATGAAGCATTAAGGGTACTATTCCATTTATCAAATGTAGGATAGTATTTCTTAAACCATAACTTTACCATCGTCTGCATGAAATTGGCATCCTGGTATAATGCTTCAAATTCTCCGGCCCGGAGCATGATGGATCCTGTAAGGACATCCTTATCCAAACCATCAGGAAGGATGATATCATCAAACAGGCTGCGGCCCTGAGACTGCAAAAAGCCTTCAATCCCTATCAGGCTGATCTTCGCTATTGACATCTTCTGTACCTCCTTCCATCTGATCCAGGAAGGGGAATGTTGCCCGGATCTGATAATATTCCCCATATTTATTATTTATCAGCTTCAGGGATGATTCAATACAATT
>JAGBVR010000021.1 GCA_017630215.1 Bacteroidales bacterium | reverse complement strand
TTTCCAAACATATTTAACACATTCTCACGCTCATTGTTCCACGTGAAACATTTATACAAAGTGTAATATTCAATAATATACATTATAATATATTGTCATTCCAAAACAACTATTTACATATCAGGTCCGGCTCGTTATAATAGAAATATGCACAGGTGCACATGTGCAAATATCAAACGCATATATCAAAAGCAATTCGTTATTTAATGAAAGGAAAATGACTATGAACAATGACAAGAAGAAAACAACAGCAGAGCAGGACCAGCAGCTTCAGCTGCCTGCAACATTTGAGAGCACTGATCTTTCTGACTGCTTTGCAACAGTAGAGGAAGGCGCGGGTGCAAAGATCAGACACACTACAACAACTGATGATGTGACCTTATTCAATGCACTGAATGGCAGTGCTGAAAAGGTAGAGGACTTCTTCGGTCAGGATATTGTTGTAACTGATATTGTTGTATCGTCAGCTGATGTGAATGAGGATATCAATGACCCTGACAGCGACAAAATCAATAAGCCTGTAGTACACTTCTTCACTTCTGATGGCAAACACATCAGCTCCATTTCTAACGGAATTAAACGTGCAACTGAAAACCTTCTTTCAGTTGGTTTTGCACCGTCTCCTGATGCTCCTATCACTATCCGTTATAAGGAAGTGAAAACAAAGAAAGGTACTGCACATTCATTCGACCTTATCAGTCGATAAGGAATAGTTTTTTCGTGAGATATACGCCTGCTGTAATGCAGGCGTTTGTCTTATATGGTGAATGATATGATACAATACAACAGATTTAAAATAGGTGCTGACCTTGCAACTAAAGATTTAAACCTTGACTTTGAAATAATTCAATTCTGGTGCTGGATGTATAAGCACGTTGACAGTCCAGCAGACTGCAATGATATAATCAGGATTGCAATGTGCGATCTGATGAAATATCCATATTTATAAAATTTAGATTTTGTGAAATGGGAGGAATAACAATGGCTAAAAAGATAGAGTATATTCGCAGGGATAAAGCTATTAACTACGCACAATGGGAAGGTGCTTACAAGGTAGTAATGCAGCTTGAAGAAATGAAAGCCGCAGATGTACAGCCTGTTCATCATGGGCGGTGGATTCCTCAGGGCGATTATATGTGGCTTTGCTCAAACTGCAAGGAGAATATAATATTTTCAATGCACGAAAGCGACAGGACAGAAAAACAGCGGTATTGTTGCAGATGTGGTGCACGAATGGACGGTGGTATAGATGGCTAAACGCACACCACTTGATACCGAGTACAGACGTATCAATGACAGAATGCAGAAACTATTTGAAACATACGGTGCTGACAGTCCTACATATCAGCGTTATGCATCAGAAGTACAGGCGAATTTTGATATTAATATCAAGCCTGACGGTCGTGTACAGATAAAGCTGGGTAAAGCTAATGCAGGCATAACACAGCATCAGAGAGCTGCACTGAATGAAATGCTGAAGGGTGATACAGTCGGTAGTTTGAGAAAGGAAGCACGTGAATATGCAAAGAAACACGGATTGGGTAATTCAGCTGATATTGATGAACTTGTACAGAAACAGGAATTCGTCAAGGCGAACCGTGACCTTATCAGCTGGATATCAGAGCAGGTCCGTGCAGGTCACGCTCTGACTGACAACCTTGCAACCTTATATAACAGAGCTGCAGGCAGAACAGATGAAATATCCTATGATGAATTATTTGATATGATCAGTGCTGCACTGCCTGACCTTGAATTATATGAATGAGGTGTTCCACGTGAAACAATTCAACAGTTGGACTGCTGACCCACAACACACTGACTATGTGATAAACTATGAAGAACTTGACAGCACATACAGTCAGCTTCATCTGTCAGAACTGGATGCAGATACAATTGCAAGGTATGGTAAAAAGAAGGTAGTCGGTAAAGATGATAAGGTCCACACATCACCACTATATATCTGTACAGAGATATACTGTGCACTGGACATTGAAACATCTACAGTTTACGGTACTAATATAGTCAATGGCAAACAAGGATATTACAGCACAATGTACCTTATCCAGTTTGCCATCAATGACCATGTTGTGCTGTTCCGTAAATGGGAACACCTTCTGTTATTCATGCAGAAACTACCACGCCTGCTGAGACTGTCACAGAACACCTGCCTGCTGACGTGGGTACATAATCTTGACTATGAAAACAGCTACATCAAGCACCGATTTGATATTGATGAAACAACCTATTTTGGTAAGAACAAACAGCATCCTATTAAATACCTGCTTCAGAATCACTTCTGGATACACGACAGCTACAGCGTGACTAATTCCAGCCTGCTGAAGCTCGGTCAGATGTACGGTACACCACATCAGAAGGCTGCAGGTGATTTAGATCACAATGTAGTCAGAAATACAGCTGACAGTTATGCATTATCGGATACAGAAATAGGATATGCAGCTAATGATGTACTTGTGTTATGTGACTTCAGTAGAATTATCATAGAAACATTTTTCAAGGGTAAAGGATATATACCCGACACTGCAACTCAGATACTGAATAAGGAACTGCAGCTGAATGCACTTGTATTTGCTGAAAAGTTTCTGGGTAAAAAACAGTATGAAAAAGCACTGGCTGCCTGTGACAGTGAAACACAAGAGAAATACACCATACTGAAGCGTATACACGGTAAGATATTCGGATTTGAATATACTACAGCAGGTGGTAGTATCCGCAAAGTTGAAGGTATGGTTGACGGTAAGATGTTCACGCCCTTCTGGGAAGATACAGATGGAAAGTGGAAACAGATACCGCCTGCAGGCAAGCTGATAGGCGGACGTTATCATTATGACTTCTATGAATGGCTGTACCGTGGTGGATACACTAAATCAAATGCACGTTATACTTCAACTGATAAGGTCAGATGTGAAGGTGTTGAAAATGTAGTGGGCTATGACTTCACATCCAGCTATCCATTTGTGCAGACTATCTGCAACTTCCCTGCAGGTAAATTCAGAGAGTATAACAAAGACCCTGATGATCTGAATCTTGAATACGGTCATGATGACTTTGAAAAGTGGCGTTACATATTCATTATCCGATTTACTGACATTGAATCAATTGATGACTTTGCGCTGGAAAGTAAGTCAAAGTGCTATACTGAAGGTGTAAAGATAATAGATAATGGGCGTATAAGGTCAGCACATAAGATGACTGTATGCCTGACTGACTGTGACTATGCACTGTATAGGATGTATTACAAGTGGAAAAAGAAGGAAGTCCTTTCAGGCTGGCGTGCAATAGCTGAACCTTTACCTGACTATCTTTTATACACCTTATGGGATAACGGACTGAAAAAACAGACACTAAAAGGTGTTGAAGATATGCAGGTAGAGTATATGCTGGCAAAGGGTAAATTCAATTCAGCGTATGGTCTTTGCTGCAAACAGCCTGTTTATACTGAATTCAAGCTGGGTAATGTCTTGACTGCAACAGGCTATGATACAACTGAAAAGGTCAATTTCAAGTATATCGGTAAGACTGATATATTCGGTCATTCACTCAGCGGTCTGGGTGAGGCTTTTTCACAATCAGAAGGTGAATGTGAAATATCAGATTTTGAGGATGCAGTCAGGTCCAGTATCCTCTCTCCCTTCTGGGGTATCTGGACTTCTGCATTCGCTAAATATAATCTGTTATCAACAGTCCATAAGATATCACAGGAATGTGAAAAGATAGATAAAACACGGCATATTAATGATGTGGTGTATATGGATACTGACAGCCTTTATATGCTTAATGGTGATAAGCATAAGCATATAATTGATGAATGGAATGAATTTGCAGCGCAGCGTGTGAAGCAGGTACTGCCGAAACAGTATGCACCTTTATATAAGCTCGGATATTTTGACAATATCGCAGCTGATGACAGTCACGGATACAGTGAGACGTTCCACCGCTTCAAGACACTTGGTGCAAAACGATATGTTAAAAGCTACACTACCACAAGGAAAGGTAAACATATCAAGAGTATCTACACAAAGGAAAGTGTTACCGTTGCAGGTCTCCCTAAAGGTGTACTGCAGAGGTACTGCAGAGAACATGACCTGAATATATTTGATGAATTCAGGAATGATCTGGACTTTGCAATTGACGGTCAGCCTGAGTTGGTGAAGTTGGCAAGGACATACCATGACGAGCTGGTGAAGATAAACGTCAAGGGTGAAATAAAAACAGAACTATCCAGCTGCACATTATACCCTAATACATTTAAGGTAAAAATGGCAGATATTTACTACAGCCTGCTGAATGATGTACTTGAAAATGCAGGCGGAAAGGCTTATGCAAGAGGTATTAAAAATGAGTAATGTATATGATTTCAAGGTTTACTATAAAACAGAAGGCAGTAACAAAATAGCATATATGTTAGTACCACATATATCTGATGAACCGTTTGAAGTGGCTATGAGTGAGTGCATCCAGCATATGATACCTGTTCTACATGAATTTGGTGCTGAACTTTTCGGTGTAAGTTATGCAGGGGGTAATGCAGAATGAAGTATATCAATGACAATCCTGAATTCGGCATACAGTATGACTGGAAAAAGATAAGGAAGGAATTTGATAAACTGCAGATACCTGCAGATGTATATGACCCTACAACAGCACCTTTGGAAAAGGCAAAATACTTTGTTGAAACTTCAGAGCGTAACATAGGTAAGACAACTAACTGGCTGCTGCTGGGTATGATAATGAATGATATGTATGGTAATATCATCCAGTATATCAGGCAGACTGAAAATATGATCATGCCGAAATCACTGAAGAACCTTTTTTCTGTTATTGTGGAATGTGGGTATATTTCAAAAATAACAGATGGAAAGTATAACAATGTTATCTATAAGTCACGCCGATATTACTACACTTTTACCGATGAATCAGGAAAGGTCATTGAACAGGCAGCTGAACATTTTATGTTTTGCGGAAACATTGAAAAAGCTGAAGATCTGAAGTCAAGCTATAATGCACCTACAGGTGACCTGATAATACTGGATGAATTCATAGGAAAGTACTATTACCCTAACGAATTTGTGCGTTTCTGTGACCTTGTGAAAACTATCATCCGTGGCAGACGTTCACCTATTATAGTAATGCTGGCTAATACTATCAATCCACACTCTATGTACTACAACGAGCTGGAAATATATGATGATATCCAGCAGATGCAGATAGGCGAAAAAAGAATGATAGAAACATCACGTGGTACAAAGGTCTACATTGAAATTATCGGTGCTACAGTTGAGAAGAAAAGGAAGAATAATATAATAAATCAGTTGTTTTTTGGTTTCCGGAATCCAATGCTGGGAAGTATAACAGGCGAAAACTGGGCTGTAAAATGCTATCCACACATTCCTGAACTGCCTGATCAGTCAGCTGAAGAAGGTGACTACATTGAAATAGTCAGCAGAGAGATGTATATATACTATAATAATAAGTATGTCAGGATGGACCTTGTGAGGCATTATCAGCTGGGTCTGTGTTTATACCTGCACTGGGCTACACGTACATATAATGATAGTATCATCTTCACTGCAGTGGACCGACAGGATGCACGGTATCGGTATAAGTTAGGCAGTGGCAAACTGCAGAAGTTTGTAAAACAGCTTTTTTCTGAAAATCGTGTATACTATGCAAGTAATGATGTAGGCAGTTTTGTTGAAAGTTATTTGCAATATATAGCAAAATTACCTTGACAAATGTCAAGGTTTTTGTTATAATGCAGATAAAGAGGTGATTATTATGCAATTTGTGACATTCGGCAATAGAATTGCAACGGAAAATTTCAATATCGGCTTTTTCTATAAGATCACATTTACCGACAGCACAGACGTAGAATGCACCTGTATCGGTATAGGTGCAAATTTTGTAAGTTTTCAACGTCAGGAACCTGAACTGCTATTCACACTGACCCTTGAAAATGCATCAACTGTACTTTCAATCGACTTTTTAGGCGGTGGTGGTACAGATGACTATGAAGATCTTAACAATAAGCCACAAATAAATAATGTGGAGCTCGTCGGAAATAAGTCGCTATCTGATCTTGGCATACAGCCGATAATTGATAGCAGCCATAAGCTTGACGCTGATCTCGTAGACGATACAAGTAGCACTCATAAATTTGCAACAGCAGAGCAGCTCTCGCAGATCGAAACGAATAAAAACAATATTTTATCAATTCACAAGTCAGCCGATTTGTATTTTTCGGAAAGTGAGCCGACAGGCACGATAACAACGGGTAGTTATTGGATATCAACAACGGGCAACAAGACCTACGGTGGAAATGTGACATTTACATCATTTCCACAGACTATAGAACTTGACAGCATTACAGCCTGTACAATAAGCGGCAATATGGTGCAGAGTGGCGCACCAACAACTGCAAACCCTACATATCCGACGGAATGCGGCGATATGGTGGAAAGCGGAGAGCATACAGGTCATTACGCTATACCGATAGAGTGTGGAGCTACAACAACTACTATATATCTCGGAGAGACACAATCTACAAGGCGTATTAAAAAATATGTGTTTACAGGGGAAGAATCATTTGTACAATCTGTGGCGGCGGGTATGCTACAATGCGATATATCTGATTCGTTAGCCAATACCACAGTCGTTTTTTGCTCACATTTCAAACACGTTTCTGACGTCCCATCGCCAGAGGAACGACAGGGCACTTGTTTTCACGCAAGCGGTATCAACGACACAAACATACAGTTTGGTGCGGCTAATACATATACGCCAGCAACATTCAAACAATTCTTAGCCAGCCAGTACGGCGAAAATACGCCCGTAACTATATGGTATGTTCTTGCAACCCCTATAACAGCCGCACTAAATGAGCCAATTCGCAAGATAGACGAATATGTAGATACTATCTCGGGAGGTAGCATCACAACAAGCGGCACATCGGAGACACTTGATGTTGATACTACGTTGAAACCAACATCTGTGACCTTAACGGTAACTGGATGGCATTAAACAAAATCTCAGTTTAAATGAATAAAAAGGTAATTTCATTGAAAGGTGGTGATATTATGAATGGTAGTACAATACAGGAAACACTGTCAAGCGGTATCACCGCTGAAACACTGGCAGAAATACTGGCAGCACTAAAGGACCTTGATACAAGGGTAAAAGCACTTGAAGATTAAGAAAATGAAAGGAATGATTCTATGGCACTTTATAACCCTTCAAACACTCTCTCTGTAACAAAGGCAGCTATTGCACAGCTGATAAGCAAAGGCTACATGTCAGAGGACTACACACTTGATGCTCTGGATGACAGTGCAATTGTTGATCTGGGCGAAAAACTTGAAATCACTGAAAATGGTGATTTTACCATCAACTCACCTGCAGATATCGTTTTCAAGGCGTTTGTTTCTGCACTCGGTAAGATAGTTATTGATACACGTTCTTATGTGGCAAAACTGCCTTCACTCTATGTTGATACTGTCAACTGGGGTCTTTTCACTGAGACTGTCACAATTGACTTATCAGATGTGATGATCGATGAGATGTGGAATCCTGACGGATATATTCCGTGGAATACACCTGCTGATCCCCTTACACCTACAGTTTATCCAGGTCAGGTAGAAGGTGCACGTATCGCTGCTATTGAGCATGGCTTCTACAGACCTGCTATCAATGCAAAACTCTACAAGAAGGCGCACGGTATCATGGTTGCGCTGACAACTATGTATGACCAGCTTTTCACAGCATTCCGTGGAGCTGCAGAACTCAATGAATTCCTTGCTGGACTTTACAACTCAGTTGAAAATACAATTCAGCTGAAGGCAGAAGTCTATGCAAAGATGACTGTATCAATGGGTATTGCAGTTGCAGCTGCAAATAACAATGTCATTGACCTTCGTCAGATCGCTATTGATGCTGGTATTACTGATGCTGACACTCTGACTGTTGCAGAACTTCTTGATAATGCAGACTTCCTGAAGCTGGCACTTGAAACTATTTCTGAAACACGTGAGTATATCAGAGACTACAGCGCACTGTTCAATGATGGTGATATGGCTACATTTGCATCTGATGAGAAGATGATACTTCTGACAAAATTTGCAAAGAAGTGTAAATTCAACGTACGTGCTAACACCTACAATGAGCAGCTGCTGGGTATCGGTGACTATGATACTATAAATATGTGGCAGGCAGCTACAACTTCAGATGACAGTACGCCCTACAACTTTACAGCTGCATCCAGCATTGATCTTGCAAAGGCAGCTGCAGTTGAAGCTGGACTGATAGAGCAGTCAAGTGAGGAAACACATGTACTTCTTCCTAATATTATCGGTGTTGTATATGACAGACTTGCAATGGGTATCAACATTGACAAAAAGAAGGTCACCACAAACTACACCGCTTCACGTGATACGGTGAATACATTCTACCATGCACTTGAAAGGCACGTTGTAAATAGTCACTATCCTATAGTGGTATTTACTATAACTGATCCTGAAGGTGACTAATTGAATACAGCCCCTGCACTATGCAGGGGCTTATTTTAAAAGAGGTGAAAACAATGGCATTTGAACTTGAATTCTTCAAAGAACACAAATCAAAGTGGACCAAAAGATACAGAGAGACTATTTACTGGCTGTATCTATGGAATACTTTAATGAATAGTTTTGAATATAAGGGACTGCCTGACAGCCTGCCTGCGGAATGGATAGAGGGTATTCTGCGGACAAATGGTGTATGCGGTATAGGTGAGCTGAATGGTACACTATATGCAACAGCAGGCGGTTATTATGGAAACATCAATGGATACATACCTACACACTACAAGGGAGCTGTAAACGGTATCGGTACAATTGACGGTGAAGCGGTATCACATGGAATATATGGTGAGATAACAACTGAAACACCTGTCATTGTTGGCTGGAATAACGCTATGATGGCACCTGATATTGATGTGTATGATACAGCCAACGCTCTGACTGAGGGCAGAACTTCAGAGGATGCATCTGTTATCTTTTCACGCCTGCTGCGTATTCCTATTGCTAAAAACTCAAAGGAAAAAGCAATCATTGATGGTGCAATAAAAAACATCATAAACGGCAATATTGAAGCTGTCACAAGTGCTGTCAGGTCACTTGAATCTGAAGTACAGGGTGAAGGTGAACGTCAGTTTCTGGACCTTGTAGATGCTTCACAGGTAGACACGCTGCAGTACCTGAATCAGTACATGGATAATGTGACTAAACACTTCATGAATCGTCATGGTCATTCTATGCAGATAACTTCAAAACTTGCACAGCAGACGAATGCAGAAATGCATGGAGCTGATGATATCAGTATGATATTACCACTTGAAGAACTGAAGTACAGAAAACGTATGATAGATGATCTGAATAAATACTATGGTCAGAAGTATGGTTTTGAAGCTTCAGTTGAATTCGGTGAACTTCTGAAAAATAACTATGACAGAGCAGTCAATTATGTACCTGATGAGCTGAATGAAAAAGGTGTTGTTGAAAACTCTGTTGAAGATGTGGAAAGTGAAGGTGAAGAAAATGAGACTGAAAGTCAGCAGAATGATCAGTGATCTGATGGACTATTCCGAAATCGGTGAACATGACTTTGATATCAGCGTGACCTACAACGGCAATACTGTCGTTGCAGTGGAATCAGATGATACACTTTTCTATCTGGAAAATCACTACAACGAATGGAAAATGCTGACAAAGGGTGAAACAATAGCAGAGCAGTACAATTATCTGAAGCTCTGTTTCACTGAATATCTGACAGAGCTGCAGAACAGTATGAACCGTATATATGCAGCTCTGATGAGTGAGTATGACCCGACTTCAGACTTCATCCGACATGAGCAGCAGTCATATAAGAATACACATTCAAATATGTACAGTAAAGCTGAAACAAATAATACTATTGACCTTGAATCCAAAACGGACTACAACAGCACCATTGCAGATGATATCAAGACGTATGATAGCGTTGATGTATCTGATGCACGTGCTACAAACAAAACAGGCAGTGATACCACTACGGTGAATGGTAAACAGACCACTACAGCTACAGGTACAGATACCACAACAGATATCAGACTGAAAACAGATAATCAGCGTGATGTGACAGGTAATAATGCAGCACCACAAGATATTGTTGATAAGGAAATAGCACTCAGAATGAAAAATGACTTTTCAGATATCGTTATCAATGGGTTCGCTGATAAATACCTTTTCCTGACTGTTGAGGGGTGATGATATGAATATAACCTTTTATAATGTAACCGACAGTCCTAATAAGCTGGAAAAAGACATCACACATGTTATAGGCTCAGCACGTGCATTAGCACCGACAGGTCAGATAAATGTTCTTAATCCTGTTGTAACTGTTGCATGGGACAATGTAAATGGTGACAGTATAATCAATGCAAACTATGCATACATTGATACATTCCAGCGTTACTACTGGATAAATTGTGGTATAGATACAGCTAAACGTATCATAGTGTCAGGCAAGGTTGATTATCTTATGACCTATGCAGCTGATATCAAGAAATGTCCTGCAACGATAGTCAGAGCAGAGCTGACAAAACCTACATATGTACCTGACAATAAATATCCAATACATCCAAATAAATTTATATTTGAAGGTGTTGACTTCAATACTGCACCTGATTTTTATTCAGGTACTGAACACTATGTTGTAATAACGAGGTGATGAGATGGCAACTAAAATAAACCCTGCATATTATGGTCCTGAAGATTCATTTGTTGCACTGTCAGCAGACATCAAGCGCAGCACCTATTCAATAGGCGGTCTGTTTACCAACGGAAAGTACACAGGTGGTTCATTTGATGCAACAGCTGCACCATGGGGTATCGGTAGATCATCAGCATCATCTGACTATGAATTCATAGCACAGCGTGATTCAACATGGACCATCAACAAAATACAGCGTTCATCGCTGAATACACCTTTATATCTGTACTACAAATCAGATCTCTATATGGGTGCAAATTCAAATGCTGACTTTCAGGGCGGTGATGTTACATCCGAAAACTATGAACGTGCAATGTTCAGAACACGAACCAGTCCTGACGCTGCAAATGATAATGGTACACTGCGTTCGACATCATCTGTTGATGCAGGTGCTGCTGTTGGTCTTGCGAATGTTCTTACAAACTACCCTATAACATCACTGAATTATCAGAACGTCAGGTTGTATATAGATCATGTGTACTATAAACCTGCTGGAGAATCTACCATCAGAAAATGCACCATGAATGATATCGAAGCTGACAGGGTATCTGTAGACAGAATCGTTTATTTTGACTGCAGGCTGACGTATAATACTGCAACAGGAACTACACCAAATTCAACAAATGTACATCTGACTATAGGTGGTAATTCCTTTGACATTCCTGACATATTCAAACCTGTATACTATCAAGAATCATCATCTTGGACGCGCCCTTGGAGATTTTTAGAACACTTTGGGTACTGGTTTATTGATGAAAACTGGTATGATCAGGATAGTTTCAGGTATGGTTCGACTGACTATATAAATTACAAATCAAGCTGGGAAACACTCGGAAACAGTGACTTTGTAAATGCCAATCCTGTAAATGTTGGCTGGTCAACGTTGTCAGATATCCAGCAGAATTTCAACGGTCTTGTATATCACTGGGAATCAGGTTTATCAGTATATGCATCTGATCAGTGGAATATTTCTGAAATACAGACTGGTGACACTTATGCATCAGGTACTGTCAGAACTTATGCATATTTAGTCATTGATGAAAAACCTGATGATATGTCCAGTAATGAGGCATACTTTGCAGCAGTGCTGCATGAATGTGCATTTCTGGGTTTTCCAATTGCATTAAATCATATCAGTGTTACACATAGCATAGGTGATAATGATATATACCTGCCTGTATTTGATGAACACATGATAACAACAGGTGAGTATGTGTCAGGACCTGCTGCACTTCAGCTGATTAACGCTGAATGGACTGATATATTTGGTGTTGATATGCCTGAGTATGACCCGACATACGAGCCTGAACCTGAACCTGAGATTGAAGATTATGGTGATACATCCAATCTCGGTAGTCCACGTGGTATTTTTCCAAATGGTGTAAACATATATGTAATGTCAGGCGTGGAATATAATGCATTTATTGCTGAACTAAATTCATACTATGCAAATTCAACACCTGATGACTGGACACTTGATTTTCAGGGTGTAAATCCAGCTGACTATATACTGGCTGCTTACTACACACCTTACAATTTCGCAAAATCAGCTACACAGTCAAATGTACAAATCGGTAATATCACACTTACATCAACAGCTTATAAGTTATCTCAGGGTGAAATAGGCGTGGACCCGCCGAATAAATGGAAATACTTTTCATACGGTACACGACAGGTGAAACCTTTATTCAATGATTTCAGAGACTATGAACCATATACAAAGGTAGAATTATATCTACCTTTAGCTGGTTCTATTGAACTTGAAACATCATTTGTAATGAATCACAACATCACAGTTGAATATTATTTTGACGTTATGACAATGTCAGGTGTATCTTGTGTTTATCGTGATAATCTGTTGTATAAGACCTCTGATTTTAAATTAGGTGCACAGCTTCCTGTTCTGTCAACAAATATGGGTGCTATACAGAATACTATTGTTCAGCTTGAATCCAGTCAAAAGGCAAATTCAATGAGATTGGCTGCTGGTGCTCTGACTGCAGCAGGTGGTATTGCTGCAACAATAGCAACGGGTGGAGCTGCATTGCCTGCAATGGTTGCAGCTGGTACAGGTGCTTTGTCACTTGCAGGCAGTGTGCATAAATCAGATGAACTCAACTATCAAATAGAGCATACTGCACCTTCTGTCGCTCAAACAGGTGCTGCTGAACCTATGAATAATTTTAGCGTAGGTCAGCTAATGCCAAAACTTATTATCAAGAGACCACTAATGCTAAGCACACTGAATAATAGTATATATGGTCATACTGTCGGTCATGCCTGCTGTATCAATAACTTGATAGGCAATATGTCAGGTTTGACTGTATGCAGTAAGATAGATACATCTGGCATCAAGGCAACTGTTGAAGAAATACAAGCAATTAAACAAGCATTTGCAAATGGTGTTTATGTATAATTGTATATGATAGTATTGCCCCTGCTATATGGCAGGGGCTTTACTATTTGTATAAATGTTTCACGTGGAACAATGAGCGTGCGAATGTGTTAAATATGTTTGGAAAAATGGTTAAATTAAAAATTTTAACAATAAGGGGGGTTCTTACTTAGTATCTCCACTGACGGTCTGAAGGAGTACGGCTCCCACAACGGTGGCTCCGCCTGGACGGATCATCTCTGTAAGAACATGGATGTGAAGGACTTTCTGGAATTCAACAAAGCCATGTTCCCCCGTCAGACT
>JAGBVR010000041.1 GCA_017630215.1 Bacteroidales bacterium | reverse complement strand
GAGCTCAGCTGCATCACATTTGATAAAAACAGTGAGAGAGCTAAGTACTACAGGGATATAATAACATTTGATATCGAGAGCACTTCCTACAGTAAATCAGTAGCTTTTATGTATGTATGGCAGATCTGTATAAATGGCTGCTGCTTCTATGGCAGATACTGGGAAGAGCTTCAGGAGCTGATAACAGAGCTCAAGAAGTATAACGGATATTTTGTAGTATGGGTACATAATCTCTCTTTTGAATTTGGCTTCATTCAGGAGCTGTTTAACTGGGATAATGTTTTTGCTATCAACTACCATAAGCCAATATATGCAAAGACTCAGAATGTAATATTTAGATGCAGCTACTTAATGAGTAATTTATCACTTGAGAAGCTCGGTGAAAATTATGAGCTTGAGACAAGGAAGCTCGTAGATAAGCTCGACTATTCACTTATCAGGCACCAGGAGACTGAGCTCACAGAGCAAGACTTAGCATACTGTGAGAATGATGTCAGAGTACTATATGAATATATCAAGCTATGGCTTGATAAATATCAGAATTTTTCACCGGGTAAAATGCCCTATACTTCTACAGGCTATACAAGAAAATATATGAGAGATAAGGCTTCAGATGATAAGTCATATCAGCAGCTGAGACTCATAGTCAATGAAGCATCACCAAGAGCAGCAGTGCTCTATCACCTTATGCAAAGAGCTTTTGCAGGCGGTTACACTCATGCATCATATATCTTCTGTAAATGGCTCTTTAAGCCCTTCAAAAATAAGCAAGGTGAATATATTGGCAGAGTCAAGAGCAGGGATAAAACAAGCTTCTACCCTGCTATTATGGTAAAAGAAAAATTTCCCCGGAAATTTATTAAGATCAAGAAGGATAAAGTAATGCAGTTTATACAGCTCGGTTATGCTGTCATTATGGACGTATGCTTCAGGAATATCAGAGCAAAGACAGCTCTCACCACTATATCAGAGCATAAGTGTGCTAAGATCTTAAAGGGCTCTTTTGATAACGGTAGAGTGTATTCAGCTGAGCTTCTTGTGACTTCTATCACCGAGCTTGATCTTGATACAATTACCAAGGTCTATGATTTTGACTCTATGAGTATAGGTAATGCTTATGCATCAAAGAAGAGATACCTTCCAAAGACTATGGTTGAGAGCGTTCTGGATCTCTATGAAGGCAAGACCACTCTCAAGGGAGTGGAAGGTAAAGATCAGGAGTACCAAAGGCTCAAGGCTCTTCTCAATAGCCTGTATGGAATGTGTGTAACTGACATAATGAGAGCTGTTATCATCTTTCTGGGAGAAGGTGAATGGACTAAGGAAGATCCCCCTGAAAGTGCTCTTCTTGACTATATCAAGAATAATAATTCGATACTTCTCTATCAGACCGGTATATATGTGACTGCTTATGCAAGACACGAACTGCTTGAGCATAATATTGCTATCGGTGAGGAGAAGGTAGTATATAATGATACAGACTCTATTAAGTACCTCTATGATAATGAGACTGAAAAGTACTTTGAAGAGTATGATAAGAAGGTGCTGAAGCAGCTGCAAGCAGCTCTCAGATATCATAAGATAGATCCTGAGAGACTCAGCCCGAAGGATATAAAGGGAGAAGCTCATACTCTGGGAATGATGACAGATGAAGGTAATTATCTATACTTTAAGACTCTCGGATCCAAGAGATATGTAGGAGTAAAAGAGAGCGGAAAAAATAAAGGTAAGATAGAGTGTACTGTAGCAGGAATACCAAAAGCAAAGTGCAGCAGCTATCTCTGCTCAGGTCTTCCGGGAGAGAAGCCCGGTCAAAAAAATCCTGTACAGGGTCCGCCTACAATAGAGCAGGCTTATTATAAATTCTCTAATCAGATGTATATACCCTCAGAGCTCTCAGGCAAGTACACTCACTATTATACAAGACCTACAGAGGAGATAGAAGTCACTGATTATACAGGGAAGACTGCTAAGGTCAAGCCCGGCTACGGGATCTCACTTATACCTCAGAGCTTCGAGATCAATCTCTCAGCTCAGTATAAAGCATTTTTGTGCAGCCGGTTTACTGTAGAAGGTGTGAGTCACTGTGAGCGGCTTGAGGATCTGAGAGAATTTACAAAAATAAAAACGTTATGGAGTGATCTGTATGGAATTGAATAAAGAGACAGCAGCATATATCTTGTATTATTTTTTCAAGATTTTACATGATGAATGTGAAAACAACTTATGTACACATTGCTTCTTTAGGGTAGATCATGTGTGTATACTTGACTGTGAGCCTGAAGATTATAATCTTGACATAATTAAAGAAGCAATAGAGAAAACTATTGAAAAGGAAGCAGGGGGGAGAAAATGGGACTGAATAAAGACGGCTTCTATACCTTGAAGGATATACTTAAATATAAGTGTATATGGAATATTATCTACGGTGACAGAAGTAAAGGAAAAAGCTTCGCTGTCAAAGAGAGATCTCTGGATCATGCCTGGAAGACTCAGAAGCCCACTATAGGATATATCAGAAGATACAGAGATGACATAAGCTCCGAGCTTGTATCTAAATACTTCCAGGACAGAGGAGTTAACCTTGTAGAGAAGATCACCAAGGGAGAGTATGATATGATAGACTACTACAGGGGCTATTTATGGTGGGCGAAAAGAACAGAAGGCAAGATCAAGAGAGGTGAACCATGTGGAGAAGCTTTTGCTCTCAATCTCTGTGAGCGTTATAAATCTACAGGTCACCCGTACCTGAAGCATTACATAGTAGAGGAAGTGCTCTCTGATAAAGGATATATCAAAGATGAGCCTAAAGTGCTGCAAAATCTTATCTCTACCCTTGCAAGATTTGATGAAGATATCGAGGTATACCTCATAGGTAACCTTATATCCAGAGTATGCCCCTATTTCTCAGAATGGAACCTTCAGGGAGTCAGAAATCAGAAGCCCGGTACAATTGACATATACAAAATGAAGCAGGAAGACGGTACCGAGATCCCTATAGCTGTAGAATTTGCACCGAGCCCTGAGGAAAAGAAAAGCAAGGTATTTTTCGGTAAAGCTGAAAAAAGCATACAGGGAGCTCAGTGGGAGACTCAGGAGTATGCTAAATTGCCCGATATTTACGATGCATTTAATGAGGTATACAATATATGCTATGAAGGCTCAAGTGGCTTCTCGTTTAATCTGAAGCTCCTGAGCCATATAGAACAGGGTTATCTTATAGTATATGTTTATCCTGCAAAGAGGATCACAGGAAGGATCCTAAGCTCAAGATTTTCAACAGATATATTCACAACTCCACAGCTCTCCAAGGATAATCCTGTAGAGGTATTGTATCATAATCTGATAGTAAGAAATAAAATATGTTTTGCAGATAATCTCACAGGAGAAGACTTCTATAATTCTCTCAAGGCTGAGAACAGACAGATACTATAATAGAAAAAGCAGCTGCTATCATGCAGCTGCTTTTGTTATAGATATACACCTTCAGCAAAAAGTGACTGAAGCATCTTTTTAACGGGCTCAGGAGCTGCTACTCCGTCAAGATCTATCTCACCTACAGTCAGACCTGTAAAGTCTTTGACCTGACCTTGCATCAGACAAGCATATCCTACAGTATCAGCATAAACTTCCGGATCAAAGTTAGGATCGAGCTTAGGTCTTGTTATCCTCATCTTGCATCTCATATCATAGCTCTGAGAGATAGCACCTGAAGCGGCTGAGATCTGCTTGAGTGGAAGCTGCATATGCTGAAGCTCATATTCTATCTTCTTATCCTGTACCACCATATTAGTACCTGAAGCAACAGCAGCTATACCACCCGCTACAGCAGCTGCTATACCACCTGTAGCAATACCTATTGCCATAGTAGCAAGACCGCCAATAAGTCCAAGACCGCTTGAAAAAGCTGACTTATTACGATTTGCAGCAGCTGCATAGATCTGAGCATCAAGATTTGCAGCCTGTACTCCGTTCACTGGAAGATTAACTGCACACTCTCCGGATACACTGTCAATAGTTATCCCCCTTGAGAGAATATAAGCGGTGCAGGCTCCGGTGATAAAATCAACTATGAGCTTGACTTCAAGAGTATCATAATCATAGAGATAACAGCAAGGGATCTCTACAGTACCACAGAACGGGATCGAGAGCTCTACTTTTGTATACTGCTCGAAGTCAAGAAAAGACTCATCAAACCAATCTTTTAATCCGTTCTGAGCTGCTCTTGAAAATGTGAAATTAAATATTTCTGTTGCATAAGGGAGCGGACTTCCTGAAGTATTACAGGTATAGCTTCCTAACTTAATGGGAGTTGTGGGAGTCCATGTAGTAGGGAATATCTCAATAGGGAATTTTTTCAGACTTATTATGCAGTCTATAGGATTTTGAGTGAGAAATACACTTTGATTATATCTCTCTATCTCCTCACCCTGAGGAGCCTGAGATACAGCTGTATATAATTCATTTGCAAGACTGCTCACATCAGATCCCCGAAGCACATACATTTTAGTAAAAGCACTCGAAGTCCATGTATTATAGAATAGCGTGTTATTGACGTATTTCGTTTTATCTACTTCTTTAGTATAATCATAGCCACTCTCCTGCATACTGCTATAATTATTCTGAGGAGCATTAACAGTATCCGATCCTCTTAAATAATCACCGTGTCCAATACCGTTATTATCTAACAGACCTATATACATATTATTGTCAGTGAATAGTCCGCGCTCTGCTGTTGTTTGATTACCCGTAAAATACAGACCAAAACAGGCTACAGTTTTTAAGATCTCCTCAATTAATCCCTCATAGTATTCAATGTAGACTCTCATGTAATAATTTGTGCCCACCATTACATATTCACTTTTCAGATGTGATCCGACATTCTCCGGAACATAGCAAATATTAATTGCACCCGTTCTTTCTCTTGTTTGGTATTGCATTACATTACCCATAACAATATTATTTGCTATTGGTGATAAACTGTATGAATACATTGAAAAATTTTGTGAGTTAATTTTGTATTCATCTAATAAACCTAATACAAAACCATAACGATAATCACTTGATAAACTGCCGTTCATTCCCGTTGTACGTCTAACAGGACTTTGCTCTGTTGCTAAATCTCTGTTCATGTAAGGAATAATAAAAACTTGTGAAATACGCGGATATGTTGTTGTATGATTCGCAACATATTCAGATAAACTTTCTGTTATATATGTACCATCTGCCTTATATGCGACTACATAAATCAAAAATACTACGCTTTTAGGGTGTATGCTTACATATGGTTCAAGTATCTTATTTTTATTTTTACTGTACCACTGATCGCTGTCTGTATTTGACTGCCAAGCTTTATTATATTTTAAATCTGATAGTTGGAATTGACTGTATTCTCCTGCCGTTCCTGTACTCTGTGTTATTTCAGAAAATAGAAAATTTGTCTGATATCTGTCCTCACTGTCTGTTAATACAACATTACCGCTACTAAAAGCAAAATAGCGAACGTGTGACAGTGCACACTCAGTACCTAAACCACAATAACTCAGAGTTTTATCAATCGGATCTGTATAGGATAATTTACCTTTAGTTACTCCTGCTGATAATTTGCTCGTATCATCTCCGAAATTAACCTTTTTATTATGATAAAACTTATCATAGAATGCAGTATCTAACCAGGTGCTTTGAGCTCCGTATATACTCTCATTAATTGCCATTATTTACACTCCCCCCTATTACAGTGATAACATAGCACCATTCAGCAGAAGTAGTCAATGCAGGATGTGTAGCTACTGTCTGCATAAGCTCCTGCTCTCCGGGTATAACAGGGAGCTTAGAGTCCTGGATCTTAGTAGGTGCTCCAAGACCACCATTTCTGATAACATTTATCTTACAATTATCAATGTCAACGCTCAGAGGATCCACTGTACAGGTGAGCACTATTCTTTTAGCAGTATTTTCAGATACTCTACAGAAGTAGCTCAGACCGAGAGCCTGACAGTATACATAATTACAGGTGAGGTATGCAGCATCATAATCCACTATGAACACAGGCTCCAATTGATCTACTACAGAAGTAGCTGCTATAGGGATCTCTTTTGCAGTACCTTCAGACTGGATCCATGATACTTCCTTTTTGTATCTCCTGATATCGTCTGAAGTTGTACCTATATTGATAGTATAGCTCATATATCATACACTCCTATCGTACACTCTCTCACAAACATATTGCAAAAGTAATTGATAAAGTTGTATTTATCCCTGAGAGTTAGCTCAGACTCAAGCATCTGCTGAGAAGTAGTCACTCCTATATTACCTTTTCGAGTAAGCTCTCTCTGCTCTCCTCTGTCACCTTCGAGCTCACTCTCAGGAGCTTCTATAGTGACATCTCCCTTATATTTCTCAGTGAGCTCAGTACCCTGCTTTCCCTGCTCATCAGGAAGCTGCTGAGATCTTGATATCTGAGCATACTGACCTTCTACTGTAGGAGCTGTCTCAGGCTCTTCTACAGTATAGCTCTCGAGTCTTCCTTCAGCTGCATTGTCATAAGTGGTACTGTATCTGCTGCTTTTAGTTGTTGGTATGGTCATTGAGCTCTCTTCCGTGCCATATCTCTTAGCTTCGGAAGTCTTCTCACCTTCCTTGCTTATGGATCCTTCCTTCTCTATCATGTCATAGTTGCTGAAAGGATCATACTCTTTGAGCACAAGAGCTTCATAGACCTTTTTAAGATCTGGGATCCTTCCATAGAGCCACGAGTCAAGAGCCCACAGGAACCGCTCAGGATCTACAAGAATATCCTTATACCTCGAGAAGATAATATCATCTATATAAGGGTCAAGATCTTCATAGTATGTGAATGAGTGCCAAGCAGGAAGAGCTGTGATAAGCTTATAGTTACTGTTAAAGAACTTCCTGAGCCTGACTTCCTTCTCCTGTCTTACCCTCATTTATATCCACCTCACTTCCTTCTGATAAATAATCTATATTACAGCTTACTTCTACATTGTGACCGGTCTTCTCATTGAAGACCTTCCAACCTTCTTGACGTACCTCGAGCATATCAGAGATATTAAGCTTCAGCATAGGATCATCAGCAGCCACTTCCTGAGTGATCTCACGCTCTCTTTTATTCTGAGCTTTTTTAATTCCTATCTCCTCAAGATATGATGCAAGTATATTGCTTCTGAGATCCCATATCCTTATATTCTCATTCTGTGACTTCTGAGGTACAAAGTTATGACGTAACATTGCAAAACCTTCATTCACAAGTACATTGATCTCACCATTATATCTGTCATTAGCTTGTTTTCTTGCACTCTTAGCAGCATTTTCTGTAATAGCTTCTATCACATCAGTCTCTCTCAGATTAACGAGCTCACATATGAGAGAGATATCAGCATGAGCAAGCATTGTAGCATACCTCTCTATCTTAGGCATTAAAGGCTGCATAAGAGATGTATTACGAATGACAAAACCTGTAGAGCCTATCGTTCTGGATCCGAAGTGCAGGGGAGTGCTGAAGGTTATTCTCTTGAATATGTCATAATAATCAGTAACTCCGTTTAAGGAAGTCTCAGATGCTGCTATCCACTCTCCCGAAGCTAACTTGACTATACCTGTATATCCCCTGATAAAGCTCATTATATCAACTACATGAGCAGGAATTGTCTCAGGAAGATTTTTATATGTAAATAGTCTCATAGGATATTCAAGCAGCGTATTTACCCAGTACCTGTAGGAAGGAATGAAGGTCATACTCTTTTTTCTCCACTCATAAAGAGCAGATCCATAGTCTTCAAGATACATATATTCACCTCTTTACAAGTAGAGCTCCTGACATTTGCAGGAGCTCTTTTAAATTACTTTTTACTTCTTGTGTTTAAATTTGGGGGAGTCTCTGAGAGAGTGAGTCCGCTCAGATCAAAGGTCTGATATCTTACATCTG
>JAGBVR010000040.1 GCA_017630215.1 Bacteroidales bacterium | reverse complement strand
CGTGCAATGTCCTCGCAGAAATGCAGCAGTTCCTTTCCTCGTCCGTCCTTTCTCACGCTTGGCGAGACCTGAAGGTTTCCTAAGGTAATCACATCAGGGTCCTCATATGAAGAATACATGAGGCATGAAGACTTTGCGTCTTTTGACATAACTGGAAGAGTGTAGAGGCCTTCCTTGTCCCAAATACAATTCTGGTAGAGATATTCCATCTATATATTAATTTAAGTTCTTAGTGATATCATCCATGATTCTATTCCTGTCATCCGATACGGCCCTTCTTTGAGGAACAGGAAACTTAGCCTTAGCTGGCTTACATAGTATATACTCTACTTCCGCCTTCCAGTTACGCTCGTATTTATCATATTCCTTACGAACTCTGATACAAACGTCATCATTGTAGTGATAGTAGACATCCAACTCGTCTGTTTCATAGTGCGGATAGCGGACCTTTCTGCGCATCTTATTCTTACCAGACGTTACTCCTGCAATGACCTCGTCCACGAAGTTCTTATCCTTATCGATATATATCTTGCCCGCTCTCAAAACCATGTCGTTATCATCATGTATGACTGTAGAGATAATCTTGATCGATTCCCATTGGCATACCTGAACACCAGGATCTTCCTCGTCATTACGATAATAATAAAGCCCCCAGTCTACATCATCATATATGTTATAAGCCGAATGATATACCTTATCTTGTACATCATAATAGTAATGGCCCAACAAGGTCATGGGCTTATCAAGGTCAATTCTTCGAATACCGAAGAATCGTAAGATTTTATCAAATAGACTCATTATCTAAAAGGTTCGTTTAGAATTATGGCAGCAGACATGAATGCCTTCAAAAGTAAATACAGAAGCTCGGCAGATATGTTACACCACTAAAACGAAAAACTCCCGAAACCATCTTTCAATGATTCCGGGAGTCCTCTATTCAATAACTTCAATTCTATTCTGAAATCTGTTTCAAGAGTTGTGCAAACTGGTCAGGACAAGATGTACTCTTGCCACCACAGGTGATACCAACAAGACGCTCCTTCACCTCTGAAATCTTCTGTCCTTTCGAGAGGGCAACGATGCCCTTAAGGTTTCCGTTGCATCCGCCATGGAAGGCTGCATCAAGAATAACATCTCCTTCAACAAGTAGTTCGATAGCCTGCGAGCATACTCCCACTGTCTGGCCTACTATATACCTGACAGAACCCTTATATGTATCGTTTATAATCTTCATGATGTATCAATTTTACAAGAACAAAGATAGTGATAATCTTGCATACTGAGATTCAACCTGTACCTGTGCCTGTTAGCTCCCTTTAACTTTTTATGAAACAAGCCTTGAATTCAGATTCTGATTCAAGGCTTAATTGTTAGCAAGGTCCTCTGACTCGAGGAAGATGAACAAATTTAGCAACTTTTTCTAAATTTTCTGTCACTTCTTTGTATATAGAGAGTATAGTTTATATATATCAATTATACCCTATATAGAAATCAATCACAAATATAATGACCTTAGCAAGGTTCCAGTAGAGCTCTACGATGATGGAGTTAATTACGGTATTTGCTACACAATTCAGGCACCAGAGAAAACCTTAAGAAAGATTACTTCTATAATCGATAAGATCAATGAAATCTGTGGTGCTGATACTTAGGATAGCTTCTTTATTCCGATGTCAGTTATCATGAATGGGTTGACCGGAGAGGGAGACTCTGATGGACATGTAATGGGGTATGATTTCTTAGCAAACGAATCATTGGTTATCCTAACCATATGCCGAGGCAATGCTATTGTTCCGTTCCGAGATTGCCTATTGAAGGCCTTTCCAGAGATTGATTATATCGAAGTACTTAACTAATAATATATGACAGAAAACATTTCTACAACAAACTTACCTCAGAATCCTGACGCTGGCAATCACGCGATGTGCGCCAGACACAAGAATCGTATGTATTTCCAGACCGAGTTCATTCCGAAACTAGTTGCCAACATCAACGACGGATATCTTCCTCCGGTGGCTCTCTATATGAGTTCCGAATGGAACCTGGGAGATGACTTTGATATGGGAGAAGGCTTCTACTTCAACAAGCTGGAAATCGACGACGATTTCATGGTAGTAGTTTACAACTTCCCAGAACCGGAGGTCTTAGGCGAAGCTTTGTATGGTGCAGTCCTTGTAAACAAAAACAACAATACCGCCAAGTACCATACGCTGGAAGTCGGTCCTGATGGCTCATGGTATTTCTGCCTCAGTAGCACTAGCAATCACTTGCGGGTAGCTGATATCGCAACTCGAGACCGTAGTGTCTTTTTACATTGGATTATCTAGAGAACCAAAAAGTTTTATAACTTTAGGGTCCTATATGTATTTAACTTGAAGAAAACTATTTTACTTATATGGAAAATAATAGTAGTTTTAAATATCCCATCTCGATAAGTGATGCTATTAATAATATAGTTGAACGCAAGTATTTACTACCAGCTATACAAAGGAAGTTCGTATGGTCAAGCGAACAAATAGAAGTGTTGTTTGATAGCATCATGAGAGGTTATCCCATTAATTCTTTTATGATGTGGAATGTAACCAGTAACGAGACCAAGGTAAATTATAAATTCTACGAATTTCTTACACACTATAAAGCTTTCTTTCACGATGAAAATCCCTATTTTGAGACAAAAGGCCATCGTGATTTCCTAGCTGTAATTGATGGACAACAAAGGTTAACATCACTTTACATTGGTCTTAAAGGTACATATGCTTATAAGATGCCAAGGAAGTGGTTAAAAGATGATCCCGAATGTCTCCCACCCAGAAAGCTTTATATAAACCTTTCTTCTGAACTTCATGATGATGAAAGAGGTAAAGTCTACGACTTCAGATTTCTTACTGAAAATGAGGCATCCAAACTATCTACCTCTGAGGATATTTTCTTAGTTGGTGATATTCTTTTGTATCGCGATCCTGATTCCCTCGATGACTATATGTCAAGTAGGGTGTGGAAAGAAGCTTCATTTGCTAAAAAGACATTACGTAAACTTAGACGAGTCATATTTGATGAGAGGCTTATCAATTATTATCAAGAGGAGAATCAAGACATTGACACAGTGCTAGACATCTTTATTAGAACGAACAGTGGCGGAGAACCACTTAGCTTTTCTAATCTTCTCATGTCAATTACTACCGCCAATTGGAAGAAAGACGCCAGACAAGAATTCAAGTCACTTATCAACGCGGTATATGCAAATAACTTTATTATTTCATCAGACCTTATTTTAAAATGTTGTTTGGTTTTATTTAATGACAACATCAAATTTCAGGTTGCTAATTTTGATATAAAGAGCGTCACCGTGTTTGATCAAAACTGGGATCGTATCCGTAAATGTATCGAGGTGTCTTTTGAATTATTGAAAAAATGGGGCTTCAACGACTCAAGTCTCAGAGCTAAAAACGCAATCATACCGATTGTCTATTTCATATACCATAAGAATATTGAAAATCAGATTCTAAAAGACAATCAATACCAGGATGAAAAAGCTAATATGCGCAAATGGCTTTGCATCTCACTCCTCAAGGGAGTATTTGGCGGCCAGTCCGATAATGTTCTTTCAGGAATAAGAAAGGTGCTAAAAAACAATATTAGCTATAACATTTTTCCATTTGAACAGATTAAGGCTGAGTTCGCACATAACGACGCTAAAAGTTTATCACTCAGTGATGAAGTGATTGAGGACATCTTGAAAACGCAAAAGGACACTCCTAATTGCTATGCTGTTCTGGCACTTTTATATTCACACTTACATTACGATTCTGTTTTGTACGACAAGGATCATCTCCACCCAGCAAGCAAGTTTGAGAAACTAAAGGAAAGTGACTTCTCAGATGTCTCTATCTATGAGTTCTACACTAACCATGAGAACTGGAACTCTATTCTTAATCTTCAGCTTCTTTCTCAATCTACTAATAGATCCAAAAATGATGGAAGTCTGAAAGAATGGGTTACAGAAAACAATATTGACCTTGAGTCACAGTTAATTCCAACTGATGTTAGTCTCGACTTTGATAAATTCCCAGAGTTCATTGCTAAGAGAAAGACATTGCTAATGACGACCATCAAATCAATCATCGGAGCATAGTTGAAAAGCCAGAGAATATCTGGCTTTTTCATTTCTCCTCATCAGGAGGACAAAACAATCTTTGATATCCTTTATTCATACAATGACACTCTATAGTAAGTATAAATTGCTTCACAGATGTCATTGCTTCTCTTAAGTCCTTCAGGGTCAGAATTATTGTCTGTGCGCCGATAAAACCTCTTGGAGGGTTATGAGATAAAGTATTTCTCTTATCTACAACGTCAGATACTCCGCAGGCATCGAATTGTTCCACGATAAAGTGACCTAAATCATATAAACCAAAAAACCTTTTCAGTACAAATTTGTTATGGTGGGTACTGGAGGTGCAGCTATTTCGAGGCTACTCCATTGCCTAGCGGCCTTATTTGATAAATCACCAACTTTCGTGATCCTCACAATAGCCACAGTCGCAGTCATCATCAAAGAGCCTGTCACTACATGCATCATTGTAACCATCGTTATAGCCACTATTATAGCTTTCGAAGCTGTCATTGCTTGGCTGCTTCTTATTGTTGCTCAGACTATCCAGAATAGCAACTCCCAAAAGAATGTCAAAGAATCCCATATCAAATCAAGTTATAAGTTATTCTCCCCAATTCGAATTACCGCCACACATAGTGCCTATGACGTTAAGGCACAAGACTAGAAAAATGATTACTCCCATAATGTGCGTTCTTAGATATTAGTACTTATTTGCGCTTACCAGTAACAAACAAAGAAATGATCACTTCGGTCATAATTCCGACGAAGGCCAATATTCCACATATCATGACAAGTCCTCCTATATGTTCAATTATTCAATGATTCGTGCTGCAAGAGTGTCTGCTGTCTGCAGAATGGTCACTAGCGGAAACTTATCAGCAGCTGCCTTATAGCATTGCTTTTCCTCACTGTCATCCTGGTTCAGTCTCCATGCACCCATATGCCATCTGATGGCTACCATCTCAGAGTCATACAATTCAAGACCACCTGCCAAGGCTAGGATGACTGACTTTTCCCCGTGACCCATTGGGAAATCCTCATAGCTGACTGAATATGTGCTTACCTCTTCTCGAATGTTAAACAGTCCCCTCTTCTGCTTAATGTTCTTCTTGTAGATATCACACTTGCAGATATCGTGAAGCAGACAAGCAATGATGAGGTTATCCTTAGTCACCTCACATCCTAGCTTAGGTCTGAATTGCTTCATTCCCTCCCATACTGTAAGTGCAGCACGATATGTATTCAGCGAATGCTGGACCAGTCCACCTTCCACATTCAGATGATAGTGTGAGGATGCTGGAGCTATAAAGTAGCCCATCTTCTCCAGTTCGATAATCATGTCTTCCATTCCCTCACGCTGAGTCGAGCGTAAGAGGGCCAGGCACTCTGCCTTGTTCTTCTTTATATCTATATTCGTATTCATATCCAAATTATTATACCAGCGAGGTAAGAAAAGCAATTAGTATAGTTGCCAGCGCTCCGACAAATCACGCTATCTGATATATACTTATCTTATGGAAATTTGTTACTCATTTAATGAATGGTGCAAAAATAAATCCTCATTGTGCCAAATCGCCACACAACAAGGATTCACCCAGGAGTACATATAGTTTCTATATATATTTTATCTATATAATAACTATATAACTATGAATTTTCATTCCCGACAGATATAATAAAATATGCTTGAATACTCAATAAATCTTGTACTCTTGCATATATTTAAGTATGTAGAATACAAATCCCGACAAAAAAATTACTTTTTTTGAAAATATCGCATTTATTTTGTCGGGATTCAAATTCCACCTATGACTTAACAGCCAATTTCCAGCGTATATTCGTCCCATAGGCTTTAGCAATGGCGTAGATTTTTGATAGCTTGATATCGTCTGTCTGCATCCACACTTTGAATTGGGCGGGATTTACGCCGACTTTCCTGCAGAAGGTTGAATATGGGACTCTATGACGTATAACGAAGTCTGCAAGGAACTTCAATCTTCCTCCTTTATGTCTCTCCAGAATCTCTGGAGCAGATTCATACAGACCTTCAGGTATGTCCATAATGTTGGCGAAGCTTCCGATTTCTACGAATGCTATACCGTAATCTACTGTACCTTCGAACAGCTGGTCAAGAGGATCTTTGGCATCAAAGGATATATCTATCTTGAGGTTCTGCTTGTCAGCAATATTATACAGTTGCTGAAGATATATGTCATCAGTAACGTACCAATGATTGATCTGTTGCTGAAAGTATCCGGCATCTACGGCAAGGGTTCGCATAGGAAGCCCGGTTTTTTGTCTGATTAGATCAAGAACGATGAGCCTTTCTATTTCGTAGGTTTTGTTGGTAATAGTGATTTTCATAATTTGCATTATCTTTTTTATTTTTTCTCGTATTGTCTTCAATTCCGGAGATGTAGTGTCATTCCAATTTCGGACATGTTCTTCAAGAACAGAATCAGGAAGATTTCTCAGTAGGATTCATCGAAATTCCGACAAGCTTTTTCTTGCTGTCGTATAATTTTTTGAAGTGTTTTTTGTCAGTTTTCTTCATTTCTAATACTCTTTTTTGGGGCTTTAAAACCGAAACGACTGCGGAGTTTCGGCACTCATCAGACACTCTATAGAGGGGATGATGAGTCCTTTTTTCATTGGGAAAAGTGTTTTCCGCACTTTTCTCAAGAAAAAAGCAAGATGAACGGAGCAAAAACATGAAGCGGTAGCTTCCGTGAGTTTTGCGAAGTGTTGTAAATGGTATTCCACCTCTTTGGTGGTATTCCATTTACACATCTTGCCATAGTTAAAATGAAACGTTTTTAGCCATTTTAATCCTCTACAAAGTTATAGATAATTTTTGGTAAAAACAATCATATCGTATTTAATAACAAATATTTCGTATTTTCCTTATTCTTTTGAATTACCAGTTTTATAGGAGTCTTCTTTTATTTTTGTGTATTTTTACAGTATTACTGTACTACAGTAGTAAAGTAATGAAGTACTGCTGTTTTACATCATTACAGTACTACAGTATTACAGTACTAAAGTAAAGCAGTATTACTGCAGTAAAGTATAGAAGTATTACTTTACTACTGTATTGTTCGTGAACATAATAATACTTAACTTTGCAAAAAATAAAGCTAAATGTCCGAGCAAATCTACATCTTCAATCCCGAGCACGACCTGTGCATTGCAAATGGGGACGAGAACTTCGTACCCCCAAGGTCGGCCGTGGGATTTGCTAAAGAGAACACAGATCTGTCAGGACATCTCAAACGACCCAACAAGCAACGCCGTCAGATTATCCCTTGGGGATGGAATCATGCTCTGAAGAAACGGCTCATCAATGAAGGCGTCGATCCGATCACCTTGCCTTCTGAAGAAGAACTGCAGTTCATACGTGCTCACTCAAGGCGTGAGTTTGCATTGGATGTGGATTCACGCCTGAGCCTCGGAGATTCACGGGTCATCGGGCCGGATTATAGAATTGTTGCCACCTGCATCGATGAGATCGAGGCATTCATAACAGCCAATGGCAGTGCAGTGCTGAAGTCACCTCTGTCTGGCAGCGGGAAAGGAATCCGTTTTGTCAGGGAAGGGCTTTCCGAAAGCGATGAAGGATGGTACAGGAGGACGCTTGACAAACAGGGCTCAGTGATAGTCGAGCGACGTTTTGAGATAATTAAGGAGTGCGCCATGCTCTTCGAATGCCACCATGAAGGGCTCGATTTCATCGGTTATTCCTTGTTTGAATCCAGGAACGGCGCCTACAGCAGAAACATCCTTGCCAGTAACGAGGATATCGAAGACATTCTTGGCGGCTATATCTCACTGAAGACCTTGACTTCAGTACGCGAGGGCTTGATAGCCATTCTTGCTGACACCCTCGTCGGACATTATGAAGGATTCCTCGGAGTCGACCAGATGATCTGTCAGATGGCATCACCTGTCTTTATACCCGTCTCGGAAATCAATCTCAGGATGACAATGGGACTCATTGCAAGAAACCAATACGACCTTGCTCATATTAGGCAAGGGAATTGAAGGCGAATACATTGAGATCAGATGAGCATGCAACGCATGTCCATATTCATTATATCTGGCAATTGATTCCGGATGCACGCAGTACAGGATCGCGGTGTCGGATTCCGGCAACACACGGATTCCGGTTCCTAAGTCAAACGGTAAGTTGACCGTCAAGCTCATCGGAATAATCTCCGGCAAGAAGGTCAGCGAGAGCGACGTGTGCCCATTATAGCATAAAATTTATCAAGAATTTTCTATAAAATTTGTCTTTAAAGTGTCGCTAATCACGAAAATCATAAGAATATCCACGTCATGATATTGCTAATTTTATAAAAAATACTACCTTTGCAGCCCCAAACAAAAAACAACGTTTGAGAAAGAGAATGGTGCCATAGCTCAGTTGGTAGAGCAAAGGACTGAAAATCCTTGTGTCCCTGGTTCGATTCCCGGTGGCACCACCACAAAATGCTCGGTTCGTATAACGGTTAGTACTCAAGATTCTCAATCTTGCAATAGGGGTTCGATTCCCCTACCGAGTACCAAAGTTCTTTAAAACTCCGGGGGTATAGCTCAGTTGGCTAGAGCACCTGCTTTGCAAGCAGGGGGTCGTCGGTTCGACTCCGACTATCTCCACCAAAAACAGTCCCGTAGCTCAGTTGGTTAGAGCACTACACTGATAATGTAGGGGTCAGCAGTTCAAGTCTGCTCGGGACTACTAAGTTCTACAAGAATTTTGGGAGAATACCAGAGTGGCCAAATGGGGCAGACTGTAAATCTGCTGGTTTTTACCTTCGGTGGTTCGAATCCATCTTCTCCCACCTTAGGCCCAACCCGTTTGGGGCGTTTTATGCGGAAGTAGCTCAGTTGGTAGAGCACAACCTTGCCAAGGTTGGGGTCGCGAGTTCGAGCCTCGTCTTCCGCTCCAAATGCTCGGTTCGTCTATCGGTTAGGACTCAAGATTTTCATTCTTGCAAGAGGGGTTCGATTCCCCTACCGAGTACTGTACTGACTCACTTATGTGGGTCTTTTTTCGTATATATCCCGACAGACAACATTGCTGTCATACACCATTGACCATATATATTGCGTAAACATTTTCAGATAACCTGCTTCAAAGGCTGATGCGTCTGGATTTGCAAAGACTAGTGAGGGAAAAGCACAAAGCAGGCATAGCGAGCGGCCGGCAATTGTGCGTTTTACAAGATGCTTGAGAACAATAATGTGTGGCATCTGGCGCAAGTCAAACTGTCAGCAGCGTAGAAACACGAAATCGCTTAAACGGATACCCACGCTCATGATTTCACATCAATATCATATAGGTTCCACCTGCCAGAGGATAATTCTTAATAATATCGATTTTATATTAGTTAATGCGAACAAATATAATAATTTTTTCCTTTGCTAAGCGATATATATAATACGGCCTTGTAAAGAACCAGGATTGTACCACAGTTTGGCTCAAGGTGGCCGTAAATTTGCAATGAATTTGAGATTTTATGCATTTTTTCAAAATTTCCGGTAACTTTTTTTGTAATCCCTACTATAATAGAATAAAGGGGATAGATTCACTAATCTTTAAATATCGTTTGATGATCAAGTAAGTTTCAGGCAAAGGCTGGACTCCTGGTAATTCTGTTTTTATCGGCCAAGACAGCCAGAGGGTGTGGCAGAGAATACACCTTAACACTAAATCATCTTACACGTTATGAAAAGCACAGTGAATTTCAAGTGCGCTGGTTTCGGCCCGAGCAATGACCTCTTCGGAGATTACCTCTATGCGCTCATCGGCAAGTTCATTGACTACATGGCCTCAAAGTTCTACTCAGTCCTTTTGACTGAGGACGTTGAAGACCTCATTCAGGACACCTGGATGAAGATTAACGACAAGAAAGAGCAGTTCAATCCGGACGGCAATTTCGAGGGCTGGGTATACAGCGTCTGCAGGAACAGCGTCTATGCTCTTTGCAACAAGACAGCAAAGCTCAAGGGCAAGCAGACTGCACTTCCCGAGGACTACGAGGTGAAAGGTTCTCCTGCATTCCTAGGTGAAAGAGGCACTGACTTCGACATCATCCAGAGAGAGGAGACCGACCGCATCGAACGCGGCATACAGACTCTCAAGCCTCACGGTCAGAAAGTCGTAAGACTGCTGATTAACGGGGCTCCTTACAACAAGATGGCTCCAGTCCTCGGTTGTAGTGAGAATACTGTCAAGACTCAGGTCTGCCGCGTGCGTCAGGTGCTAAGGAAGGTCATCTGATTATCGCCATCACAACAAGTCACAGACTTTCAAAAGGTCTGTGACTTGTTGCTTTTCTAGTTGATAGCATAAACAAAACTCTTTGGCAGAAAGACGTTCTCAAGTGCCAGGCAATCCTTGAAGAGCGGAGCCATCTGCTCATCCTTGAATCCTGCGATACCGCATCCGACGCGCGTCACCAGGAAGGTCAGCTCAGGATGCTGCTTCGCATACTCGATGAACTCGTCCACATACGGCTTTATCGCCTCCACTCCCCCGTGCATGGTCGGAATGGCATAGCTCTGGCCCTGCAGACCTACGCCCTGTCCCCAGATTGCACCGAAGTATCTGACTGCTGCTGCCGCTGCTCCGCCAGCATGGGCGCCATGAAGGTTCGATCCGAATACGAAAATCTGACCATCCTTCAGCTCACGTATGTTCTCCGGCGTATAACGCATGCCATCTACCGGCCTATCCAGAGGTAGCGTCTTCCTCGGGGTCATCTGCTGGTAGCAGCTACCCTGCCTGAATATCTCCAGCACCTTAAGGAAACCTTCCGGTAGCTCTTCTACAGCTCTTCTCACGATGCTGTCCGGAATATACTGGTAGTATGCCTCAGCTATGCCCCCTGTGATGCAGGCAAGGGTGTCGGAATCTCCTCCAAGAGACACGGCTATCCTGACAGCGCTCTCAAAATCGGTGGAGTCCAGAAACGCCCTGATCGCTGGAGGTACTGTTCCCTGACAGCTGTCCTCCCATCCATATGTCTTGCGAAGCTCGTCCGAATGAACACTCAAGTCGTAACCGAAACGCTTTTCGATATATTCCCTGATTTCCTTCTTGCTGCTTCCGGTCCTCGCGAGGAATATCGCAGCAGCCGTAGCCTGTGCTCCTTTTATTCCCTCCGGATGGTCATGAGTAATGGAAGCAGATATCTCCGCTACCTTCTCAGTCTGCTCAAGGGTGGGGAATTTCCAGCCTACGGCAGAGGCCCTCATGGCTGCGCCATTGCCCCATGAATTATACGGCACTCTCTTGCCGGCAAGCTCGCCGGTCTTGTAATCTATCAGTCTTTGCGGACGGAAGAGCCACTGCGCAAAACTGCCGCCATAACCGCCCATCGGGAAAGGATAATCCTGTGCATACTTAACCATCACGTTCTCCAGCACTTCATGAGAAAGCGTATTATCCGCAAGAAGCCACTCCGCGACAGCTACAGTCATTATCGAATCATCCGTAAATGTGCTTCTGTCTGAAAAGAACGGAAAATCTGTCCTTTTCGTATTGGCGAACTCATATACTGAGCCAACCATATCACCTATTATTGCTCCTAACATAAATTATACTTTAAAATAAATATCCGATATGAGAAAATACGTTACTGTATTTTGTTTTAATCAAGCAAGAATACTTTCCGCTGCACTTCGGATTGAAGGAATACCTGGTCGGATTCCTTATTCCAATATGCATGGTGCCGTCCCCTGCCTCTGCCAGGATTCCTGGCTTGACCTCAATTGATTTCCTTGTCGTTCAACTGAAAATCTTTTCGATCCAGCATATGTTGCTCAGCTGCAGGTTAATTGACATCAGCGATATCAAACCACTGCCCACGAATATATGTGTTAATTTTACGCAAAGATATGAAGAGTTTCTTTATCTTCCAAACGTTTTGCGTATATTTTACACATCCAAGAGCGTTCTACGGTGATGTTTCAACAGAAGAAAATGCCTATCGGAGCATACAAGCTGATGTCGAAAGCACACTCTGAACAGTCTTCCATCATTGCATAATACCGGACCAATCATGACACACAGGACATCAGAAACGACCAATTTGCTACACTTTGGGGCAACGGGATATCAGATAATGATTATCTTTGCGGCACTTATAAAAATTATAAGATCATGACAAAGGCAGAAATTATAAAAGAGGTATCAAAGAGCACTGGCATCGAGGCGACAGCAGTCAGTGCAGTAGTAGAAGGATTCATGGAAGCTGTGAAGGATTCGCTTGCAAATGAGAATAACGTATATCTCCGCGGCTTCGGTACATTCGAGGTAAAGACAAGAAAGGCTAAGACAGGTAGAAACATCACAAAGAACACTACTGTGATCATACCAGAACACAAGGTTCCAGCCTTCAAGCCATGTCCTGACTTCAAAAGCCTGGTTAAGTAAGTATGGGACTTGGTAAATGGATAGCAGGCGCACTCGGATGGGCCATGTTCGGACCTATCGGAGGAATTCTCGGATATTACTTCGCTTCGAGAGTAGAGAAACTCGCTGAAGCGACTGTAGTCTATGGCGAAGACCAGACCTGGAACCAGGGCCAAAGGAACAGCTTCCTCATGAGCCTTCTGGTTCTGTCGGCATCGGTCATCAAGGCAGATGGAAAAATCACTTCACAGGAGCTGGCGACCCTACGCAGTTTCTTCACAAGGAACTTCGGAGCGCAAGCGGGTAATGAGGCGGAAGAAATCGTAAAAGACATTATTACCAAGGAATACAACCTCTATGAGGTATGCGGACAAGTCCGCTCATGCATGGACTACTCGCAACGTCTGCAGCTCTACCACTACCTCGTGGCTCTCGGCGCATGTGACGGGCTGCACCAGAGAGAAGTAGACGTCCTTGAGACCATCGCGACCTACATCGGCTTGTCAAAGGCAGAGGTAGATTCCATCTTCGCACAGTTCCGCCCAAGCAACGACAGCAACTATCGCATCCTGGAGATCGAGCCTAGCGCTACCGATGAGGAGGTGAAGAAGGCATATCGTAAGATGGCCATCAAGTACCACCCGGACAAGGTAGCAACTCTTGGCGAGGATGTGCAGAAAGCAGCCGAAGAGAAGTTCAAGGCCGTGAATCAGGCATACGAGGCTATCTGCAAGGAGCGAGGAATTTGACGATTTTAGACCTAGTTCTCACATATTAAGTAAATCACTTGGGAGCATCGGCTTAGGTCGGTGCTCCCTTCATTTTTAAACCTTTTGGCTGAAATCCTGTCTAAATAAGTGAGTACTCAAGAAAGACATATTGTTGAACCCATTAAACTGAAAGGCTATGAAGAGAAGAATTCTAATGGTATCAGCTATGATACTCCTACTTGGTTCACAGGTGCAGATGTATGCTCAGAAGAAGGGTGGACCAGACCACAAGAGACCTGGAATGGAAATGCGCGAAGGCAGAAGACCAGGCGGACCTATGAAAGCTATCAGTCAGGGTGACATCGCGAGACTTCAAGACTTCTACTGGAAGAAGTACAGGGTTAAGCTCTCAAAGAAGGAGGCAGAGAAGATCCTCATCGTCCAGGTGAGAGACAGGGGCAGACATGATTTCGCACATGCTGCGCCACCTCCAAAGGGTCAGCGACCAATGCGTCCGCAGGGTCCCCAAAGACCTCCAAGAAGATAGAAAAATAGAGAATCTCAGCCAAAACCGCACAATTTTGTCGATTTTGGCTGAGTTTTTCTAAGCTTAAAGCAAGCCTATCTGATTATCTCTCTGACAATTAAGCAAAAAACGAGGTGGTACGAGGTTCCTTGTTAAGGGACTTTTCCAACCAGGTATACATCACACCTGTCTGGTCATCCTCTGCAAAGGGCTCATATCCCTCCCTGATATACCATTCCAACATCCACGAACCGGTCTGAGCCTTGAGATGCATAGTCTCGAAACCTTTGCTGCGTGCAATGTCCTCGCAGAAATGCAGCAGTTCCTTTCCTCGTCCGTCCTTTCTCACGCTTGGCGAGACCTGAAGGTTTCCTAAGGTAATCACATCAGGGTCCTCATATGAAGAATACATGAGGCATGAAGACTTTGCGTCT
>JAGBVR010000039.1 GCA_017630215.1 Bacteroidales bacterium | reverse complement strand
TCGCAGGCAGAACTGGCGCGTCGCACCCAGACTACCAAGTCGTATATATCGCGTATCGAAAACGGAGTGATAATACCCAGCGTTGCCGTTTTCTATCGGATGATTGCCGCTCTGGGAATGACGGTGGAAATCGTCAGACCTGGAGTCTGCGGATATGGATACGTTCCGCAGACAAAATACCTCAGCGAGCCGGAGCAGGCTCCGTATGGCAAGAATAAATAAAGATAGCGCCCTCTCGATTCACATCGGGAGGGCGCTGCAATTCTAACCTAAAACTTAACCTATGAAAAAACTATTCGGTTTAAGTTTATTGCGAAATCCGTGCCATTGTTATAGCAGGTAGTCCAAAATTTCGCGAATGTTTTTCACTTCGATGATTCTTTCGTTCTCAGGCATGTCCATCATTTCATGCACCCATACGACTTCGTGAGGGGTGTGGATGGCCCATCCGCCGAGACTTACTACCGGGGCAATGTCTGATTTCACGGAATTTCCTATCATAAGGAGTTCCTCAGGGCGTAGATTATGCTTTGCTGCTACTTCCAGCCAGTTCTTCTCGTCCTTGTTCTCCATTACTTCGCAGTGGTGGAAATATTGTGAAAGACCAGAACTGCGGAACTTGCCCATCTGCTCCGGAAGGTCGCCTTTAGTGGCTACGATGAGTTCGTAGTGCCCCCGAAGGGCATCGAGAGTCTCCTTTACGCCTTCGATTATCTCCAGTTCGTGGAATGCGAGATCTGTAATGATTTTCTTTATTCCATAGTATATATGCTCGGGAAGGGTACCTCCGCAAAGTTCCACTGCTGCGTCAGTCATTCCGATCATATAGGTTTTGGACCCATATCCGAAAAGGGGAATATTGTCCTCCTGCTTGCGCCAGAGCATGTCCTGTACGCCTTCCGGTGTAGTATACTCAGCCAGGAGTTCGATGAATTTCGCCTCGGCAGCCCTGAAATATTGTTCGTTTTCCCAGAGCGTGTCGTCAGCATCGAAGAATATGTATCTGAATTTACCTTTGAGATCCATATTGTCTTATTCTGCTTTTGTAGTATCTGCAGACTCGACAGCAGTAGTGTCAGCTGCAGGCTGTACTGGCTCGACAAATACAGGCTTGATCTCAGTGATGAACACATCCTCGTACGGACGGTCGTAACGGTCTACGTCTACAGTCGCAATTCTGTCGATAACCTCAAGTCCGTCAATAACTTCGCCGAAGATTGAATACTGTCCGTCAAGGTGAAGGCAGGCATTCTCATCGTGTACTATATAGAACTGTGATCCTGATGAAGCCTTGGTCGGATTGGCCATGTCACCGCGGCGAGCAGCTGCGAGGGCTCCCTTCTTATGCCAGTATTCATTCACGAACTCTGCCGGAATGGTGTAATCAGGTCCGCCCTGTCCCCAGAGGTCGATTTTTGCAGTATCCCTTGAGTAAGGGTCGCCAGTCTGGATCATAAATCCTTCGATGACTCTGTGGAATCGTACTCCGTCGTAATACTTGTCCTTAACGAGCTTTACGAAGTTGTCTCTGTGCTTAGGGGTCTTGCTGTAGAGCTTCACCCTCATTGTGCCCTTGCTGGTGATGATGTCGAACTCGGGCTCCTGAATCATTTTCTGTTCCATTGTTTCTGTTGCTGTGCTGTCGGTCTGGGCGCCGTTGTCTGCGTTCCTTCCCGCGCGTGGGCCGCAGGAAGTCAATACGAGGGCGATGACCGCCAGAATTGTTAATCTTTTCATATCATTGAATTTAAACTCGACAAAAATAACTAATTTTGTCGAGTTATGGCAAATCCGTTGAAACAATTGGCCGGGCAGACAGTGATTTATGGTCTCAGCACCATATTGGCCCGCATCATAAATTTCCTTTTCGTTCCGATTTACACAAGGCTTCTTTCTCCTGAAAGTTATGGCGTTGTTACGGAATTCATGGCGTATATCGCTGTTCTTCAGGTGGTTCTGGTTCTTGGTCTTGAAACGGGATGTTTCCGCTTCGCCAATAAGGAAGGCGTCGATCCGAAGAAGGTTTATTCCAATGCTTTCGTGACAGTGTTCTGTATCAGTGCTACATTCCTGGCTCTGATGATTGCTTTTGCTGCGCCGATTGCATCTCTTTTAGGATATGAAGGCTATCAGTCCTGCATAATGTATATGGGTGGAATCCTGGCTCTGGATGCCGTCACAGCAATCCTGTTTGCAAAGCTGCGCCAGGAAAATAAGGCCTTGAAATTCGCTGTCTTCAAGACAATAAAGATAATCACAGAGACAGCAGCCAATCTATTTCTCTTTCTTTGGTTCCCTAAGCATATCGATTCGGCACGATGGCTTCTGCATTTCATTTCGGAAACTCCGGATTTCAGTTATGTGATCTTCGCGATATTCATCAGTTGTATCGTATGCGGTCTTTTGTTCATACCTGACTTCACCAGACTGAGCTTCAGGCTTGACCCTAAACTTCTCCGTCAGATGCTGGCGTATTCGCTTCCGCTTATGGTTGCGGCGTTACCGGGAGTAGTCAATGATTTTCTCGATAGGATCCTTTTCAGGTTTTTCGATACCAATGCAGATGCGTGGAGGTCATCATTGGGCCTTTATCAGGCGGCTGTGAAACTTGCTGTGATAATGAATCTTTTCATACAGATGTTCCGCTATGCAGCCGAACCATTCTTTTTCAGAAGGGCTCGTGAAAAGGATTCGAGGCAGCTATATGCCTCTGTGCAGGAGTATTTTACAGCTTTCTGTGGCTTGGTGTTCCTGGGAGTGATATTGTATATTGATGTTATCGCCCTGATTCTTGGTCCGCAGTTTCGTTCGGCAGTGGGAATCGTTCCGATAATGCTCCTTTCCTATATGATATTGGGAATGCTTTTCAATGTGTCGATGTGGTACAAACTTTCGGGAAAGACTAATATGGCCATCTGGATCACCCTTTCGGGACTGGTGGTGACTGCGATTGTCATTATCCTCTTTATGCCGAAATATTCATATTGGGCAGCTGCTTTCGGACATCTTGCCAGTTATATCGTCATGTTCGCCATCAGTTCTATTCTGGGTGCCAGATATTATCCGATTCCGTACAGGTGGGGCCGCCTGGCATTGATTTTCGTGGTGATGGGAGTTGTTTATGGTGCCTCTATGCTTCTGGACAACACTCTTTTCGCTGGAATCGCTTTAGGGCAATCGCCTGCAGGAGCGGTTACTGCCAAGCTTGCCGTGCATACAGCCCTGATAGGTTGCTATGGACTGGCTGCGGTAAAACTTATCAGAAAGAAATAAAAAGGAACGGTTTTCTTTGCTTACTCTAAAGAGTCTTGTCTGGAATGCTTCCGGAAAACTGTTTGCCCGTTTCACTTTATTATGACGGGATGACGATGTGTCAGGGCATATTTTCCCATTTCGGAAAATAAATGAAAAATGATGGCCAATCAGCTGATTGACCATCATTAAGAGAGGGCGAACTGATTAAAGCTCGATAACGGATCTGCCTACATTCCAGCCTTCCACAGTTACTGTAGCTCCGTCAAGGATCTCCTTGTCCTGACCGCATCTGCAGCTGAATGTAAGGGTCTGCCCAGGCTCGAGGCTTACGAGATTGTCATTCCAATACGCTGGAACGATATATTCACCAGACGCATCTTTGAGAGCCATCCGGATGAAGAATGCCGGCACTTCTGCCTTGTTGGAGAGTGTTACATCGAGCTTGTCGCCTTTTCTGGTAACTGTCGCCAATACTTCTGCCGGAGATAGATCGTTGAGGGCACTGAAATCAGCATAGCTTTCCAACTCTGTCCTCCACCATCTGTACTTGCTCCAGTCATGCTTGTCCATAACTTCTGCAAGGCAGTATTCATTTCTGGCCACAATTCGGCCATGCGAGTCCTCGAGAGTGAGGAATACTATTTTCACCGGGGAGTCTCCGCCTGCGATTGACATTACATCGAATACGGGTATAGAACAGCCGGCTGTCATTTCCACATCGCATTTCGCATCGATAAGGACCTCTCCGTCCAGATCGTAAACCTTCATCTTTGCTATGAGGTCGATGTCCTCCTTCTCGTCGTTGACTGCATAAACCTTATCATTGCCATAATTGTATATGAGCTGTCTAGGGCTGCATCCTTTCTTGACTGACCAATATGCTGAAGTCGGTACGAGGTACCAGTCGTACATCTGCCAGTAGAGTGACGGCCAAGCTGAATTGAGCATCCATTGGATTACTCCGGTCGAACGAGGAACATTCACACGGTGAGCTTCTATCATTGCCCTTGTGCCTTCGTAGTCTATGAAATGTGCCTTGCGGAGGAAGTCCTGAAGGTCTGTTGCTCCTCCGTGTCGTTTCTCAATTACTGTCTTGAGTTCTCCCAGATCGTGGAGAGCATCTCTTGAGGTAGTGCAATGGAAGTCGTATGCTTCCCCTACAGGCCAGAGCTGATCTTCCGGTATGAATTTTACAAGTGATTCATATACGGGTATCTGCGCTCCGATTCCTATCTCTGTGTTGAAACCTACGGCATTGCCTTTGGCTTCTTCCGAATACCAATAGTATGGTGCCTGCCATTCGTATGGTCCCCACATCTTCATTCCTGAAGGGCCGCTGAGAGGACTTTTCGATGATCCGGCATGAACAGTATAAGGTCTGTCGTCAATCTCAGCGAGGATCTCCAAGTAACGCTGTTCGAGAGCCGGACGCGGAAGCATATCGCTGGCTGCATACCAGCATATGATCGAAGGATGATTCCTAAGCCAGAGGATCTGGTCTCTCCACGACTGAGCTATAAGGTCAATATCTTCTTCTGATGAGATGCATCCGTTGCGGTCATTAGGCTTTCCTGTATATACCTCCCATTCCCACTGACAGCTCCAGCCGACAAGAGCAAGCAAACCTTCACGGTCGCATATGTCATAGATGTTCTGAGAAGTTCCCCAGATGTTCTCAAATCGGATGGTGTTCATGTTCATGTCCTTGACATATGCCACTTCTAGTGCGTTTCTGGAGTCTGGGTTGCGAAGGAAAATGTCGTCTGTCCAGCCAGCGCCTTTTATGAGAACTTTCTTGCCGTTGAGGATGAATCCTCTGTAACCGTCCTCGTTGAACCATGAGTCTAGCTGACGGATACCAAAGTCAATTCTCTGAGAGTCAGATACCTTTCCATCCACTTCGAATGAAAGGTCCATGGTATACATTTCAGGATTTCCGAGATTATGACACCACCAAAGGCGTGGATTCTTTACATGGAGTATCTTCTCATCCTCGGCAGTGATTTTTACAGTTCTGGTCTCTCCCGCTTCCAGTTCGAGAGGATGTTCGAACTGACCGTTCTCGAATTTTCCGCGCAGTATTCCTGATACAGCTTCGTCAGAAGTGTTGCAAAGGGTAGCCTCTACAGTCAGCCATGCCTCATCGTAGCCTGTAGTGTCTACTTTTGCGCGTACGGCAGGACTCTTTAATCTTACAGCATCGCTATAACGGAGCCATACCGGACGGAAGATTCCCATGCTCTCGTCTGCAGGGCGTGGGTTCCAATCCACGAATCCGATGTTGAATTCTCCCTTTTGCCAGCGGTAAACGCGTACGGCAAGGTGATTCTTTTCTTTCAAAACATCGGTTACATCGAATGCAAATTGGCGGAACGGTCCGAAGAATTCATCTGCAGATGCAATCAGCTCACCGTTCAACCATACGTCTGCACGGTAGCTGAGACCGTCAAAAGCCAACTCAGCCCGCTGCCCGTCCTTTAAGGCAGGTACATTGAAAGATGTCCTGTACCACCATGTCGTGTCGAACTGGGAGCGGTCAATTTCGTTGTAATTCATGCCATGGAAGGCATCTGCATAAAGTCCGTTTTCGGCAGTCAGAGCTCCCATTACTGTGGAAGGGACGCTGGCCTTGTACCAGTTGTCTCCGAAATCTGTACCTTCAGATGAAAGCTGCTCTCCGTTAAGGGATATCTTGGCTGATGACTGGATGAACCAGCCTTCAGAGAGCTGGATGTCTGCATCCTGTGGCTCTGTCCGGTGCCTGGTCACCAATACTGTAAAAATGCAGCATGTGCTCAGCAGAATCAGCCAGAGACTGTTTTTAAGGTTTTTATTCATATGATCATTTTTAATTTGTTTCTTTTCAAATCTCGGGATGATAAACAGATTTACAGAGCCGAAGCACCGTAAAGTCCCATGTCTGAGTCTTCTGAGAAGAGCACCTTGACATCCTTTCCTGTCTCATATGGGAATGTCTGTATCCTTCCACGCATGGCAGCCTCGAAATGACGATGTCCGGCTGCGATTCCCCCTCCGAATATGATCGCTTCTGGGTCGTAAGCGAAGAGAATTGCCTTTACGAGCTCTCCGAGATGACCACCGAACTCGTTCCAGAGTGCAATCGCTTCTGCATCTGAGGCTTCTGCTTTCGCTGAAAGCTCTGCGCCTGTGGTATTGTGCGCCGCGAAGAAAGGAGTGCTGCAGTAACTCTCGTAGTCCTTGTCAAGATAATTGAGGCAGCCCACTTCTCCAGCACCTGCATTGCGGCCTTCATAGAGTTTTCCGTTTATGATCACTCCGGCTCCGACACCGGTCCCGAGGGTCACTCCGACTATATCGGAGAACTCCTGTCCCTTTCCGAAACGGCTTTCTCCGAGGGTAAAGCAGTTGGAATCGTTATTGATCCTTACTGGTATGTTGAACCTTTCTTCAAGGATGTCTTTCAGATGCACTTCCACCCAAGAGGGAATGTTGGCAACGTTGTAAACAATCCCTCGGCGTGTATCCACGACTGAAGGGACACCGACTCCTATTGATTCTACTCCTTCGGTGAGAACTTGGCTGATAAGTTCTGCGACAGCTTCGATAACTTCCTCGCAGCTACCCTTTGCCGGACATGTTGCCTTTGCTCTCTTGATTATCTTCTGACCTTCTACAAGGGCAGCTCTGATGTTTGTGCCTCCTAGATCTACTCCTATTCTCATGATATATGTTGTTTTTTAAGAACCTGCGTTACTCTAAATGTTTCAAGTAGTGCTTAACGAAGATTGTGATACCACACTGTACCACAGTTTGCAAAGGTATAAAAACAATAGCATAAAACGCAAAGTTTTATGCTATTGTCAGATATTCCGTCGTGCGGAGGTCTATTTTACAATGACTTCGTCGATGAAGAGGAATCCTTTCGAGCCTGGTCTTTCATGCCAATCCGGCTTTGCCGGGATAGCGTCTGCCACGACCTTGAGGTATCTTGACGAGGTTTCCGGGAATTCTAGTGTGTATTCCTTTGGACCGTTAGGCTCGCTCTCAGCCTCTACTGGATACTCGGCCTTGGCCACTTCTGTGAAATCCTTACCGTTATCTGATGTATAGACTGAGATATATGCCGGATTGAAGATGTCGTCATATTTTACAACTGTAGTGCTGAGTGTCATGCTGCTGTATGTCTCGCCGTTCATGTCGAGGACTATGTCGAACGGCTCCACTCTCCAGCCGCTCCACTCCTTGCTGTGGAAATCTCCAGGGCCTCTCATACCATCGATGAGAATGTATGGAAGTCCGCCGCGGTAGTTCTTGTGCGGCTCGGCATTGACTGTGATGTCCTTTGCCATTGCCTTATGAGCATTGAAGTCCTTCTTGTATAGTGCTCCGTCGAGTCCTGGTCTGAAAGCCTTGGCTGTGAAAGTACATGTGCCGGTGATGGCTACAGGACCTTCGTAAAGCGCTGATTCCTCTGTTGGCTCGGTTCCGTCTGTGGTGTATCTTACAGGTGTGTCTCCCTGAGCCTCAAGGTGTACGAGGACCTGATTGTTCTCCACGCTTACCGATCCTCTTACATCGAAGATACGCTTTGAATAGTTATAACCAGCTACATCATAGATAGCACAGAAATCGTCTGCGCTGTCGAGGAATCTCTCCCAGCTCTTTGTCTGAGGCTGGCACCACTGTACTTCGCTGAGCGCAGCCATGCGAGGGAGGAGCATATATTCGAGGTGCTCGTTTGTGGCGATGTACTCTGTCCAGAGATTGGCCTGTACTCCGAGGATGTGAGCCTTCTCTTCGTCTGTCATATTCTCTGCATATGGCTCATAAGAGTAGCAGGTCTCTACAGGGAGGTAGCCGCCGATAGCCAGAGGTTCCTTGGCAGTGTCGAGAGACTGATAATAGTCGAGATAGAAGAAGGAGTTCGGAGTCATGATGGCGTCATGTCCCATCTGTGCGGCCTTGATACCTCCTGCAGTACCTCTCCATGACATGACGATGGCATTGTCTGCAACCTCACCTTCGAGAATCTCGTCCCATCCGATGATCTTCTTGCCCTGCTTCTCGAGGAAGGATGTCATTCTGTTCATCACATAACTCTGGAGATAGTGCTCGGCCTTGAATCCATTCTTGTCCTCGAGACCCAGTTCCTTTATCTTCGCCTGGCACTTAGGGCATTTCTCCCAACGTACCTTAGGGCACTCATCACCACCGATGTGTACATACTCGGCAGGGAAGAGCTCGCAGACTTCAGTGAGGACATCCTCAAGGAACTGCATCGTCTTCTCCTTTCCGACGCAGAGAACGTCGTCTGCGACGCCCCACTTGCCCCATACGTCGTATGGGCCGCCTGTACATCCGAGCTCAGGGTATGCTGCAAGAGCTGCAAGCATGTGTCCCGGAAGATCGATCTCAGGAATGACAGTGATGCCCTTTCCTGCAGCATAGTCAAGGATTTCCCTTACCTGGTCCTGTGTGAAGTAGCATCCCTCTCCGTATGGAGTTCCGTCATAGACCTCGCTGTCGAAAAGATGGCCTACGAGTGTCTGCTTTCTCACGGCTCCAACCTCTGTGAGGCGTGGATATTTCTTGATCTCGAGTCTCCATCCCTGGTCGTCTGTAATGTGCCAGTGGAGAGTGTTGAGCTTGTGTACTTCCATGATGTCGAGATACCTTTTCACCTCGTCCATGTCGAAGAAGTGGCGTGATACGTCCATATGGAGACCGCGGTATCCGAAACGTGGAGCGTCGTCGATCTTCACGCATGGCAGAGTCCACTCCTTTTCAGCGGCTGCAACCTTGCCGAACACTTCTACAGGAAGCATCTGTTTGATGGTCTGGATGGCATAGTTGAAACCGTTTAGGCCGGATGCCTTTATCTCTACTCCCTTCTTTGTTACATTGAGAGTGTATGCCTCATGAGGCATTTCAGCGTCCAGGATGAATGCGATTTCTCCATTGGCCTCAGATACGGCACTCTCTGTTCCGGTAACAAGCGAAAGCTGCTGGGCGAATGCCTCGATCAGTGCCTTGGTCCTTTCGTCGGCAGCTGCGTCATACTTGATGCCAGCTCCTGCAACGCAGAATTCGCCGGACTTGATCTGTACCTCGTTAGGGTAAGGCACGACATTGATTGTCTGTACATTCTTTGGGCCACATGCCGCTGCAGCAAGAAGTACAGACAGGATGATAAGGGTCTTTTTCATTATGATGAATTTTTAGTGTTATTCTGTCCGCGAAGATAGCAAAACAAATCCTCCTAACCTAGCAGGAGAATGATGATTTGGGCGGAAATCACTCTTAGGAAGATGCCCGCAGGATATACGGTCGCATATGCTACTGCCGGGTCGTCTCCGTCGGCGCCGTTTCCTGCATAATCAAGAGCGAACGGGTTCGCCATGCCGCCGCACAACATGCCCACGTTGTCCGCATAGCCGATCTTGAAGACTTTTGCGCTGATGAATCCGGTAAGGAGCACCGGAATCACGCAAAGAGCAATGCTTATTGCAACCCACTTGAGTCCCTGCAGCGTGAACACGGTCTCGAAGAAGCCGGCTCCTGCGCTCAGTCCCAGACCTGCAAGGTATATGGTCAGACCAAGCTGGCGAAGCATGAGGTTGGCACTCTGAGTTGTATATGTGGTGATATGGAAACGCGGTCCGAAGGCTCCCATGAGGATGCCGACGATGATAGGGCCTCCTGCGATACCCAGCTTCACAGGCATGCTGATGCCCGGTAGGGCGATAGGAATGCTTCCGAGGATCAGACCGAAGATGATGCCTATGAACATTGACAGAAGGTTAGGATTCTTCAGCTGCCTTGACTCGTTTCCGAGGATGCGGCTGACGTTCTCCACCGACCTTGCCTCACCGACGATGACAAGCTTGTCGCCCATCTGCAGGCGGAGGTTGCGCGACGGCAGAAGGTCGATACCCGCACGGTTCACGCGTGTGATGTTGATACCGTATGAGTTGCGCAGACGCAGATCTCCGAGCTTTACTCCATTATGTTCTGGTTTGGTAACCAGTACTTTACGTGATACCAGCTGGCTGTCGATGGCGTTCCAGTCGATGCCTTTCTTATTCCAGTCCACATCTTCCTTATGTCCGAAGAGCGTCTTGATCTTATCCACGTCCTTCTTTCCTGAGATCACGAGCATGTGCTCACCCTCCTCCAGAACGGTTTCCGAGGTAGGGATGATCAAGGTTTCATTCTTCCAGATGCGCGAGATCACGAACTGGCAGGCTGCGCTCTGGCGGATCTCCATGATTGTCTTGCCGAATATTGCAGGGTTGCTGACATGGTACTCTGCCACGAATGTGTTGTCTGACGTTGTGCTTGTCTGTTTGCCGGTGCTCTTTGGTGCGAAGACCTTCCTGAGAATGATCACGCTTATGACCATTCCGAGCAGACCGAAAGGATACGCCACGGCGCATGCCATGGCCATGTTGTTGGCTGCATCGGTGTTGTCCGGGCTCATCTGCAGCAGAGCCTGTTGTCCTGCTCCGAGCATAGGCGTGTTGGTCACGGCTCCGGCGAGAAGGCCGACAGTGTCAGAGGCTGATGTGCCTGTAGTCCAGAAGATCAGCATAGCCATCAGCGAGCCGACGATGATAAGTGCGAATGTCAGCAGGTTAAGCTTCACGCCTCCATGCTTGAATGACGAGAAGAAACCCGGTCCGACCTGGAGACCGAGCGAGTATATATATAATATGAGTCCGAAGTTCTGGGCCAGTGCCAGCATCTCGGGATTGACAGTGACTCCGAAATGTCCGGCAATGATGCCGGCGAAGAATACGAATGTCACTCCAAGTGATACTCCGAATATCTTTATGTTGCCCAGAGCGATGCCTGAAGCGCAGATCAGCGACAGGATCATCACTGCCTGGATGAAGGTGTGCTGGGTGAATAGTTCTGTAAACCAGTTCATGTCAAGTTTCGTTTTAATATAATATCAGACCGGCCAGGGCTCCGAGACCCAGGGCGGTGAAGGGGCCGATTTTCTTGGTGAAGAGCGCAGCGAAAGCCGCAAGGCAGATTGGATAGCTCTTCCAGTCTATGAAGTTTTCAGGGGTTGCGAGTCCGAGGGCTGCAGTTCCGATAAGTCCGAGTACGGCAGGCTTGAGTCCGTTCATCACGCCCCTGAAAAGGTAATGTTCCTTGAATTTCTCATATACTTTGCAGATTGCAAGCACTATGATGAAAGATGGCAAGACAACGGCGAAAGTAGCTGTGAATGAGCCCAGTACGCACATGAATTCGGAAGCGCCTGTGCCTGCGAGCACATCATATCCGATATATGTCGCCGTGTTTATGCCTATAGGGCCCGGGGTCATCTGCGAGATTGCCACAATGTCGGT
>JAGBVR010000018.1 GCA_017630215.1 Bacteroidales bacterium | reverse complement strand
TCGGATATCTTTTTTTCGATCATAGCAGAGCTGTATGTTTTATTATCCCTGGGAGCTCCGTCAAAAATATTTGGGTTTGGGTTAGGAATTGCCATGATATACCTCCAATTTTTTATATATTAAACCGGGGGCATTGTTCAGGCGGTCAACCTATACCCGGAAACCTGATTCAACAGGCGGACCTTCATCCGGTATATTGCCCCCGGCTATCTTCATCTAAGCATATAAAAAAGGGACTGTCAAGAAAACAGTCCCTTTAATGGTACAGTTTTTATATCATTCTATATAGAATCCGCTATTGAGATAAGCATTGATCTCAGCTGCTTCCTCTTTGGTGCAAGGGGCTGAGACTTCAGCATCTGCACACATGCAGAAGCCTGACAGGCTTGATAATGTCTTTTCCTGGCATAACGGGCGGCCTCTTTCAGTATTCATATCGTCTACGATCTCATGAAATTCTCCATAAGCCATGAAGGCATCAAAGACATTTACAAATGTACCCTGATTACCTTTTGATAACAGCCTGGGCATCTGGGCTTCAGCTGCGGAAGCAATTCCGGAAGCTCCGGCAATTATCCCCCCCGGATCTCCTATCGATGTCCTCATAACAGACATGGCCAAAGTATTACCGGCCCCGACAGCTCCGCCTACATCCATAGTAGTTTGACCGACAGGAATAGAACATTTTACATTTGCATATAATATATCTGCCATGACTCCGCCTATCATGATCTGACATGCGACATTACCGTTAAAGTCTCCCCAGACATTACATGTTATTGTCCTGTCGTTATATACTTTGCTGCTGTCGATCGGATATGTACCGAAGGGACCCAGGAAAAGCCAATATTTAGAAAAAGGATCCAGATTCAGATATTTCCCTCTTGTAGCAGCCTGGGGATGATCAGGCAAGGTCAATGTAATAGGATTACCCAGATTTTTCATCGTTGCAGACTTAGATACAATATCGCCTTTTATACTTGATGGAAGGGTAAGATATCCGGCTTTTAAAGTCTGATTGGAAGCTGCTATCTGGGGGGTATAAGGTAATAGATAGGATTCTGTGAAATACTGACCGGGATTAGCCAGGGATCGGGATATACCTTCCTGTACTAACGGATCCTGTATAGTTGTCCATATACTTTCGATACCGGTAAATATGTTATTGGCTTCATTGAGATCACCTAGCATGTATTTCATAAGGGATCCCATAGAAGATAATACATATAATGTAGCAGCTCCCCATTTATAGGATGATTCATTATTTATAATGCCTATAATAGTAGATATATCGGAAGCGTCAAAAGGGCTTGCCCCCGTATAATCACTATAGGATACATTTCCATTTGTCGGATAAAGTGTATCAACAATATCCTCATCATACTCACTTGCAGATCTGAGGACATAATGAGACTGCGAAGTGATATATGACTTCCAGGAGGCCATGGCATCGACCCTTAAATGAGCTTCCCAGATATCAGCTGTCTCAGATACCCAATCCTGCACATAATAATATCTTCCGAAGTCTGCAATATAAGCATAATTATAAGCAGATGGATTAGTTATCGTCACACGGACAACAGGATTTAAGACAGAACAGGGATCCTTTAAAAGACATGCTTTTGTTACACCGGAAGATTGCTGTTTGGTTGAATTTTCCCTTTTGGAGAAGGATGAAAAAGTTACATTCACACTCATTTTCTTGCAACCTCCTTAAAGTAAGCAGCTGTCTTAGGTCCGTAGATCCCATCTACTTCCAGATAGCCGGAAGCTGCCTGGATCTCCCTGATAGCCTGTTGGGTAAGGGGGCCGAAGCTGCCATCTTCTTCTAGGGACTTCCCGAAATATTTATTACAGTTATGCTGAAGAAGTCTGACCCGATCATTTTTACATCTTCTCCGAAGCGTAGGCTCAGCATGCTGATATTCCGGATCTGTATTACCTCCGGAAGTAAACAAAGCAGCTTCCTGCTTCCTTCTTCTTACAAGCCCTTCCAGCTTATGGCCTCCGCAGTTATAATATAAAAGCATCTTCTCAGCTATAACAGCCTTAGATCTGGATCCGTTTGCTGTTACCTGTTTGATAGATCCGGGACCCAGATTATAGGCAAAAGATGTAAGGGCATCAAATTCATTCTGTGACCAATGATATATAGGATCATAAGCACGGACTGCATTCTCATAAACAGACATATCATTTATAAGCATCCGATCAGCTTCTTCCTGGGTTATCCTCATGCCTAACCTGACATCAGGACCGTAATGACCCCATCCGATCGTATAATATTTTTCTGTATAATAAGCCTTATAGGCTGTAAGGCGGCATCCCTCAAAGGACTTGATAAGATTCAAACCATTTTCTGAAATGTTCATTTAATCTTCCTCCTTAACAAATCTTGATAAAACCTCGCTATTATGATTAACAGCTTCCGTGAGCTTCCCGATCTTATCAATAGTATCATCCAGGCTTTTCCGCTCCCGGTCATAGACATATTTCAGGGCAAAGCCCGTAATAAGGAAGGAAAAAATAGGGAATCCTACTGTTGATATAATAGTTGTCAATTCATTCATTTTATGTTACCTCATTTTATTAAACGATTTCCCAATCGTTAGCAAGCATATCCGCCTGAGATGCAAGCCAACCAATTTGTACCCCAGACGTACCTACAAAAGCGATCGCTTTATTTCCAATTTCTTTATGATCGACATTTATTATTTCTCCGCTTGCATTTATATAAGAAATATTAGACGCAATTTCGATATATTGATTCTTTCCGTTCCAACCTTTGCGGCGTGCTTTTTTACCCTCCTGGATAGCTATTAAAACATCTGAAAAAGTCATATTGCCTTACCTCCTTATATTTTCTTATATTTCCTTTATAACACAAACAGACCCGGAAATAAATCCGGGCCTGTTTGCTTTACATCACGTACAGACAGATAGAAATGTTTGGGGGACATCTGCCTGTATCAAGATCTTACTGCTGATTCTGCTTCAAGTCAATAATAGCATTGATCTGGAAAACAATGGAACGCCTCAGCTCCTTAGTGATCGGGAAGAAGCAGTAAGACATATACATATCTTCGCCCTTGCTATTCTTCTTGATCTTATCACCGTCCATGATGGCCCTCCTGGGGAAGTCAATAATGAATCCCGTGTTACCTTCCTTATTCTTGTACTCAATGCATACACATTCCCTGATGATGATCCCGTTAACCTTCATGTCGAAATAACAAACTGTGTCCTTATTGGTAAGTCTCACATCGGTTACCTCAACATTGTAAGTGATCATTTCCTTCTGCTGATCTGCTGCTCCTGCTGCTGTCTGATTGTTTGTACCAAATCCCATATATTTGGCCTCCTTAAAATAATTATTTATCATGCCCTTCGGGCTTGATATCGTTAATACAATATTCCGGGCATACCAGATAAATAAGATAATCGATTATCCTATCCGGAGACATCCCGGACCGTTCCGAAAGATCTTTCAGGATCATAGCCATCAGGGCCATGATCTCCTTACCGTTACCATTATAAGCTGCAAACTCACCGCCCTCCCTCATCGATCCTGCTGCAAGGATATAAGTTATATCCTTATTACCATCATTACGGTTATGTATATCCCGGACAATATTATCCAATTCATTAAACTTGATCATTTTTCTCACCTTCTCTGACAGGTCTAAATGCATCATTATATCCTTTTTCATAGCCGTCATGATGTCCCTGCTGATACCCGTCTCCGTAAATCTTTTCTCTTGATCCTTTTCCTGACCTATAACCTGCTTCAAACAATGTTCCGCCTAATGTCGGTGCATTGTCGATAGTCAACTTCACTTCGGACAGGAAAGCCAATACGGCATCTACTCTAATCCTGCTTTCCTCATTGTCGGCAAGGATAGCATTTTCTTTCCATCTCAATGCCGCTCTCTGCCTTCTCTTAAATACCTCGCACAAAGCATCAGCATCAATTAACCTCATTGTTTGCCTCCTTATGACTGTGTTTATCTTCAAGATACTTCGTTTCTATATAATCCCGGCAACATTTAAGGAACTCATATTCCCGACATGTCAGGCCTGTATAAGCCTTTTTAATAAGGTTAGACAGGCTCCTTACCGTCTTTATCCTATTGGCCTGTAATTCTTCATATTTCATTCTTCAGCCTCCCAGATACCAATAAGCCCATAAAGGGACTTCTGTTATTGGCGTATTTCCATATTTAACCAGGGCCATTATATAACCTCCGATAAACAGGCCGCACACAACAATAACAAATATAAACATCAGATAAATAAGTAATCTTTCTTCAATAAAATCCCTGATCTTATTCATACACATTCAGCCTCCGGATTCTTGGATCCGCAATTACCGCAGTAAGAAGTTAAGAATGTAACCTCTCCGCAGCTGCTGCATCTGGCTATATAATAGCCCTTGCCTTCGGGCTGTACTGCATTAAGCCATCTGCCCATTTTGGTGATATGCGGCTCAGGATCACATCTGCCATATTTGCCATTGATCTGACCTATCAGCTTATTAGCCCAATCCCGGCCCCTCATATATCTGACTGCTTCATCTGAGCATGCATCTTCAAAAGGGATCTGATTATATTTCCTCTGCTGCATACCGGCATATGCATGAAGGATTTCCAGGAGCTTTGATTCATCCTGAGTATCTAAGATTATACGGACTGCCATATTACACCTCCTGATAATTAACGATATCAAAATGATCAACCTGGAATTTTACAAGATCATACAGCTTATCTAATTTCTCAGAACATTCCTTTGACATTGTTTTTCTGTCTGCATTGATAAGGGTAAGAAGTAATGTTGAT
>JAGBVR010000003.1 GCA_017630215.1 Bacteroidales bacterium | reverse complement strand
CTGGAATATGTCAGCAATGCTTTTTAAGAATGGATGATGAACGATAGAATCCAATTGACTCCCGATGAACTCCTGATGGGCAGGATGGCAGCTTTGATAGAGTCGCCTTACGGACCGTCAGAAGATTATTTGGAGAGATATATGAGAGTAACAGACATGAGCCTTGATCAAGATACTGTAAAGAACCTGAACAATCTTACGCCGGAGCAGCACAGAAAAGTTCGCAACATAATCCGGTGGCAGCGCATTGGATGTATTGTAGTGAAGATTTCGGAGACTCTGGATGTTTCTATGAAGGAGGCTCTTGATATGTTCTACAGGAGCGAGACCTGTCGGAGGTTTCACGATGAGGAGACCGGGCTCTATCTTCAAGGTAATTTGTATGTCTTGAATGACTTCCTGGCAGAGATTTCTGCGTGATTCCGTGCCGGGGACAGTTTGTCCCCCTCGCCAAATTCCCTTCGACTCTGTGCAAAGACGTTTGCTGTCCATAAAAATGGCCGTTTTTATGGATAGAGTCTGTAAAAATCGACTGCTGTCCACGAAAAGGGCTGTTTTTGTGGATAGAAAGTAAAAATAGGCACTGTGGCCCCGAAAAGCCCATTCTGTGGTGCAACCGTGGTGCAAAAAGGAAAAAGAAAAATGCAAGTGTTTGAAAATCAAGCACTTGCATTTTGTCTGGTACCCGGAGCCGAAATCCTCTATTTGTTGGATATTGCGGTTCAAATTGACCTAACTGCGTGAAAATGAGGGATTTTGTAAGTTATTGATACTGAATATTTGTAACTAATTGAGTTGTAGGGGGTTATGGGGGATTTGTGAAAAATGCACGCAGTTATAGTATGAAAAGGTGACCAAAAGTGACCAACGCCAAATCTTTGCGTGAATATTAGTGATAAGAAGGTCTTGCTCACTTTCTTGAATAGATTCTATTCTGCTTTATACAAATAAATCCTCTTTCCCTTTTTATATGTAGGTGGCCTGTTAATCATTTTACCACGATATCCCCAAAAGATCTTATCTTTACGACAGATCTTAACTTCTTTGATATCGAAATCGTGCGGAAGACGTCCCTCAAGTGGTCCATAAATAGGTAACTCGTGTTTCAATACAATAAACCTACCGATTAGAGTCCATTTTCCTGATGTATGCGAACTGTCAATGCATAAAGAATAGGTGCCGTCTGATTTAATATCAAGTACGAATCCGCTACTATTCTTTATACGCCAAGTTCCAGACAAGTCATCAGCAGTATAAGATCTGGCATAAATGTTCATCGACATTGCTATCAAGAATGTCAGAACCGCTGTAAAATATTTCATAGCAATATTAATTTTATCCACAAAAATAGGAATTTACCGATTGACCTCGATGAATTTCTTCAATTGTTCTATCAGTTCAGGAAGGTATGATTGGTCAATTTGGAATTTGAATTCCACACGACCATTATAACTTGCGATGCCGTCCTTGAAGGTCACATCAATGTGGCCGAGCTCGTCTATTGTCAAATATAGTTCATCATCGTCAAATGATGTGAATCTTGAACAACCTTTCAGATTTTCGTGCATTGAAATAATCTTGTCCATAAACCAAGATACCTCTCCCAGTCCAAAAGACCATCTGTGGGTAGAGTTTATCGTTCTGCCCTGAAAATTATATTTGGTTCGTACCGAGGCGTCGATATCATCTACATCACCTCTTTGGATAACCTCAAGTTCAAAAGAGGCGGTGTCCTGAAAATTCTTTATTGTAAAGCCATTCATATATAAATCCGAATTTAGAAGCGCCAGCTAAGGCCAGTCGTGTCAAGGCTGTTAGATAAATTATCTGTTGCTCCATTCATAGTATCGGGCATCCGTGCTTGATTTCCAGAAATACGGAGACCTGAGATCCCATCCAAGAGCCAGCGCGTAGTCAAGAATCATCTCGTTTGTCAGCCGTTTCTTTATGAATCTTTCAGAATATTTATCAACTTGTTCAAAAGGCAACCTTTCACCTTGCTCCCAGAAGTCCCATTTCGGATCCTGCATGACGCGAACATATCTTTCGTTGCCGTCAATATCAATATGATGAAACACCCTCATGGCATAGTTGAACTCACAATCAATGTCGAACTCCAAACTGACTCGCGTGATTTCAAATGGACGTATTTTCATCAGTCTATAAACCAAGAAAGGCATCCCATCTTCCAAATTGCCAAAACATGCAACGCCTTCTGAATTATCTGGAGTCCATAGTTGGCACTTTAGGACAACTGGGTTATGGTGGACATCTGCCAAATCCAGATTCAGAAGGGCGTTATACGATATCAGCTTTTTTCCGTACGAGATGAGTGCCTCATGAACAGCGCTAAGGATTTCCTCTCTGTCTCCCTTTATTAAAGTAAAATACCTGTTATCTATCATGGTGTCTATGATTTAAATTCAGATAAATTGAAATTTAACCGTATCCTCTTTAGGCATCAACTCGATAAATTATGATTCTTCGTCAAGGTATCAGTGGGAAAGCCTTCCTGCCTGTGTACATTCAAAGACGGTAAACCATTCGCACCAATCATCATTATCATATGTAAGGCTATTGTTGATGGAAGCACGAATTTTTATGTGTCGTGTGTTTGCAGATGGGTTTGCTGGGACTTCAAAGAATCTCTGATATATTGCATACTTAAGACCTGTTCTTTCTTGCCACCATTTATCACGGTCAAACACAAGCCCATCCTTATTATTGTATTTGGTGTCTCCGTATTGCTCCTCGTCTATCAGAACCTCCCACTTCAAATCTTTTGTCGGATGCTCAATATCAACAGCCTTGACCATCACCTTTTCCAAATAATAATTAAACCAGCAGGTGTCGCCATCTGCGGGAATAACATCCCTGTCATAAGGAAGAGCATATGTTTTATCAGGGAAATTTTCAAAGGCTGGTTGGTAATATATATCATAGCACGCTGAAAGGACTCCCATTGCGATAGCAAACAAAGCGACACGATTGAAAATTGCAATCATACGAAAATCATTTTTAGGGTTCAATTATCATCTTAATGCGGTAGTTTAGTCCATCTGTTTCCATTTAGAAATAGCACTCTATACTAAAGTACAAATTCCGATTTATCGGTATAAAGTTATGCAAACCGACTGAAAAATACAACATTACTATCCTCCACGGAGAAGAGGAACAGGAGATTTTGAGGTGTTCTGAGGTCACCTTTTGCATTGCGGTGACCAAAAATGACCATTTTTGAGGTTTTGATAAAAAGACAATCCTGTAAGCGATTGGCTATCAATGCTTACAGGATTGTATCGTACCCGGAGCCGGGATCGAACCGGCACGGATTGCTCCACTGGTGTTTGAGACCAGCGCGTCTACCGATTCCGCCATCCGGGCTGGTGTGCTTTTTCGGTAGCCTGTCTCCAGGACTGAAAGAGGCACGTGAAGGATAGACCTTCTGGTTAGAAATGCAAAGGTATTGGATTTTTCGGAAAATGCAAAATAATAATGAAGAACAATTCTTTTGGCGGGGACGATCGAAAGCACAAAAAAGCCTTGATCTGTGCTTTGGAGGTTTAAAAACGGGTTCGAAAGCATGAAATGGCCAGTTTTCGTGCTTTTGAATTGGAATAATGATTTGATCTGGCCGTAGCTGTGGTGATTTATGTTATATTTGTAGGATGTAACCGTAACTACCAGCACCTCTATGGAACATATCAACATATATTCCGGCAAGAAGGCCATCAGCCGCATTGTGACATCTGACAGCATAAAAGGCCTCGGTGCTTGTCTGGAACCGTTCAGGAGCATATTCGCTGTGATCGACAAAAATATTCCTGTCAACGTCCAGTTGATGGAAATACTTAAAGCCAAAAACGTCAGAATCAAGTATATAGTTCCATCTGAGGAGGATAAAACCCTCGAGACTGTGATGAATATCTGCAGCTGGCTGCTGGAGAATGGCGCTGACAGAGATACGATGATACTGGCGGTCGGCGGTGGCATCACCACTGATATGGCGGGTTTCGCTGCGTGCATCTATAAGAGGGGAGTACGCTTCGGATATGTTCCGACGACTCTGCTTTCGCAGGTGGATGCGGCCATAGGAGGAAAGACAGGGGTCAATTTCGAAAAATATAAGAATATCCTGGGCATAATCCGTCAGCCAGCGTTTACATACATCTGTTCCCAGTTGCTCGAGAGTCTTCCCAAGCGTGACTTCCTTTCAGGAGCGGCTGAACTTCTCAAGACTTTCATGATTGAGGACAATGGCAATTACCAGAAAGCTGCCGATCTCTTTTTCGACATTCAGAGCGAGTTTCATCTGGAAGTGATGATGTATGGAAAGGATGAGAAGACCCAATGGCGGGAACTCCTCAAGAAACATCGGAAGACTCTGACGGGACTTATTGCGGCAGCTGCCAGTATAAAGGCTGGAGTGGTTTCCCGCGACCAGTTCGAGAAAGGGGAGCGCAGGAAATTGAACCTTGGACATACGTTTGCCCATGCTATAGAGACCCTCGCCCAAAGGGAAAACCAGCGAGGACTCTGCGCCCAGAATGAGAGCTCCACTCTTCCGGCGGAAGAACAACATTTCCCTTCCGGAGTGACCCACGGTGAGGCCGTAGCAATGGGACTCGTGCTGGCTGCCCGACTCGCGGACCGCTATTACAGGAATGACCGCAACGAAACGACAGCTCTTGAATCGAAAATCAGCAATGACTTCTGGGATTGTGACATTCCTTGTTATTGTCCTTACTCCATCGAGGAAATGGCAGAAACAATGAAGAAGGACAAGAAGGCTGAAGGTGGGAAGGTCCATTTCGTTCTTCCTAAGTCAATCGGAGAAGTGGAGACTGTGGAACTGACCGTTGAGGAAGTTTGCCGCTTGATGAAATAATGAGATGCCCGGCGCATTCAAAAACATCCACATAAAGTGCCGGGAAGCACAAAGAAAATAAGTCTATGATTTGTACTACAATACAGAATAAAAACTACGAGCAGATCCTTTCTGCACTGGAACAATGTGAAATGGCGGAAATCCGTCTGGACAGATGCTCTCTGACTGCAAAGGAGACAGATGAGCTCTTTACATCGGACATTCCTCTGGTGGCAACCTGCCGCATTGATGAAATAGCTTCTGCAGAGCCATCTCTTCAGGACTTGCCACCGCAGAGTCGCGAGATCAAAGCAATGCAGATTGCGGAAAAACGTCTGATAAGGGCCATCGAGGCGGGGGCGCGATATGTCGATGTGGAGATCGAGGCTCAGAAGCAGATGTCCAAGAGGGTGCGTCAGGCGGCCCACGAAAACGGCACGATCTTTATACGGTCATACCACGACTTCGAGGGAACCGACTCGCTCGAAGCTCTCAAGGCCATCGTGGAGAAATGCGTCTATCACGGTGCGGACATGGTAAAGATCGTTACCCTGGCCCAGTCCGAGGCTGATATTGACAAGATATTGGCCTTGTACCGATGGTGTCGCGAGGAGAAGGCCTCCGGCAATGAGAGGATCGGTGCGCTTTCCGACGGCGGCCTTATTGCCTTCTGCATGGGCGAGGAGGGTCGCAGCTCGCGTCTGGATTGTCTGAAGTTCGGGGCTCCTTACACTTATGCCGCTCTCACCGAAGAGGAAGCTGCAGCTCCAGGCCAATGGGCGACGGATCATATGCGCAAGGCGGTTTACGGTGACTTCCCGTTCATTGATTCGGAACCTCTGTCAATGCCGGTTTCCAAGAGTTTCGCCCAGCGTGCCATCATTGCCGCAGCCCTCGCCGAGGGTACATCCCACCTTCGCGGCTACACTCCTTGTGGGGACAATGAAGCCGCTCTCCAGGTCGCACGCAATCTCGGAGCAGAGGTGAATGTCAATGGCAATGAGGTGACAATCAGTGGAATATCTGCTCGGTTTGGCGGGCTTAATCTCCCTGAACTTCATGTCGGCGAATCCGGTCTCCTGACCCGAATGCTGATCCCTCTCATGGCTCAGCTCAGTCCGGATCCGGTTTCATTTACAGGAGAGAAGACCCTTCTGGGACGTCCTCTCACCGGAGCCAAAGAGATAATGGAAGCTTTCGAAGCCACTGTCATTCCGAGTGAATCCGAAGAATCCCTTGTCCGTGTCCCATTGACAGTAAAAGGCCCTCTCAAAGCCGGCCGTGCCGAAATTTCCGGCAAGCACGGCTCACAGCTCATCTCCGGCCTGCTGATGGCCCTTCCGTTTGCGGAAAAGAACAGCTCTCTCATTGTACATGAGCCAAAGAGCATTCCATATATGTTCATCACTCTGGAAGTTCTCAAGAAATTCGGTATCAAGGTAGGTAATGATATGCTCGGAGGTCCTGATTTTCTGGCTTCAGACGGGGATTGGTCCCTCTGTACAGAGATGGTTTTCAAGGTAAAGGGTGGTCAGAAATATAAGGCTGCTGATACCGATCTTGAGGGCGATTGGAGCGCCGCGGCCAATTTCCTGGTAGCAGGTGCGATCTTCGGAAAGGCTGAGCTTCAGGGACTTGACACCACTTCCCTCCAAGCAGACCTCTCGATCATGGACATATTGATGGATGCCGGAGCAAGCCTTTCGCAGCTCGACGGAGACAGAGGCAATATCACTGTCCAGCGCGCTCCGCTCAAGGCTTTCCGTGTGGATGCATCTAATTGTCCGGATCTATTCCCGATCATTTCCGTACTTGCGGCGTTCTGTCAGGGCACAAGCCGTCTGGCCGGAGTAGGCCGTCTTGCCAATAAGGAAAGCGACAGGGCCAAGGCCATTCTGGAAATGCTGACACAGATGGGCGTCCAGGCATGCGTGGAAGGTGACGAGATGGTAATCGAGGGACATAGTCTTGCACAGAGACTGTTGAACTCTTCTGTCATTTCGAGCGAAGTCGAGAAATCTCTTCCCGCCCTGTTGAAGGGTGGGCGGTACACTTCGCATCACGACCACCGTATGGTGATGGCCCTGAAGGTTGCTTCCCTCGGAGCTGACGGACCGATCAGCATTGACGACGAGGAGTGCGTAGCCAAATCCTTCCCGCAGTTTCATTATATATTTCAGAAAATGCATGGAGAAGTGTAAGGCCTTGTCTTACAGTTACTTACTTATTCTGCGTGCTCCCCATTGTACGGCACGAGGTTTATGTAATAGTCTGAGTGATAGCGATTTACCTTTCTCTGTATGTGAGATAAAACCATAGAATATGAATACCATAGGACGAAAATTCAGAGTAAGCATCTTCGGAGAGTCCCACGGGGAGCTCATCGGAGTGGTTCTGGACGGCGTTCCGGCCGGCCTGGAGCTTAGCGAGCAGGATTTCGAGCAGGATATCCTTCGCAGAAAAAGCGGAGCCAGGGGGACGACTCCTCGTATCGAGTCGGACCTTCCGATGATCGTGAGCGGAGTCTTTGAAGGTCATACCACAGGTGCTCCTCTGACGATCACTTTCAAGAATACCAACACTCATTCTTCTGATTATGAACTCTTTGCTGCGATGCCTCGTCCGGGACACGCAGACCTTACCGCTGCCCTGAAATGGGATGACTGTCAGGATCCGCGTGGGGGCGGGCATTTCTCCGGAAGACTCACTTTGCCGATTGTGGCTGCCGGAGTGGTGGCTAAGAAGATGCTTGCTGATGCTACTATGCTGGATGATACTCCGGTGACGGCAGTGCAGGCCCGTATAGTGGAGCTTGGCGGAATAGCATCTTGTTGCCATTCTGAGGTTGGAGAGGGTACGTCTGATGGAAAGATTCTTCACTGCGTTCAGAATGACAATGGCACAGCAGTCAATAATGAAAAATGGCAGGCAGCCATCGACCAGGCAATCAAGGAAGGGGACAGCCTCGGAGCAATCATCGAATGTACCGTTCCAGATATTGATCCCGGCTATGGAGAACCGTTCTGGGATAGCGTTGAGTCACTTGTCGCACACGCCGTGTTTGCCATTCCTGGAGTCCGCGGAATCGAATTCGGGGACGGATTCCAGGCTGCGCGGATGAAAGGATCGGAGCACAATGACCCGATCGGAGAAGACGGCAGGCCTGTAAAGAACGGTGCCGGAGGAGCTAATGGCGGTATTACCAACGGAGCTCCATTGACCTTCCGTGTGGCCTTCAAACCGACTTCCAGCATCCGAAAGGCCCAGCAGACCTTCAATTTCATGACCGGTGAGATGGATACGCTCGAGGTACCGGGCCGTCACGATGTCTGCTTCGCGCTCCGTGCCCCTGTGGTGGTGGAGGCGATGACGGCAATCGTGCTGGCTGACCTGGTCTCAATCAGATAACGAGCGGGGAAATGTCCAAGAATCGTTCAAAACAAAGAAATTGACATAAAATAAACGGAAAATCGTCCAAAACTCGCTTAAAACCAAACTAAATATTATGAAATCAAGACTCCTTATCGCGGCCCTTATCATTCTCGCCGCATTTTCGGCATCAGCCCAGCCTCATCCTCAGGATAAAGGCTACAATTTCGTTCAGAACATCTCCTATACATCTGCAGATGAGGCAGATGTTTATCGCAAGGAACGCTGCAAGCTTGACATCTACTACCCTGAGACAGACAAGGGCTTCGCTACCCTCGTATGGTTCCACGGCGGAGGTCTCGAAGGTGGCAACAAGGAACTTCTCGAAGGATTCCGCAGGCAGGGATTCGCAGTGGTCAGCGTGAATTACCGTCTTTTCCCTAAATGCAAGTGTCCTGATTATATCGACGATGCTGCAATGGCTGTCGCATGGACTTATGACAATATTGAAAAATATGGTGGAGTAAAGGACCAGATCTATGTTTCAGGACATTCTGCCGGCGGCTACCTCACTCTGATGGTGGCTCTTGCTAAAGAATATACCGCAAAATATGGGTTCAATGCTGACAATATCGCCAAGGCATATCCTGTAAGCGGTCAGACAGTTACTCATTATACTATCAGAAAGGAAAGAGGACTCCCTGACGGTATCCCGGTGATCGACGAGTATGCTCCGATGACTCACGCTGCCAGAGGTGGCGCTCCGATGATTCTCATCTCAGGTGACCGTGACCTCGAAATGCTTGCACGCTACGAGGAGAATTTCCACCTACAGGCCCTTCTGAAGAATTTCAAGCACGACTCTGTGTTATACGAAATGCAGGGCTTCAACCATGGAACCGTGCTGGCTCCGGCTGTAGCCCTGATCAGTGCAGATATAAAGAAACTGTGGAAACAGTATCAGAAGCAGTAACGGACTCCTAAGGATATCGGCGCATTTATATACCATGGCCATATGATACCGTCCCATCCTAAGGTGACATCGATTTCGCTCTCATTATTGAGGGCGATTTTTTTGCCTATTGCCAATCCGAAAAGAACTCCGCCTCCCCAAAGGTCCAATTCATTCGTATTCTTGGTTCCCCTGATCCTTTCCAGTTCCACGTCGATTGCTCCTCCGAATTTCAATTCGGCGAAGAAAGGAGCTCTTTTGCGGGAAAAATTAACCTGAAGGTCTGCATAGACAGGAAGAAGGAATGTGAATTCATAAGGAGGATACTTCATTACTGTCTCTGTTCCGTCAGGGTGGGTTATCGTCATACTCATTTCACCCCTGTTCCCAACAAACATATCTGTTCCGAATCCCACTCCCAGAAATACAATTTCAGAAAACTGTCGTCCGTATATCGCTTCCACTCCGATGCCATGATAATTTTGGGTATTATATGATAGCTGTCCTCCAACCATCCATCTGTTATAGCGTTCGAATTTCGGTCCGGGAGTCTGTGCAGAAACCGCGAGTGAAGATACAATAATGGCTGCAACCGCCACAATAACCTTTTTAAGCATAGTCGTTAGTTTTTGAGTTACAGCCAAAAGATGCATGAATCATTCAGAATGTTGCATGAGCTTCATCGCTTTTGTCCCATGACCGATAGTTTGGAAATATCCTTGACATCGAAATCGCCGATGATTTCCATTACTGCAGAGCCTTGAGGACCGCTGACAATCATCAGAAACGAAGCATTCTTTGATCTGCCGATGTTTTCCGAGATATAGAATTCGGAAAGGCTTCCGTTCTCGTTTATCATTGAGATTGTCTCATATTTGCGGCTGTTCTTCATATCACGTCTTGCCAGATCAATGATCCTGTCCTGTGGCTGTTCGTGGCTTATGATGCGTATGTTAATGATCCTGTTCAGAAGCGATTTGACATCAGCGCTCGCATTCTCCTTCATCATATCGAGCATCCGCTTGCCATAGACGACGGTCTGATATCCTTGCTCACCGCTGTGTCTCTCAAAGAAGTGGTCCATACTGCTTTGCGCTGACGCGCTCAAAGAGGCCAGGGTCAATATCAATAAAATCAATATCCGTTTCATAACATTGAGACTTAGAATCCCCAGCGTGTTCCGAGGGAGATGACATTTCCGTCATTGCCTACGCCTTCTCTGAAAAGAGGAGTAAGACTGTAATCTACATATATGCCGAATCCGTTGATGGTAGCAGATGCACCGACCTTGTATCTGACGTTGTTGAATCCGCTGATATCGTACCTGGTCTTCTTAGGATTCTTATACATTGCAACAGATTTTGTCAGCAAGTCAGCATTGAAATCAAACATAAGCAGCAAGCGGCTGATTCTGAATCCCATTCCTGCGCAAAGTCCTATGTAGCCTGTACTTATCCTGGACTTCTTTACTTTTCCTTCTATGTCCTTAGGCAGAAGATTTCCATCCTTATCATTGATCAGGGTCATCGGAGTCTTGAAACGGTAATTGTCCACATAGGTGTTAAGTGCCGCTCTCAGGAAGATTGACTTCCTTCGGTCAAGTGAAACCTGCACGCTGAAAGGTTCGCAGCCAAGCCTCCACCCGTGAGTGTTGTCTGTCATGAAATTCTGTTCTCCGGCCCAGTTTCCGTAGTTGGGCATTTGAGTCAATACGTTGTATCCGAGGGAAATGCCTATGAAATTTGTTGTGACTCTCTTCACCTTCGGTTTCTCTGTCTTGTCTTCCTCTGAGAGTGTAATGTCGAATCCGGCGATGCTGATTTCGAGATTATCTCCATTTGTATCGAAGACTACAAGAGAATCTGTCTGTGCATGTGCGGCTGATGCTATCGCGATCAAAGCCAATAGGGTTATGATACGTTTCATTGTCTATTTGTTTAGTTGTTGTTTTCCATTTCCTGTGTAATCATCTGAGCTATGTCGATGGTAGCTTCCAATTGACTTAGATAAGAGAGATATTTCGTGCTTTCAAAAGCAATGTCTGGATCTGTAATTGCCTTTCCGTCAGCATCATATCCATAGACTTCCCGGCCCGAAAGCGCGACGAAGAGGCTGATGGCTGCCGCGGCTGAGATTGTCCCCCATACTATCTTTCTTACAATCCCTTTCCGTGCAGGGGCCGGCTGTGAGTATGTCATTGCCGCAGCCTCGGACATTCCTGTCATCATCACTTTCACCGCTCTCAAGTCGGCGGGAATATCCTTGACGTGATTGAAATACTCCCTCAGCAGCTGTTCCTCTTCGGCGGTGGTGTCCCCGTCGAAGTACCTGTCGCAGAGCGTGCGTATCTTATTGATGTCATATTCCATATCCGATCTCCTTTTCTATTATTTCCCTCAGGGCCCGCCGGCCTCTCGATAGGATTGTCCTTACATTTGCCTCGTCCGTTTCGAGGATTCTGGCTATCTCTTTCCCGGAATACCCTTCGATGTCTTTCAGGTGGACTGCCAGACGCTGCTTTTCGGGCAGCCGGGCCAAGGCTTTGTGAACGAGCTGTCTGTCGCTCCACCCCTCAGGGCTTTTTTCGTCGGGAACTTCCGGAATTTTCGGGGTAGTGTCTCTCCGTCGGCGCAGCCGGTCGATGCAGGCGTTCCTGACGGAACGGGTGAGAAAGGCGTCGATGTTTTCGACCTCCTGAAGGCCCTCTTGCTTGCGGAGAACCCTTTCGGCCACGTCCTGCATCATGTCCTGAGCCTCATCGCTCCGCCCGAGGATGCTGCAGGCCAGTCTGAACATGAAGTCCAGCCTCTTTTGTCCGAATATGTTTCTTCCGTTAAGTTCCATTTCTGCCTATATGACGCACAAATGTACAAAATGTGTCACGATAAATGTAATTTTTGGGGTGAGATGCGTAAGATTCTGTTCTTCAGGTGCTTATGCAAACTGCGTGCTGTGCAATGGGGAGCACGTAGTTATAGTAAGTGGCTGAGGCATAGGAGGATAGTCTTCTCGGGGCATTGGCGGTCGCTATGGTCGCTGGTAGATGCGCAGACCGAATTCCGACACGATGCTCATCAGATGGTCGAAAATATCGGACTGTTTCCGCTCGAAGGATGCCCAGGCCTTGTCTTTCAGGAAGAAATACACATAGACCGGCACTCCGTAGGCTGTGGCTTCCTTCTGGGTGACAATAATATCCAGATCAGGATTCACCTCAGGGTGGGAACGCAGGTAAAGTTCAATATATATACGGTATATCTGTATATTGGTCGTCGGCTGGCTTTCGCTCGGAAGCGATTTTATATAGCTCGAGAGCAATGGGACGGCCTTGCAGATGTCTGAAATGAGATCTTCTGTGCAGACCTCCATTGTATTGACATCGATGAAAATGGATTTGTCGGCTCTGCGACCGGCGCTTTCCTGCATCCCGCGCCAGTTCTTGAATGCGGTGGTGACAAGGGTGTAGGGCGGTATCATCGTCAGTGTATTGTCCCAATTGCGTACTTTCACGGTGTTCAAAGTGATTTCTTCGACATTGCCGTTGGCACTTCCGTCCGGCATCTGGATCCAGTCTCCGATGCGGATCATATCGTTCTGTGAAAGCTGCACTCCTGCCACAAAGCCCAATATGCTGTCCTTGAATACAAGCATCAATACTGCTGCGGAAGCGCCAAGGCCGGTCAGAAGCACGGCCGGAGATTTGTCGATCAGGACAGCCAATATGATGATGCCGCCCACAAAGTACAATAGCACCTGGATACCCTGGATTAATCCCTGCAGCGGATGGCTTTTGTATCTGTCTGTCTTACTGTAGGCATCCAATGCAGAGAGTAACAGGGCATTGCATACCAATATCACGATCATGATCATATATGCTATGTCTATCCTGTGAAGCAGACGGGTAGTCTCTCCTTCGGCTCCGAATGCCAGAGTGGTAAGAAAATAGAACGCTGCTCCGGGTATCAGAAGCAGTATGCGGTGTCCCGTCTTGTGTTTTGCGAGGTAAGGCTGCCATTTCCAATGTCTGAGTCTGATATTGTGCCGTGACATCCATCTGTAAATGCCTTGGATCAGCCAGTTTATACCGACCGAGGCCAAGACAATCATGGCCAATGCTATTATTCCATCGACCGTGTCAGCCAGTTCCTGGTCTATCCTGAACTGTCCGATCATCATTTCATTGAGCCATTGTACGAGAGTCTTCATAAATACTTTTAGGGTATTGTATTCCAATATCTGTGCAACAGCATCAGTCATATGAAAAAAGGCTGACATCACACTTGATGTCAGCCTCGGTATATTATAGTTCAGATTCTATTAGAGAATGTTGAATGAGCCGAACTGGTAGGCCATAGGAAGTTTTGTCGCTGGACGTGCAGAAACCTTGAGTCCGTTTGAAGCGGATCTTGTCTCAAGCTTTGTGAATGTCATAGGGAATGTCGGATAACCTGTCTGGTATGTGCCAGAGATGTAGCTGAGCTGGTTCTGTTCTGTGAAATATGCAAGGTAGAGCATGCTGTCTACAACATATGATCCCTGAGTACCATCCTCATTCTCCCAAGTTTCCTCATATCCGAATGCGGCTAAAGTACCATCCTCAGTTACACCGCCCAGACATACAGGAACTTCCTCGAGATAAAGATCACCCTCGGCAGTCTGTCCTACGAACCAGATTTCACCGTTAGCCTTCTGGCCTCCATTAAGTGTGAACTCATATGTTCCGAAACTCTGGTTATAAATTACCCAGATACCTTCTTCCTGCATCCACTCTACTTCTACATCAAGTCCGGCAGTAGCCTCGCCCTCGTAACCGATCATCTTATAGGTCTGGTTTGCGATGCCTTTTGCGAATGTAACATACTGTTCGATTCCGTTAGCTCCAGTGATAGTCCAGTCGCCAAGCCAAGCAGCATACTCAGGAGTCATTTCCTCCTCCTCAATATATATCACATCAGACTTAGCCCAAAGTCCGTTGAGCTGGCCATCCTCACCTACTCCGATAGCAAGAGCATAATACTCTACGCCTGGATCTACGAAGATGTAGTCAGTTGCAGTACCTTGCCAGCAGTATGCGAGCATGTTATAGTTAGTACCATACTGCTGGTTGAAAGCGTTGAGGTACTCCATATATGCTCCGAACTCATCCTCAGCGATAGCCTTGATGCCTTTCTCCTCGAATTCAGCTACTGGATATGCTGCAAGGAAATAATAATTGTTGTCTGTGCTTGTTACAGTTACAGTGTGCTCGTATTCCTCGTCCATTACTACGCCTGCACCTTTGTACTCTACAGTCCAGGCAGCATTCTCAGTGTACTTGAGCTCACCCTTTACAGTCTTGAAAGTAGTGGAAGCTGCTGTACCGTAAACCTGGCCTTCAGCTGTGATACCGAATGCGATGAATGTATAGTCAGTCTCAGGCTCGAGGCTTCTTACAGTAATAGTTGTGCTCTTGCTCTTCTTAAGACCTGAAATCTTGCCACCGTCAGCGGTGAGCTCTGTTACCTTTGCTGCAACAGCCTTATTTACATCAGCCTCTGTAGTTGCAAATGCATACCAAGTGTCCTTTGTAGTACCGTTGTGCTCTACCTTGACCTTAGCCTGCTCAGCCTCAACTTCAGTCACCTCAAGAGTGAATGCGAGGTTCTCAGTGATCTCCACCTTTGGAGTCTCAGGCTCTTGATTATTTGGTTTTTCAGGATCCGGACCTGGCTTCTCAGTACAGCTTACAAACATAGCTGCGATCGCTGCTACAGCAGCAAACTTAAAAAACTTTTTCATACTATAATTGTTTTTGGTTGTTTTTCGACGCGAAAGAATTTCAAAAATAGATATATAAATCTGATTTTCCAAATTTAATAGCCTCCTCCAAGTGCCTGGTAAAGATTGATTACAGCTTGGATTTCATCGAATCTGTCAGAAACTTCAGAAAGTTCAGCCTGAAGAAGGTTCTTCTGAGCGGTCAGAACTTCGAGATAATTAGCGTTTCCGTGCTTCATGAGTAGTTGGGTATTCCATACCGAAGCCTGGAGATTCAGAATCTGTCTCTTGTCGAGTTCGACTCTCTTCTGGGCTGTCTGCCATTGAGTTACAGCGTTATTGACCTCTACGCCTGCGTCGAGAAGGCTCTGTCTGAACTGCCAGGCTGCAGCCTCGCGCTGTGCCTGTGCAGCCTGGAGTCTTGCCTTGTTGGCGCCTCTTCCGAAGACAGGTTGCACAAGAGAGCCGATGAAATTGGTAATCATCGAACTCGGGTCAATGGCAGTGCCGCTGGAAATTGTCCAGCCAATGGCTCCGCTCAGGGTGACGTTCGGATAAAATGCAGCCTTGGCCGAATTGACATTGTAGAAAGTCTGGGCAAGAGCCATTTCCGCTTGGCGTACATCCGGCCTGCGGCTCAGAAGTTCTGCCGGTACTCCTACCGAAAGTTTTTCCGGGAATTCCAGATCTTTCAGGCTGCTTCGCTCGATCGGCATAGGAACAATGCTGACCAATGCGCAGAATGAATTCTCCATTGCCAATATCTCTTTTTCAAGCGTAAGGACGGATGCTTCGACATTGAGCTTGTTGGCCTTGGCCTGGAGCACTGCGGCTTCATTGGTCTTTCCTGCGCGTTTCAATGCCTCGAGGGTTCGGATATTCTCGTCCCATGTCTGCATTGTCCTTTTGCTGATAGCAAGTTTCTCGTCAAGGGTGACAAGGGTGTAGTAGCTGTTGGCTATTGTGGCAACGAGCTGAGTCTGGACTGCCTGCTCAAATGCCTTGCTCTGCTCTACGGCTGCCTGAGCCTTGCGCTTGCTGTTTCTGAGCGATCCGAAGATATCTGCCTGCCAGCTTGCGTCTGCACGGGCGGAGAAATTGCCCGGAGCTCCTCCTTGGGCGGTGAATGTCGCACCCGGGAGCAGTGCCCATCTGGCTGATAGTAATGCCGCTTCGGCTTCCTGCACCCTGTGACGGGCTACATTGAGGTCTGTATTGTAATCAAGACCCAGCTGTATCCATTCCTGTAGGATTGGGTCTGTGAACATGTCGTTCCAGGAAACGGAGGCGGTGGAAAGGGTGTCGCCGGTGATTTCCATTCTTCTGTAGAGGCTGTCCACAAACCACATCTGCTCGCGATCGTACTTTTTGTAGAGGCCGCAGCTGTGGAGGGAGAGGATGGCGATTGTCAATATCAGTGACTTGTATAATTTGTTCATTTTGTTCGGGTTTGGTTTAAAGATTCTCACGTCGCTGGCGCTCCTCAGAATGACAAGGGGTATGGCGCTCCTCAGAATGACAAGGGGTGTTGCACTCCTCAGAATGACAAGGGGTGTGGTGCTCCTCAGGATGACTGAGTTCCTTGGATTCACAAGGGGTGCGCTTTGGCATTACCTTTTCCTCTATGTATTGGAATACGATGAAGAGGGCTGGTACCACGATGATAAGGGCGATGGTACCGATGAGCATTCCGCCGACCGTGCCCACTCCGATGGAAATGTTTCCGTTGGCTCCCACGCCGCTGGCGAACATAAGCGGAAGCATACCGAAGATCATGGTCAGCGACGTCATGAGGATCGGTCTGAGACGAACCTTTGCGGCTGACATGGCCGCCATTGTGATGGACATTCCTTCAGCTCGTTTCTGCGATGCGTACTCGGTCAGGAGAATTGCTGTCTTGGCCAGGAGTCCGATGAGCATAAGGAGACCGATCTGGAGGTAGATATTATTCTCAAGTCCGAACATCCTTGCGAAAAGGAAGCTTCCCGCAAGTCCGAACGGAACGGAAAGGATGATCACGACAGGGATGAAGATGCTTTCGTACAATGCGCAGAGTATCAGGAAGATGAATAATACGCAGATCCCGAAGATCACGGCTACGGAGTTTCCGGTGTCGGCTTCCTCTCGTGACATTCCGCCGAATTCATATCCGTATCCGGCAGGGAGGACCTGGGCCGCTACTTCACGTACGGCCTGGATGGCCTGGCCGGAACTGTATCCGTCTGCAGCCTGTCCGCTGACTGAGATCGCGGTGAAGAGGTTGAATCGTGAAATCGACTGAGGACCATATATCCTGGTCAGTTTCAGATACTGGTTTATCGGTGACATTTCTCCGCGGGAGTTGCGCACGAACATATTCTGGAGCGATTCTGTGTCCAGACGGAACTCCGGTGCGGCCTGAAGCATCACGCGGTACAGCTTCGAGAATCTGTTCATATTCGATGCATAGCTTCCTCCCACATATCCTGCGAGCACTCCCAGTACATCGCTTGGGGAAATTCCGTTTCTTTTGCACTGCACTGCATCCACTTCTACCAGATACATAGGATATTTCGAGTCGAATGAAGTCTTGGCACGGGATACTTCCGGACGTTTGTTCAGCTCGATGATGAAGTCGTTGGTAATCTTCTCCAGATCATCCAGCTTTCCGCCCTTCTGGTCCTGTACATAGACCTCGAAACCGTTGCTTGCTCCATATCCCGGAATCATACCGCGGGTATATATCATGATGTCAGCGGAAGTGATGTCGGCCGTGCGGGCATACATTTCTTCAATGATGGAGTCGATGTCGTCGCCTTTTCCTGTTCGCTCGTTCCAGTCTTTAAGCTTGATGACGAAGTTACCTGTCGAAGAGCCCTGTCCGAACATCATACCCCATCCGGTAGTTCTCGAATAGGCCTCGATCTGAGGAATTGAGCTGATCCTGGCGTCAATTTCAGCCAATACCTTGTCGGTTTCGGCGATATTGGTTCCCGGAGGAGTGCGGACGTCCATATTGATAGAACCCATGTCTTCCTTAGGAACGAGACCTGTCTTGGTGGTGTTCATAAGGTATGCAAGTCCTCCGCAGGCGATTACCAATAATATAACAGTGAGCCACTTACGCTTGAACATAAAGAGCACGACGTGCTTGTATTTGTTCACTACGGCTCCGAATCCTGCGTCAAATGCCTTGTGGAAACGGCTTGAGAAACTTGCCTTCTGTCCCGGAATGACTTCCTCGTGCGGAGTCATTATTATGGCGCAGAGAGCAGGGGAGAGTGTGAGTGAGTTGACCAATGAGATACCTACGGCTACAGCCATCGTAAGTCCAAACTGGGTGTAGAATGTACCTGTCGTTCCTCCCATGAAGCTTACAGGAATGAACACTGCCATGAATACAAATGTGGTTGCTACGAGGGCTGTGGCGATTCCGCCCATTGCATCCACTGTAGCTTTGTACGGCGACTTGTATCCTTCGTCGAATTTGGCTTGGACGGCTTCCACCACCACGATGGAGTCATCCACCACGGTACCGATCACGAGTACCAAGGCGAAGAGGGTGATCATATTGAGACTGAATCCTGCAACCATCAGGAATGCGAATGTTCCCACAAGGGAGACGATAATCGAAATGGTCGGGATTACGGTCGAGCGAAAGCTCTGGAGGAAGATGAACACAACGAGAATCACCAGAAGGATGGCCTCGAAAAGTGTCTTGATCACATTCTTGATCGAAGCATCGAGGAAGTCCTTGGTGCTCATCAAGTCGACGATTTCCAGGCCTTTAGGCAGATCGGCACGGATTTTCTCGATCTCAGCATCCACAGCCACGATGATTTCGTTTGCATTGGATCCCGATGTCTGGGAAATGCTGATGGTAGTACCCGGATGTCCGTTTACCAGACCTACATAATCGTAACTTCTTTCACCGAGTTCGATTGTAGCTACATCCTTGAGCCTCAGCACAGTACCGTCGCTTTCCGAACGGATGACCATATTTTCATAGTCGGTCACGTTCTCGTAGCGTCCGCGATATTTCAGCACATATCTGAAGGTGTTCTCTGACTCTGCTCCGAGGGTTCCGGTAGGAGCTTCAAGGTTCTGCTCGGACAGTACTGCCGAAATGTCCGAAGGCATGAGCCCGTATTTGCCCATCTTTCCCGGATCGAGCCAGATACGGAGTGAGTAGTCTCCTCCTCGTACGTCCACCTCACCGACACCGGCGATACGTGAAAGTCTTGGTTCGATATTGATCTTCAGATAGTTAGTGATGAATTTCCTGTCGAATGATCCGTCAGGACTATATACTGCCAATGTCTTGATGCGGCTTGTCTGGCGCTTGCGTACAGTCACACCGCTTCGGGTAACTTCAGCTGGCAGGAGGCTCTGGGCAGATGCGATGCGGTTCTGCACATTGACCATTGCCATGTCTCCGTCTGTTCCCTGACGGAAATAGATCTGGATGCTGGCCGATCCGGAGTTGGTCGCAGAAGAGACCATGTACATCATATTCTCTACACCGTTGATTGCCTCTTCCAGAGGTACAAGCACACTCTTCTGCACTGTCTCGGCGTTCGCTCCGGCATATGCCGCGGAAACACTGACGGTAGGAGGCGCGATTTCCGGGAACTGCTCCACAGGCAGCTGCGTAAGGCCGATGAGACCCACCAATAGGATCATCACCGATATGACGCCCGCAAATATCGGACGGTCAATGAATGTCTTTACGTTCATTATTCCTTATCCTCCTTGCTCTTGATAGGGGTACCTTCCTTTATGAGACCAGCTCCTTCAGCTACGATTACATCTCCCACGTCAAGTCCGTCTGTGACAATATATTCCACTCCATTGTTCTGAGGAGTGATGTGGATTTCTGTAGATGAAGCCTTTCCGTCCACAACCTTATATACGAATATCCTGTCCTGGAGCTCGTATGTCGCTGACTGAGGGATTACTATGCAGTCCTTGAGTGTAGTAGGAATTATGATGGTGCCGCTGCCTCCGTTGCGAAGGAGGTGATTACGGTTGTTGAATACAGCTCTGATGCTTACCGATCCGGTGCTTTCGCTGATGGTACCGCTGATGGCATTGATCTTTCCGGTGTGCTCATACCTGTCGCCGTTGCTCATAATGAGTTCCACCTCAGGCATCTGCCTGATGGCGTTGTCCAGCGAACCGTATTGTTTCACCATGTCGAGCATCTGATTTTCAGCCATTGAGAAGTATGCGTAGACGCGGCTGTCATCAGATACGGTAACCAGCGGCTGTGTGATATTGCTGTTTACAAGGGCTCCCACGCGGTACGGTATCATTGAGGCTACGCCATTCACCGGAGAGCGTACTTCGGTGTAGGAGAGATTGTTGCTGGCATTGACTTCCTCGGCCTTGCAGAGAGCGAGTCTTGCCTCGGCTTCGGTGAGGTCGTTCTGAGCTGTCATCAGATCGAACTCAGAGACCACGTCCTGAGCATAGAGGTCCTTGTTGCTCTGGAGGATGAGACGAGCTGTGGAAAGTGAGGCTTCTGCGCTCTTGACATTAGCCACGGCGATTTCATAAGCGGCCTTGTAGGGAGTCTGGTCGATCACGAAAAGGACCTGTCCTTTCTGTACGTTTTCTCCTTCCTCGATCAGGATGTCGGTGATCATTCCGCTTACCTGAGGACGGATCTCCACTGTCTGGACTCCGCTGATGGCTGCAGAATATCCTGTGGTAAGGGTACGGTCGCTCAGCGAAACCGTCATTGTTTCATAATAGTTTTCCTTTTCTGTGGATTTTTCCTGTGTCTGTCCGCAGGAAACCAGCGCAGCGGCGCAGATGAGGGCAGTAATGTATTTGTTTTTCATAGAAAGAAATTATTGTCTTTGCATAAACTGCAAAGTTACTGAACTTTTTGGAGTTTATATAGTAATGTAAAGCGTGAAAATCGAAACGATGGATATTTTTTCAGTCCGAATTATGTGTCTAAGCATATATCTATTGAGGCTGAGGCAGGCTTAAACACTTTCACGCCCCTATGCTACTTTCAGTTATTAATCATACGTTTGACTCGCATAGCGTACATTCGGCAAAACCTTCGGACACATTGAGTCCAGAACCTATCCTTGTACTGCTCTTTCGCGTGTTTCAAGGTCTTCATCTGTTGGCCTTCGAACACACAAAGCTTCAACGAAATGCATGAGTCTTTCCTGCTCGTGTTCCAAGGTTTGGTTTGTTTTACGAACAGAATTATGGAGTACTATATTTCCAATCACCGCTTGGCCGGCTTTCGACTGATTAAGGCCTGAGCTGTCGATAAGGGTATTCATTCTCAAAATATCAATTTTGATTCACTTTACATCCCCTGAACTTGCAGTACAAGTCTTTGCTTTTGCCACATTTGCTGATATTACTCGGTTTTGTAATGTGCTTATTTTCAATGATAAGTGAATTTGATGACATTTTGTTGGTCCACTTCTTACATATAAAGAATCATTTTTAATAATAGATTTGTTACATTTGCTTTGATAAAGTGTCCTTGGCCGGGCGCAGACCGTAAAATGACACACATACTAACCAATTAATATTAACAACAAATTTCTACCGTATGAGAAAATATCTGACTATGGTGGTGCTGCTGTTTATGAGCGTGGCAATGTTCGCCCAGCAGCATTCTGTAAAGGGTACGGTGGTGGACCAGAACGGACTTCCGATCATCGGAATGACCGTAATGGAGCAGGGTACCCAGAACGGTACTACCACCGACATTGATGGTAATTATCAGATCACTGTTTCTTCTGGAACAGCAACTCTGGAATTTACCGCACTTGGCTATCAGACAGTCGTTGAGGCTGTGAATAACCGCGCAGTCGTAGACGTGGTTTCTGCTGAAGAGGCAATGGTCCTCGATGCAGTCGTAGCCATCGGTTATGGTTCAGTCCGCAAGAAGGACCTCACCACAGCCGTTTCAACTGTTTCGACAGAGGATATGAAGCTTCGTCCTGTAACTGAGGCTTCAGGTTTCATTCAGGGTAAGGTAGCCGGTGTTACCGTACAGCAGACCAGCGGTCTTCCTGGTAGCGGTATGACAGTGCGCGTACGTGGTGCTTCTTCTATCGCATCATCAAATGACCCTCTTTATGTTGTGGACGGTGTGCCTGTAGGTACTGGTAACTATGCGATCGCATACCTCTCTCCACAGGATATCGAGACAATGCAGATCCTCAAGGATGCATCTTCAGCTGCCATCTACGGTTCACGTGCTGCGAACGGTGTCGTTCTCATCACTACCAAGCAGGGTAAGAAGAGCAGAGGTCCTCAGGTGAGCCTCAACGCTTCAGTAGGTCTCGCTAATGTAGCAAAGACATACGAAGTCCTCAATGTGGCTGAGTACAAGGATCTCATGGATGAGCTCGGAATGGTTAACCTTCCTGATGGCCTCAAGGATGAGACTGACTGGTTCGAGGAAACTTACAAGACAGGTATCAACCAGAACTACCAGCTCTCAGTTTCTAACGCTACCGAGAATATGAGATATTATATCAGCGGTGGTTATTCTGATGAGCAGGGTATTCTTCCTGTAGCTTTCAACAAGCGTTTCAACGTAAAGGCAAGCTTTGATTCAGATCTCTATGACTGGCTCAATGTCGGTGCAAACGTAGCTTACTCAAACTATAAGAACAACGGTATCATCTCAGGTACAGGTTCAAACCGTGCCGGTGTGGTTCTTTCAGTGATCAACACTCCTACTTACGCTAAGCCTTGGAGCGAGACCAACCCTAACTGGTACTGGACTGAGTTCTACGGAGCTAACCTTACTACTCCTTCAGAGAACCTTGCCAGAACAGAGAACAACTACACTCAGACTGACCGTCTCCTCCTCACTGGTTACGCTCAGATCAACTTCACAAAGAACTTCAAGTTCAAGTCTACAGTCTCAATGGACCGCAGATGGGTACACAGCTACAGCTTCCTCGATCCTATCAAGACATCTTACGGCCGTACACAGCATGGTGAGGCTTCTTCAGAGAGAAGTGATGATATGAGAATGGTATATGACAATATCTTCACATATAATAACTCTTGGAATGCAAAGCACAACTTCGAGGCAATGGCCGGTACTTCAGCTACAACATCACGTTGGGAGAACCTCACTGGATCAAGAAGCTACTTCTCACCGGACTACAATAACGCTATCTTCGGTATCAATGGTGGTAACAAGGGCGGTCTCAGAGGACAGTCACAGGGCTTCTCTAAGTGGGCTATCATGTCTTACCTCGCACGTGTTTCATATAACTTCGACAGTAAGTATTATGTGACTGTTAACTTCCGTGCCGACGGTTCTTCAAAGCTTGCTCCTGGCAACCGTTGGGGTTACTTCCCATCAGCTTCAGTTGCATGGCGTCTTTCAGGCGAGGACTTCCTCAAGGATGTTACCTGGATCAACGACCTCAAGATCCGTGCAGGATGGGGTCAGCAGGGTAACCAGTCAGGTCTCGCAGACTACGCTTGGGTACAGCAGTATGGTACAAACTACTATGACTGGACCAAGACTGAGTTCGCTGATGCAACTCCTACCCTCGGTGGAAAGAGCAATATCGGTAACAAGGATCTTACTTGGGAGACAACTACTCAGACTAACGTCGGTATCGACTGGTCTATGTTCAACAGCCGTCTGATCGTAACTCTCGACGGTTACTACAAGTACACCAAGGATCTCCTCATGAACGTACCTCTTCCTTCTCCATACCCAAGCATCTACCGTAACGAGGGTGAGATGTCCAACTGGGGTCTCGAGCTCGCCATCAACTCTGTGAACATCGAGAAGAACAACTGGAGATGGACAACCGACTTCAATATCTCTATGAACCGCAACAGACTCGAGAAGCTTAACCTCCAGCAGGTTTACTACTACACTCAGACTTCTGAGGCTCTCAGCGAGTATGTAGTACGTATGACTCCTGGTCAGCCGCTCTCTCAGTTCTGGGGATATACAGCTCTCGGAGTAGATCCTGAGACAGGTATGATCCAGTATGAGGACTACAATGGTGACGGTAAGGTGAACGTAGCCGACAAGCATTATATCGGTGACGCTAACCCTCTCTTCACAGCCGGTCTCACAAACACTATCAGCTGGAAGGGTCTCAGCTTCAGCTTCCTCCTCACTTCTTCAGTAGGAAATGACATCTACAATGCTTCCAAGATCGAGATGATCGGTATGTACACCGGCGGTAACCAGATCAAGGATGTTGTAAGACGTTGGAGAATTCCTGGTCAGATCACAGATATTCCTAAGGCAGGTGAGCTTGACAACCTCCGCGCATCTACAAGATGGATCGAGGACGGTTCATACCTCAAGGTAAAGAACATCACCCTTTCATACGACATCACTCATCCGGCACTCAAGAAGGCTAACATCAACAGAATCCAGCCGTATATCACTCTGGACAATATGATCACCTTCACAAATTACACTGGTTACGACCCAGAAATGAGCCAGTATACAAGTGCGACATCAATGGGTATCGACTGGGGTACTTATCCATGTGTGAAGACAGTGCTCTTCGGTGTTAATGTTGAGTTCTAATAATTAAATAAGGAAAGAAAATGAAAAAGATATATACAATTCTCGCTCTCGCTTCCCTTATTGTCCTTTCTTCTTGTGAGCTTAACCTCTATCCAGAGACTGGATACAGCGAGGGAAATGTAAAGGTAGATGACGAGGCCGGTGAGTCTCAGTATTCTACAAGAGAGGATATGAAGGGTCTCAGAGATGCTATGTACAGCAGCTGGACAAAGGATATCCAGGAAAAGGGATATCTCGACTGGCTCGTTTATGCAGAGTGCCGTGCAGACAATGCATACGGCGGAAACCCCGGAACCGGTGAGCTTATGGCTATCGAGGCTAACAAGCAGGACGGTGAGAACAAGAACGTCGTTCGTGACTGGGACTGGTATCAGGGACAGGTAAGCAACTGTAACAATATCATCTGTAACATCGACCGTATCAAGGAGGCAGATCCTACAATGACTGACAAGGAGTATAGAGAATGGAAGTCAGAGGCTTACTGCTGGAGAGCATGGAACCTCTTCCAGATGTCTTATATCTGGGGTGACATTCCTCTCGTGAACACTATACCGCCTGCAATCACTGCAGAGAACATCGAGGAAGTTTACGATGAGTATTTCCCAGGCAGAACAGCTATCGCTGACATCTATGCTCAGATCATCAGTGAGCTCGAGTACGCTTGCGAGAACGCTCCTGACACAGATCCTGCAAACAAGCACCTCTTCACAAAGGCTTTCGCTCACGGTATGCTTGCAAGAATCTATGCTGAGTCTACAGCTCGTGACTGGAGCAAGGTGGCTCAGCACTGTGCAGCTGTTGAGGGAATGGGCTACAAGCTTGTTGACGATTATGGTCAGATGTGGGCATATGACGAGGCTGATGCTGTACGTAACACATCAGAGTCTATCTTCGAGATCACATGGAGCAAGTCAAACGGTAACTGGGTGTGGATGATGTTCCACAGAAATGCATACAATCCGGATGACAGCTACTCTTGGATCAAGTGGATCACTCCTTCACGTGACCTTATCGCGGCTTACGATGCTGAGGGCGATACTGAGAGAAAGAACGCTTGTATCGTTTATGACGAGGCTATCTGGTCAAACTACTATCCTGGTGATGCTTATGCATTCATGCACAAGGTTCCTACAAACGCTTCGTCTATCATCCTTATGCGTCTTGGTGAGATCTATCTCCTTCACGCTGAGGCTCTTGCTATGACAGGTGACCTTGCAGGCGCTACTGAGTATGTTAACAAGGTACGTACACGTGCTGGTATCAAGACCATTGCAGTTCCTTCGTCACAGGAAGCTATGATCGATGCGATTCTCAAGGAGCGTCGTCTCGAGCTTGCATTCGAGGGATTCCGTTTCTATGACCTTCTTCGTCACGGATTCGAAAGAGCAAAGACTATTCATGACGCAATGCCTCAGCAGGATTCATACTGGCAGCCAAGATTCCCTCTTACAGAGGAGACTGTATTCATGCCTATTCCTCAGACTGCTCTCGACAATAACCCAAGTCTTGTTCAGAACCCAGGTTATTAATAGGTAATGGCTATGAAGATTTCAAAGTTATTCTTAACAGGTGTCCTCGCTTGTCTTTGTGCATGCAACTGCACTACAGACAAGCCTGTGGACGAGCCTGTAACCCCAGATAATCCTACTCCGGAGAAGCCGGAGACCGTTACAAAGGATGTCGTGGCTTATGTGACAACTGCTGATGGAAAGAAGCAGTTCGAGAAGAGCACATTCAACTTCGGAAAGCCTGGCAGCATGTCTCCTAACCAGGTGACATTCGATATGGCTAAGCTTGCTGCAGAGCCTGTGGACGGTTTCGGACTTGCGGTGACTACTTCGGCTGCATACAACCTCCTTAAGATGGCTCCTGCAGACAGGACTGCTTTCCTCGAGGAGACTTTCTCTCGCGAGAAAGGTGCAGGAATGAGCCTCATCCGTGTAGCAATCGGTGCTTCAGACTTCTGTCTTGCTGACAACTACACCTGGTGTGACACTCCTGGTCTTGAGAACTTCGCTGTTCACTCAGAGGATAAGGATTACCTTTTCCCTGTTCTCAAGGAGATCTATGCCATCAACCCTGACGTGAAGATCATCGGTTCACCTTGGTCTTGCCCTCAGTGGATGAAGTGTAACATGCCTGGCGGAAACAGCTGGAATGTGTCTCAGTTCAATGTCCCTGTGACTGACGAGACTACATATAACTCATGGACAGGCGGTCGTCTCAAGCCATCCTGCTACGATGACTATGCAGAGTATTTCGTGAAGTGGATCCAGACCATGGAGAAGGAAGGATTCGATATCCACGGAATCACAATGCAGAATGAGCCGCTCAACCCAGGTAACTCAATGTCTCTGGTAATGCCTTGGCAGGATCAGAAGGAGTTCGTGAAGGTTCTTGGTCCTGCAATGGACAAGGCCGGTCTCGCAGATGTGGAGATTCTCCTCTTCGACCATAACTTCAATTATGACGGAAAGGAAGGCCAGGACAATTATCCGCTCAATATCTATGCTGACCCTGAAGCTTACAAATGGGCTGACGGTTCTGCATGGCACAATTACGGCGGAAGCGTGACAGAGCTTACCGAGATCTACAAGACAAATCCTGAGAAGAAGATCTACTTCACTGAGGCTTCTATCGGAGAGTGGATCGGAGGCTGGGAGAACAGATGGGATTTCAACTTCCTTTCTAACTGCGTAGTTCCTGATTTCTCTACAATGTTCCTCGGTGTCCTTTCTCGCGGCGGTAGAGGTTCTGTTCTGTGGAACCTTATGCTTGACGACAAGAGAGGTCCGTTCAGCAGACACGACGGTTCTTGCAAGACCTGCTATGGTGGTGTTACCATCAACTCTGCAGATTACAAGACAATCGTGAAGAACAGTCACTGGTTCGACTGTGCTCACGCTTCTGTTGCCCTCAAGCCGGGTGCAAGAAGAATGGAGTGCAAGACCTTCGCGCTTCCTTCTGGAATGGAGGTTCAGATGTATCTCAATCCTGACAATACTGTCGGAGTACTCATCTGCAACAACAGCGCTAAGGAACAGGATTTCGTATTCGCTACAACCAAGCATACAGTCAAGTATAAAGTACCTGCAAGGAGTATTGCATCTATTCTGTGGCAGGAGTAATGACAATGTCATCCCCGGCCTGACCGGGGATCCAAAACATTAAAAAACAATAAAAATGAACAAGATATTCAAAATAGCAGCAGTAGCTCTCGCAGGTGCCGTGGCTTTGGCATCCTGCCAGAGAGAGCCTGAGTTCAGAACTACTGACATCGGTCCTGAAATGACCGTAAACAGCTGTACTGAAAGCACTTATATGGGTGCAGACATCAAGTTCTCAGTAAGCATCAATGACAAGGATTTTGCTCTTTCTACACTCAAGGCAAAGCTTCTCTATGATGAGACTGAGGTAAACAATGTGACTATCAGAACAAAGGAGAACGGTACTTACGAGGGAACTATCCAGGCTCCTCTTTATAAGGATGTTCCTGATGGAATCGCTACAGTCGTATTCGCATCTCAGAATGTAGGAATGGGACTTTCATACGATACCCTTTATGTACAGCTTCAGCGCCCTGACTTCGAGAGCCTTACTCTCGTTACAGAGGAAGGTGAGGACTATGTTCTTCCACGTGTAGAGGCTTACAAGTATGAGCTTTCAGGCTCATTCCCTGAGAAGGTGAAGGGTGTTCTCGTAACTCCTGCAATCAATGCTGAGGGTGATGTCATCACTCTCGGATGGGATGGCTCGGCACTCAGCGCTACCAACACAAATTCAATTCCTTTCACTGCCGGTATTGCAGGTGAGTACACAATCTCTGCAGACCTCATGTCTCTCAAGGCATCTCCAATGGGTGCTACCAATGTATCTGCAGTTTATGAGCTCAAGCAGGGTCAGGTAATGGACTTCGGCGGTATCGTGGATCTTAACAACTGGACTGTTGACTATGACTTCTTCGTGGTTAACGAAGACTTTACAGAAGTTACTTTCCGTGCTGTGGACGGTTATTACCTCCTTTCATATGATGTCAAGAACATGTATGTAAAGGTTGAGCCAGTGGATGCTGAAGGAAATACACTTTCTCTCTCATCAGATTGTACAGGTGCAGTTTGGGTGATCGGTGCAAACTTCGGTAAGCCGGTGATCGGACCAGGCTGGAACACTACAGAGGGTGCTTATGCAATGGCACAGGTTTCAGAGAAGGTTTATCAGTTCACTCTTACAGCTCCAGGACAGCTTGCAGTTTCAGGTGCTGACTTCAAGTTCTTCCACCAGAAGGGCTGGGGTGGCGAGTTCGTCAAGGCTGATTACGCTGAAGTAAACATCGCTCCTGCATTCGATATGACTGATTCAGGAAACATCCAGGGTAAGGAACTTAAGGGTGGCAAGAGCTACAAGCTCACTCTTGACCTTACAGGTGGCGTGAAGGCTGCAAAACTTTCTTACGAGGAAGTGGTTATCCCTGTAAATATGCTCGACATCAAGGTTAATGGTGTCGGTGCAATGAAGATGTCAAATGAGGTCTATAAGGTGATGGCGGCTTCTGTAGAGCAGAACAGCATCATTTCATTCTCAGGCATCGACAGTCCTGAAAACTGGTGGGTGGATCCAGACCATTTCGAGGTAACTGCAGAAGGCCTCAAGTTCAAGGCTGTATCAGGCTTCTACTCATTCGAGCTCAATCTTGCTGAGCAGTTTGTTACTGTAAGAAGAGTTAAGGAAGACGGTAAGGCTGCTACTTATGCTGATGAAGGAGCAATTACATTTATGGCTTGGGGTGTAGGTCATCCTTATATCGCAAGTCCTCTTGCTTGGGATAACGGACATCTTATCACTCTCGCAGAAGTAGAGGATGGCGTTTACCAGTTCACAGGTGTTGCAGGTGAGGCTACCGACACAACTATGGGTGTTCGTTGGCAGTATGATTCAGAGCTTTCATTCAAGTTCTTCGGTCAGGCAGGCTGGGGTGCTGAGTGGGGTACTGTAACTCTTACTGATGAGGCTAAGAAGTGGCTTGACGTATACGGAAACGTAGAGCTTATCAAGGTCGACGAAGCAGGCGCACGCCAGCCTCTCGAACTCGGAGCTACTTACGTCATGACAGTGACTGACTGTACGCCTCTCGACGGTGACAGCAAGTTCAACTGTACTATCGACTTCCGCAAGAAGTAATCCTGAAGTTTAGTTTATACACGAAGGGGCGGCTGAAAACTCAGCCGCCCCTTTTAAAATATATGTGTATCACTTACTCAGCAAAGTAACGCTTGTCTGAGATTGGTTTTACTGCGTTCTTGCGAAGCTCGAGCTTCTTGACAGCCGCCGCTCTCTTCTGCTCTGCCTTCTTGGCCTTGCATTCTGCCTTCTTGGCATTCACTACCTTTGTGCTGAAGAGGTCGCTGCTTTCAGTCTTGGCTCTCTTGATCTGGATCTTCTGCTGGGCAGGAGCTGCAGATACTGCGGCAGACTTGAGGTCAGCAGACTTGGTTCCGATGAGGTCCTCGACTGGAGCCGCACCATCCTTGGTCAGTGTGAATGCGTGGCGGTATACAGGGCTGTAGTTGCCTTCGTAATCCATTGCCATAGCCGCGATCATAAGCTTGGTGTCCCAAGGTGCACGATAGTTTACAGAAAGACCGCCGCCCCAGATATATCCGTACTCGATAAGGCTGCCGTAAAGGTCTACGTCCGAGTATACCTCAGGGTTCTCAAGGCCTTCCTCGTATGTGAAGATCGCGCAGTAAAGCTCTGCATAGTCATCACCCTCCACAGAAATGTTTACAGGGAGCATAGCAAAACCCTTGTACTGGTCGTATGTGTCAGTCACAGCGGCGGCGAGTGCATCACCGTCATAATACTTGTCGAAAGTAGCAGAAACTGTGATGTCAGCATACTGCATTGCCAAAGTCTTGAACGGTTCGCTGAAGTGTACGTCTGAAAGGAATTCTCCGTTTCTGCCCATAAGAACAGCGCCAAGCTTGTACTCTGTCTCAGGTGTGAGGTATGTGATCTCACCTTCGCTTGCTCCCTTAGAAAGCTCCCAGTATGCGAACTCGTCGTAGTCGCCATAGTACCACTCGTCGATCAGACCGTTGATGTGGGCCTTTACGTCGTCTGCGGTAGCATTCACGTCGTATGCGAACCAATAGTAGTCATATCCGCTGTCAGAAGGATCTACCATAGCATATACGGTGGTGGCTGTCGTTTCCATGATCTCGAACTCGAATGTGCAGTCTTCAGGGTTACCTGCATCGAGAGTCTTGATGGTGGTCTTCTGTACGCCTGTTGTCATTGTACCTGCCTCATAACCGAAAGCGATCACAGTGTACTCTGTGCCTGCATCAAGGTCATAGAAGCGAGCGTCAGTCAGATTACCCTGGCAGATGTAGTCTGTAATCAGCCAAGTACCATAGTATGCCATTACGTAGTCATAAATTTCCTGGTCGCTCATCTCATTCCAGCCGCACCACTCTGATGGTTCTGCAAGAATGACATAAGGGTCATTGTTGGTAGTGGTGGTAGTGATGTCGATAGAAGACTGGGTAGGATTTGAAGCAGTCAAGGTAATCTGGTTGTCAGAAGGCTGTACTGGCTCTGTCTCGAACCATACATATTCTGTCTCACCTGTAAGCTTACAGTCAGTTCCCCATTTGCTTGCATAGATGATGTACTTTGTACCTGCGATTGATTCGAACTGTGAGTTGTTGGTGCCTATTGTAGAGTACCACTCGTAATACTCTGATGCATCGTAGATGTCACCCCAGTAGAGATAATCCTCTACCTCAAAGTCGATGTAGTTCTGGATTGCAGATGGAACCTCACCGCCCCACTCATTGAAAGTAGCTTCATCCATGATGTCCCAATAGTAGGCAACACCCTCGTGTGATGGAGTGATGGTGATGTCCATTACGTGATTCTCCTCTGATACCTGTATGTCGAAGGTGATAGGACCATCATATGGCTCTGTGGTGCTGATCTCTGCAGAGTAGATGGATGTGGTAGGCTCTCCCTCTGTTGTCATACCGTAAACATAGATGACATAGTCTGAAAGAGGATCGAGACCCTTGAACTTGAGGTTTTCAAGGCTTCCCTTGAGAAGAACTGTAGAAAGATACTCCTGAAGTGACATGCCATAATCGCTGGCCATCCACTGGAAGTAAGACATATCCTCTTCAAAAACCTTTGCCTCAGACTCATAGCTGTCCCACCACTCTTTACCAACGCACTGAGCAACCCATGTAAGGTCAGCATCAGCGGCTGCTACAGAGAATGTCGCCGTAGTCGCGTCAGTCTCGTGAACAGTGATTGCAAGAGGAGCTACCCAAGCATCCTGTGATACAGTGATGACCTTGTTTTCCGCTCCTTCGTAAGAGATGGTAACCTCAGCCTGACGCACAGCATCGGTGTCATTGACAGTAGCTGAGAATTCGAGGATACGTGGCTTTGCGGCATTGACTTCAAGCCAATCGGCATCCTCTGTCACGGTGATATTGACTCCTTCTGCCGGATTGGCGATGTTGTATGCTACCTGTACAGTCTCACCTTCCGAGGTGAGCTGCACCTTTTCAGAGGCAAGCTCAATCACAGGAGCAGCCACCTCTGGCTCGATTTCGTTGCAGGAAGCCGTGGCCGCCGCAATCGTAGCCATAACAATGAACAATCTGTTTGTTTTCATAAAATGTTTTATTGGATGATATTATTAAATATACTCATATGCAACTGACTCACCTACAGGGCAGACGATGCTGTTTACAAGCTCGTAGTTTCCTGACTGGTCAGCTGAAGATACGATTATCATTACTTCGCAGTTCTCCACCTTCCAGTTTGATTCAACAGGGATGCTGACTTCGATTGACTTCTTGTCTCCTGCTTTGAGGGAGCCTGCCTTCTCTCCGTAAATTTTGCTGATGACAGATGTGCCGTGCATGTAGCGGAGAGCGTTTTCGTGTGTATTGTACCAGCTTTCGCTTGCGCCGCTCTGGCGAGAATAGATGTCATCTTCGAGTACCCATACGCTGATGCGGTACTGATTGTCCCTTGCCACCTTGATTTCAGTGTTGACCAGGATGGCGTTTCCACTGGTCTGGACTGCGGCGCAGATGCCGGCTTCAGCCTTGTCTTTCTTGAGCTCCTCGATCTTTGCTTTGATCTCCCTGAGGTCTGTACCGGTGTTCTCCTTGGTGAGATTGAAAGTAAGGTCCGGATAGAATCCGCTGCAGAATTCTCCGGAAAGTGTTACTGCCGCAGGAGAATATGCATCGTCACCGATTCCATTCTCATTGTAAGAATGGGAGGCTACATGGGTGTAGAGATCATTGTATGTCGGGTCCTCAGCCAGGTCTTTGAGAGAATCCATCATTCTCGGACAGTTTGGACAGTTGGTGCCGGTGTGCTGTATCAGCAGCATACGGTGCTTGAATGATGTGCTTCCTTCCTGAGGGTCAGTCGGAAGGTCTACGATGTTGTCGATGGCTGTGACCTTGATTTCTTTCGAGATGCTGAGGCCGTACATTGCATAGAAACTATATTCGCCACTCTCTGTAGTTACGAAAGTATTGCCATCAAGCATGGCCTGAGTGGCATTTGAGTAAATGTCAGACGAAGATGTGACATCGTGTTCCTTGCCGTTGCTGTCGGTCAGGATCACAGAAAATGTCGCCTTGTCTGAACCGTCGCATTTGATAAGAGATTTGTCTACAGACAGTTCAATACTGCCTACGAGCTCTTCTGACGGAGCTTCCGGATCATTGCCTGTGCATGCGGCGGTAATGATTGCCGCGACTGATAATAAGAAAAATCTGAATTTCATAAATGATATACTAGTGTGATTGGGGATTCGGTCGCAAAGGTAAAAAATTAATTGTATATTTGCTTGTCTATTATGCCGCTATGAAAAATATTATCCATTTATTATCTGCTTTGATTCTTGGAGCGATTACAATATTTTCTTGTGAAAAAACTCAGGAAAACGCTATCCTGAAACTTTTGGACGATACTCTTGAAATGAAGGATACCTATAACGGTTACTTTACAAGGAGGATTGCTGTGCTGGAGGATGTACTGGAGGAACAGGCAGATCCGGAGCAGATCTATAATATACGCAAGCGAATGGCCATTGCCTACAGGACGCATAGTTTTGACGCCACCTTGTCCTGCCTGCTGCAGAATCGCGAGCTTGCAGTAAATACCGGGCAAAGGAGCAAGGTGATGGAGACGGATTTCATCCTTGTCGAGGTCTATACGATGGCCGGATATCATGTTGAGGCGGGGGACATTCTTAACAGTTACTCGGTGGATCAGGTGCCGCATGAACTTCTGAAGTCATATTATCAGGCCGCTCATTGTTTCTACGGAGAGACTATGGCCTACACTTCCTCAGATGATGTGTATGCGGAAAAAGGGGCAAAAAGGGATCATTTCAGGTCTGTTCTTCTCGAAATCACGCCGGAAGAAACCCTTGACTGGTACGATCTCAAACGTGAAGAATCGGAATCAGCGCAGAATATTCTGAAAGCAAGGGAATATGCTTACAAGATGATGGGATGTACGGAGGTCAATACGCCGGAATATGCTCGCGCAAGTTATTTTTATGCCAATACTTTCGACGGCCCTGAAAGGGAAGAGTGGCTGATCCGTTCTGCCATTGCAGATATCATGTGTGCGACCAATGATTATGCTTCCCTGAATGAGATTTCGCGCATCCTTTTCGAACGCGGTGATATTGACAGAGCTTTCCGATATGTCGCGGACCATTGTATGGCTGATGCCTTGGCCTATAATGGAAAACTAAGAGCATGGCAGATCTCGAAGTTTTTCCCTGAAATCGAGCAGGCTTATCAGGATAAGCATCTCCGCCAGACAAAGAGGATGGCTATGATGATGGGTGTGGCAATTGCCTTATTGGCCTTACTCCTTTTCCTTCTCCTGCTTATCTACAAGCGTCAGCAGATTCTTGACTCAATGAGGCATAAGCTTCAGGAATCGTATTTGCAGATCGATGAACGTAACCGAGATCTGACAGCTATCAACAACCGCCTGCTGGCTCTGAACTCCCAGATGCAGGAGGCTGATAAGGTGAAGCAGGAGTATATTGCTCTTTTTCTTGGTATATTGTCCGAAAATATAAGCAAGACACGCCAATATCGTCATCACGTACTGAAAGCTATCCGACAGGGCAATACGAAGGTTCTGGAGCAGGAGATCGAACTTCTGCCATCAATGGATGACGATATACAGGAGTTCTATAAGATGTTTGATGAGACTTTCGTGAATCTTTATCCTGACTTTGTGGATAAGTTCAACGAACTTCTGGCGGATGGAGCTGCCATTGTGCCCAAAGGTGACGATATTCTTACCCCCGAACTTCGAATATTCGCACTTATAAAGCTTGGAATCACTGACTCCAGCAAGATAGCCTCGCTTCTCCATTATTCGGCCAATACCATATATAATTACAGGGCCAAGATAAAGAACAAGGCCCGTGGTTCCAGAAGCGAGTTCGAGGAAGCTGTGCGGAATATTGAATAACCCTTATTATAAAAGTTTTGTGATGGCATCCTGATATTTGCGAGATATCGGGATGCTTTCGTATCCGTCCTGATTCAGATCCGCAACTATCAGTCCGGCAGAATCCCTGTGGACTATTCTGATGAATGAAGGATTGATGAAATATGATCTATGACAGCGCACAAGACCGTGTTTGGCCAGATCTTCTTCTAATGCTCGCATAGAGGAACGGAGGATGAATTTCTTTGTCTTGTTTTTATCCAGATAGTGTATCTGGACATAGTTGTCCTCTGATTTTATGAAAATTACTGCCTCAGGAGCTATGACAAAACGGAGTTTGCTGTATTCGTCATAGAAACGTATCAATGAATTATCTTCAGCAGGGGTGTCTTCTTCATTGTTTTTGGCGTACAGTTCCAGACCAAGCCACAGGAATCCATAAGGGTATATGCAAGTGGCCGCCATTGTAATGAATGACGAACCGGCAATTTCAAAAAACGGTATCGAACCACTGTTCATGAGTACTATATACAAAGATACGAACAGAGAGGCAGTCAGTGTCTCTCCAATGCACCAAAGGAGATAGATGCGATGAGATACTTCTTTATATTTTGCTATCAGGTACAGCCATCCTCGGGTGATGGAAATGGATACCAGAACTATGCAGAATAGCATAGTAGCATTGAATGCAAAGGAATAATCCTCCATCTGGAGGACGTTATATACGCCCGAGGGTCTGTAATATATTGTAAATATCAATACGAAAAGAGGCACTATCAATGAATGCATTATAGTGCTCGCTCCCGATAGGATGATGTTGTCTTTTGTCCTGATTTTCATACCGAAATTATAGGGACAAAGATAAAAACTTTTTGTCAAACATCCCTAAATATCGTTTTTTATCCCTAAATACTGTCATTCGCTTCTTTTATCTTGTCCCTACAACATATTTTCTATAATTGACCGGTGTTGTTGTAATTTTGCGGCCTTAAACGATGTAAGCCCCTATGTGTAATGTATTATCAACTATAGCTATGATAGCTCTGACGCTGATTGCAATAAGCATCATTACTTATTGTGTGCGCAAAATCAAAAAAGGTACAGAACTTAAATCTAAATAAACTATATGCTCCAACTTTACAAAAGAATGCAGAAGATGAGGGAGAAATACATCGACACTCTCTCGAAATTATATGACTATTCTACCACTGTTTACTCTAAGAAGCAATATACACAGTGGTATGATACCAAAGAAGGCGGATATACGTTCACGACTTTTAAAGATAAGACTGACAGCCTGTCAAAAACACTGACACAGTACGGCATCGGAGCCGGTGACAAGGTGGCGATCCTTTCTCAGAGTATGCCTAACTGGTCTGTAGCTTTCTTTGCGACAGCGGCTTTTGGCAGAATTTCTATTCCAATCCTTCCGGACAGTTCGGAAAATGAGGTGACCAATATCATCAATCACTCTGAGAGCAAGGTTATCTTTGTGTCGAAAAGACTTGCTGGAAAAATCAGCCGGGACATCATGGACAGGATGACCTTGGTGGTTGAACTCGATACCTTCGAGATATTGAAGGCTGATGATGATAAGTTCACCTGTGATGGAAAGACAAGTGTGCCTACTCCGGAGGATATTGCGACAATCATTTATACTTCAGGTACTACGGGCAGTGCGAAAGGAGTGGTTTTGAGCCATCGAAACCTTACATCCAATGTGATCACCTGCTATCATTCCTGCAAGAGAACCGAAAAGGACAGATGGTTGTCGATACTTCCTATGTCTCATACTCTGGAAATGACTTTGGGAATGCTTTACCCTATGTATACGGGTTCGACTGTCTACTATCTTCCAAAGCCACCGGTGGCATCTCTGCTGATGAAGGCTATGAAGATAGTGAAGCCTACTACGATGCTGACCGTTCCGATGATCATTGAGAAGGTTTACAAGGGAAGTGTTCTTCCGACAATCCAGAAGAGCCGTACGCTTACGTGGATGAACAAGCATATGAACGGACTTATGTGCAGAATCATAGGATTGAAGCTTAAGAAGACTTTCGGCGGATGTGTCACTTTCTACGGAATCGGTGGCGCCAAGCTCGATCCGGAAGTGGAAGCTTTCCTTCTCAAGGCGAAATTCCCGTACGCCATTGGATACGGTCTCACAGAGACAGCTCCTCTGCTTGGTTATGCAATGCATGGCTGGAGAGGTGTCGGAGTGATGGGGTATCCGGTCTATAATGTCCAGCTTAAGCTTCATAATGTGAATCCTGAAACAGGAGAAGGCGAGATTATAGCAAAAGGTCCTAATGTCATGCTCGGATATTATAAGGATCCTGTGCGTACCAAGAGTGTCTTTACTGAAGACGGCTGGTTCCGTACGAGTGATATCGCGGTTCAGGACGAGAAGGGACGTTTCTACATCAAAGGACGTAACAGCAATATGATTCTTGGTCCTTCAGGGGAGAACATTTATCCTGAGGAAATCGAGAACGTTCTCAACAATGTAGAGGGCGTAAGCGAATCGATCGTGGTGGAGAGAGACGGACGACTTGTAGCTCTTGTCCAGCCGATGGAGAATTTTATAGAGTGGGATAAGGAAAGCGAGGACAAGCTTTATGAGAAACTCGATAGCTGGAAGACCAAGATATTGAGTGTGACCAATAAAAGTGTCAATAAATCCTCTCAGGTCAGCTCGGTGGAGGTGATGAAGGAACCTTTTGAAAAGACTGCTACACAGAAAATCCGTCGTTTCAAATACAAGGAGTCTGCGCCGACTGTCGAAGAGGAACAGAGAAATAAATAAGGATCTAAGGTGAAAAAATCATTTAAAATATCTTATTTTAAAACAATTTTTCTACCTTAGTTCCTTTAAAACCTTAATCTGATCTAATCAATGTCTGAAAAACGTGTGAAACTTCAGCGGGTAATGCGCCCTATCGACGTGTGGGGTCTTGCTCTAGGAGCAATTATCGGCTGGGGATGTTTTGTTCTTCCTGGAACGGCATTCCTTCCAAAGGCAGGTCCTGGCGGTACGGCTATGGGAATGCTTATAGGTGCTTTATTGATTATCGTCATAGCGGTCAGCTATGGCTACCTGATCCGTAAGTTTCCGATCAGCGGTGGTGAGTTCATTTATGCCAAGGAGGCATTCGGTAAGAGAAATGCCTTTGTGTGCGGCTGGGCTATGATTCTGGCCTACTGGAGTCTTATACCATTGAATGCCACTGCATTGGCTATGATAAGCCGCTATCTCTTTCCTGGAATCATTCAGCAAGGATTATTATATGAGATTGCCGGTTGGGAGGTGTATGCCGGTGAGGTTGTTCTTGCCTCTGCGGCCATAATATTGATGGCCTTGTTGAATATCCGTGGCATAAAGCAGGCTGCATGGATGCAGACGGCTATTGCCATGACTCTTGTCGGATGTATTCTGGTCATCACCTTCCTAGTATTCTGCATTTCAGACTGGAGCAATCTTGCACCTGCATTTCCTGATGGAAGAAGATGGTGGAAGGGTGTGTTCAGTATTGTCGCTATGGCCCCATGGGCATTCATTGGATTTGACTGCATTCCTCAGAGTGCGGAAGAATACAATTTCAGCCATAGGAAGTCTACGTTCATAATGATTTCTGCAGTACTTGTGGCTGCGATTCTTTATATTGCCGTGTGTGCCGTTACAGCAGTGGGAGCAGAACCATGGCAGCAGCTTCTGAGTGAGCGCAGCTCCTGGCCGACAGGATTTGTCGTAAGGAATACTATTGGCCTGGCCGGTATTGTCGTACTTGGAATAGCGATGTTCTGTGCCGTAGTATCAGGTATGAACGCATTCTATATCTCCACATCCAGGCTTATGTATGCGATGGCCAAGGAAGGTAGTCTTCCTAAATGGTTCGACCATCTTTCACCAAAATATGGCACACCGACTAACGCTATATTGTTTACAATGGCGATGAGCCTCTTTGCGCCTTGGTTCGGAAGAGAGATCCTGCTATGGATCGTGGATATGACCAGTGTCGGAGCAGCTATTGTATTTGCGTATACGACAGGATCGGCGGCCGTTATCGGACATAGGAACGGCAGCATGAAATATATGGTTTTCGGCATCATGGGATGCTTGTTCTCGTTGTTCTTCCTGGCTCTTCTGATAATCCCGGGAATGCCTGGATATCTTTCATTCCAGAGCCGGATAGTACTTTTTGTATGGATATTGATAGGTCTTATTTTCTATTTTATAATCCGCAAGAGTTATGTCAAAGGAAAGAACTGATTATCTTCTCGATCTGAATGAGATACTCGGACCGAAGATGTCGGCTAAGCTGCCGGGATTCGCAAAGAGATTTCTCAGAAAACGCCTTCATATGGATCAGATAAATGACTGCATAATGAAGGCGGAACATTATGCGGGTGCCGGCTTCTTTGATGAGGCCCTGAATTATATCGGTATAAGTTATAAGACTCGTGGCGAGGAGAATCTCGACCTTTCGAAGAATTATATATTTGCTTGCAATCACCCGCTTGGAGGCCCCGAGGCTCTGATCATCGGATCTGTGTTCAGAAGAATATATGGTGACGGATTCAAGGTACCTGCCAATCAGATTCTATATAATATGAAGCCTCTGCAGGAGTTTTTCGTTCCGGTGAAGGTGCAGGCGGGACGTCAGAGCAGGGATATTGCTGACAGGTTTGCCAAAATGTTTGAATCAGACTGTCAGATACTTGTATTCCCTGCCGGACTCTGCGCCAGGACATTCAAAGGTGTGATTACAGAGATGCCTTGGAAGAAAATGTTCATCACTCAGGCGCGCAAGTACGAACGTGATGTGGTTCCTGTTCATATTTCCGGACATAATTCCAAGTGGTATTTCTTCCTAAGCTGGCTCAGCCGGATATTGAAGCTGAAGATGAATCTGGGTATGCTCTTCCTTGTGGATGAACTTTTCAATAAAGCCGGCGAAGAATTTGTCATTACCTTCGGAAAACCTATTCCGTATACTGACTTTGACAGCAGCAAGACAGACATTCAGTGGGCGGATTGTGTGAAAAATATTGTTGAGAAATTGTCTTTGGACAATGGTTGTACCCCTAATATGTAAAGCTATGCTTCCACCTATTATTGAACCTGTAGATATAGCTCTGCTTAAGAGTGAACTCAATGAAAAAACTTTTCTCCGCAATACAAACAGAGGAAATAATGAAATATATGTCGTTAATAATGAGTGTGCTCCGAATGTCCTCAGGGAGATCGGACGTCTTCGTGAAGTATCCTTCAGAGCTGTAGGAGGCGGAAGCGGTACAGAATGCGACCTGGATCATTTCGACCTTGAAGACAAGGCATGCTTTCAGCTGGTTGTATGGAATCCGGAAGCTGACGAAATCATCGGTGGTTACCGTTTTACCAAATGGTCAATGGCTTCATTCCACGAAAACGGTCAGCCGTATGTGAACACAGAGCATCTTTTCGACTTCTCGCAGAAGTTCATCGATGAATATTTCCCTTATTGCATCGAGATGGCTCGCGCCTTTGTACAGCCTAAGTACCAGTCTGCACAGATGGGACGCAAAGCCCTCTTCGCTCTGGACAATCTATGGGATGGAATCGGCGGACTTGTAGCAACGGATCCTTCAGTCAAATATCTCTCGGGAAAGGTGACCATTTACAGTTCAAGTCCAGAACTCAGCAGAAAGGCGATGGTATATTACCTTGATAAATACTTTGGAGACAGAGAAGGACTGATCACGTCTAAGAATCCGGAGCGTTGGACTCCGGAGCAGGCGGAGATGTTCGACGAGATGTTTACAGGAGCGACTTATAAAGAGAATTATCAGATTCTGAACAATTATGTGAAGTCAATGGGTGACACCATTCCGCCGCTCATACACTCATACATCGGTCTGTCGGAGACAATGAAGACTTTCGGAACCACCTTCGATCCCGATTTCGGAGATTGCTACGACACTGCTATGATTATTACCATAGCTGATATTTATAAAGAAAAGTATGATAGATATATTGCCTCTTACTTTGAATAAGAGGCAATATGTTATTTCTTTCTTTCTGATTTTTGCTTTTTATCCGTTACAGCTTTCTTGCCGGAAGCCTTCTTTGCCTTGCGCTTCGATTCCTGGATTGCCTTGCGCACCTTCTCCTTGCGGGCTGCCTTGTTGATACCGACGGTGACATTGTCAAATGATCCGTCCTCTCCCTTGATGAAAGATGTACCGCGGCCGTGTTCGTAATCTATACGGTCATATACTCTCTCTTCAAGGCCGCTTTCAATCAGTTCATAATCAAGGAGTTTTTGCTCGAGATTGGTCTTCTTGACCTTGATGCGGACAGGATCTCCCAGATTATATACGATACCGGTGCGTTTACCTACCAGACGGTAATGGTCGGCATCGAACTCAAAGAAATCGCTGCGGATATCTCTCAGAGGTACCATACCCTCGATCTTGGTAGGCTCTATCTCCACATACATGCCCCACTCGGTAAGTCCGGAAATATTGCCTCCGAATGTGTAGCCCACCTTGTCCTGCATGAACTCCACCAGCTTGTATTTGATGCTTGCTCTCTCAGCCTCAGCAGCTACGATCTCGCGCTCTGAAGCATGCTTGCAAAGCTTGTCATATGTTTCCTGCTTTGCAGAAGGACCTCCTGCAAGATATTCTGCAAGAAGTCTGTGCACAAGCATATCCGGATAGCGTCGGATAGGAGATGTGAAGTGAGTATAATACTTGAATGCAAGTCCATAGTGGCCAAGGTTTTCCGTGTCGTAGCGCGCTTTGGCCATTGTCCTTAACGAAAGAAGCTCGATCGCATTGTATTCAGGTGTGTCCTTGGCTGCGACGAAGAGATTGTTCAATTCCTTCGAGATTTCCTTTCCTGTAGTAGTCGGTCCCATGCGGTAGCCGAAATTGCCGATGAAATTGCGCAGATTCTCGAGCTTTTCCTGGTTAGGCTCGTCGTGGACACGGTAGACGAAGGTCTTGACCTGCTTGCGACTCTTTGCTGGCGCATCCCCCGTGCCTTTGCAGCCGGTAGCAACAAATTCGGCGACGGTGCGGTTCGCAAGGAGCATGAATTCCTCAATGAGCCAATTGGCCTCCTTGGTAACCTTCTGGTATACATTGACCGGACGCCCTTTCTCATCCACCTCGACCTTCATTTCCGGACGGTCGAAATTGATGGCTCCGGCTGCGAATCTTTTCTTGCGGAGCTTTGTTGCCAGAGAGTGGAGGGTAAGGACGGCATCTACAATCTCTCCCGGTACACCTTCGTGTGCAGCCTTAGGCTCGTCGATTATTGCCTGGGCCTCTTCATATGCGAAACGGAAGTCGGAATATATCACGGTCTTGCCGAATCTCTGATTTACAATACGGCCCAGAGGAGTCATCTCGAACACAGCGGAGAATGTCAGCTTTTCCTCATTCGGACGGAGAGAACAGAGCTTGTTGCAGAGCTTTTCAGGAAGCATCGGTACGGTCCTGTCCACCAGATAGACTGATGTGCCGCGTTCCTGAGCTTCTTTGTCTACCACTGAACCTGGTCTTACATAATGGGTTACATCTGCAATATGTACTCCGATCTCGAAATTGCCGTTCTCCAGCTTTCTGAACGACAGCGCGTCGTCAAAGTCTTTGGCATCTGCCGGGTCAATGGTGAAAGTCAGTACGTTACGGAAATCTTCACGTCCTTTGAGATCGTCTGCTGTAATTTCTTCGGAAATCTGATCGGCTGCATTGGCCACCTCTGACTCGAAGCGGTATGGAAGAGCATATTCTGCAAGGATAGCATGCATCTCAGTGTCGTTTTCACCAGGCTCTCCGAGCACATCCACGATGTGTCCGCGTGGAGACATCTCGCTGCGAGGCCAGTCATCCACCACTGCCGCTACCTTCATTCCCGAGCGCACTGTAAGTTCCTGGCGGCCATAGCCATCCTCTCCCAGTTCATATACTTTGTGGATGGCATAAAGCTCATCGCCCAGCGGTTTCAGATGTCCTGTGTCGTCTTTTGGCTCGGCCATTGACTGACTCTTTACCTTATGCCTGCGGTAGCGCTCCTTGTCTGTCTCTGTGAACGGAATCGTGATGTCATAAGGCATAAAGCGGCTCTGCATCAGCACCCAGGCCTGATTGCCTACTACGTGAAGGATACCGATGAACGGTCTTGGAGATCTTTCGATAATCTCCACCACCTCACCTTCGCGGCGCTGTCTGTCAAGCTTTTCCCTTGTCACAGACACGCGTACCGTATCGCCATGCAAGGCCCCCCTTGTCTTGGAAGCCTTTACAAAAACATCATCTTCTTCCCCCTCTATGATTATGAATGCATAGCCCTCTCTGGTCATCTGCACCCTTCCCACCACTTGAGGGAACACTTTCTTCTCCTTCTTTCCACGACCTTTGCCGCGGTAACTCTTCTTTCTTGCCATATGTTAGCTTTTTGCTTTCGAAAGCACGGAATTGCCTGTTTTCGTGCTTTTAATTTGAATTTATTTGATTATTACATCTACATACACCGGAAGATGGTCTGAAACTGTGCGGACATCAGCCGACTCAAGCTCTGTACACACCTCGGTCTTCACTACCTCATATTCCGCACGGTTCTTCAACACCAATATATAATCAATGCATTTTCGAGGATGATCTGCCGGGTATGTCGGCGCTGTCTCTGAAAGAACCGTCCAATCTTCGGAAAGCATGGCGAGCGTCGGGCTGTCCGGCACAGCGTTGAAGTCTCCGCACAAGAAAACCGGCTTGCGCGAACGACGGTAACGGCTCTTCATCTGTTCTGTGACTATTCTTGCCTGTTCCATCCTCACATCTTCATTCTTATGGTCCAAATGTATGGCTGCTATGATATATTCTTCAGTTTCAGTCACAACGCAGACTCTTGGCTCGTGTCCTTCACCCTTGGGGAGCTTTATCTCAAAGCCGTCCTGAATGTCGGATGAGTTCGCCACTCCTATTCCGTAGGCACCTCCTGCCCATGACATAGCAGAGCCGAAATGATATTGCCAAGAATCCTTTTCTCCGCTTAGGATCCTGGTGAATTCTTCGAGCTGGAACGAATCATGGCGCCTGTTGCAGCTGTCCAGTTCGCAAAGGGCAATTACGTCCGCACCCAGTTCACGCATCAGCTCTGCCACTTCTTCCATGCTGTTGGTCTGATACTTGGAGAAGACGCCGACATTGTATGCGACAATCCTCCTTGTTCCTTCGGCTTTTTCAGGACCAGCCACTGGCTGACGATCCTGAAGCCATGCGAGGGCAGAAACAGTGGCGAGTAAGAATAAAAATATACAGACAATGTACTTCTTCATACCATTCACACGGAATTATCCACACAAATATAAAGAGAAAATTGTATCTTTGCGCCGCAAATTTGCTAATTGTTAAAAACACATAATATTATGGACAAGAAAGTTCTACTTATGATCCTCGACGGATGGGGCGAGGGAAGACAGGATGAGTCTAATGTCATCTATGCACAGGGAGCGCCTTACATAGAGTCGCTTCGCAAACAATACCCTATGAGCACACTCAAGGCTTGCGGCGAGGCCGTAGGTCTTCCTGAGGGTCAGATGGGTAACTCTGAGGTAGGTCATCTTAATCTCGGTGCAGGTCGCGTGGTTTATCAGGATCTCGTGAAGATCAATATCGCTGCACGCGAGCACAAGTTCCTCCAGAACCCTGAGATCAAGGCTGCATACGACTATGTAAAGGCTAACAACAAGCAGCTCCACCTCATGGGACTTGCATCTATGGGTGGCGTACACAGCTCTCTCGAGCATGTATACGAATTCCTCAATGTTGCTAAGGAATATGGTCTCGAGAATGTATTCGTACACTGCTTCATGGACGGTCGTGACACTGACCCTAAGAGTGGAAAGGGTTTCGTAGAAGGACTTGAGGCTGAGATGGCGAAGTCAACAGGAAAGGTTGCTTCTGTCTGCGGTCGTTTTTACGCTATGGACCGTGACAAGAGATGGGAGCGCGTGAAGGAAGCTTATGATATGCTCGTAGAGGACAAGGGTACATTCGCGACATCGGCTACAGAGGCTATCCAGGCTTCATATGACGAAGGCGTTACCGATGAGTTTATCAAGCCGATTGTAATCACAAACGCTGAGGGTCAGCCTCTTACAAAGATTCAGGAAGGCGACGCAGTGATTTTCTTTAACTTCCGTAATGACCGTGCGCGCGAGCTCACAGCAGTGCTTTCGCAGCAGGATATGCCTGAATTCGGAATGAAGACTCTTCCGCTTTACTTCTGCTGTCTCACTCCATATGATGCATCATTCACAGGTGTTCACATTCTCTTCGACAAGGAGAACGTACAGGAGACCCTCGGTGAGGTGGTGTCAAAGGCTGGCAAGAACCAGCTCCGTATCGCTGAGACTGAGAAGTATGCACACGTTACATTCTTCTTCAATGGTGGTGCCGAGTCTCTCTTCGAGAACGAGGACCGTATCCTTGTAAACTCTCCTAAGGTGGCCACTTACGACCTCCAGCCGGAGATGAGCGCTCCTGAGGTAACCGAGAAACTCGTAGAAGCTATCAACACAGGCAGGAACGATCTGATCATTCTTAACTTCGCTAATGGTGACATGATCGGCCACACAGGTATCTATGAGGCTATCCGCAAGGCTGTAGTAGCAGTCGACACATGTGTAGAGAAGGTCGTTGAGGCTGCAAAGGCACAGGGTTACACCGTACTTATCACAGCTGACCATGGTAATGCTGACTATGCTCTTAACGAGGACGGAACTCCTAATACGGCTCACTCGCTCAATGATGTTCCATTCATCGTAGTGAACGCAGGTGACGAGGTTAAGGAAGTAAAGGACGGCAAGCTCGCCGACGTAGCTCCTACAATCCTTAAGCTCATGGGCATCGAGCAGCCGGCAGCAATGACCGGACAGCCGCTTATCTAGTCTGGTACTTTGTAAAGATAACGACAGCCAGCGAGAATCCCAACTCGCTGGCTGTCATTGTTTTATGCCATCTCCGTGCTCCCCGAAGTGCAGCACGTGGATTACATATTTCAATCAATATCAAGAATTTAGGCTCCTCCGTGGAGAACATATGCCGATTATTGCTATATTTGTCTGATACGGATAACAGAAATGATTATGAAATACTTTTTACACATCATTGTCCTTCTTTCATTCTTTGCTGCATCGGCTTGTGATCCTGTAGAGCAACGGCCACAGCACATTTCATTGAGTTCTAAGGAGGCTGTGATCGATTATCAGCAGCAGACAATGTCCATAACTGTGACTTCCTCGGGAGTATGGACCCTGACCGGCACCCATGACTGGGCGCTGCAGTCTGTAAAGGAAGGAAAAAGCGGAGATGTTGTTTTGATTACCGTTCAGGAGAACGCGTCGGGAAGTGATAGGAAGGCGGCCTTTACTTTCCGTTGTGGTGAAGCGGTGGCAACATATTTCCTTACCCAGCAGAAAGGTCCGGATAAACCGCAGGAACCTGAGGAGCCTGAAAAACCTGAGGAACCAGAAAAACCTGAGGATCCGGACAGACCTTTGGATCCGGACCGGCTTTCCGGAACTGTAATCGGTTCGATATATTCTGTGGATTATAATAACAGCAATGCAAAGTCCACCACGGTCAATACAAAAGACAATGTTTTCGACGGCAAATACGATACATACTTCGCTTCGTATGACCGTTCCCGTACCTGGGTAGGGCTTGATCTGGGAGAGAAGCACATCATCACCAAGGTGGGCTGGTCGCCTCGTATCGACCAGCAGCAGAGAGTGGAACTCGCGCTTTTTGAAGGTGCGAACGAGCCGGATTTCAGCGATGCGCTTCCTATATGGATTGTGAAGGCGCCGGGTGTGAACAAGACCATGCATTATGCAGACATCACCTGCAGCCGTGGATTCAGATATGTCCGCTATGTATCTCCCAACGATGTGCGATGCAACCTTGCCGAGCTTGAATTCTACGGATATAAGGGTGAAGGGGATGACTCACGTCTTTATCAGCTGACCAATCTCCCGACAGTAGTGGTGAATATCGCTGGCGGAGAGGAAGTCATCGAAAAGGAGAAGAATCTGATCAGTAATGTGTACATCATATCGGAGGATGGAACTAACCTTCTGGCGACAAGCGGTACCGAGATCCGTGGACGAGGAAATGCCAGCTGGGACTTTCCGAAGAAGCCTTACCGACTCAAATTTGATGAGAAGCAGAGTCCTCTTGGAGCACCGGCTTCGGCGAAGAAGTGGACTCTCTTGAGCAATTACGGTGACAAAACCCTCATGAGAAATATGCTTGCTTTCGAAGTCAGCCGTAGGGTAGGACTCATCTATACTCCATTCTATCATCCTGTGGATCTGATTGTAAACGGTGAGTACAGAGGATGTTATCAGCTTTGTGACCAAGTAGAGGCGGCCAAAGGAAGAGTGGATGCAAAAGACGGCTATCTTGTCGAAATCGATGCTTATGCCTATAGTGAGGATGTGTGGTTCAGCTCGAACAGAGGTACTCCGGTCACCATCAAACATCCGGACGAAGACGAGATAACCCAAGAGCAGAGGAAGTTCATTAATGATTATTTCAATCAGATGGAGGCTGCGGTATTTGCAGCCAATTATACTGACCCGACTCATGGCTACCGTAAATATCTGGATCTTGACAGTTTTCTCAAGAATTTCATTGTAGGTGAATTCGCGGGAAATACAGACACATACTGGAGCGTTTATATGTATAAGGATGCAGCGGATGGAAAACTGTATACCGGTCCGGTCTGGGATTATGATCTGGCATTTGAAAACGACTACAGAACCTACCCGATAAACAATCTCTGGGACTACATCTATGCTTCCAACGGCTCAGTGGCAAGCGAGGCTGTAAGGCAGATGGTTACCAGAATCGTTAAAGAAGACCCTCAGGCAAAGGAAAGGCTGGTCGAACTATGGGAGGCTGCCTGCAATGAAGGTGATCTTAAGAATCTGAACGCAGTAGTAGATCAGAATGCCGAACTGCTTCAGGAAGCCCAGGAATTGAATTTCAAACGATGGAAGATCCTGAACCAGCATGTGCACATGAATTTCCAGGCTCTGGGATCATATGATAAGGAAGTGCAGACCGTGAAGAATTATATTGACGGCCGCTTTGAGAAGTTTGATGAATTAGTGAGACGATAAAATGAGATTTCTGGCAATATTATGTTCCGCAGCACTTCTGCTCGGATGCTCAGCAAAAGAATATTATACACGATATGTCGATCCCAAAATCGGCAGCGGAGGACACGGACATGTATTTGTCGGTGCCAATGTACCTTTCGGCATGGTGCAGCTCGGGCCGACCAGCATCCCTCAGGATTGGGACTGGTGCTCAGGCTATCACGACAGCGATTCTACGGTCATAGGATTTTCCCATACACACCTGAGCGGTACCGGAATCGGAGACCTTTTCGATATCACTGTGATGCCGGTGACTGGAAACGATCTCACCTATGCACGTGGAAAGGAAAGCGATCCTCAGTCAGGCCTTTGGTCATATGCCGACCGTACTAAAGAGATTGCAAGACCTGGCTATTATAGTGTACCTTTGACCCGTTACGGAGTCAATGTCGAACTTACTGCCACCAACCGTGTGGGAATGCACAGATATACCTTCCCGGCCTCAGAAGATGCGGGAATCGTAATCGACCTTATGAACGGAGGATGCTGGGACAGGCCTACGGATACGTTCATCGAGGCTTGCGGGGACAATGCTGTCAGGGGCTACAGATTTTCAAGAGGCTGGGCAGATGACCAGAAGGTGTATTTCTATGCAGAGTTCTCCAAGCCGTACAAGGATCTGGGCATACACAGCATCGATTATAAACCATTCTTTGCTAAGGCCGATTTCCAGACTCAGGATGCAGAGCAGATTCTTATGAAAGTGGCATTGTCGCCAGTCAGTATGGAAAATGCATATGAAAATATGCAGGCCGAATTGCCCGGATGGGATTTCAATGAAACTGTAAAAGAAGCCGCTGACGCCTGGAACGAGGAACTCGGCAGAATCCGCATAGAGACAAAGAACGAAGACGCACGCAGGATTTTTTACACTGCATTGTATCACTCGATGATTGCCCCTTCGACATTTTGTGACGTAGATGGAAGCTATCGCGGAGCTGACGGCGAGTCTTATGAAGCTGCAAACCACCATACGTACACAACATTCTCATTATGGGATACTTACAGAGCGGCAATGCCTCTATACAGTATCTTCCAGAGCGAAAGGTACAAGGATTTCATAAATACGATGCTCGATATCTGCAAGAAGCAGGGCAAGCTTCCTGTATGGCATCTCCACGGATGCGAGACCAATTGCATGGTGGGAAATCCTGGTATTCCTCCGGTTGCTGATGCCATTGTCAAAGGCTTCGACGGTATCGACTATGAGCTGGCTTTTGAGGCAATGAAAACTTCCGCTCTCAGGCCGGACAGAGGTCAGCAGTACAGAATGGAATATGGATATATTCCTTGTGATCTTATGAATGAATCAGTGGCATACGACCTCGAGTATGCCCTCGCTGACGGGGCATTGGCCAATGCGGCAAAGATTCTCGGAAAGGAGGAAGATCGTCAATATTTCCAGAACCGCAGCAAGTCATATCAGCATCTGTACGACCCTCAGCTGAGGTTCATAAGGGGCAGGGACAGCAAGGGGGAATTCCGTAAGGACTACAGTCCGTTCTATTCTTCCCATCGTGCTGATGACTATTGCGAGGGTAACGGATGGCAATATACCTGGCTCGTACCTCATGATTTCGAAGGGCTTGTGGATCGTTTCGGAAGTAAGGATGCATTCGTGGGGAAATTGGATTCGCTCTTTGTGGTTTCGTCAGTTATTGAAGGTGAGGAAGTTTCTCCAGATATATCGGGTTTGATAGGACAATATGCCCACGGAAACGAGCCGAGTCATCATATCCTTTATTTCTACACGATGGCAGGACAGCCTTGGAAGACTGCAGACAAGGTCCGCGAAGTGCTTACTACCCTCTACAGCAGCAGATCTGACGGTCTTTCCGGAAATGAAGATGTCGGACAGATGTCAGCTTGGTATATCCTTTCGTCTATGGGATTCTATCAGGTGGAGCCGGGTACCGACCGCTATTGGCTGGGAAGTCCTTTGTTCGACAAGGCGTCGGTAAAGGTCGGAGTCGACGGCAAGGGTCGCGACATCAGGTTCAATGTCATCGCGCAGAACAACAGCGACCGTAACAGGTACATCCAGAGCGTTACGCTCAACGGGAAGCCTTACTCAAAAGGTTATATCGAACATAAGGACATCACTGCCGGCAGTACCCTTGTCCTGAATATGGGACCTCAGCCGGCAATTTGGTATTGATTCTCCCGCCACGAATATTATTGACAATGAAAAGACTGATAATCATATTGAGCCTTATCGGTCTTCTGACTGCCTGCAGTCACGAAAGGCCCGAAATGGTGAGCGATCCTGTGGAATACGTATCCACTCTTACCGGTACCATGTCGCATCATGCATTTTCCACCGGAAATACCTATCCTGCGATTGCACTGCCTTGGGGTATGAATTTCTGGACTCCGGTAACAGGAAAGATGGGAGATGGATGGGCTTATCGTTATGATCAGAATATTATAAGAGGCTTCAAGCAGACTCACCAGCCTTCTCCATGGATAAACGATTACGGCCAGTTCTCAATCATGCCTGTAAGGGATGCGTCGGCAGTAGATGAAAATTCCCGCGCCAGCTGGTTTTCTCACAAGAGCGAAACTGCCAAGCCATATTATTATCAGGTATATCTGGCTGATCACGATATAAATGCAGAAGTAAGTCCGAGTGAAAGAGCGGCGGCATTTACATTTACATATCCGGAAAGTGAGACTTCCGGATTAGTCATTGATGCATTTGATAAAGGATCTTGGATCAAGGTTATCCCCGAGGAGAATACAGTCCTCGGTTACACTACTAAAAACAGTGGGGGAGTGCCGGACAATTTCCGTAACTGGTTCGTGCTGAAGTTCGATAAAGATATCGAGGTCTGGACATTGTACGACGGAGCCGGCAATCCGGGACTGGCTGTAAAAGAGCTCGAAGGAGACCGTATAATAGCCTCGGTCGGTTTCAAGACCGTTCGCGGAGAGAAGGTAGGTGTCAAGGCCGCATCTTCATTCATTTCATTGGATCAGGCTTGGAGGAATTTCGAAGAAGTCGATACATTGACCTTCGATCAGGTGAAGGAAGCCGCCAGAGAGAGATGGAACGATGTTCTTGGACGCATCGAGATCGGCGGAGGCACGGAAGACCAGCACCGCACATTCTATTCCTGCCTGTACAGAAGTCTTCTCTTCCCACGCAAATTCTATGAAATCGATGCAGAAGGAAAGCCTGTCCATTATAGTCCTTATAACGGTCATGTATGTGACGGATATCTTTATACTGATACCGGATTCTGGGATACCTTTCGAGCCTTGTTCCCTCTGTTGAATCTTGTGTATCCTTCTGTGAATCAGGAAATTCAGCAGGGGCTGGCCAATATTGCCAGAGAAAACGAGTTTCTGCCGGAATGGGCAAGTCCGGGACATCGTGGCTGCATGGTAGGCAATAATTCCGCATCTGTCGTAGCGGATGCCATCCTCAAAGGCATTACCCCTGTAGAAGACTGGCAGACCCTTTACGACTGTATTGTCTATGGTACGGAACATGTGCATCCTGAAGTAAGCTCTACAGGTCGTCTGGGTCACGAATATTACAATACACTCGGCTATATCCCATACGATGTAGGAATCCACGAAAGCGTGGCACGCACTCTTGAATATGCATACAATGACTGGTGTATCCTCCAGCTTGCCAGAAAGCTCGGCCGTCCTGCCGAAGAACTACGCAAGTGGGAGGCCCGTTCGAACAATTGGAAGAATGTCTTCGACCCTTCCCATAATCTGATGAGGGGACGCAATGCGGACGGAAGTTTCCAAGAGCCGTTCAGTCCGTACAAATGGGGTGGCGCCTTCACTGAAGGCAATGCCTGGCATTACACTTGGTCGGTATTCCACGATGTGGAGGGACTGATGGAATCAATGGGCGGTCGTGCAGAATTTACGGCAATGCTTGATTCTGTATTTGTCGTGCCGCCGGTATACGACGACAGTTACTATGGCTACCGCATCCACGAAATCACAGAGATGCAGGTAGCAAATATGGGCAATTACGCTCACGGCAACCAGCCTGCACAGCATATGATCTATCTCTATGACTGGGCAGGGGAATCTCGCAAGGTACAGAAATGGGTCCGCGAAGTGATGGACAGACTCTACAGCAGCGCTCCTGACGGATACTGCGGAGATGAGGACAACGGACAGACTTCTGCCTGGTATGTATTCTCGGCAATGGGATTCTATCCGGTGTGTCCTGCATCGGACCAATATGCCGTCGGAAGGCCATACTTCCCTCGTATGAAAGTACATCTTGAGAATGGAAAGATCTTGAATATCAATGCATCTAATGTCAGTGGTACTGACGGTCCTTTAGGTACGTACATCAAGAACTTCACTATCGGCGGTCACAAAACGAAGGCGGATTTCCTCCGATATGGGGACCTGATGAAGGGAAATACGCTGGAATTTACAATGGAGGACTGACAGTCCTTATCATTCCTGTCATTCTGAGCGGGCTTGTCCGATCGTAAGAATCTAAAAAAATAAATACCATGAAGCCTTTACTCCGTTTTTTTACAGCCTTGTCCTTTCTTCTGGTCGGATGCACTGAGCCGGATGAACCACATACTCCGAGCAAACCTGACATCATTCTCTCGCTTGGGAATGCAGTCTGCGATGCCAGCAGTATAACCCTGACGATTTCAGCCTCCGGTAAGGATCTGGACATGTTCAACCGCTGGGGAGTCACATACAGTGAGTTTTCAGACAAGAAAGGAGGAAGAGGTCTGAAGAGTGCAGGAGTCCCGTCAGATGGAACCAATGAAATCGTCATCAATGGCCTGAAGGACAATACTACCTATTATATCTGGGGATGGGCTTATACTAAGTCTGATGATCAGGTCTGGACTGAGGATCATATCACAGCCACTACTGACAAAAAGCCGGATCCAAAGCCGACAAAGCTCTCTGGTACGGTCATAGGTTCCAAATATTCAGTGGATTACAGCTCTGGCAGCCAGTCTACTACCGTAAATGTGAAGAATAATGTCTTTGACGGTGACTACGAGACATATTTTGCCTCTTATGAACGTTCCGGAACCTGGGTGGGGCTGGACCTGGGCTCGAAGCATGTCATTACAAAGGTCGGTTATTCGCCTAGAATCACTCAGCCACACAGAGTGGAACTTGCGATGATAGAAGGTGCGAACAATCCTGACTTCAGCGATGCTCTCCCTATCCATATGATCAAGCAGTCAGCTCCGGAGAGACAGATGACTTATGAACAGACCAGCTGTTCCAGAGGATTCCGCTATGTACGTTATGTGTCCCCTAACGATGTAAGGTGCAATCTCGCCGAACTGGAATTCTATGGTTATGAAGATGAAGGAGACGATTCGAAACTATACCAGCTGACCAATCTTCCGACAGTGGTGATCAATACGGAAGGCTCTCAGGAAATCGTTTCAAAAGAAGAAGAGTTATCCAGCACTGTGTATGTCATTTCTGAGGATGGCACAAATCTTCTTGCCGCTGCTGAGACGGGAGTGCGAGGACGAGGAAATGCCAGCTGGGATCAGTTTCCGAAGAAGCCTTACAGACTGAAGTTCAAGTCGAAGCAGAGTCCTTTAGGAGCTCCTGCATCTGCGAAAAAATGGACATTGATAAGTAACTATAGCGACAAATCCTTGATGAGGAATATTCTCGCTTTCGAAGCCAGCAGGAGAATAGGGCAGACTTATACACCTTATTGTCATCCGGTGGATGTGATTGTAAATGGTGAATACAGAGGGTGTTATCAGCTTTGTGACCAGGTGGAGGCTGCCGAAGGAAGGGTTCCTGCCAAGGATGGATATCTGATAGAAATTGACGCTTATGCATGGAAGGAGGTTTCGGCCTTCTGGTCTTGGCGAGGTACTCCTGTGACCATCAAGCATCCTGATGAAGATGATATCACGGATGCTCAGAGGCAGCATATTGAATCATTCTTCAATCAGATGGAAACGGCGGCATTGGGGGAAGATTTCACCGATCCGGAAAAGGGATACAGGAAGTACCTCGATTTGGAAAGTTTCCTCCGCAACCTTCTGGTAGGAGATTTCTGTGGCAATACCGACCTTCTCTGGAGTGTCTATATGTACAAGGATGCGACCGATGGCAAGTTATACGCAGGCCCTACATGGGATCACGACCTCTCCTTCGACAATGACTACAGATCATATCCAGTCAATGCCAATGACGATTTCATCTTCCTCTTTGTTCCGTCTCCTGCAAGCGATGCTGTCAGGGATATCGCAAGAAGAATCGTCAAGGAGGATCCTGAGGCCAGGAAGCTGCTCGCTCAGTATTGGAACCAGGCCCTTGAAGAAGGTGATCTCAAGAGTCTTCCGGAATATCTGGACCGGACACATGTCCTTCTTCAGGAATCACAGGAACTGAACTTCAAGCGCTGGGATATCCTTAACTCTCAGGTACATATGAATTTTCAAGCACTCGGTACATATGAGGCAGAGGTCAATTTTCTCAAAAACTGTGTGAAAGAACGCCTTGTCAAATTTGATGTGTATGTAAAGAATAATCAATAATAACTTAAAAATCGATATATATGTTTCAAATGGTGTGATCATCGGTCACACCATTTTTTTTCATATGCACGAATCTGGTTTGTTGCAATACTAAAGTACTTTGCTCTCCCTCTCCTTTAAAATGCCGTTCTTTCGGACACATTTACATGCTAGGTTCTTTTATTTACTAGGCAATGCGTTTGAGCCAATAGTAAACAACGCGGATTTTCAATATATGATAATGCATTAAAAACAAGAGCTCATGTGGAAAAATTTATTGCTAACCATTTAAAACCTTCAAGTTATGAGACAAAGTTGTAACACACCTTATTCCGACCCGTTCCTCTTCATCAATAGGGCTGTAGCCGAGGAGGAAATAATCAAGAGACGTTATTGTGACGATAGTTATCTCCTCTGACAATATGCCGTAACAATCGTGAAGTGCGAAATGAATTATGCCCGGTGGAAAAAGTTGAATCTGACTTTACTGCAGGGATTACAAAAACTACTAAAAGAAAAGTATTATGTATTACGTAAAAGAACAATACAGACTGACCGACTCCGACAGATTCCTCCTAAGTATTTTTTCAGGATACTTGTTCGGAGAGAGAGAAAGTTCAAATATCTTACTTCCGTATATCGAGATCGACCGTTCCCTGGAACCGGAGCTGGTAAAGCAAAATCCATGGGTGGAAAGCGCTGATGGCGAGCGTTTTAATCTGCTGAGAAAGGATTTTTTTGCATGTCGCGACGAGAATGATGGTTTCTTTGATATGGAGAAGATGGGATGCTATATACCGGAAACATTCTCGATCACCTTATATGACAGGGCTATTGCAGCAAATGCCAGCTTGCTTGAGGTCAATGAAGATCTCCTGAGGGCTTTGGTATTGATCCACATGCTTGCTCATTATGTGACTCAATGCCCTAAAGGGGTGTTGGTGACGCCTTTCTGGAAAGAAGAAACGAGAATATGTCTGGCCTTGATGGAGAACAACGGGTGCGACACGAAATTTATAAAGATGCAGTATCATGTGGCTGCTCCGGAGTATTTCAGAAAGTGTTCGGAAGGATATCTGGAAACCATAGCGCAGCTGCTGATCTATTTTGCATTGGAATCTGATTCGGAACCCCTGGAACTCTTTACGAAATTGTCAGATGTCCAGTCTGAAAACTATCGAAGGTACCGGGATTTTGTTGATGCTACGCTTGATGATTTCGGGGTGGCGATTTCTTTAGCTAGAAATGCTGACTATATAAACAACTTATGGCCAGAGATTAATCCAAAATATGTGGTTTATGAAGATATTGTTCCAATCTTGAAAAAACAATGAAACCGATAAGTTTGAAGCAACTCTTCCTCTCCATCCTGGAGAGGAGAGATGAAGATACGATGTGGTCGGGTTTCATGACAGTGATTTCGGGAAAATCCAGCAGGCTTGTGCTGGTAAAGGAACTTCAGGATAGGCATATCTATCTGTGTTCCAAGGGAGAAGAGCACGTGTTCATTATGCTTGATCATGCCATGAATGACAAATGCGAAATGGCAAATGAGTATATCGGAGAAGGGTGCTCATATCCATGTTATCATACATCTGCGTCCAGAAGAAAGAGCCCTGTGTATGAACTTGTCTCTTATATGGAGGCATTTTCCGAGCATTGCGAGGTAGCGAAGGATAAGATAGCTGGACTGCTTCTTACAGATAGCAATATCGTTAATTCCGTGGATATGGAGCGCGGCTGGAGGCGCCTTAATGTCAAAGTAAGGATGTCGCTTGAGAATCTGACGGAAAATCTCCGGAAAATATCTTGTGATGATATTGCTCTATCTTCAGATGTGGCGTCATTTCTTGAGTCAGTCAGGGATGCCGAGCCTTCTTCGTATGATCGGAAGAAATATAACTCTAAGTTCGTGGAGGAAACAGATGGAGAGGGCAGGCCCGTGATTTCTGATGAAGAGTTTGAGTCTCCGCCTAAGCGGGTGGATATCAGGAAATGGGTTGAGGATGATCCGGATTTCTATGATGAATACCCCGGGGGGGAAGAAAGTGTTGTCAATACCGAAAGTAGAGGTCTATCGTCGAGAATCCGACCCCAGACGTGCCTTGATGGAATTGACAGGATTGGAAGAAGTAAAACGCAAGATAGAGGAACTGTCAACATTTGCATGCTATAATGCTTTGATGGCCCCACTTACTTTGTCGTCGAGTCAGGATATAAACCTTCATGCCATATTTACCGGGTCAGTCGGATGCGGCAAGACCACTGTCGCAAGATTATACGCCAGCCTGCTTTATGATATTGGGCTTTTGTCGACAGGTCAAGTCGTGATTGCTGATCGTTCCAGCTTTATCGATAAGTATTGGGGACATGCGGAAAGTGTTGTGGGTAAGATACTTAAATTGGCTCAGGGTGGCGTTTTGTTTATTGATGAAGCGTATCTCCTCGCCACAAATGACGACAAAGACCCGGGAAGAATTGTAATCCAGATGCTTCTGGATATTTTGGCTGACGATAAAAATAGAGATATCGCAATTGTTTTGGCTGGATATCCGGATAAGATGCATGAACTTCTTTCTGTCAACCCAGGCTTGACCAGCCGTTTTCCAAATGTCTTCACCTTCGCAGATTTCAACGTCTCGGAACTAAGAACTATTGCTTGTGCAAAGTTCGAAAAGATGGGTTATAATCTTGGTGATGAGGCCGAAGCACAGTTGGAGAATTGCATCAAGGATTTATACAACAACCGAGATCCGGAAACATGGGGAAATGCTCGCGAAATGGAGAATCTATATCAGGCTGTAATTCTACGACATGCACAAAGGTGTATGGCAGAAGGTGTTACGTCGGAAGATATTGATGTCTTGATAACGATTGAACCTGAAGATATACCTGTCCCAAATGTAGAAAATGCCAGGATTCTCCGTCCTCAGAAAATAGGATTCAGGTGATGCAGTACTTTAGTATTTGCTTCACAGTCTCTATATAACTCCCTAATTTTGTACCAGCAAACGATCGTTCAGCAATACTTTCTTCCTCCCTTCGGGGACGTACTCTCACGACGGCCACGAGCCGGCGCAACCTGGAAAACGGATAAGAGGGCATGGCTTACAGAGCACTGTTGATAGCCGGCTATAATATGCAAACTTCATAATAAAAATGAACAAAGAGGTGACCAGTCGTGAGATTCGTCGCCTCTTTGTTCATGAAATGGGAATGATATGGCAGCTCACAAGGTTGAATTACTGCCCTTTCTATTTTGTTATCTATATCAGAATGGGAAGAGCAGCGGAAGAGCGAACACCATTACTACTCCCATAAGGATCTGGAGTGGAAGTCCGACCTTCACATAGTCCATGAATGTATATTGTCCCGCAGACATGACAAGCGCATTAGGCGGTGTCGAGAACGGCGAGGCAAAGCACATGCTTGCCGCTACTGCTACAGCGAACATGAATGGAACCGGGCTCACCCCAATCTGCATTGCACACTGAAGAGCAATCGGTGCCATAAGCACGGCTGTCACAGTGTTGCTGATGAATATCGTCATTACGGATGTCGCCGCATATATTCCTGCCAGAAGAATACGTGGACCGCTGCCTCCAAGACCAGTCACAATACTGTTCGAGATCATTTCTGAAACTCCTGTCTTCTCAAGGGCGATAGACATCGGAAGCATAGCGGCAAATAGCACGATTGTCTGCCAGTTGATGGTCTTGTAGGCTGCTTCGACACTGCGTACGCAGCCTGTTACCACCATAAGCACAGCTGCAAGAAGAACTGATGTCACCGGAGCTACCGGGATGCTGTCCACTACCATCATCACAATCATACCTATCATTATGATTGCAGCAATAGGGGCCTTGTGGTCAAGTGTCACCTTCGCAGCTTCCTGGAGAGGCTCTCCGAGAACTACCCAGTTGGTCGACTCATTCTTCATGCGTGCGATATCCTTCCATGCTCCTTGTACAAGCAGCACGTCACCATTCAGCATCTTGACGCTGCCCAGATCATTCAGGATATATTCCTTCTTTCTTCTGATGCCCAGTACATTGACGCTGAACTTGCTGCGGAAGCCTGCGTCAATAATGGTGCGGTTGATCATAGAAGATGTCGGCATGATCAATATCTCAGCAACTCCGATATCGAAGAAATCCATCGAAGCATTTGACGAGCTTCCATCTATCTCATCAACATGATTGTCCAGAAGCCTGAGCGAATAATCTTCTGCAAACTTTGTGACCATGTCGATGTCTCCGGAAAGATACAGCACATCATTCTGCTTAAGCACAAGGTCAGGGGAAGCAAGCTGCTGGTTCACGGTGCGGACAAAGCGGTTCTGACCCGTACTGCGCCTGAGCTCAAGAACATTTACTCCATATTCTCTGTAAATATTCAGATCCACAACAGTCTGACCGATGGCCTTGGAATCGTGATTCTTGATGTGAACACGGAAAAGATTGTCAGTGACTCCATACTCCTTCACCAGTTCCTTCAAAGACTTGCCATCCTTCTTCTTGTCCTTGGACTTCTCCCTGGCTGTCAGCATCCTGGTAGCGGGAAGCATATACAGGATACCCACCACAAGTGTCACGATACCTACGGGGAGGAAAGAAAAGAAGCCAAGAGGCTCATATCCTGCAGAAACAAGAGTGTCGCTTACAATAAGGTTAGGAGGTGTACCGATAAGAGTCATCATACCTCCCATACTGCTGGCAAAGGCCAATGGCATCAGCAACCGTCGTGAAGAAGTTCCTGCAGCAGCTGCCATACTGACGACAATCGGAAGCATCAATGCCACTGTTCCGGTATTGCTTACAAACATTCCTATAGCAGAAGTAACGATCATCACCAGAAGGAAAAGCCTCAACTCGCTCTTTCCCGCAAGAGTCATAACCTTACTTCCGATCATTTTGGCCAAACCGGTCTGGAAGATTCCTCCTCCGACTATGAAAAGTCCGACCATCATTATGACCGTAGTGTTAGAGAAGCCGGAAAGGGCTTCGGAAGGGTTCAATACCTGACAGAGCAGAAGTGCCAGGAGGGCACAGATAGCCACCAGGTCAGAGCGAACCTTGCCGCTGACAAAAAAGATGGCTGAAATTAATAAAATTATAAGTGTTGCTATCATATTCTGTTTTCCAAAAGTTTACAAAGATAATCAATTTATACCTTGAGCGGTACACTTAGCGTGTTTTTAACTTCTCCGATCACGAAAATACTATGCAGCGAACCTATACAGTCCAAATCTCCAAGGGTACCTAGTACAAAGTCTTGATAATCACGCATGTTACGTGCATAAATCTTCAGCTGGTAATCATAGTCTCCGGAAGTGTTGAAACATTCCACCACCTCATCGATTTGAGAAATCACCGAGGTGAAGCGCTGGCTGAATTCCTTGCTGTGATGCTTCAGACGGACATTGCACAGGACCATTATTCCATTGCCGGTCTTTATCGGATCCACAACAGCGACGTACTTCTTGATATATCCCTCTCTTTCAAGTCGCTTCTGCCTTTCGAACACCGGAGATGGAGATAGATTGACCTTTGCAGCAAGTTCCTTTGTCGTAAGTTTTGCGTCTTTCTGTAATTCACGCAGAATCAAGATGTCTATCCTGTCTAACGATTCCATAATCTAAATCTTTGAAAATAGTATTTTGTAGAATAATATTCTGTGTATTATCTAAATCTTAGCAAAATTAGAATAATTTCCCGAATATTTAAGAAAGGTTGCATATATTATCCCAATATATCATCTTTGCAGGCCGAATTAGTCAGATAATCAGTATCTTTGCACGTTTTTTCGGTGTATATTCCCACGCTGAACTCAGAATGACAAGGAGGGACTTTGGAAGATAAGGAGGGTTCTGGACGGAAGGTGTGAAACTTTCGATAAGACTTTAGACTATGATAAGACGAGAATACATACATAAGGATATTTTTGAATTCGAGGCCGGCGGAAGCATAGATGGTCTGAAGGTCGTATATCACTGCTCGGAAAAAGAGTGGCAGAAGGACGATCAGAGGAAAGTGATATGGATCTGCCATGCTCTTACAGCCAATTCCGACGCCCAGGACTGGTGGCCCGAACTCGTAGGTCCGGGCAAGCTTTTCGACACAGAGAAATACTTCGTGATCTGTGCCAACATGCTCGGCTCGGCATATGGGTCCTCTGGCCCATCAAGCATTGATCCTAAGACGGGAAAGCCATATTACTTTGATTTCCCGGCAGTTACCGTTCGCGATATTGTCCGTGCCAACGATCTTGTGCGCGAACATCTCGGAATAGAGCACATCGATTTCATGGTGGGAGGATCCATAGGAGGATTCCAGTCGGTGGAATGGTCGATCATGAAGCCGGAGGTCATAAAGAAGGCTGTGTATATCGCTTGTGGAGTGCGCGTGACACCTTGGCTTACAGCATTCAATGAATCCATGAGGATGGCTCTCGAGACTGACCCTACATTCCGTGAATGCGCTTCGCTCAAGGGCGGGGAAACAGGACTTAGATGTGCAAGAAGCATAGCCCTTATCTCGTATAGAAGCTATGAGGGATACAACGCTACGCAGTGGGAAAAGGATGAGGATTGTCTGTTCGCCGATAGGGCAGGCTCGTATCAGAGATATCAGGGAAAGAAACTTTCTGACCGCTTCGATGCATATTCATACTATTATCTCTGCGGGTCAGTAGACAGCAACAATGTCGGGCGTGGCCGAGGTGGAGTGGTAAAGGCATTGCAAAGTATCAGGACAGAATGTACGGTCATCGGCATCGACAGCGACAGACTCTTCCCGGTCGAAGAGCAGAAGATGATTGCTGCCAATGTACCTGGAGCTGTGTATCACGAGATCACTTCAAAGTTCGGTCACGACGGTTTTCTGCTGGAAAATGACCAGCTCACCGCCATCATACGGCCGTTGTTGCCGTAAATGTCGGTGCCGGCCTGTGTGGAAACACCGACCACGAAAGTGGCATGTAACCGTGGATGATATCCACAAAATGAAACTCTAAACATAACAACAATATATGCAGGTATTGAAATTCGGAGGCTCTTCGGTAGCCAATGCTGAGAATATGGCCAAGGTCGTTGACATCGTCGTCAATGCCGTGGACCGCGACAGGACCATTCTGGTATCGTCTGCCATCAGCGGATGCACCGATACTCTCATAAAGATAGGAACATTTGCTTCAGAACGTGACGAGAGCTATAAGGCTCTCATCGATGAGCTCCAGGCAAGACACCACGAGATAATCGACTCTTTCCTTCCTGTGGAGAAGCAAGCGGAATCTAAAGAGGTATGCGATGGGTTATTTGACTCGCTCAGGAGTATTGCCCATGGCGTATATCTCCTTGGTGAGCTCTCCCCGGCTAGCCTTGACGCGATTCAGGCTTTCGGCGAACTCTGGTCAACAAAGATTCTCGCTACGAAACTTGCTTCCATCGGTATTGCAACCAAATGGATCGACTCAAGACAGATCATCCGCACCGTGGCCAAGGGCGACAAGAATACAGTAGACATCCAGAAGACATATTTCAGGGTAAACGAAATGGTGGAGAACAATCCGATCACCCAGCTCTTCGTTCTTCCGGGCTTCATCGCTTCTGACAAGCAGGGCAGGACCACCACTCTGGGACGCGGAGGTTCGGACTACACCGCGGCTCTTTATGCAGTAGGCTGCAAAGCCCGCATTCTCGAGATCTGGACTGATGTTCCCGGCATGATGACCTCGAACCCTAAGGTCGTCCCTACTGCCCGTACTATCAGCAACATCTCTTACAAGGCAGCCCTCGAACTTTCGCACTTCGGAGCAAAGGTGATCTATCCTCCTACTATCCAGCCTGTTGTGGCAGAAGGAATTCCGATTTATGTAAAGAATACTTTTGAGCCCGAGGCACACGGAACCCTCATCGAGAAGCATCCGCCACGAAGCAAGGATTCCGTAATCGGAATTTCAAACTCTGACAATATCGCACTCCTTTCACTGGAAGGAAGCGGAATGGTCGGCATTCCCGGTTTTTCAAGCCGCCTCTTCGAGACTCTCAGCCAGAATGACATCAATATAATCCTCATTACACAGGCGTCATCTGTGCATACAATGTGCATTGCCGTCTCTGAAAAGGATGCGGAAAAGGCACGCGAGGCCGCAGACAAATGCTTCGCATATGAAATCTCCCTTGGAAAGCTCAATCCTCTCAAGGTCGAGAAGGGATTCTCCATCGTATGTCTCGTAGGAGATGACGTACTTAACCAGACAGGTGCGACTGGCCGAATGCTTGCTGCCCTGGGACGTAACAGTATCCCGGTACGCGCTACTGCGCAGGGATCGTCTGAGAGGAACATCTCGGTGATCATCTCGTCTGGGGATGCAGAGGCAGCCATAAAGACTATCCACAACGAATTCTTCGACAAAAGAAGTGGAAAGGACATAAATCTATTCATAGCAGGTTTCGGCACAGTGGGAAGGGCGCTGGTGGACATCATTGCAAAGAACAGGGATAAGATTGCAGCTCGTACCGGACGCCGTCTGCGCATCTGCGGACTTTCGAACAGTCGTCGCTTCATCATTGACAAGAACGGTCTGGAACTCAATGATATAAAGGCACAGCTTGACAATGGAATCAGCGCCGCAGATGAGGCATATTTCACTCATCTGGCGACACTTTCGCTCGAAAATTCAGTGTTCGTGGACTGCACCGCCTCAGCAGATATTGCATTCAAATATATGAACCTCTTCAAGAGGGGATACTCAGTCGTGGCCTGCAACAAGATCACATTCTCATTGCCATACCGTCAGTATGCGGCATTGAAGGAAGCTGCAATCGAGATTGGAGCTACTCTTCGCTACGAGACTACAGTGGGAGCCGCTCTGCCTATCCTCGAGTCAATTTCTCGCAGCGTGCACAGCGGCGACGAGATCGTGCGTATCGAGGCAGTCCTCAGCGGTACATTGAACTATATCTTCAGCAACTATGATGGTGGCGCCAGCGGATCATTCGCAGAGGTGGTCAAGAGAGCACAGGATGCCGGGTATACAGAGCCGGACCCACGTCTCGACCTCAGTGGACGCGATGTTTTGCGAAAGCTTCTGATTCTCTCACGAGAGGCTGGTGTCCCGCTTGACGAGAAGGATGTGCAGATATCTCCGATTCTTGGGGAAGAATTCTTCGAGGGAGATGTGGAGGCTTTCTACGCGAAACTTGCTGAGAATGAGGCGGTTTTTGCAGCAAGATACAATGAGGCTGCTACTAAGGGACTGAGGCAGCGCTTCGTGGCTTCCCTTGTGAAGGACGAAACCTCGGAGCTTGGCTACAAGGCAAAGATAGGACTGGAGAATGTGGATGAGTCGCATCCGCTTTTCACTCTCAGCGGAACCGACAACTGTGCAATCATCCAGACTGATTTCTATCCGTCTCCTCTCGTAGTGCAGGGAGCAGGTGCCGGAGCGTATCAGACTGCCTCGGGAGTATTAAATGATATAATAATGTAAGATAACGTCTGCTACGTGCAGAATGATCGTCATGCTGAAAAGTGATACTGTTGTCATTTCGAGCGAGCGTAGTGATACTGTTGTCATTTCGAGCGAACGTAGTGATACTATTGTCATTTCGAGCGAGCGTAGCGATACTGTTGTCATTTCGAGCGAGCGTAGCGAGACTGTTGTCATTTCGAGCGAGCGTAGCGAGACGAGAAATCCCATAAGATATGAATAACAAAAACTATAAATTCGAGACCCTTCAGGTAAGGGCAGGACAGGAGATCGATCCTGTTTCGAAGGGTACCGCAGTGCCTATCTACCAGAGCACAGCCTATACTTTCGACAGCATGGAATATGGAGCTGAGCTTTTCGAGCTCAAGCGTCCGGGCAACATATACACCCGCATCACCAATACGACCAACGAGGTCTTCGAGAAGCGCATGGCCGCCCTCGAAGGAGGCGTGGCGGCTGTTTCCACAGCATCAGGCCAATCTGCCGTATTCCTTTCGATAACCAACATCTGCGGTCCGGGGGACAATATCGTCGCCCAGCCGTTCCTTTACGGAGGTACATTCACAATGTTTGCGATAACACTTCGTGATATGGGTATCGAGGTGCGTTTTGCAGCCAGCGACAAAGCTTCCGACCTGGAAGCTCTTGTAGATGACCGCACAAAGGCTATCTTCCTCGAGAACATCGGTAATCCGGCATTCAATATTCCTGACTATGAACCAATCGTCGAGATGGCTCGTCGCAAGGGAGTCTGCGTGATGGTGGACAATACATTCGGTATGGGAGGTTATCTTTTCCGTCCGTTCGAATGGGGAGCCAATGTATCCATCCATTCGGCGACCAAGTGGATCTGCGGACACGGAACCGCTCTCGGAGGCGTAGTTGTCGATGGAGGAAACTTCGACTGGACTCCAGAGAAATATCCATTGCTTGCGGCTCCTTCGGAGAGCTATCACGGACTTGTCTACAAGGAGGTTTTCGGTGACGCCGCATTTGCAGGACGCGTTCGCGTGGACGGACTCCGCAACATTGGTCCGGCAGCCTCTCCATTCAACTCTTTCCTTATGCTCCAAGGTCTCGAGACCTTGTCCTTGAGAGCTGAACGCTGCTGCGACAATGCTCTCGCAATTGCTGAGTTCCTGGAGAAGCATCCGGCTGTCGAGAGCGTGAATTACCCCGGTCTGAAGAACAATCCGTACCACGAACTCGGATGCAAATACCTGCGGCACGGATTCGGAGGCGTACTTACCTTCCGCGTCAAAGGAGGTTTCGAGGCTGCAGCGTCGCTTGTGACCCGCCTGGAGCTTATTCTTCATGTGGGCAGTGTGGGAGACGCCAAGTCGCTCATCGTTCACCCTGCATCCACAACTCATTCCCAGCTCAGTCCTCAGGAACAGGTTGCCGCAGGAGTTTACCCTAACATGCTTCGTCTCAGCGTCGGTATCGAGAATGTCGATGACCTCATCGCTGACTTGAATGCTGCGCTGCAATTGTCGTAAACCGCAAGAACTGCGAACAACGTACAGTCGTCATTACGAGCGAACGCACAACTGTCATTTCGAGCGAATGCACAACTGTCATTTCGAGAGAATGCACAACTGTCATTACGAGAGAATGCACAACTGTCATTTCGAGCGAACGAAGTGAGACGAGAAATCCATAAACTATGTACAACACATATTACATATACATAATGTCAAACACCAATAACACCACTTTATATATTGGGGTAACAAACGACATTGAACGTAGAGTACAAGAACACAAGAGTGGTCAGATACCAGGATTTACTCAAAAATATAATTGCACCAAGCTCGTATATTATGAAAAGTATTCAGACATAGACCAGGCTATTGAAAGAGAAAAGAAACTTAAAAAGTGGAGAAGAGAGAAAAAGGATTGGTTGGTCAGGACAATTAACCCTGACTTAAGGGATTTGTTCGAAGAATTTAGCAAATAGATTTCTCGACTCGGCCAAGGCCTCGCTCGAAATGACAAGTAACAGGCCCATTCCCTTCGAACTAAGCACAATTGTCATTAGATACAAAGCACTGCCGTCATTGAAACGAAGCACAAGTGTCATTGAAACGAAGCACAAGTGTCATTTCGAGCGAACGAAGTGAGACGAGAAATCCAAATAAGAATTGTCAAATTAAGTAATAAAGTAGAAAACTTTGAGCGTAGCGATAGCAAGTCCCCTTTCCGAGAAAGGGGATTTAGGGGAAAGGTAACGTAGATATATTTTCATATTATGCACGCCCTCGAAAGCAGCGATAAGTTTAGAATTGTCAAATTAAGTAATAAAGTAGAAAACTTTGAGCGTAGCGATAGCAAGTCCCCTTTCCGAGAAAGGGGATTTAGGGGAAAGGTAACGTAGACATATTTTCATATTATGCACGCCCTCGAAAGCAGCGATAAGTTTAGAATTGTCAAATTAAGTAATAAAGTAGAAAATATGAAAGTAGCTGTAGTGGGTGCCACAGGACTCGTAGGCACCAGAATGCTGGAAGTTCTTGCAGAAAGGAACTTCCCTGTAACGGAGCTCCTTCCGGTAGCTTCGGCAAAGTCAGTCGGACGCAAGATTACATTCCAGGGAAAGGAATGGACAGTGGTAAGTGCAGAGGATGCCATTGCCGCACGTCCAGACCTCGCCCTCTTTTCTGCTGGAGGAAGCACATCAGCAGAGCTTGCACCTAAATTCGCCGAGGTGGGCACACGCGTAGTCGACAACTCATCTCACTGGAGAATGGATCCGACCAAGAAACTCGTCGTTCCGGAAATCAACGGTGATGTCCTCGAAGAATCAGACTATATCATCGCAAATCCGAACTGTTCTACCATTCAGATGCTCCTTCCGCTCTGGCCTCTTCACAAGGCATATACGATCAAGCGCATTGTAGTATCTACATATCAGTCTGTTACCGGAACAGGATATAAGGCAATGGATCAGATGACAGCTGAGCGCGCCGGCGGTAAATGGGGAGAATATGACGCAGTATATCCGCATCCTATCGACCAGAACATCCTACCTCACATAGATTCATTCCTTGAGTCGGGCTACACCAAGGAGGAAATGAAGATGGTCAACGAAACGCATAAGATATTCGGAGATGACAGTATCGGAGTTTCTCCTACTACTGTCCGCGTGCCGGTTCAGGGAGGCCACTCAGAATCGATAAACCTCGAATTCGAGAATGATTTCACTATCGAGGATGTACGAAGAATGATGGAGGAAACCTCTGGCGTAACCCTTCAGGACGACCCTGCGAACAATGTCTATCCTATGCCACTCTATGCGTGGGGAAAGAATGATGTTTTCGTAGGTAGAATCCGTCGCGATCCTTCAGTCAAGTACGGCCTCAACTTCTGGTGTGTTGCAGATAACCTCAGAAAGGGTGCTGCCACAAATGCAGTCCAGATAGCTGAGAAGCTTATCGAGAAAGGATTTCTTCCAAGATAGGGAAAAACTAACTGCCCCCGATCAGCTTCAGTGCGATCGGGGGCAGTTTGCTATTATAAGGTTAAAAACAGAAGATTATTATCTTCCATATCATAAGGACAGAAACAATGGTCTTCAGACCTGTGCCCATTATGAATCCGAGGAAGGAGCCTGTTGCTGCCTTGAATGCTTGTCCGAAACCTGCCCGCGTGTAATACCATTCGCACAGAAGGGCACCGAGGAAAGAACCGAGAATCATGCCGATCGGGGTGAAGATTATGCCGAGGATAAGACCGGCAATAGCACCGCGTTCGGCATATTTGCTGCCTCCGGTGACCTTGGTGAACCACATCGGAACAATGTAGTCGATGATTGTGACCAGCACCATGATTATTCCCCAGATAATGAGAGTGTTGACCGACATTTCTTCAGGTCCCCAAATAAAGAGAAGCAGAAGTCCGATCCAGCTTACAGGTGGCCCCGGAAGTCCCGGGACAATACTTCCGACGATTCCGATGACTCCGGCCAATATCGCCAATATGATAATTATTGTTTCCATATTACAATCCTATTCTTTCGAAATCCAGACTATGTAATCCGAAGACCCCCGCCCTCCCGATGATCGGGCACCCCCTAGCCGGCGTGGCATGTCTTCTCCTTACATAGTCTGGATTTCAATTATTCATTAGACATAACATCTTCTATATCAGACGATTTTATCGGAAGACGATAAGGGCCTAGACGACGTGCACCATCTGCTGTCACCAGTACATCATCCTCAAGACGAATACCTCCAAAATCATAATATCCGGCAAGTTTCTCGTAATTCACAAAGCCCCTGTCGGTTCCTTCACGCTTCCACTGCTCGATCAGCGCAGGAATGAAATATATTCCAGGCTCATCTGTTACAACATGTCCCGGCTTGAGGTCACGGGCCATACGCAGATTGCCCATACCCAGAAGCGGAGAACGCTGACGTTCGTCTCCATAACCTACATAGTTCTCGCCAAGATCCTCCATATCGTGAACATCCATACCCATATTGTGACCTAGTCCGTGAGGCATGAAAAGTCCGGAGATTCCGCAAGCCACCATTTCGTCGACATCTCCACGTACGAAATCCAGAGCCTTGAGCTGCTCAAGCATATAACGTACGGTAGCACAATGCACGTCCCAATAAGATGTGCCAGGCTTGGTGATGCTGAAAGCCAGTTCGTTAGCCTGCTCTACGATATCATAAATCTCACGCTGCTTTGTTGTGAACTTTCCGCTGCATGGATATGTACGGGTAAAGTCCGAAGCATAGTGAGTATTGCTCTCAGCACCCGCATCCACTACGAGCAGACGGCCCGGAGTGATGATCTGATGATGGCTGTGATTGTGCAGAGTCTCACCGTTCTGAGAAAGAATTGTCGTGAACGAAGGGCCCCAACCTTTCGAGTATGTGACTCCTTCCATACGACCCACTATCTCCTGCTCAAGAACTCCCGGTTTACATCCCCTGCGCGCCTCTGTATGCATCCAGTAACCGATCTCGGCCGCCTTGTCCATCTCTTCGATCTCGCACTGTTCCTTGATCAGACGCAGAGCTACTACAGCTTTCACAAGTTCCTCGGAAGCACCACCTGCCTCTACCGGTCCGACCTTGCGGACTTCTGCATTCGGAATACCAGTAAGTTCCGCCAGCTTCATCTGATTATAATACCTTGCAGGCGGAAGGAAATGCACCGGACGGCCTGCAGACACCGCCTTGGCTACAGCCTTGTCGAATTCACCAAGCGGCAGGGTCTTCGCACAACCTACAGCCTCCCCCTTTGATACTACAGTCGGCTGAGGACCCATCCAGATTATGTCATCGATGTCGACATCATTGCCATAGAGGCACTCGTCTGAATTATCCAGATCAAGGATTGCCGCAAACCAAGGTTCATCCACACCCCAGAAATACAGGAAACTGCTGTCCTGACGGAATTTATAATCATTGCCACGATAATTGGTCGGAGCATCGGCATTGCCCAGGAAGATGGCAATACCCTTCGCGCCCTGCGCCTCCATCTTCGACAGGAGGCCACGGCGTCGGTTTATATATACTTCTGAATTGAACATATCTGTATCTGTTTTCTACAAAGATATTAACTTTTTTACTTGTTGAACCCCTTGGATGTGAGGAATTCCCATATTCTGTCCAAATGCGTGTAGCTTCCGGTTCCCTCAGAAGCTTCCCGATGGAAGCAATGATATCTCGTGGCAAGAGTATGGAGATCGGACTGGATACCCATCATCGCCATCTTCTCCCAGACTCTCACGGACCCCATTGCCGAATATCCGTCCGCATCTCCGTGTATGAAGACCATCGGGGCAGTATCAAGGTCGAAAGAGAATTCAGGAGCAATGAAATGCCCTTCAGAGTTACCGCTTTCTGAGTTTTCCCCATCAAATCCGTCACTGAGCACATATGCAGGATAAATGCCCACACCCCATTGTACCTTGCATGAAATCCGGTCAATCTCATCTACCGGCCAATAGGACCTATGGCGCGAAGAAGTCACTCCCATCAGGGTCAGATGGCCTCCGGCCGAGCTTCCCATTATGCCTATGCGGTCAGGATCCAATCCTTTTGCTTCAGCCTGACTGCGGACAATCCTGATGGTTCTCTGCAGGTCCTGCCAGGCTGTCGTATGTTTGGCCAGACCTCCTTCCGGACGTGGTGTACGGTATTTCAATGTAACCACAGCCATACCCTTTTCATTAAGATATCTTCTTATCGGAGCGACCTCGAATCCATCAGGGTCGTTTCTGTAATATGCTCCTCCAGAATAAACTATCTGTATTGCCTTGGTAGTCAGATTCTCCGGAATATGCCATTCGATGTATGGAACGCACTGCTCCTGCCTCAAATCCGGTGTCTTGCCGTCGGGCCATACATTTTCCTTTGTATAAAAACCACGGGCATCGTCACAGGTATATCTGTCCATCAGCCTTTCCTCTTCCTGTATCTCTCCCATATATCCCATCTGACGCATGAATTCCACGCCTCTTTCCAGTCCGAAGGCCCCGTGTCCTTTATCTGCATAAAGATGCAGTTCTGCAGGAATTCCCATCTGCCTGAGCTTTTTATACACGAGAATGGACGTATATGGAGAATAGATGTCCGTGCCACCGTGATGAAGGCTCATCGGACAGGTCCTCTGATCGAATCTGAACACCTTACTTAGCGTCACATCCGCTCCATACCCCTGTCTGAGCGCCGGAGTACCCTGCTCCGCATCGGTGGTTCCATAGGCGGGAGCATTTACTATAGCCCAATTTATATGGCAAGGAACATCATCCACCTTGTCGACTTTCTCATATGCAGGAGTCTGGGAACTTGTGGCAAGCAGAAGTCCCAGATGAGAACCCGCAGACATTGATATCACACCTATCTTTTCCGGATCGAATCCTCTTTTCGCGGCCTGGCTTCTTACCATTCTTACAGCACGCTGACCGTCCTCCCAAGCCGTCTGATATATCGGCAAACCCTCAGGACGAGGAGTTCTGTATACGAAATTGACACATTGGAATCCAAGTTCGGTGAACCTCTCGTTCCATTCTTTTACAAGTCCGACATCACAGCAGCACTCATAGCTTCCTCCTGAGATCAGAATCATGCATCCGCCGTTTCTTTTTTCCACAGCAGGGGCGTCATACCATTCGATATATGCCGTTCTGTGCTTATCTGCATTGAATCCCGGTCTTCCAGCCTCATCTGTCATTGCGGCGATCTGATGTTCCTGGCGGTGGGGCATCTTTCTTTCAGGCCAGATGGTCTGTCTTTCTCCTGCCGCCAGACTGAATGACAGGAGAGCAAAAATGATAAGTGAGAAGTATCGTTTCATGATGGTTCAGTGTTATTCTTTCGCAAACTTATGAATTTTCGTACAAATAAATGAATCTGAACGAATAAGAATACACATACATATTATGAATTTCAGAAATTTTACTGAAATTTGCGACAAACCATATGCATTATGAAAAGATTCCTTTTGATTATTGCAACTCTGACTGCAGCATTGCTCAGTTATGCGCAGAATCAGCAGCCGAAGATGCCTGAAAACATTGCTTATTTCGAATTCAACTACAACGTGGTCCAGCCGGAAGGAAGGTCATACAACCACAACCCGACCTTCTTCATCTATCCGGACACCAAGGTGGATGAGGCTGGAGCTAAGGAACTTGTAGAAAAATTTGACATGAGGGATGTCATAAAGGAAAACCATGTCAGCATCTATGTCATCAACCCTGTGGACGAAAAATATGACAAGACAGCAGACTTCGAAGGGTTCAAGGAGGTCTTCAACAGAGCGCGTTCAGGTAACCTCAAAGTCATCGGTATCGGAAACGGAGCGACATTCATCAACTCTGTCCTCGCTCCTACTGATGCAGCCGGACATATTGCCGGCATCCTGACAATCGACGGAAAGCCAGGCAAGACGCCGGCACAATCCTGGGGAGTCCCAGCCTATGTTGCAGGCAAGAATGCAGCCAAGTCAGCAAAGCCATATATTGCAATGAACAAGGCAGTAAAGCATGACGACAGATACGTAAACGCTGAAGAGGAGCTTCTTGCAGTAGTTGTGGATGAAAATACAAATGCGACATTGGCAGAAACCTTCGACAAGGCGTGGGATGAAATACTTGTAAAGAACCTGAGATTCAATAACTATAAGCACACCCATTACGAAGGGGCGAAATACGGACAATATGGTCCATACGAGCTCGAGCCATACACAGTACACGAATCACTCGGCATCAGAAGAGAGGCGGTGACATTGGACCAAAGAGGCGCTATGCCATGGCTTTGGTATGAATACTGGCCTGAGGAACTCATCGAAGGAGCCCCGGTGGCAAGTGTCCCTGTAATGGTTCTTCTTCATGGCAACACAAACGACCCGCGTACCCAGGCCGAGACATCCGGTTTCATCCAGGTTGCAGGCAAGGAGAGATTCTTCGTTGTCGAAATGGAATGGCAGGGAAGCAAGAATTATGGAGTCATGGGCTTCGATGGTGTCGAGCAGGTGATCGGCATACTTCTGGCCAGATATCCTCAGCTGGACCCTTCACGAGTATATGCCCAGGGACTTTCTGCAGGCTCGATAACAGCCACCGCCCTCGGAATCTGCAAGTCATATGTATTTGCAGCGGTAGGAGGAAACTGTGGCGGCATCTATTCCGGAGCAAAAACGGGCAGGTTTTCCAATTACGATTCCCTCTGGGCAGACGCGACACAGAAGAGAGGAGCAGTCGAGATGCCTTATTGTTCTATGCTCGGAACATCCGACCTGGTGGTTCCGTTCTACACACAGGACAATTACAAAGGCAACAGCTACCTCAACGCATGGAACACATACCAGCAGCTCAATGGAATGGAAGTGACTGCGGATCTCGATTTTTCAATCGACCCTATCTTCGGACTTGAGCTTGCTGACCGCAAGACCATTACCACCAACAAGGGAGAAGGTATAAAGGTGGAGACCGGTTTCTTCTACAAGGACGAGAAACCGCTCATAAAGGTTATCGCAGTAGTGGATTACGGCCACTGGAATTTCATGCCGGCCGCTCAGATGATGTGGGACTATTTCAAAATGTTCTCACGCGACCCGCAGACCAGGAAACTTATATATCATAGCAAATAAATTTCCGATACAACAAATGCAAGAGCTGGTGAGAATGAGGAAAGATGTGGTCAATCTGCATCCGAAATATGTCCTGATTATCGCCGGAACCAATGATATCGCCAAGAACAACGGCTTCATCGAGGTGGACGACATCTATGGAAATATAGTATCGATGTGCTCGATCTGCTGCAGGATGTCGTTCTTTCCGTCAGGCTGGTGGATTTCCACCTTATGCTCAGCCTGATCAATACTTGTGACATCGATTTCAGGACGGAAAGCATCATGCCATCCGCCGACATTAAGACCTCCTACAATATCATGGGCCTGGTGTCTTGTAAGATCATTCTGCGACTGTACATATCCGTCGATGTGGTTTCCCTCTGGAGACAGCCTTGCATCGTCCATGTGACAGGGGTCTCGTCGAAACGGATATCTCCATTTGTAGCGACTCGCTTGCCGTTCATTATGAATGAAATACCTCCCTGATGCCCTTCCGGATAGAAGTCATCGAAGGCCATCGCATCGACACCTTCATAATTGAAGTATCCTTTTTCATTCAGCCTGTATTCCTGCGCATTCAGAATCGTCGTCGCAGAAAGTACAGCAATCATGGTTATCAGTCTTTTCTTAGTTTTCTATATGGTTTTGTCGATCACTTCAAGCATCACATCGTTTTCACTTGTAAACGCCAGTTTGAAATATCTGTATTTAACGGACGGCTTGAACACAACATGATCAATAAATGCATCATGGAGTGTGTTCGGGAAGGCCGGAGTATCCTGGATTTCCAGAAGATTCCATTTTTCGCCATCCTCACTTCCGAAGAAGAAAATCTTCTGCGGTGGTACGACCTTATCCTTGGCACAGTTGAGCATTCTCACCATAATCCATTCCGGCTCCGCACCATCTTTATATCCAAGATCGATTTCAGATGTTCCAGAAGTATATTTCATCCATCTCGGATCTGAGATATCTTCAGTGGCCGACGGTCCATATCTGCCTGACATCACATCTGCAACCAATGGCCATATGCCTTTGCCCTCAAGCCAATCCATATAATCCGAGCCGGCCTTCGCCGACCATACAGGCTGTCCCAGCTCATAACGGCTGTCTGCTGTCTCATACATGCCGCACATCACGAATGAAATGATTTTTTCCGCTCCGCCGGCTGTTGCGGCCACCTGCTGAGCAAGAAGACGGCTATATGCGGCCGGAATAAGGGCTGAAGATCTGTCGTTGGTGCCTTTCTCCCATGTGAATGATTCACAGTTGGCCCACATCTGGATCCCGGTTTTGTCATGGATTGCGCGGAGTTTCTTCCAGTTTCCGCGAAGGCGGGTCAAAGGGTATCTCTCTCTCACACAGCCTATTTCATCCTGATATGCAATGATATCCACCGTCAGACGGGCAATCTGTTGTTCGTAACGCGGATCGTCAAAGTCAGAATTGAATATACCGTATGGAGATATCATTATCTTCTTGCCCGGAGTGAGCTCTCTGGCACGGGCCGTAAGGGCATTGACGGCATCCACGGCATAGTCAGTCAGAATAGGACCGAAACAATCCTCCACAGGCAGATACCAGCCGTACATTGCCGGATGACTGCCATAAAGTCCTGCCAGCTCGGTCATCATTTCGATCTGTCGTCCCTTTATCTTAGGATCGCGCAGATTGTCATCCTGATCCTTAGCCCATCCCGTACTCATGAACACCTTCATTCCATGCTCTGCCGCGGCATCCATTATCGCATCTACAGGACTCTTTCGCCACTCCGGATAATGCCAGTCCATCAGCTTAGACGGATAATAGGCTTTTTCCTCATTTGCCACAGACATGAAGACGAGATACTCCATTCCCATCTTTTTCATTTCAGCCACTTTCGCTACCCATAAGGACGGATCGGTGCAGTCCATGTACTGAGGGTTTGTATACTTGTTGCGAACATCCTGATATGGAAGATTAATGAATGTTCCTGTCACAGGCAGAGTTTCTATCATCTCTGCCGCACCTGAAGAATGTGTTATTTCTTCACCTTGTGAACGGCTTGCTCCATTGCATCCGCATGCAAGAAACAAGGTAATTGCAAAATATAATACTCTTTTTATCATGATTTTAGAATTCTGATACCGGTGATGCTCCATTCTTTGTCAATGCTGGAATGTCCATGGTCATGAGCTCTCCGGCATTATCATTAACATCCAATGCCAGCATATAAAGTCTGTAAGCACAGTTCCATTCCAGCTGCACATCTTCCCTGCTTTCTGCGTAGAAATTATACTCGCCCAGAAGAGAATTGTCTAAAAGAATCTCACGTATCATTTCATCCGTAGCTCCTTCCTCTTCAATGACAGCTACAGGGTAAATCGTATATATGATATCCACGGCAGAACCTCCAAGAGTGAATCTGATAGGAAGTACGGCCCATCCTGCGTAGTCTCCATACAGCCCTGCGTCAGCTGCCGCCAATGCATCTCCGTCAAACCATTTATCGAAAGAAGCTGTTGCTGAAGCGTCTGTCGTACCTTCTGCCGGAGTGATAAACTCAGCAATCCCTACCTTGGAAGCGTATTCGCCAGCTTCATTGACACATACTGCACACGCATAATGTTTCATTCCCGCTGTCACAGCGAAGCTTCCAGTCTGTTTGCCACGTTGGGCGTAATATTGTGCGAATTCCGCCTTGTCCTCGCAGTCTCCAAATGCAATTGCCTTCTTTATTTCCTTGTCAATCAGTTTCTTCACTCCTTCTTCCGTAGGTCCGCCGGATCTTTCCAGAGTAGCCTCGTCCACTACGACAGCAAGATAAGAAACCGTATTGTCCGAAGGAATGAATGTCATGTCCACACTGCGGCTTGTAAGATTGGCATAAGAGAATTCGAAAGTCACATCCGTAGGGTCATTCGGCTTCAGTGTACGGAACTTCTTAGTCGCCAGATCTGTAGTTATGCCTCCGTCATATCCGAAAGCAATGACCATATATTCCGTATCCGGATCCAGCTTGTTATCAAAGGAATACATCATTTCTCCGGTGGTTGCGTGCATGCCGAAGAACGCCTTGTAGTTCTTCAGTAGGAATGCCTCCAGCTCCTCCATTGACATATCCTTATATACAAACTCCGGGAATTCCAGCCATACATACTGATCGTCAGTGCTTGGAGTGATGAACAGCATAGCACTTGTCGCCGTGATCTGGTCCAGTTCTATTTCGAATGTAAGCTTGGATTCGGCCAGAGCAGGGGTGGTTTCAGTGATATATTCTATCTCGGAAATGACCTCTCCGTTATTACCCGTATGGCAGACAAACACAATGAATTTCTGCTCTGGTTTCAATCCCGTCACATCACGGGTATATACTCCCTTGTGCATGATGTCCGCAACCGAAAGCTCGGGATTCTCTATCAGCTGAGTCTCAATGAAATTAGTCGCGGCTTCACTCATGTTGTCCAATGAACCGAACTCTTTGAAATAATCTTCCGTGCTGACTCCCAGAAAATACGGTGTGTCCGGATCCGCGGGAGTCACCGTAACCTTGCAATAGCTTGAATGCAGGTCGTGAATCTCTATGGTAAACGGATCTTTCTCTACTTCCACAGGCTTTTCCTGCGGATTGCATGCAATATTCAGGACAGCAGCAAGAACTGCTGACATGTAGATAAAGAACTTCTTCATCTTACTTATAATCATAACTTACAGTTCCTCCTATAGGACAAATGATGCAATTCGCCAGGTCATATCTGCCCTCCACCGATGAATTGGCAATTACCAGCACCTTGCAGTTTTCTGCTTTCCATCCTTCCTCAACAGCAATTGTCAGCACCTTTTCAGCCGTCTGACCGGCTTTCAGATCCCCCAGTCTTTCACCATAAACACCCATGTTGAGGGAAGTACCGGAAAACGCTCTCAAAGCATTCTCGTGGGTATGCATCCACTCTGCTGTCGCTCCATCCTGCTCGGCTTCAATGCCATCCTCCAGCAGCCATGCTGTGACCCTGTAATTATTGTCCATGGCAGCCTTGATCTGTACATTGACGGTGACTGTATTGCCTGAAAGCCCGGCTGCAGCGGAAATTCCGACATCGGCAGATTTCTTGTGAAGCTGGTCAATATACCTCTTGATAGTAGGCAGAGACGTGTCATTTCCGGTACTTTCCGCACCGAGATTGAATGACAGGTCAGGGTAGGCGCGCGATTGTCCTGAAATCTGGCTTGCAGCCTTCGAATATGCTGGATCGTCGGTATTATATGAATGTGAGGCTACGTGCTGATATGTATCAGCATAATTCTTATCAGAAGCCAGCTCCTTCAGCGAAACCATCAGACGCGGACAGTTCGGACATGCAGTTCCGGTGTGCTGCAGCAGCATGATATTATGGTTGAAGGATAAATTGTCCGGCTGCGGATCGGCAGGAAGTGCCGGGATTTCAGCCTCTTCAGGTGAGGGTGGCGGCGGAGTCTGCGGCTCATCGCCGGTACATCCGCCCATAATCAGCAGCGATGCCGCCAATATTGAGAAAAATCGCATTTTCATAATCTGAGTCTTAAGTCGCAAAGATAGGTATTTTTCTGTTGCTGTTTCTTAAAAAAGATACCCGTTTTCAAGGAATTAAGTAATATTAGTTTGTGTTATGCAAATAAACCTACTTCTCCCAACATGAGCTATTTCATACTCTTATACGGAATCAGCCTGCTTTAAAATGACTGTGTGGAAAACATTTGAAAGTTGACTTTGTAAAAAAAAGAGGCGACGAATCTTCACGACTGGTCGCCTCTGTAATTTTATGAGAAAAAAATTAAAAGCAAAAAGCGCTAAGCAACTAGCCTATGGCCACAATCTCAGCAGAAGCCGATTTTAGTCCTAGGCTTGATAGCAACAGGCTTATACTCTGGTATGTCATCGGAAGTGATCGTGATCAACGCCTTATTCACGCTCACTCCTTGGAGGATACATCTTTCGGCGTGCCTGATCATGATATTCTCCCATAGTGTGGAAACCTCTCTGGCATTTGCCCAATTTGCGGGATCCCTATGGTCGTACATCAGCTGCAAAATATCATGGAGCTTTTCGGAAGCTGTGTCTTCAAGAATATAGCCACCCCCGACTATGCGGCCAACAGCCATTTCATAGAGTTGCTCGACATTGTAGTCTTCGAAAACAAAACGGTTAGGAAAGCGCGACCTGATTCCGGGATCAGTGGCCATTGCCTCATCCATTTCCTTTTCATAGCCACACAGCAAAACCGCGAAGTCTCTATTTGTCTCGTCCGCGAGAGCCGTCATCATTATTGGCATGACATTTCGCGAATAGTCAGATGGATTAGCTCCGAGCATTAGATTGTGTGCTTCGTCAATCATCAGGACCGAACCTTTGCTCATTTCAAGAAGCATTGCGACATTCCTTTCCTCAGAACCCACCCAACGTCCTAAGAAAGAGGCTCTGTTGGCGATAATTACATTCCCTGAGGATAAAACTCCAGCCGCATGCAAAAGAGAGGCGAATAAAACTGCAACAGTGCTCTTTCCTGTTCCCGGATTACCCAGAAAACAGGTATGTAGGGATATAGTCGGAAGTTTCACATGTATGTTTTTGTTCTCCAGTTTCTTGCGGAAGAGAGAAAGGTTGGTGATTCGGCGAACGTGGCTCTTGACATCGTCCAGCCCGACCATATTTTCCAGCACTGCATCCGGATTGGTGATGGGGGCATAAACCTTCACAGGCGGAAGGTTGCTCCTCAAATAACTGGATGTTCCATCTGGTTGTACACAATGGTATACAGGATCATCCTTGTCAATTATAGACTCCACATCCACTTCCACAAAAAGAGGCTGAACATCACGATGAACTGATTCACTGTCATCTTCATCTATAAAAGGCTGTAAAGTTCCAGATACAGCATTGCGATATTCTTCCATATCCACATGTGACTCGACAGTTTCTTCTGCCGAATATATGTCTGTAAATGCCCTCACGAATTTAGGAGTCCTGTCAGCGGTAATACTCAAGCCTGTGAAAGTTTTTACCCTTCGAACATGCACCCGAATGTTTTTCCATATGTTTTCGATGTCAGGTTCGTTTATAATATTGGAGGTCGTGAGCATAACAGAGGCAAACTGTTTCACTTTGCCTTCAAGATGTTTTTTCAGCTCAAGCGTAACAGCCCATAGCCTGAAGACGGGACTGACGCGAGAAGATGTCTCGCTATAATACAAAGGCGATTCTCCATGGAGTGGTTCCTCACTCGCCAGTTCATCACCACGATATTCATCGATCATAAGGATTACTGCCTCTTCTGCGGCTACGCAGAGATAAAGCCTTCCGGCACCCGGCAGGACAGCTTTGAGGGGATAGATCTTGGCATGGAGGAGAGCAAGGTTCAATTCTCCGTACATTTGTGCCTCTTTCTTTATGGCAGCCGCAGATTTGACGGAATTGATGAAACTCTTATTCATATAATTAGATTTAAGTAATATTAGTTTGTGTTATGCAAATAAACCTACTTCTCCCAACATGAGCTATTCCATACTCTAGTATTATATGTATACGGAATCAGCCTGCTTTAAAATGACTGTGTGGAAAACATTTGAAAGTTGACTTTGTAAAAAAAAAGAGGCGACGAATCTTCACGACTGGTCGCCCCCGGATTATCATGTCTTATTAGCTATTCTAAGAGGAAGATTGGAAAATCGCGTCTAGCTAAGCACCAGTCTTCACCCTTATCTTTACAACTGCAAATTTAGACGATCGTATACTATTCCGTGCATTGGAACTATAGTATTGCAGATTTCCAGTTTGCAAGCGGATACGAGTCTCACGACAGGTAGCCTCCCGGATTATTGCATAGATTGAAAGAAAAAGTATCATCGCCAGAAGTGAAGATCTGGTTAAGTTCGTGATGAGCAATCATTCTTATAAATTCATTGCAACTCTCATCCGAAACCAGACGTGAGGCTGATGCAAAACACCTGATAGCTTTTTCCTCTTCTCCTTTGCACAGAGCCAGCCTTCCCCGATGCAGCTGGAATTCAGGATCCTGGTAATCTTTTGCATCCCAGGCCTCTGCCACAGATAAGGTTTTGGTTAGGATAGATGCCTGGAACAACACGTTTACAGCAATAATCAGCAATTCCTCACTTGCTGTTTTAACACAGCTTGCAAGCAGGTGCTTAATTTCAGAATAATCTCCTGTATACGATAGCACAGACGCTAAAATGATACCGATATGTTCATTTCCGCAGACCCCTTTTCCCTCAATGACTGTTACAAGAAGCTGTTTTGCAGTATCCAATTCGCCCTTCATCCATAAGCGGGCGAACTCCTGAACGATTTCATCATCATGCCCCAGTTCTTGAATCTGAAGAGAGTGGAACCCCGGGCTTATGATCAGATGATCGGCATCACTGTCATCTAAAAGGAAAGACTTGTTTGTAGCAGGAACCCGGTACTTATCCACCATCTCCTGAAAAGAAAGCAACTTTTCTGTTTTTTTCATAATCTCATGTTTCAATTAATTTTTATTGTTTTGCAGTCAGCTCATGGCCGTCATGAGAGTACATCTCCGAAGGGAAAGAGGAATCGTCTGTCATTCACATCTACAGACCTTTAACGCTTCCATCAATTGTAAAATTTGCTCATAATATCCACCTTTAAAAAATGTGCAGGCATTGTTGTCTACGCCATTAATGTTTCCAGAATGAAAGTAAGCATTGGCTCGACACCCTCCTCGGCATACAGTGACATATTGGCAAGTCTGACAATCTCTATTCACTTGAAAAAGATCTCCGAGCGATCGGTTTGCTAGTTTAGAATACCCGTGAGACATGCAGAATAATGAATCTGCATCTGCAGTGATGATATTCGGATAGTGCTCTCCCTCCAACTCCCCTAATATTTCGCAGCCTGTCAAGCAACCGGTAGGATTGATATACAAGCTATTACGAGCACAGGTACAGCACGGAATTTTATTAAGAAGCTCATCATCAATACGCCCTTTATCCATTGGAATTCTGAATTTTGACGCATATTGCTCAATCATGATGATGCCTGCAACATCAATACTGAAGGGATATTTGCGCTCGATAATCTCAGGTAATATTTTGACAATGTGCTCCAGAACTTCTTTGAAAGACACATTATGGGCCTCCCCTGATTTACTCCATTCTCCGGTACTGCTCATCAAACCGAATCTGATTTTATCGACCCCTAACATGGCAAGAGAGTCTAAATCCTGAAGAATGAGCTTCAGACTTTTCTTTAATATCATATAGGTAAGATGGACAGGCAAATGATTTTTTTTAAGCAATGCAATTGCTTCCATAGCTTTCTCTCTTGCCCCTTTAACCCCTCTGAGCCAGTCGTGAGTTTCCCAACCATCAAAGCTTATATAGAACGTTGGTCTTAGACCAATTGCAAGCATTGCATTTATGTGTTTTTTGGTCAACAAGCTTCCATTGGTAAATATGCCTGTCAGAAGTATACCCTTTGACTTTGCATATTGCATGATTTCTATAATATCTTTCCTGATGAATGGTTCACCTCCGGTGATAGATAAGTTATATATGCCGAACTCTTCCAGTTTGTCGATTATCATTTTGCAAGAGCCGGTGTCTAAGCCCTTTCTTGTTGTTGTCGGAGCAGAGATAAAGCAATGCTTGCATTTATAGTTACATAAGTTCGTTACAGCCCAGTGTGCATTTTTGATATACCTTGAGGAATATTGCTTATATTTTTGATAATCAAACAATTCCCTATCTTCCTCAATCAGTATATTCTCTCGTATCAAGCAAGATATAACTTCACTTTCTTGAAGGTATGCAGTATCTTGGGAAGTTGCATCTATAATAGCATTAAAAGTCTTACTTGTAATGAAGTACGACTCACCAGTAGTGATATCCACCAACGCATACGGCAGTGACTTCCAGCCTCTCAATGCAAATTTTGCGGACAATGTCATTCTCATGTTCTTTCCTTATTAGTGATTCAAAAACAGTTGTGGAATTAAAGAAGAGGCCATACATTAATTATCCCCAATCTTAATATATGGCCTCCATAGCTACCTTGCTGTAATAGTTTCAGCCATGGAATAACTATTTGCCGGATCTCGTTCCATTGTCACACCAAGGGCTTTGCTTAATGATCAATAACTCAATAGCATTGTTTTCAAGCATGTCATACACCTCCTTTCAAAAACTTTAAGTGTTAATAACTGAATTTTATTGTACATAGTCTGCCTTTGTATAGCCCCCATGTCTATGCCGGATTAACATCAAAGACATTTTATCTAACCTTCATGGTCCACGTCGTTCTCAGGTAGCTATCGCTGAACGATCGTTTGCTGGAACAAAGGTAGGAAGGGGTTCATAGTATAGTAAATGCATACTTTAGTATTGCATCATCATCTGAAGCCGATTTTCTGAGTGCGGGTAATCGTGATGTGTTCAATATTGGGAATGGGGATATCTTCGGGCTCAATTGTTATGAGGAGATCCACATCTTCCAATGTAAGTCCTTCTGCCACACACCTTTGTGCGTGCCGTAAAATTACAGCCTCATATAAGTTGTGCATTTCCCGGGCATTGCCCCAGGTCTGAGGATCCCGCCTGTCGTACGCTTCCTTGATGCATTTCTCGAGCTGGACCTCGGCTTCATCCGTAAGGTTATAACCGTATTTTTCGAAATTGGCCTTGGCGATAAAGTTCAGTTCCTGAAGATTGAAATCAGCAAAATAAAAGACATTCGGGAAACGGCTGGTCAAACCGGGATTGATGGCAAGAAGTTCTTGCATCTTATCCGGATACCCGGCCAGGACTATTGCTATATCTCTATTGCTCTGGTCAGCCAATATATCCAGCAGCATCTGAATTACTACCCTTCCCGGATCCCTTTCATCGCTCGATGAAAGAAGATAAGCTTCATCAATGAACAGCACTCCACCTTGAGCCAATTCAAGTATCTTGTTCACTGTGCGTTCAGCTGTTCAAACTGTTCTCCATCAGCACTTTCCAGCCAAGGATTTTCCTTTACATGTTCCGGTTCCAGGGAATAGTCGATCTCGATATATGGAAGTGAGATATCTGAAATTTCTTTCTCTCCGAACAAGTATCCTGAAAAAATACTTAAGAGGGATCTGTCTGTATCTGTCAGTGTGTATTGTTGTTTTACGTAATATATAAGAGCTGTATTTTTTTGTTTATGTTTCATGACTGAGAGGATCTCCGATTAGAGACTATAACTATCGTCATAGTCCTCATAATGCATAGTGTCAGTCCATGCCGTGTTAATATGTACATATTTACTGGTTATATTGCGATAAACTCCAGCATCATGATCATAGTAATTCACTAGATTTCCGCAACGTCTCTTGATTCTTTCCTCCTTCTCGGCTATAGCCCTGTTGATGAAGAGGAACGGGTTGGAATAAGGGGTGTTACAATTCAGTCTCATAATTTGTAAGGTGTTAAATGATTAATAATAAAGTTTTCTATATGTGTATATATAGATTTAATAGCATGACAATAAGTTGTCTTATGATTGATATCTCCCATGCCACCGATGCTTTCAGAAGGACAGCCTCCATTGCAGACATTTCAGAACCTGCAATCTTGACATTCTGAATCCTTCAAAATATAAGCACGATTTGCGAAGGCTCGATATTTTCTCTCATAGACATCTGTTAAATCATCAGTCTGTATATTTCCGAAAATGAATTCCTTATGACCGCAGAAACGGTCGCATGGAGCAATGTCACCATTAGGTTCGATCACACTGAAGATGGTCTGACAATTCCGACAAAATGAACAGATGGAAGTCATTCCAGTTGCTATCGACGAAGTCCATTCCACGAAATTTGAAACACTCACCGCATCCTTGTCTTTCACCCAATAATCAAAAAGCTTTATCATAGCTTCCGAATACTGTTCCGGCGTTATAGATAAGTCCTCGTTAGTCTTGGCCTCTCCTTCTGCAAGCAAAGGATTGATAAGAAAACCTTGGTTCAAGTTTTTATAGTAACGATAAATATCTATTATCTTATCTATATTTCTGGATGTCAAGACTAAGATAAGTCCAAAGTTGATTCCTTCTCCACGTAAAGTCCTGATCTTTTCCAGTACTAAAGAATGGCTGCCGGAGCCATCAGATGTCAGCCTGGTCTGATCATGCACTTGCTCGTATCCATCCATTGATGTACTTATATCTATATCATATTTCTTTATGACACGAAGATGCTCATCTGTCAATAAGGTCAAATTGGACTGCATGGCATTCTCCCATGATATTTCAGGATAAGCATCATACATATATGACAACACAGCATCGTAGTTTGAAGCTTTCCACAAAAGAGGTTCTCCACCGTGCCATATGATCTTACATTCTTTTTGATCATGCTCGATGATAAATTCTGCGATTTTGTCTATCGTCTTCTTAGCCAGATCAACAGACATAATTTTTGACGACGCTTTAAGCGTGTCTTGAATGAAGCAATACTTGCATCGCAGGTTGCAGGCATTGGTCGGTTTTATCAGAAATGTAAACATTTGTTTTTCTTATTTTTTGAAGTGTTACTATACAGTTAAAACTGCGTTGTTTACTGTTGGCTCAAACGTATTGCCTCGCATGTCAAAGAACTTATAAGTGATGAATTTCGCTGCAATTAAGGCATTAATAAGGAGAGGGAGAGAGAAATACTATAGTACCACAAAAAATGGTCTGACCGATTTTAAATCGGTCACACCATTCTAAATACTTATGCCCTCTACGCTATTGTTTTTTAGAGGCGTTCTTTTTTGCGGCTTTACGAGTCTTGCGCTTGGATTCCTGGATGGCCTTGCGGACCTTTTCCTTGCGGGCGGCTTTGTTGATGCCGACGGTGACATTGTCAAATGAGCCGTCTTCGCCTTTAATGAAGGAGGTTCCGCATCCGTGCTCGTAGTCTCCATCACCAGCCAGTTCCTTCAACGAAACCATCAGGCGCGGACAGTTCGGACATGCTGTCCCCGTATGCTGAAGAAGCATGATCTTATGATTGAATGAGATATTGTCCGGCTGCAGATCGGCAGGAAGTGCCGGAACTTCACTCTCTTCCGGAGCTGGACGCTGCCAATATTGAAAAGATTCTTGTCTTCATATTTAATGTTCTTAATCATACAAAGAGACTAATTATTCTGAGTTTTGGGGAAATACTTGAGTATGTAATAGGACAGCAGTGCTGAACTTAGTTTATTTGTAGCCAGTAAACAGATAAGAACCATATTGATTCATCTTATAAACATAACCCGGATATGAATAACAGTTTCATCAATTCGATCATCTCGGCAATTGCCCAAAAGAATGAGGCGCAAATGTGTGGACAATTGAACACAGCCCTTCTTCACTCTTGTGTTTATTCCCTCCGCTCTGCTGTGCCGGATGCTGGAAGACTTTATCTCTGTATCGCTGCGGAAGAGGCTGTCATACTTATGATTGACGACTATCAAGGGGATGAACTTGCTGACGAAGCACCCTTTAATGAGGGCTTGCCTTTATATTTCAGCGAGGCATCATATCGCATAAGTCCGGTATTCAGACTCTATGCCGTAACAGAGTCGCTTAGGAAACTGCTTGGCGGAAAGACAAAAAGTTTCGCTTCTGTGCTGATAACTACTTCCAGAATTATAAATGACGATGATATCCAGGGCATATGGAAAAATATGCGGGTGTCTGTCAGAATGGTCAAAAGGCTTGATGCCTTGAGCATAACTACGGACAAGTTCCCAGACTTCTTAAAGGGCTTTGCTGATATTTATAGCAGCATGAAATCCATTGAGTCTGATATTGATCTTAAAGAATATGGCAGGGTTATAGATGGCTCTACCCAACTGTCCGTTGAGGAGGTCAAAGTAAGTGCCGGAGCACCGGACCAGCCTCTTTTCCTGGAAGTGGATGTCGAATCTGTAATCGATAAAGATGACCCAGTCTATCATAGTCTTCAGCCAGATGGCACATCCAGCTATTCGCGAGGCAATCTTCCGCCTGTGAAAATTTATGCGCCGATCAAAAATGCAGATGCAATATTGGAAAGTATGGTAGGTCTGGATGAAATAAAGGAGCACATCCGCAGAATACGGAATCTGTCTCTGTTCCGTGACAAACTGCAAGCAAGGAATATTCATGTCAAGCTGCCGAGCGTCTCGCTGCATACATGCCTGCTTGGAAATCCGGGAACAGGCAAATCTACGATTGCTCTCTTGTTTGCCTCTCTGTTACACTCGGCAGGGATATTATCCAAAGGCAACGTGATTGTCGCCAACAGAGCATCGTTTCTGGGACGCTGGGTAGGTAGCGAAGAAAGAAATGTCGCAATGCTTCTGGCTATGAGCGAAGGCTCTGTGCTGATGATTGACGAGGCTCACAATCTGATGCTTGGCGCTAACGAGTCAGACTATTCCCGCAATGTCATGCCGATCATGATGACTGCCTTGGCCGATGAGTCGAAAAGAGATTTTGCCGTACTCCTTTGCGGCTATGAAAAAGAAATGGAGAAGGCCATGCAGACAGACCCGGGCATCAGATCACGCTTTCCAAACCGGTTTGTTTTCGAGGATTATGATTTGGAACAATTACATGAAATGGCCATAAACCGTATCTTCAGAGGAGGATATATACTCGAGGCCTCGGTTTCCGAGCTGATTCATGATCTCTTGAAGAGAATGTATGACGCCAGGACAGCTGGTAGTTGGGCAAATGCCAGAGAGGTTTCCACCTTGTGGGAGAATATCATGATAAAGCATGCTGAAAGGTGCATTCTCCAAGGAGTGACAGGAAACAAGGCGTTGATCACTATCACTTCAGATGACATACCCGAATACAAACCAGCTGTCGTCAAAGCCAGGACTAAAATAGGCTTCTGCTGAGCGACCTGCAGGTTTCATAGGACCTATTGGTGATTCAATCTTTAGAGACGGATCTCGATAGATCGCAATGTGGGAATTTCATTATGTCTCATAGGGTTGTCGTATCTTCCCTCTATCAGCGAAATCGGCAGAGATACATGGGTCAATGAAGTACAGCATTGCAAGCACTGCTCTATCCCTGTGATAGTGTCAGGGAAACGGATTGACTCCAAAGATTTCCACATTTCCCAAGCACTTTCATCGATTTCTGTCACACTCTCGGGAATCACCGTTGTCTGACAGCCGACAATCAACTTGTTGGAAGCCGACTCGATCAGAGCGTTGCAATTGTCACGCGAGTCATAGACCTGGTTGTCAGGACTGACAGTTATCGAAGTTAAAGATGAACAGCGATAAAAGGCATCTTGTCCGATTACTCTCACAGCAGCCGGAATATATATTGAGGTCAAAGACTTGATACCTATGAAAGCCTTTGCGCCTATTTCTGTCACACTCTCGGGAATCACCGTTGTCTGACAGCCGACAATCAACATGTTGGAAGCTGACTCGATCAGAGCGTTGCAATTGTCACGCGAGTCATAGACCTGGTTGTCAGGACTGACATTTATCGAAGTTAAAGATGGACACCAAAAAAAAGCGGCTCTTCCGATTACTCTCACAGCAGCCGGAATATATATTGAGGTCAAAGACTTGATACCTATGAAAGCCTCTGCGCCTATTTCTGTCACACTCTCGGGAATCACCGTTGTCTGACAGCCGACAATCAACTTGTTGGAAGCCGACTCGATCAGAGCGTTGCAATTGTCACGCGAGTCATAGACCTGGTTATCTGGACTTACTGTTAAGGATACTAGAGATGGGGTGTCAAATAATGCCGCATATCCTATCCAGATTACACTTGATGGTATCATGACTGTCCTTAATGCCAGGCAAAAGTGGAAAGCTTGCTTTCCTATCTCTCTGACTCCTTCTGGAATTATCACTGAAGTCAGGGATGAGCATCCATAAAAAGCAGAGTTGCCTATGGTAATCACACTCGATGGTATGGCAATTGCCTCCAAATATTCGCATCTTCCAAAAGCACCTGCGCCAATTTCTGTCACACTATCGGGAATAATCGTTGTCTTGCAGCCGGCAATCAGCTTGTTGGATACAGACTCAATTATAGCATTGCAATTGTCGCGTGAATCGTAAACATGATTATCTGGGCTGACTGTAACTGAGGTTAAAGAAGAACAGCCCCCAAAAGCGCGGTCTCCTATAGATGTTACGCTTGATGGAATATGTATTGAGGTTAAAGAAGAACAGTTCCAAAAAGCGTAGTCTCCTATAGAAACCACTTCGTCGGGAATAATAATATTTCCGGATGCATTTTTGTCACACTCGGTCAGCACGCCGTTCTCTATTGTTAGGTAGCTATTCATATTATGTACTATTTAGATGTTACTTATCCCAGGAATGGAATAACGCCTTGAACAGTTTACATAGATTATTGAATACAACATCAACGTTGTTATCAATTTCTAAATGAATCTTAGGTAGAGCTTTACGAAGCTTACTGCTATATTGCGCTCCAAACAAGACCTCATTGATGTTTTTATAAGCTGCGTCGAATTTACTGTTGAAATTATCCCTTTTAAGTAGCTCTTCATAGTCTTCATATATGACGAACTTCTGATAAGGACCATGTCTATTTTCCATTTCAGAGAGTTTGCCAGGAAGTTTCTGTAGTGCTTTATATATAATATTGACATCATACACATTTTCGCTTCCATCCTCGGATCTTCGTATGATGGTTTCATTCTTATTTTCTATTATATCGCAGATTGCGTCCAAATAAGATGGAGCCATCTCGCTTTCACTAGTGAACTTAATTGTACCTAAAGCCTCCAGGTATTTAGATATAAATCCTATTTTGTCGGTAATCAGACTTTTAGCATTAATGCGAAAATCGGGACTATTGACTAATGCTCCAAACTCCTTTATCTTTTGAAGGATGCTGTTCTCATCAAGTTTCTCATCAAAACAGATGATCAGATCGACAATATTATTGCCCCAGTCTTCATTCGTAGCAGAGCTGCTATTTCTAAAGTAATATAGATTATACAATAAGCCAAATAATATTGCCAGCTCCTGACTATAATATATTTTTCTCCTTTTGAACACTGATTCCTTCAATTCTTTATTGCAAGGGCCCTCGAAGCTATCGGTATGAAACGGGAAAACCGTCATAGTGGATTTCGAACATTCAGAATATAATGCATGAAGCAGAAGGACATGAGCAGAGTAAGTTGCTCTGCTGGAATCTTTAGCATAGAAATTCATTATTTTTCCGTCACCTTCACGGAGTTCGAGAAATCTTTTCGCTGTCTTTTTTTCTGATTGACTCACTTTTATGGTTCTGGCATTAGTGCACTCACGATTAAATCTTTTCTTAAGTACACTAGATACAGTATCCGTTATCCTCTTCTTCATTTCCGCATCATCAGAAATACCTTTGTCGGATAATATGAGATCATATAACTCTTTACCCTGATTTCCATAAATCTGAGAAATAAGGTCTTCGATATTTCCTTCTTCAACATCAGTTATAATTTGTTCTAATTCTTTTTGAGAGAAGAATTTTGTGACATAGTCTTCATTATACTTGCCAATTCTGAATGGGCAAGTATCGCAGGTAGCTTTCACTAAGTTATCAGACCAGACTGAGGCGGAAATGTCAGATATATCCTTCTGTTGCCTGATCACGTCCACCACTGTCGATAAATTCCCCTCAACCAAATAGAAATACTCGTAATCATCTTCTATTCCGAGGCTTGTGATCATCAGGGCTTTATCCAATCTGTCCTCTAATTCGGGATTTTCCTCATAAAACGCGAACAACTTCTTTATGCTCTGGACTGGGTGAACGAGCTTGATTTTCTCATCGTCCGTATACTCCATATCGGTAGCCATTAATTTGGCCAGAACCTTATTTAGTCTTGATGCATCACGGCCATAAGACGCAGAGTAATATATTGCTCCGTAATTCTTGGCAATGTAGGCAGCCTCCGAGAGAGCTATCTTTATTATAGGCAAAGAATAGTCGTTGAACTCAAAGACTAAAGGCTGCATGCTTTTTCCAGTGTCGAGTGTAACCTGGATTCTGCGACAATGTTCCTTTATACGCTCCGCATTATCCAGGCAAGCGATTATATCGGTCAGATCGAAGTTCTGAGGCAGGTTCTCGTCTATATAGTAATAATTGAACTTTTCCGAATCAAGTTTAAGACGAATAATGAATTTCGCCTTACCAAAAGTCTCTTGCAGCATTTCCGGATCTCCCTGCAAAAGTTCCGGTATATTGCTGGCTGAAGTAAATGAATCATATTGAGGGAATATCCTTGGTCTCATCCATCCCTGAGCCTCGATAGGAAGACCAAGAGGGCTGAGGACCCAATTCAGATCCTCTAATACACGCCTTGTCTTACCAGCATCGGCGACAATGTGCGGTACGTATTGTGAGTGACCACCTTTAAATTCGACGTCCCGAGGTACTCGGATCACCTTTCCCCTTTCTATCATTATCTTCTTCATATGTTATTGGTTATTCAGTTACTGGAAATTTTGGTGAAGTTATAAAATAATCTATTGATAATCGGTATCCATTTTGTAAAAATTACTTCTTTACGCATTTCCTTTATCATAGAGTCAGACAGGAAGGCCTGTCATTTTCAAATCTGAGTACTGAAGGAGTCAATGTCAATGCTCCGTCTGCCCCAATTCTGAATACCTGGACAAGATGGTCGTTCATACAAGCTGCCAACAGCAATCTTCCGTCAGGAGTGATCAGGAAGTTGCGCGGATGCCTGCCGGTGCGGGCATATCCGATCTTTGTCAATGTACCGTCTGTCCTGGTCTTGAAAATCGAAATACCGTCATTGTCCAGTCGGTGGGATGTGTAGAGATATTGTCCTGAAGGATGAAGATGGATGTCTGCGCTGCCTCCGGCATTGACTTCGTCGGCCTGTATTTCCTGGATGAGGGTGAACTGAGGGGTGTCTGTTATATTGATAGAGTAAACCAGGACATTTCCGGAAAGTTCAGAAATGCAGTAAAGGGTTTTATTGTCCTTGCTGAATTCCATATGCCTCGGGCCGCTTCCGGCAGGACAGTCGATGTCAGCTTTGTGCACCAGGCTTCCGTCCTCGAATCTTAAGATGCGGATCTTGTCTGCACCAAGGTCTGAAGCCAGTATCCAGCTGGTCTGAGGAATTTGTTTGAGCTGGTGGATGTGAGAGGATTCCTGTCTGCTTCCCACCGGACCATTGCCATGGAAGGCAAGACTTTGGAGGCAGTCTCCCAATGCACCGCCGCTTATAGGGAATATACTGATCGAGCCGCCGCTGTAATCGGCTGTGAGGATTTTATCATCATATTTCATGATGAAGCACGGATCAGCTCCGGTCTGTCTTTTGTCCGCGGTCATTACTGTCGGTGAACCGATGCTGAATGAGTACGCTCCTGAGGCGTTTCCTGTCTCGCTTACTGCATAGATATTGTCTGCATCCTTTATTGCGTATGATGCATTTTCTGCTTCGATCTTTTCCTGAAGGGTGAACTCCAGGCTTTCGGTGTCGAAACCGTACCTGTAGATCTGTCCGCCGTATGTGCCGGTCAGTATTTCCATAGTTGTGTCGTTTTTAAGCAGATTCATCATGATTATACAGCTGAGAATCACTGCGGCCGCTCCGCAAAGGAGGGCGATGTTTGCCGGTCTTTTCATTATCTTGAGTTCTTGTCTGGTTCGATATGTATGCTCACCTGGGTCTCGCTTCCGAACTTGCGGCTCAGAGCGTCTTCCACTTCGGTTGCGATGTCATGAGCCTCTGTTATACTGATTGATGGGTCGACGACTATGTGGGCATCAATAATGGCTGAGATTCCGTTACGGCGGGTCTTCAGATTATGTATGTCCTTCACGCCATTGATTGAAGATGCTGTTGCAATTATTTCATTCTCAGTGGTTTCGGGAAGTGATGTCTCCAGGAGCTCATTCAGGGATGGGATTGCCATCTTCACAGCCACGACAATTATCGCGATACTTATTCCGCAGGAAGCTATCGGATCCAATATGGTCCATTTGTGCCCTAGGATGATAGCGCCTGCGATACCGATGAGTGAACCTATGGACGATAGAGCGTCGCTTCTGTGATGCCAGGCATTGGCTGTTACTGCCGGGCTGCTTGTGCTTTTTCCTACCTTTGCTGTCCAATGGTACAGAACTTCCTTCAGGACGATCGAGACAATGGCTGCAATAAGAGCGATATATCCTGGCTTTGGCAGATCTTTTCCGTTGGCTACGTCGATTATGCTTCTGATGCCTCCTTCCATAAGTTTGGCGCCAACGACAATAAGTATGACACTGATCGTGAGGGTAGCCATAGTTTCGAACTTGCCGTGTCCGAATGAATGCTTCCTGTCCTTTCCCTTAGACGATATGTGAGTGAATATAAGCACAATAGCGTCGGTCAGGAGATCCGACAGAGAATGCACGCCGTCAGCCACCATAGCGGCACTTCGTCCGAATGTTCCGGCCAGAAGCTTGGCTATTGTCAACGTGATGTTCACAACAGCTCCCCATAAGGTAACTTTCCGTATTTCTTTTTCTCTGTTTTCCATGATTCTCTCTCTTGCAAATGTAATGATTTTGCTTGGCGTCTGCGCGAGTTTCTGCTGATTTCTTGCGCGTAAGGTGCAGGGATTATCATACATACGCTCTCTTGCAAAATCTACGCATATCACAAAAGCGATTTAGCAATGTGTATGGAGTTAGCAAGAGAGCGTATGCTGAGAAGTGCAATTGAACCGATGTGATTTCAGATATTATCTGATCTCGCTGATTATCTCAAGAGCATCTTTGCAGAGTTTGGTGATTGCCTCCCAATCCTTGGTGGCAATAGCCTCCTTTGGAAATAGGTTGCTGCCCATTCCTACGCAAGTGACACCAGCCTTGAACCATCCTTCAAGATTGTCCCGAGTCGGCTTGACACCACCTGTCACCATTAGCTGGCTCCAAGGCATAGGAGCCTTCAGACCTTTCACGAATGCAGGTCCGAGGACGTCACCGGGGAAGACCTTGCAAAGGTCGCAGCCGAGTTCCTGTGCCTTTCCCACTTCTGACACGGTACCGCATCCCGGGCAGTATGGAACAAGCCTGCGGTTACATATCGGAGCTATGTCCGGGTTGAAAAGAGGGCCTACAACGAAATTGGCTCCAAGCTGGAGGTAGAGTGCTGCAGTTGCAGGGTCCACCACTGAGCCGATTCCGACAATCATTCCGGGAAGTTCCGCATTGGCATATTTTACCAATTCTCCGAATACTTCGTGAGCGAAGTCACCGCGGTTTGTGAACTCGAATGCTCTCACGCCACCATCGTAGCAAGCCTTTACCACTGCCTTTGCAGTCTGAAGATCAGCGTGATAGAAGACGGGAACCATGCCTGTCTCCTTCATTGCCGCTATTACCTGTTGTTTGTTGTATTTTGCCATAATCTTATCTTGATACTCGTCCTGATCCGTCTCCTTTCATAAGGTTTTCCACCTCTGCAACTGTCACCTGGTTATAGTCTCCGTAGATGGTGTGCTTCAGACAAGAAGCTGCAACAGCGAAATTGAGTGCTCTCTGGTCATCCTCAGGGAATGTGATGAGACCATAGATGAGTCCTCCCATGAACGAGTCTCCTCCACCTACGCGGTCGACGATGTGAGTGATGTCGTAACGTGGAGACTGGTAGAGAGTGCCATTACTGTAAAGAACGCCACCCCATGTGTTGTGGTTTGCATTGATTGATCCACGGAGAGTGATGATGACTTTCTGCGCGCGTGGGAACTTCGCCATAAGCTGGGTACATACGCTCTCGAACTCTGCTGCGTTTACCTCACCGTGAGTTGCAGTAACATCGAATCCCTCTGGCTTGATGCCGAATACTTTCTCCGCATCCTCCTCGTTACCGAGGATGACGTCGCAACCGGCAACGAGCTCAGGCATAACCTCAGAAGCTGTCTTGCCGTATTTCCAGAGGTTCTTGCGGTAGTTAAGGTCGCATGATACCTTCACGCCGAGACGGTTTGCCGCCTGGATAGCTTCAAGACATACGTCTGCAGCACCCTGGCTGATAGCTGGAGTGATACCTGTCCAATGGAACCAGTCTGCACCCTCGAACACCTTCTCCCAGTCGATCATACCCTTCTCGATCTGAGCGATAGAGGAGTGTGCGCGGTCATAAACAACCTTGCTTGGGCGAGCGACAGCACCTGTCTCGAGGAAGTAGATACCGAGACGGTCGCCACCGAAGATGCAATGCCTTGTACCTACGCCATAACTGTGAAGATCCTTTATGCAGCTTGCGGCAATGTCGTTCTTAGGGAAGCGAGTCACGAACTCAGTATCAATGCCGTAGTTGGCAAGTGAAACAGCAACATTGGCTTCACCGCCACCGAAAGTGGCCTCAAACTGTTTGGTCTGTGAGAATCTAAGATATCCCGGTGTGGCAAGGCGGAGCATAATCTCGCCAAATGTAATTACTTTAGCCATATTTTTCTTGTTATATCCCCGGTCAAGCCGGGGATGACGTTATTATCTCATTTCAGTGTAAGGAATTTCATCCTTGTCGCCGTAGTTAAGGTTTTCGCCGCCCATTCCCCAGATGAACATATAGTTGCTGGTTCCGGCTGCAGCGTGGATCGACCATTCGGGTGATGTGATGGCCTGCTCGTTCTGCATCCATACAAGGCGCTGCTGCTTAGGCTCGCCCATGAGATGACAGATTGCATTGCCGGGAGTAACATTGAAGTAGAAATAAGCCTCCATACGACGCGTGTGGGTGTGTGCCGGCATTGTGTTCCATACAGAACCCGGCTTGAGCTCTGTAAGACCCATCTGGAGCTGGTTGGTTCCGCCTCCCTTTACCTTGCTGAGAACAGAACTTACGATCAGCTGGTTCACAACTCGGTCGTTGCTGTCTTCCATCTTTCCGTACTTGTCTGACTGAGCGATGGCATATTTCTTAGGATCGGCATTCTTGTCTGTTGTGATAAGCTGAGTCACATATTCCTTGTAGGCCGGGGTAGAGTTTATGTAGAATTTTGCCGGATTCGCCGGATCCACACTCCTGAAAGTTACTTCCTTCTTGCCGCAACCTACATAAAGACCTTCCTTGAAGATCATAGGATATTCCTTTCCGTCTACAGTAACGACGCCAGGGCCACCTACGTTGATGACGCCAAGCTCTCGTCTGTCGAGGAAATGCTCTGCCTTGAGTTCGTCAAATGTCTCGAGAACGAGTGTCTGGTTCACCGGCATGATACCGCCATAAATGAGACGGTCATAGAGGGTATATGTCAGGTTGATCTCGTCTGGTGACATTACCTTTTCCATAAGGAATGAGCCACGCAGACGCTCTGTGTCATAATGCTTTACGTCATCTGGATGGCAAGCTGTCTGAACTTTATAGTTCAACTGTGCATTTGCTGTCATTGTCATAAGACTGATTAATGTAAATAAAATTGTTTTCTTCATATTGTTACTGTTGATTGTTATCAGTGTCAGAGACCTTCTGGTATCTGATGATAGCCCTGCGGTTGAGGAACATAAGGAACATTGTGACGAGCACGAGGACGCTCACTCCGATCCACTTGAAAGAATAGGAAAGATGGAAAATCACCCAGGCAAGCGGGCTTGAAGCGAAGTCTAGCGAGCCTCCGTCAAATCCTGCTGGAATCGCTACGGCAGTGTCACCTGTCTTTGAGAACACGTCCTGCGCAGCCTGCGTGAAGAATGGGGCGAGATCGGTCACAAAGTAAAGTCCTATGAGCATCAGAACCAAGCCGATGATGAAGGTCTTGGGTATATTGCCTTTTGTTATAGGGAGGATCAGAGGGAATACATAGAACATTCCGGCAAGAGATGCAAGAGGCAGGAACTCGTTGCCCGGAAGCACGACTGCAAGTATGAGTGTCACAGGGATGAGCAGGAGTGATACTACCAATGTGGCAGGATGTCCGATTACCAGTGCCGGGCTCATGCCGATGTTCAGACCCTTGGCTCCCTTGAATTTTCTGTCAATCAGCTCTCGTGTCGCATCTGAGATCGGCTTGAGACCTTCGATGAACAACGAAGTGATACGTGGGATAAGTTCCATTACGGCTCCCATCTTTATTCCGAGTCCGAGAATGTAAGGAATCTTTTCAACTACCTGAGCCCAGCTTTCACATGAGAGGGCTCCGATGATTATACCGACCAGGATACCAAGGAACAGAGGTTCTCCGAGGAGTCCGAATTTCTTCTTCATTCCTTCTGCGTCGATATCCAGTCTGTTGATGCCCGGGATCTTGTCCAGACCTTTGTTCAGGACTTCTGCGACAGGTACGAAACCCTGGCAGAAAGGCTGCGGGATGGAGATTCCGTCCATCTTGTCATAGAACTTCTGAAATCTGTCGGCAGTATAGTCGGCAAGAATCAGGGTTATGATGTAGCATATGATGGCTGCGAAGAATCCCCACCATATATTGTCCGAAGCAAAATAGACTATGGCTCCGATGAATGCGAAATGCCAGTAGTTCCACAGGTCTATATTTACGGTTCTGGTAGTCTTTGTTACCAGCATAAGTATGTTCACCCCAAGACACACCGGTATGATGAAGGCGCCGACAGAGGTGTTGTATGCAACTGAGGCAGCCGCAGGCCATCCCATGTCGAAGACCTTCAGCTGCAGCCCGTAGATTTCGACCACTCGTCCTAGAGCAGGCCCGAGAGTGCTCGTCAGCAGGGAAGTGATCACTGAAAGCCCGACGAATCCGACTCCTACGAGAAGTCCGCTCTTGAGGGCTTTGCTGAACTTGATGCCGATGCAGACGCCCAGAATCGTGAAGATTATAGGCATCATTACGGCAGCTCCAAGTCCGATAATGTAACTGAATACCTGTTCCATATGTTATTTAGGCTGTTTTCCGATGTAAGCAAGGATACCTCCGTCTACATAGAGGATATGTCCGTTCACAAAGTCAGAGGCTTTTGAAGCGAGGAATACGACAGGTCCCATAAGATCATCCGGTGTTCCCCAGCGTTCGGCAGGAGTCTTTGCTACAATGAAAGAGTCGAACGGGTGTCTGCTGCCGTCTTCCTGACGCTCGCGAAGCGGAGCTGTCTGCGGGGTAGCAATGTAACCGGGTCCGATACCGTTGCACTGGATATTGTATTGGCCGTATTCCGATGCAATGTTTCTTGTAAGCATTTTGAGTCCTCCCTTTGCTGCAGCATATGCGGAAACGGTTTCACGACCGAGCTCGGACATCATTGAGCATACATTGATGATCTTTCCGGCTTTTTTCTCCATCATTCCGGGAAGTACCGCCTTCGCGCATATGTAAGGAGCAATAAGGTCAATGTCAACAACCTGGCGGAACTCTTCTGCAGCCATCTCGTGCATCGGAATGCGCTTGATGATGCCGGCATTGTTAACCAGAATGTCTACAGGTCCAAGAGTGGCTGCGATGTCGGCTACCATTGCCTTTACACCTTCCTCATCAGTGCAGTCGCATATATATCCTTTAGCTTCGATTCCAAGGGCCTTGTATCCTTCAAGTGCCTTGTCCATATTGGCCTGTGTGCGGCAGTTGAACGCTATTTTTGCACCAGCCTCGGCAAGCGCCTGAGCCATTGCGAATCCTATTCCGTAAGCGGCTCCGGTCACAAGAGCAACCTTGCCTTCAAGAGAAAAATTTACCATAGTGCTATATCTTATGTTTCAGATTGTAAAATTAATGATTATTCCGTTACATTGATCCAATCTATCTGTACCCATCCGCTGTCATTTTTTGATGCGAAGCGATTGCAGTACAGACCGAACTTTGCTCCGATCCATTTTCCGGGCTTGCCCGTGAACGGTTTTTCAGTGAGTTCTGTCCATGTCCAACCGTCAAGGCTGTAGAAAAACCTTGCTGTAAGATCAGGTACATTGCCGTTTCTTACCTTTGGTTTTACCTCCATCTTCATGAATACCTCAGCCGACTTATACGCGACAGGGGCCACAGGAGGAACTGTTGTTGACATGTATTTGCTGGAATAAGGCTTAAGAAGTGGTGTGGAAGTGACCGGAACAGTCTTCAGAATCTCTTCCTGAGTGCCTTTCAAAGCATCTTTACATTCTATATATTGAAGGACAATACCTTCCGAAGTGTCAGTCAATCTTAAAGTGGCATAGTCCAGACCCATCAGGACGAATCCGCAGTTCTCACCCTTTTCCTTCAGCTGCGGGTTTGGAACGAAACGGAGCTTTGTCGTCACAGTAAAATCATCTGCAGGGGTCTTCTGCATAAGCAGATTAGGTGAGTCTCCAAGATTATGCCATCCGTCTACCTGATCCACAGAGTAGAGTCTCAGTGCTCCAAGTCCGTCTGTGTGGGTCTCGCGGGCTCCGGCATCCGTATAATACCAATAAGGTGAAGGTACACCGTGCCATTGCCACTGCAGCCCGAGTTCCATGCTCGAGAAAGTATCGCTTTCAGCTGGCTGGAAGACTCCGGAACTTCTCAGTGCGGGCTTTCTGTACCTTTCTACAGGTTCTCCGACTCCGTCGCCATCTTCATCTAAGCCTATTACTGGCCATTCCCCGGAGGTCCATTCCATAGGCTGGAGATGCACCACTCGTCCATATGCATCCTTGTCCTGGAAGTGTATGAACCAGTGTTCTCCGGAAGGAGTATCTACCCAGGCTCCCTGGTGCGGGCCATTGACTTCGGACTTGCCCTGAGCCATTACGACTCTTTCCTGATATGGCCCGAATGGGCTTGATGCCTTGAGCACTACCTGCCAGCCCGTAGGAACTCCTCCGGCAGGGGAGAATATATAGTAGTTGCCTTTATATTTATAGAATTTGGTGCCTTCAATGGTTGGCTGGGTTTCGTGGCCGTCATATACGATCCGGCTCTGGCCTATAAGCCTTGTGCCGTCAGGAGACATTGGAGCTACGAAGAGTACGCTCTTGTGCCCTGCACGGCTGCCAGCACATCCGTGCGAGAGGTACGCCTTGCCATCCTCGTCCCATAGCGGGCACGGGTCGATGAAGCCTTTGGCCTTTACCACCCATACCGGATCTTCCCAACGTCCCCTCGGATCGGATGTCTTCACCATGAAGATACCTCTGTCGGGATCACCGCAATAGATGTAGAATTCTCCGTTGTGATAGCGTATGGCAGGCGCCCATACTCCGTTTCCGTGCTGAGGAACTGTCCGCCATTCCAAGTGGCCTGGTGGAGGCGTGTCCGGTGTGTCAAGCTTCTGTCCTATGGTCTCCCAATGTCTTTCGTCTGACCAGTTCGGACCAGGGTAGTCAGTCAGTGCCGCACCGATTATCTCCCAGTTCACAAGATCGGTCGAGTGGAGAATCTGCAGGCCGGGGAAACACCCGAAAGAAGATGATGTCATATAGAAATCGTCTCCTACACGGCATACATCCGGGTCAGAGTAATCTGCATTGAGTATAGGATTGACATAGTGGGTGCCTCTGTCAGGATTCCAGCTTTGGGATGGCTGCTGCGCTGCGGCAGCAAATGAAAGTCCGGCCAGCGCACCGGCAACCAATATATGCCTCATATCATGCTTTCATTAAAAGCGGAGCAGCAGCACCTGCCACTGCTCCGCAATAGAATATAAACAGGTTTAAGTTTAGTTCGCGTGGAACTCGATCTTGTAGAATCTCAGTCCGTTACCTGTAGGATAGATTCTGACTGTACCGGCTTTGACATTGAATTCTACTGGTACAGCACCATTTGAGCTTGAATAGCCTCCCGGAAGAGATTCAGGCTCACCGTCACCTACCTTTACGGTCACCATTCTGGTAAGATCCTCAGAGCTTCCTGTATTTGAAGCATATACTGTGAGCTTGCCTGCAGACTCGGTGGTAAATTCGAAGTAACGTGTAGTTCCGTCACTCTTTCCTCCCGGCTGCCAGAAGTAAGTTTCTCCTGAGAAGTTCCATTTCATGGATCCGCCGCCAGAAACGACCTTGAGTCCGTTGACTTCAAGATTCCAGTTGGAATCGTTGGTGTTTGCCGCGATACCGCTGCCTGTCATTGCATCCACCCACTCAGGAGCAGAGAAGTCCCAGGTATAGTCGACTCCTGCAGGAGCGCCTTCGAGAGCATCGTAAATGATACCGTAGAAGTTGATGCCATTGTTCAGAATCACCTGGATCTCACCGGCCTTTACATCTACGACAACATATGGGAATACAGAAGCGTCACCAGCTGTGAACTTGTCGGCATCCTTGATGACAGTCGGAGCAAGTACTTCCTTGTCGCCCTGCATCAAAGCCATCGTACGGTCGGTAGCAGATGAGTTCGCTGAGCGTGCGGCGATGTAGAGCTTACCGTCGTTAGGAACAGTGATGGTCATAGTCTTGCTGTCAGATGTCTTCGAACCTTTGAGACGTGAGCTGTACTGGTCGTACTCTGACGCTCCAGGAACCGCAAATTTCTGAGAGTTGGCGTCGATGACCCATCCGCCGGTAGTCTGGACATAGAATCCCGCGTTGTTTTCGCATATATATTTCTCTTCTGCGTTGGCTGCATCAGGGAATGCAAGGGTGTATCTTACCACCTTGATTCCAGGCTCATCAGGCACATCATTGACATGGAATGAGAGCTCGGCAGGCTGTGACTCTACGCGTGTGTAGTCGTCAGCTGCAGGAACCGCTGTCACCTGGATTGTGAAGTCTCCGCCAGCCTCTTCGACTGCAAAGCCGGATGTCTCGAAAGAATATGTGGTCTCAGTGATATTCTTAGCCTTTCCATCTACAGTTACATTGTATGAGCCTGCATAATCGATTGCATTCCAGGTAAGAGTGATGGTCTCTTCTGCCCTTTCATTTACTACAGTCTTGCTGATTTTCACATCAGGGGTAGCAAGAACCTTGTCAAGAACCTGGGTGTCGGCAGTCCACTGAAGGAATGTCATTGTTGCAGGGTGACATCCGTAGATGTAGATCATGCTTTCCTGAGAGATAGATGCAAAGGTAACCTTCTGATACTCAGCGCCAGCAGCTACAGCTGCAGAAACTTTTCCGTCAAGGCTTACTACAAGGTTCGAATGGCCAGCTGCTTCAGCTGTAGAGATGATGATCGAGCCAGGCTCATTCACCTTGATGCCGATAGCACCGTCAGCAGGAATGCCTTCTGCGTCAACAGTCGCCTCACCGGTGAACTCGAATCCTTCCTTAGTGAAGTTGATAGGAGTGTTCTTTACATAGAAGCGGATACCGTCGCGAACCATGTCCTTGTCAGCAACTTTCTTGAAGGTCTGGCCATCAGTGAGGTCCCATTCCTTGCCTGTAGCGGTTACATTCTGAGTCAGGTCTTCAGGAATCTCTACATAAACGCCATACCATCTTGGGTCACCTGCGTTCGCCTCGATTACTTCCTTGCTGGTCACATTGAACTTGTCGCGTACACTGTCAACGCAAGGGTCCTCAGCGAGTTCCACGCTGCCGTTTACAATGATCTGTGCTCTTCCTTCTGCGGCGGCATTTTTGAGGTCGTCACCTGAAAGTGAAGAACCATCCTTCTGAGGGATGAAGAATCTGTCGTAGCAGTTGTAGAAGAAGTTGTTTCCGATCTCTGATGGGAAAGCGGATGTAGAGTTCTTTGCAATCAGACAGCATCTCTTGTTTTCGTCATTCATATTGAGGAAGACATTGTCAGTCAGTACGAATGCAGGAGCGGCGCCGGCTGCGTTGAGAGCACGGATGTTGAAGATACCGTTGTTGTTGCCATTGTTCGCGAAGCAAAGGTTGTTGAATGTACAGTGTGTGATCTTGATAGACTCAAGCGCTGTGTTGGCGTCAATACGGAACCATGTGCGGGCACCTGTGTTGAGTGTTGAGTTGATGAATTCGATGCTGTTTACAGTTGCCTTGCCGCGGAAGTCGAAGCAGTCACCGCCGTCACCTGTGACGTTGTTGATCTCGACACCGTCATATTTGATTGAACCTACAGCAGGAGCCTTTGAGTTCTCATAAAGGACACCGCGGAGGTAGTTGTTGAGTTTACAGTTTACCACAGTAATGCTCTCGACTGTTGCCGCTGCGTCGAATGTAAGATTATGAGGATAATCAGCAATACCTGCACCATCGAATGTAACAGCCTCGAGGTGAACGCTTGTAACGTCAGCACCGATCTTGAGACCACCCTGGATCACTGGCTGTGCTCCCTGTGCTGTCGCATCACCGTAGATTGCAACCGGACCACCGAGAACGACGCTTCCGATAACGTAAGGAGTCTCCGAGTAAGCAACCTTGATCACTGGAGCCTTGTCTGTGAGGGCCTGAATGAGTGCTTCTGCTGTAGCAACCTCAGTAGCACCTTCAACAGATGGACGTGTCCATGCTGAAACTGTACCTCTCTGGGCACTCTTGAAATGTACTGCGAGAGTGTAGTTTACTGAAGGATTGAGGCCTGTAACCTCTACCTGGGCAGCTGACTGAGCATCTGCTGATACATCGAAACGTGTGTACTCTTCATCTGCATTGAGAGCTGGAGTGATGCGGATATGGTCAACCTCAGGATCCTTTGTCCACTTGATTGTGATGGAAGATGCACTTCTGTCTACAAGTTCGGGGTTGAGGGATGACTTGATCGCATAGGTCTGGAGAGCGCGGTCGTAGACTGCCCAGTTAGAGTCCTGGATACGTCCTTCCGCATTGACGCCCTTGACGCGGGCATAATATGTCATGTCAGCCTCGAGGTCAGCTGTATAAGGTACCTCATCCGCAGGAATTACGAAAGACTCGACCTTCTGGCTCATAGCCTCGTCTGTATACAGTTCGAGAACAAACTCTGTAGCTCCCTTGGACTTTGTCCATGAGAACTCGATGAACTCTCCGTTTATAACCTTGGCAGAAAGCTCGGTAGGAGTAAGGCACCTTCCAAGAGATATCTCATCATTGATGTTGACCATCTCCTCGGTACAGCCTGAAAAGCCCGTACCTAAGGCGAGAAGCATCACTCCAGATATAATTGCTGAAAATATTCTTTTCATATTAGTCATGTATTAGAATCCATAGTCGTTTATGAGTGTACCCTGGCTGTTCACGAGAGTTGCCTCAGGAATCGGCCACCACTGCTTGGTATCAGGGTTCACATCGTAGAATGAATCGAGTTTCTTCTGGGCAGACTCGCTGTATGAGCCTGTATCCTCGCTGATGAATTTGAAGTATGTCGAAACTTCTCCCTTAGAATCAGTATAGCACTCCCAGCCTTCTCCCGGAGCTGCCTCTGTAGTTGCAGGTTCATTGTATCCATATGTCTGGATCGAACCGTCTTCTGCATATCTGTACCATACGGCCGGGCCATATTCACTGCCGGCATTGTCCATCCATGCCTGAAGTTCCTGTCTCGACTCGTCGATCTTGGTCTTGAGGAGATTCCAGCGGATGAGGTCCTGCTTGCGAAGCATCTCGCCTACGAACTCAAGTGCTCTTTCATCAACGATTGCATTGAAGACGGCATCCTTGCCGCTCAGACCGTTGACATATGCAGAGGCTGTACCTTCATTGCCCTTATAGGCTCTCTGGCGAACTTTCAGGAGACAATCCTTGGCAAATGCTTCGTCGCGGTTTCCGCATGCAGGATCGTTTGCGATTTCAGCCGCCATAAGGAGGATGTCAGAATATCTCATATATACAGGCTTGATACCATCATCATTTCCTCCGTTATACGGTGACTTGAACTGCCATTCAAGGCGGAATTTTCCGAAGTACCAGTCATTAGGTCCGGCAAGTGTCTGGATATTCTTGCCGTCCGGTCCGAGAATCCATTTCCAGTTCACGCAGCTCATGTCGCGGCGCACATCCTCGTCCTCATATTTCCAATAAAGGGTAGGGACTGGACCGGCAGTACCTCCACGGCTTGATGTAGGACCCTGAGACCATTCCGGATTTCCTTCTGTCCTGATGGCGAATGTGTAGTTCCAGCGTCCGCGTGTATCCGATGAAGGAATCACATAAATGACCTCCTTACCGGCTGAAATATCCATATTGTTGAAGTCTCTCCAAAGCTGCTCGTAGCTGTCATAAAGCGACAGACCTGCATTCTCTATTACATCCTTGAGAGCGGCCAATGCCTTAGGATAAAGTACATCCTTCTGAAGTTCAGGATCATTAGAGAGTCTTACTGTTCCCGGATTTCCGGTTCCAACAAGTCCTTCGTCCGGACGGAGAGAATATCCTGAAGCCATGAGGGCAAGACGTGCGTAAAGTCCCTTTGCAAAAGCAAGGCTCGGACGGTCGGTTGTAGCTGTAGCTGCGCTCTGTCCCGGCCATTTCATGTATCCGAATGCTTCTTCAAGGTCAGCAAGGAGCTGCTTGTAGATGATATCCTTGTCTGACTTGTTGAGATATATGGTCTCTGCATCGATCGGAGCGAAACGTGCGGGAACCTCTCCGTAAGCTTTGAGAAGCTCGGTGTAGAGGAGAGCACGAGCTGTCAGCGCTTCGCCAAGCAGCTCCGCCATATCGGCATTGGTTTCAGGATTGCCGTACTGGCGGATTCCTCTGATTGCAAGGTTTGCTCTTTCGATACCGCCCATAAGCTCGTTATAAGGGCCGTTGGCAAGATTCAGCTGACCGTTTGTGGCTGTCTGAGAGTATCTTGCAATGCTTGATTTCTCATCAGCTGTAGTGTTGTTGTAAAGCTCGATATCGGTGTTGAAACCGTACCAAGGGAGGTAACGTCCACGGTGGCAGTTCGTGTGGCCGAACACTTCGTAGATTCCGAATACATTGTACTCGGCAAGGGTGTAGTTGGAATATACTACAGACTCGTCGAATGATGACTGGGTCGGTGTCTTGAGTCCGTCCTCTGAACAAGAAGTCAGAGTTGCTGCCGCAAGCATTCCTACACCAATGATTTTATTTATCAGTTTCATATGAATTCCGGTTTTAGAATGTGATGTTTACGCCGACTACATAACCCCTGCTCTTTGGATATGCTGAGCAGTCAACACCTGGAGTAAGAGGAGTCTTACGTCTGGTGTCCACCTCAGGGTCATAGCCTGAATATCTGGTGAGGCAGAAGAGGTTGGTTCCTGTTGCATATATGCGGAGCTTCTGCATCTTTATCTTCATGGTCCATTTCTGTGGAAGAGTATATCCGATGGTAGCAGACTGAAGGCGGAGGAAAGAACCGTCCTCGACAGCCCAGTCAGAGAATATAGCCTTGTTCACACCTGGATTCCACATTGTAGTGCCGGCATTGATCTGAGCGAGACGATCAGGATCGGTAATTTCCTCTCCTGTAGCCCAGTCGATGTTGGTCCAGCGGTTCTCTACATTCATAGATGAAAGGAGATTGCGGTTCGAATACTTTCTTGAGTGGCTGAACTCGATCTTGTTGGCATTGTAGATGTTGTTGCCGAACACGTAGTTGAAGTTAGCTGAGAAGTCGAAGCCGTAGAGGTAACCTGAAAGGTTGAATCCGCCGATTCCCAGTGGCTGGGCATTGCCGATGATGGTCTTGTCATCTACTGTGATCTTGCCGTCACCGTTCATATCCTTGAGCTTCATTGCTCCCGGACGGAAGAATTCCTTGCCGAGGATGTCAGATGCATCTACTGTACCTTCGTTAGCTACCCATGAAGATCCGTTGTGAGTGAATTCGTCTGTAGAATAGCGTCCGTCAGAGATATATCCGTACATGTCACCCAGAGGACGTCCCACAGTCACAGCATAGTCAGGACCGATCTCGGTAGAAGCCCACTCTGATGTCGCTTCGATTCTTTCAAGTCCTCCGAGGCTGGTGACCTTGTTCTCATTCAAGCTGATGTTGCCACCGAGGGTGAGACCGAAATTCTTCTTCTCGAAGATTACAAAATTGACAGATGCTTCGAAACCACGGTTCTGAACTGATCCGAGGTTGCGGTACTGGTAGTCATAACCCGAACCTGCCACAGGGAACTGGATCAGAAGGTCATTGGTAGTATTGTGATATACTTCGAATGATCCGTTGATACGGCTGTTGAGGAATGCATAGTCGAGACCTATGTTGTGGGATACGGTAGTCTCCCAGGTGAGGTCCGGATTAGGCATGATCGACTTTCCTCCTACAGTAGTAGTTCCCCACCAGGTGTTGCCCATAGATATCCACTGAGTCTGATTGGCCTGGAAAAGGAGTGAAGATACATTCGAAGGAATATTGTTGTTACCTGCTGTACCGTAGCTGTAGCGCAGCTTGAGGTTGTCAAGCCATGAAGCACCTTCCATCCAAGGCTCATTAGAGATAGTCCACGATGCTGCTGCAGAAGGGAATATGCCCCACTGATTACCCTTCTCGAACTTTGACGAACCATCTGAACGGACTGTTGCCGAAAGTGCATATCTGCCGGCGTATTCGTAGTTGGCTCTTCCGAAGAAAGACAGGAGCTGTCCGTCAGGATTGTAGAAATTGTTCGATGCTACAGGAGTACCTGATGCCATGAAGTTCCAGGCCATCTGAGAATCGAAGAATGTAGGGAATCCTTCAATTGTAGAAGAAAGAGTGTTCGATTTAGTGAGGATATACTCCTGACCTACAAGGAGATCCAGCTTATGGTCGTCGTTGGCGAACACTTCCGAGAAGTTATAGTTGAGAGTGTTTGTCGTACGATAATTTGTACGGAATGCATTTTTATACTGAGTGGCAGGCTGGCCCTTGATTGTAGCATTGTTGCCGACATAGTATGTTGTAAGTCCGTAGTAACGGTTGTCCTCCTGTGAATAGTCATCCAGACCACCCTCTACCTTGAGGTTGAGGTTCTTGATGATATGCCATGTAACAGCTCCGTTGATAGTCCAGTTCTTGCGGATTCTTCTATTGTCGTTATCAGCCACTGACTTAAGAGGCGGCGCATTGTCTCCGTAATCTTCAGCGAGGTCTGAGTCTGTAGCAACTCCTGTGATAGGGAAAGGAGTATACTGGACAGCATGCTTGAGACGACCGTTGCTTGAAGTGGAACCTCCGTCGTTCATAGAGTTGGCTCCGGCACCGAGAACTTCAGTGCGAGAGTATCTTGCATTGATGTCTACAGTGATCTGCTTGATAGGCTTGTACTGGGTCTTGAAGTTGAGGTTGTCTCTCTTGTAGTCTGATCCTACCATAATGGCCTTGTCACCTACGTGAGCATAACTTGCGGTCCACTTCACCTTGTCTGTAGATCCCGAAACGGAGATGTTCTGGTTGAATGTTGTTCCTACATTTCCAAAAACCTTCTTTACCCAGTCGTTTTTCTCCACATTCTTGTAAAGGTCAATATCTTCGAATACTCCGAAGACCTTTACGAAATCGTCGTCCACCCTGTCTCGGAGGACTGCGAGCTCATACTGATTCTGTACGAATTCATATGGAGATCCTGTCTGGATAGCGTCTGCATTGGCCATGGTCTTCTGACCCCAGTATGCATTGTAGCTTACGGAAATCTTGCCGGCTGCGCCTGATTTGGTAGTCACGAGAACTACACCGTTAGCACCTCTCGAACCATAGATGGCTGTGGAGAAGGCATCCTTGAGGACATCGATGGACTGGATGTCTGATGCAGGTATGTCCGAAATGCTTTCTACTGGGAAACCATCCACGATGTAAAGAGGGGATGCGTCCTGAGTGATGGAACCTCCACCGCGTACACGGATCTTTATCTCAGCATCAGGGTCTCCCTCGGTTGTGGTTACCTGCACACCGGCCATCTTACCGGTAAGAGCCTCTCCGACTGTTGCTACAGGTACCTGTGTGAGGGCTTCGCTTCCTACAGATGTCACCGAACCCATGAGGTCGCGACGTTTTACGGTAGCATAACCGATTACCACGGTTTCGTCGAGGAAATTTGAATCCTCATCGAGGACAACATTGATAGTCGTAGAATTTCCTATTACGACTTCCTTTGTTGCCATACCGATCATCGAGAACACAAGTGTCTTTCCCTTTGCGGAAGGGACTTCGATAGTGTAGTCACCATCCACACCCGTAGATACACCTAAAGTTGTGCCGTCCACGAAAACGGACACGCCTATCAGCGGTTGACCGTTTGCGTCTGATACGACACCCTTGATCTCCTGGGCATTCGCCACAAAAGCTGTGGCAAACAGTCCTAAGATCAGCAGAGAAATCTTGTAAGTCAGATTTTTCATAAAAGAACTTTTTTGGGTTAGTATTAATTGTTAGTGTTTTTATTATTGCAGTTTGAGTGATTCCGCTCAACCTATTATTCCATAAGTACCTCCCTCATTTTGTGCATTGACTATATCTTTTACAATGTAATGGAGGTACATTTCCAGATTGGTATACCGTCTGTATGGATCCAAGGTCATGGCGTTGCCATCTGCCGGATCGGACCTGTCCAGACCGAATTTGTCTTCGAACCAGTCCGGCATACCGTCTGAATCCGAATCCTTTGTCCTGTCGAGTTCAGAGGCATCCGCTTCATATGCTGGCCAGCCTCCGACAGCAGTCTGAGTGTCAATGATGCCGTTCTTCGATCCGTTGCCTCCGTCACTGAAGGTCGCTTTTCCCTCTTTGGCATCCTTGCATGCCCTGTCGTCGACAGAATCTCGTGATAAAGAAGCTCCGCCATATGCGAGTATCATTTCAAAGGCTGTCTCTGCCGGATGTGTGGTGGTGTAGACAGGCTCTCCGGACGGCCCTTTGAGTTCAAGCTGGGAAGAAATGAGCTTTGAGGCGTCAGGAGGTGTATTGGTTTGATGGTCATGCCAATATACTCCTTTGGAATTGTCCGAAGTGATGTCGCCGTACTTCGTGTGCACATTTCCCATCAGGTACAGAAGAGGGTATCCGTAATTTGTCTTTGACGAAGTGTATATTCCGTTGGCGTCTAAGAAGTATTTCCTGTCCTTGGATGCAGGTCCCGGTTTATAATAGTTGTTCACCATATTGAACCAGGCACCTTCTCCTCCATAAGTCGAATTGTCACCCCAGTTGTAAACGGCATTGTTCCTGTAATCGACATTGCCACGATGGGTTTCTATGTAATTGTCATAGATTTCAGGGTGGTCGAAGCGAGGGTTTCTGCTTTTATGGTTGGCCAGAAGATTGTGGTGGAAAGATGCGTCCTTTCCTCCCCAGATTCCTCCATACCCATGACTTCCCTTGCCGTGTACGGAATTGCATAAACTTTCTGTCAGGATACACCACTGCATCGTAAAGTTCCTGTTGGCATAGAAAGATGAGCATTCGTCCACAGACCAGGACATAGAACAATGATCCAGGATGATATTCTCGAAATAACGTCCCCAGATAGCGTCGCTTTCCTGCTTGTTCTCGTCGCCCATACGGAAGCGTACAAACCTTATGATGAGGTTGCTGGCCTTGACATATGTCGCGAACCCCTTGATGCAGATGCCGTCTCCTGGGGCAGTCTGTCCGGCGATGGTGACGTCTCCCTTCGCGATGTTCAGCTGGGACTTCAGGTCTATCAGTCCTGCCACGTCGAACACGATGGTTCTTGCGCCGGATTCGTTAAGCGCGGCACGCAGCGACCCTTCTCCTGAATCATTGAGATTCGTTACATGTATTACTTTTCCTCCTCGTCCTCCTGTGGTGTACATACCGCCGCCTTCAGCGCCAGGGAAGGCCAGGGCCTTACCATGGGCGTCTTCGTGAGCAGGAATGTCGAACTGTGCGTAATATTCGTCAGGAACAGGATCTGGTCCCGGTCCCGGTTCTTGTCCGGGAGTGTCTGATTCCGATGTGTATGCGGAAACAGGGGCCGAATAAGGCGAGTCGACATTTCCGGATTTTACCCTGACCTTGAAGAGGAAGGATGTTTCCGCCGGAAGATTTTCATATTTCACAGAAGTTTCTCTAGTGCTGATCTGACCTCCCGAGACCAATGAGCCCTCTGAAGTCTCCAGTCTTCCGACATAATAATCCGCATCTTCCACCTCATTCCATGAGAAGACAAGCGACGAGGCGTCAGCACGAACCAGCCTGACGCCGGATGGAGCTGGTATTTCCTGAGGCTTTTCCATCGGACTATCCGGCCGGCATCCATGCAGAATCATGGATGCGGCCAGTGTAAATGCAAGAAATATCTTATGGTTATGGGGCATTATCCGATCTTTTTGTATTCAGGAACAAGAGCCTTCATTATTGTCCAGGCAATGAGGTATGCGATAGCACAGATGCAGAATACAATCATATATCCTGCTTCCTTGCCTTCGAATCCGAGGAATGTGAAGGCTGCACCCATGCTTTCTGAGTAGTCGAACAGACGACCTGCGCTCAGATTGATGATGAACGAGCTGATTCCGCCAGCCATTCCTCCGATACCGGTGATTGTCGCGATGGCTGATTTAGGGAACATGTCGCCTACAGTGGAGAAGAGGTTTGCTGACCATGCCTGATGTCCTGCTCCGGCGAGTCCGATGATGATTGCAGGCCACCATGCTGAGTACTGGCCCATCGGCTGCGCGAACAGTGCGAAGAGCGGGAAGAAAGCAAAGATGAGCATGGCGAGCATTCTTCCTTTGTATGGGTGCATTCCCTTCTGCTCTACAAAAAGTTTAGGCAGATAACCTCCGAAGATGGATATTACTGTGACAATTGCATAAAGAGTAACAATCAGAGACATACCCATGCCGGAAGAGGCCTTGTATCCGAACTGATCCTGGAAATATGCCGGCGCCCAGAATAAGTAGAACCACCATACACCGTCGGTGAAGAACTTTCCTGCGATGAACGACCATGTCTGACGGTATGTGAAGCATTTGAGGAACGGTATGCTGTTCTTTTCCTCTTCGACAGCCTCGGCAGCCGGTTCGTCTTCATCCTGTCTGATATAAGCCAGCTCCTCCTGATTGACATGCTTTGACTTTGCCGGTTTATCGTACATTACCACCCAGAATCCCATCCAGAGGAAGCCGAGGGCTCCGATAATCACAAATGCCAGTTCCCAGCCGAAGGCAGCTGCCAAAGGAGGTATTGTTACAGGAGCGATCAAAGCTCCTACAGATGCACCGGCGTTGAATATCGATGTCGCAAATGCCCTGTCCTTTTTCGGGAAATACTCTGCAGTGGTCTTGATGGCTGCAGGGAAGTTTCCTGCCTCACCTAGAGCAAGTATGGAACGTGCTGCGAGAAAGAGCCATACACTTACTGTTGATATTCCCAATGCTGCATTGGATCCGGCTTCGACAGCCTTCATTGCCGCGATAGACTCATATCCTTCGATGTGCATTGTTGCCCATCCGCAGAGGGCGTGGATGCAGGCTCCGAAGGACCATACTCCGATAGCCCACAGATATCCTTTCTTCGTGCCCATCCAATCTACGAATTTGCCGGCGAAAAGCATGCATACTGCGTAGAAGATAGAGAATACGGATGTGATGATTCCGTACTGACTGTCAGTCCAGTGGAATTCGGGAGCGATGAACTCTTTCCATGTAAGGGAAAGCACCTGGCGGTCCATATAGTTGACTGTAGTTGCCACGAATAGCAGTACTACCATCCACCAGCGCCAGTTGGTCATCAGTTTTTGGTTAGTGTCTTTTTTCATTGATATGGTTGATTGGTTATTTCAAAACGTCATTTTCACTGTCTATGATTCCTGGAAGTCCTGTTATGGAACCCTTGTATCCGGCGGTGCCCTTCCTGACCTCCTTTACTATCCTTCGGTCAATGGCATCACGTCTGTGCGAAGCTCCGGCGTGCTTGAGCACTGCATCATAAGCATATGGTGCGTGTTCGTCCAAAAGCGGAACTGACACTTCGTAGCGTTTTGACTCAGATACATGATAATAATAGTGTCCCTGATTGGCGATCTTCAGCTTTTCCGGCTTTCTTCCTTCAAATCCTCCGTCTTCTACAGCACTTATGTCATATGAATTTCCATGGATGTAGAACCTTCCCTTAATCATTGATGTCGTTTCGGAAGTGCTGATGTCCAGCCACTCTCCGTCAAGGTTACGGGTAGCAGGTCCCGGACGGAAATAGTTCTTTATCACATTGAACCATCCTTCCTCGCCTCCGTAAATCGCCTTCGTGCCCCAATTGTAAACGACATTATTTACAAATTCGACGGTCCCTCTGTAATGGAGCAGGTCGTTATCCCAGTAAAGCTTCGGATGGTCGAAGCGTGGGTTGCGACTGTTGTTATGGGCGAAGAGATTGTGATGGAAACTCACATTCCTGCCTCCCCATATGCCGCCGTATCCATGCCTTCCCTTATGGTGGACAGAAGCGTTAAGCGCTTCGGAGATTATGCACCACTGGATCGTAGCGTCTGCAATGTTATAGAATGAGGCATTCTCGTCAGTGGCCCAGCTTATAGAGCAATGGTCTATCATCAGGTGGCGGCAATGTCTTGCTCCCAGGGCGTCAGCTTCGACTCCGGCGGCAGTACCTAATCTCATGCGGAGGTAACGTATGATCACATGGTCGGCAGTGATGAATACGTTATGGTCACGTATGGTTATGCCCTTTCCCGGAGCTGTCTGTCCAAGTATCGTCAGGTATGGGTTCCTGATGTTGAGTGGCTCTGTCAGATGGATGTCTCCGCTGACTGCAAAAGTGATGGTCCGTGGACCTTCAGCCTCTACAGCATGGCGTAAAGTCCCTTCCGAGCCGTCGTCAGCAAGTGATGTGACTACATATTCCTTTCCTCCTCTTCCTCCGACCGAATATTTTCCGCATCCTTCAGCACCTTCGAATGCTATGGGAAGACTTTCTCTTGACGGGAACCAGTCAATGTTGTGTCTTGCTTCCCATTCAAGGGAAGCCCAGATGAATGGACCCACGCCCTTGCAGTCATTTTCGATTATCGGCTCGCTGAGGTAGTAGTCGAAGTCTCCTTTTCTCATTTGCTTTCCGCCAAGTCCTCCTACTGCGCAACAGTCTGTCATTGAGATGGTTCCGTCAGCATTCTCCCTTATGAAACGGTCAATGAACTTAGGGTAGAGCCCCAATATATAGTCTTCGTGTGCCCTGTCGATATAACCCATCCTCAGTCCTTTCAGGAAGGCGTAGATGAACATGATAGAGCATGTGGCTTCCTGATAGTTTCCTTCTCTTCCCGGACAGTCCAGCACCTGGTACCACATGCCCGTCTCAGGATCAGCCCATTTCGGAAGCACTTGAAGGAAATAGTTCAGCTGTTCCACAAGGACTGCATGTCCGGGGTGGTCTTTCGGCAGATAGTCGAGAACCTCTACCAGAGCTATTGCATACCAGCCGGTAGCGCGACCCCAGGCGTGAGCTGACAGACCTGTCTGCGGATCGCACCAGAACATTGACTTCGACTCGTCCCATGCATGACGGAAGAGTCCGGTCGCCGGATCGAATGTGTTTTCAGCTCCAGCTGTAAACTGGTGCACTATGTCTGCAAACAGAGAATCTTTCTGTTCCTTCGGGCCATATCTCTTGGTGTACTCTGCATAGAAAGGGAGGGCCATATAGAAGCCGTCCAGCCATACCTGATGAGGGTATATCTGCTTGTGCCAGAATTCTCCCGATTGAGTACGGGGCTGGGAATCGATCTGCTCGCGTATCTTTCTGGTTACCCGGCGGTAGCGCTTGTCCTGGTCGCCGTACATGTCGTGCAGATCGAAATAGATTCTTGCCGGACAGATATGGTCGACATTGTAATTGGATTTCTTGTATTTGTAGACCTCGCCCTTTTCATTAGCCATTGTGTCGGCCCAGTCACGGACATACTCCACGACCTCGGGGAGCTCATAGCGTCTGGATGCGTCTAAGAAAGACTTGAGTTCCAATCCGGTAGTGTAGTTCCATTTGCGCTCGCCGCCACGTCCGTCAAGATAAGTCGCGTCAGGATTCCTCTGCATCTCTGACCTTATCATGCGTACGGAATAAGGCTCCTGTCCGTAGACAGTCACCGCAGTCAGCGTAGCTAGAATGAATAAAAGTCGTTTCATAGCTTAAAATACATTGAAATACCACTCTACAGACACGTTGACGCCGTTCTTGTCTTGCTCGGCTCCGCACCTGAGTACATTTTCAGGAGTATATTTTTTCAGTTCTTTTTCCTTCAGTGCATGTGACCACTTTACACGCTGGCCTTCAGCTCCCGGACCCTTGCTGCCGTATTCTGCATAGAAGGTGGTCTTCTCTGCGTATGGCTTGTTCCAGTTATGCCATCCTTCAGGACGGATATGGTCCCCAAGTTCGCAGTTTATGAATACGGTTTTTGCAAATGATCTCCATGGGCGTCCAAGGTATACCTTCTCAGCATTTTCATTGTGTATCAAGCGGCAGTTCTTGAATACGTATCCGAATTCCTCGTTCTGTGGAGTGGAAGCCGCCGTAATGTAACTGTCTCTCTTGCTGAGGATGGTGCAGTCTTCAAACCAGCAGGTAGAGGCTCCGAATATAAAGTCCGTCGTTCCTTCTATCCAGCAGTTTCTGAAATACTGCTTCTGTCCCTTGCCGTATGTATAGATGGTATCCTGATTGGCAACGAACCGGCAATTGATGAATGCCACTCTGTCTGCATCTACTGTTATGGCACAGGCCTGGCCTATTTCCTTGCCTTCTCCTGCCGAGTTCTCGAATGTGATGTTTTCAGCAAGGAAGTCGGATCCGTAGAGGAAGACAGTGGATGTGGCGGATGTACCCATCTCATATCCTGTAGATCCTGCCTTCTTTGCGTAATCGCCCCAAGTGATGACGGTCTTTTCTGCAGACTGGCCGATCAGGTGGATCTTCTGCTTGTTCGAAGGGATAGTTACCTTCTCCTCGTATATTCCATCCTTTATATATATAGTGGTCTCATCCTGCTTGCAATAGTCCGGAGCAGCATTGATGGCTTCCTGTACAGTGAAGAAATCTCCGCTTCCGTCCTTAGCAACGACAAAGTCATAATCGACGATATGTTCGGCGAGTTCCGGTATGACTTTCACAATCTCCGGCAGGAGAAGGTTTACTATCTGTCTTGCACCTGCAACATTGGTGTGAGTGTTGTCTACCAATCCCTTAGGGTGTTTTGCTATCGTGCCCTCAGGAAGCCACATGTAGTACTTTCTGGTTGCTTCGTCTCCTAATGAAATCAGCCATTCCTGAGTGATGGTATTGGCGTCGATTATCGGAAGACCATACTCTTGAGCAACCTGTGTGACGGCAGCAGGATAGTCTCCATGGCAGTTCCTCTTGAGATTACCTTCGCTATCGAACCATCGTCTAGACACAGGAGTGAAAAGTATCGGCTTGGCACCTACGCTGAGCGCATGGTCCACGAACAGCCTTATGTTTTCCTGATATGCTCCGAAAGCTGCTGCATAACGGGTGGTGTCCGACTCTTTCGAATCGTTATGACCGAACTGTATGAACAGGTATTCTCCAGCCTTCAGGTCCTGTTTCACGCGGTCCCAGATTCCGAGTGTCTGCACGCTCTTGGTGCTGCGGCCGTTCTGAGCATAATTGGCCACTACAACATTTGTGTCCACATGGGACTTCAGCCTCTGTCCCCAGCCACGCTCCGGATTCTCATAAGAGAGATCCTTGTCTGCCATGGTCGAGTCGCCCATAAGGCGGAGAACTATCTTATCTTGTGCCACGGCAGAAAAGGCAATCAATGCTGCCATGGCAAATGTCATCAGTTTTCTCATTGTCAGTCGATGCTTACATTCTTAGAATTATACTGGAATACTTCCGGGATATCCTTTCCTGCAGCGTCTACGCAGTCGTCGATCATAACGTTGCTGCAATTTGCTACGCTGAATCCCTCTCCCTCAGACTGAGTGATCTTTACATCCTTCAGAATCACACCTGTAGAGTAACGCAGGTCTGCTCCTTTCTCTGACACGATCTCGCAGTTTTCCACAACGATGTTTTCAATGTTCTTTTCAGGAATTCCGTTGAAGTACATTGCCCTTGCGGCGCCGCTGCATATCACATCCTTGATATATATGTCTCTGAACTGAGGAGTTGTCTCGTCAGCTTCGACAAATGCCACATCAAATGGTGAGGCACCTTCTGCTGCAGCTTCCACTGCGGACTTGCCTCCGTAATGAAGGTCAAAGAGCAGAGGTTCGGTCGGAATGTTCATCATTACTATATCTTCGATGTAGATATTCTTCACGACGCCTCCGCGGCCTCTGCAACTCTTGAATCTCAGACCTACGTCAGTGCCGAGGAAACGGCAGTCGGATACCTTGATGTTTTCCACTCCGCCTGACATTTCGCTACCCACGACGAAACCGCCGTGGCCGTGGAATACTATGCAGTTGTCGACTATAAGGTTGCGGCACGGTCTTGCCCTTCTGCGTCCGTCTTCATCCTTTCCGGATTTGATGCATATAGCGTCATCACCGACGTCGAAGCTTGAATTGATCACGAGCACGTTCTCGCATGAATCGACGTCCAGTCCGTCACCGTTCTGCGAGTACCACGGGTTGCGTACGGTCACATTGTTGATGATCACGTTGCGGCACATCAGAGGATGGATATTCCAGCAAGGAGAATTCTGGAACAGACAGTCCTCCAGGAGCACGTTCTCACAATTCATGAGACTTATCATTACAGGGCGGAGGTAGGTCTTCACTTTGTTCCACTCCTCTTCTGTGGTCAGTCCTTGAGGAACATTGAAGGCATCGCTGACTACAGCTCCATAGAATGAAGTCGAATCCGGGTACCATACATCACCCTTCTCATTGGTGAATCCACCGCTCTGAAGCAGCTTCTTCCACTGCGACGGAGCGATCTTCGATTTCTTTACCTGTCTCCAGGAATCACCGTTGCCGTCGATTGTTCCGCCTCCTGTGATTGCTATGTTCTTGGCTCCCACAGCGTTGATAGGAGATATGCAACGCTTGGTGTCAAGTCCTTCGAAGACAGTTTCCACGATAGGGTAGAGGTCGCGGTCTGTCGAAAAAAGCAGGATCGCGTCAGGTCTGATGTGGAGATCGATGTTGTCCTTCAATGTGATAGGTCCGCTGAGCCATACGCCTGTAGGAACTACAAGGCGTCCGCCTCCGATTTCCGCCAGTGCATCGATTGCTTTTGCAAATGCCTCGGAATTGAGGGTTACACCGTCTCCGACTCCTCCGAAGTCACGTATGTCGACTTCTCTGACAGGTATCTGAGGACGTGTGACCTGCTCCATTTCGAAAGGCAGGTCTTCATAGAGATATGCGAACTCGTAGCTGGAGTTACAAGAAGCCAAAGCAAGTGAAGCAATGATTCCTGCCGCAAATCTTTTAAATATGGTCATAGTTTCGAGGTTTTAGTGTAAATCCTATAGAGTGACTCCTGATTTGAATATCGCGATCTCGCTATATCCTGACTTCTCGTTGTTGACGAGAGTTCCGGAAGCTGTCTCTATTACAAAATCTATAAATGCCTTGTCGACTTCTTCGGCCTCAGTCCCGTCTACTATCGCACCTGCATTGAAGTCGATCCATAGAGGCTTGTTGGCAGCGAGAGTGCTGTTTGTCGAGATCTTGGCTGTTGGAACGAAGGTACCGAAAGGAGTACCTCGTCCTGTAGTAAAGAGGACAATCTGGCATCCTGCAGCAGCAAGAGCTGTGGATGCTACCAGGTCGTTGCCCGGAGCACTCAGCAGATTAAGGCCCTTTGTCTTGAGTCTCTCTCCGTACAGGAGGACGTCACGGACTATGGAACTTCCGGACTTCTGAGTGCAGCCCAATGATTTTTCCTCAAGAGTCGAAATGCCTCCTGCCTTGTTTCCCGGTGAAGGATTCTCATATACAGGCTGGTCATTCTTCATGAAGTAAGCCTTGAAGTCGTTGATCAGATGTACGGTTCTGTCGAATGTAGCCTCATCCTGGCAGCGGGCCATGAGGATGGTCTCCGCTCCGAACATTTCCGGTACTTCAGTCAATACTGTAGTTCCTCCCTGCGCTACTACCCAGTCTGAGAATCTGCCCAGGAGAGGGTTGGCAGTAATGCCGGAGAATCCGTCAGAACCTCCGCATTTGAGCCCGACTTTAAGTTCGCTTATAGGTACGTCCTCCCGCCTGTCATCCTTTGCAGCTGCTGCGATTTCGCGCAGAAGTCCGAGTCCGTACTCCACTTCGTCTCCCTGTATCTTCTGCGATTCCATAAACTTCACTCGTGTCTCATCGACCGGGCCCACGAGTTCGCGGAAAGCACCAAGCTGGTTGTTCTCGCATCCAAGAGCAACGACGAGTACGCCGGCAGCATTGGGATGATGTACCATATCAGCAAGGATATTCCTTGTGTTCTCGTGGTCACCTCCCAGCTGCGAACAGCCGTAGTTGTGTGGAAAAGCGATCACTTTCTCAATCGACGGATACAGATCAAGCTCCTTTTCAAAAAGTTTCTGTATGTTCTGAACTACACCGTTCACGCATCCGACAGTCGGGATTATCCATAACTCGTTGCGTACTCCCGCTCTTCCGTCCTTTCTTCTGTATCCCTTGAAATATGCAGGAGTATCTGCAGGCTTTGTTTCAGTCAGATCCGGTTCATATGTGTAGTCCAGCAGTCCTTCAAGATTTGTCTTGAGGTTTGTATGGTCGATCAGTCCTCCTTTCTGCACGGGAGCAAGAAGATGGCCGATAGGGAAGCCGTATTTTATGATATCGGCACCTTCATCCATATCTTCAAGAGCTACTTTATGGCCTGCGGGCACCTTGGTCTGTGTTATGATTGAAACACCATTGATGTCGAAGCTGGCTCCAGCCTCGACATCGTGTATTGCGACGGCCACATTATCGGCCGCATTTATCCTTATGAAATCCATATTGTCAGATTATGGTTTTGACAGCGGCGCGCATGCCTTCGTTCTGTATGAGCTCCAGATAAGTAGTGACAAGGTCGGTCAATCCCGGAATCTTGTTGAGATCTTCTCCCCAGATGAATTCAGCAGCCAGTACTCCTTCTGCCACATTGCGTATGTCGCCGCCTGCCCAGAGATCCTTGAGGAGTGCTATGATCGCTGCATCGTCGTTCGGCACGATCTCGACTTCACCTCTCTTGCCACCCTTGTAATAGGTGATTATTGCTGCAAGGCCGAGGACAAGTCCCTTTGGAAGCTCGCCTTTGCGCTCCAGATAAGTCTTCAGACCAGGAAGGTCGCGTGTCTTGTACTTAGGGAACGAGTTGAGCATGATGCTTGTCACGAAATGCTTTACGTATGGATTGAGGAAGCGCTCCACTACAGAGTCGGCAAAGGCCAGAAGTTCTTCCTTTGGAAGGTTCAGGGTCTCCAGAAGCTCTCCATACATGACCTTCCTGACGAATTGTCCTACTTCCGGATCTTCGACGCATTCCTTCACGGTATCCAATCCGGAAAGATATCCTACTGGAGAAAGTACCGTATGTGGTCCGTTGAGCAAGGTTACCTTTCTTTCGTGGTATGGGGCCTCGCTTGGAACAAAGAGCACGTTCAGACCGGCCTTGTCTGCAGGGAATTCCTCTGCTACGGATTCCGGAGCCTCGATTACCCACAGGTGGAAGATCTCTCCCTTGACCACGAGGTTATCCTTGAAGCCGATGCGCTCATGAATCTGGTCGATCGTATCCTTAGGATAGCCGGGCACGATTCGGTCGACAAGTGTGCAGTATACGCCGCATGCCTGCTCGAACCATGCCTTGAAGCCGTCTCCGAGGTTCCAGAGGTCGATATATTGGTGTATGCACTTCTTGAGCTCCTTTCCGTTGAGGAATATCAGCTCGCAAGGTAGAATTATGAATCCTTTGGTCATGTCCCCATTGAAATGCTCGTATCTGCGGTAAAGCAGCTGGGTGAGCTTTCCCGGATATGATGATGCCGGTTTGTCTTCGAGCCTGCATGCCGGATCGAAGGCGATTCCGGCTTCGGTTGTATTTGAAATGACGAATCTGATGTCCGGATTTTCTGCCAGGGCCATGAATTCTTCGTTCTGGGTATATGGATTGAGGCCTCCGTTGATCACGTCTATCATTTCTATCGAGTCAACAGGCTGCCCCTTGTCGATTCCCTGGAGGTTCACGTGGTACAGACCATCCTGTGAATTCAGCATATCTACCATTCCTCTTTCGATAGGCTGAACCACAACTACTCCTGCATTGAAGCCGGTCGTTTTGTTTGTGTTCCATATGATCCAATCTACGAATGCGCGGAGGAAATTACCTTCTCCGAACTGAATTACCTTGGTAGGGTATTTTGCGGCATTGGCCGTCTTTCTGTTGAGCTCTTTCATGATGAGTCACCGGTTTTAGTGTTGCTTGGTTATGATGTTTCTGCAAATTTAAAAGTGTGCGGGTCATAACGGTCTATTGTTAACGAAAATAATTCTTTTAAAACGAAAATCGGATGCGCTTTTTATTGTTTTTTACAATTTTTACTTAATTTAGCACTCATTAAGGACCTGTAACCGGACATAAGCGAAAACAGATGATCAAGATTCTCCTGCTTACAGACTACTCGCAAGAGTCGGAGAGACGTTTCCTGAATGGTTTCGTCAAGTATGCGGATACGCAGGGAGGATGTATATTCTATCCTATGTCCCATCTGATTTCCCAGACCAGAGACAATTCCATCGAGATCATCAAGCTCGCAAAGAAATTCAAGGTTGATGCAATCATCGGACTGTGGCATAATATCAATGTTGAAGAGGCCAGGAAGTTGAACATACCTATCTTCCTCCGTACCTATAAAAGGGTGTACGATGAGTTTCCGATGCTTACCGGTCACTATAAGGAATTCGGAGCGTATGCCGCCAGGTTTTTCATTGAGCAGAAATTCAGCAACTATGCATTCATAGGAATGAAAGACATCATTTGGTCAATGTCAAGATATGAAGGATATAGTGAACAGATAGTCTCGTCACTCAAGGCCTTTACTTATCGGTATGATGTCGAAGATTTCAAGGATGAAATCAGTGAGATAACCGACTGGCTTCGCGCACTTCCCAAGCCCGTAGCTTTGCTTGCATGCAATGATTTTATGGCAAGACAGGTGACTGAGATCTGTCAGATGGAAGGAATCAGGATTCCTGACGATATCTCGCTTCTTGGTGTCGATAATGATGAATTCATGTGCAATATATCGTCTCCTACCTTGTCTTCTATCAAGCTCAATTTCGAAAAGCACGGATATGAAATCGCTGAGGCCCTGTTCCAGATGGTAAACCAGAAGAAGACCTGGCCGGCAAGAATTGCTGTGGAAGCAATCGGAGTTGTGGAAAGAATGTCGACAAAACGAAGGGTGATATCTGACCCATATATCCGCGATATAGTTGAATTTATTTCACGTAACTATACTCAGGAAATAGATATAAGCAAGCTTACGTCGTTCATCCCTCTTTCCAGAAGGGCCATTGAGATGAAATTCAAGAAGGAAATGTACCCACATACAATAACTTCTTATATTATGAAATTGAGATTGGATCATTTCTGTCATCTTCTGGAAGCGACAGATTTGCCTATAAGCATTGCTGCGGACCGGTCCGGATTTATTGACAGCAGTAATTTTTCGACTATATTCAGAAAATACAAGGGTATTACTCCTAGTGAGTACAGGAAACAGCTTAAGTAAACAATAACCAATTTATATTCATATGGATGTGATTTCAAAACTTGAAGACCTGGTCAAGGGCCAGACTTTCATCAACGACGATTTCATGCTTACGAATGATTTCGCCCGTGAACTTTATCACGATAGTGCGGAAAAGATGCCTATCATCGACTACCACTGCCACCTTGTGCCTGAGATGATAGCAGCCAACCATCAGTTCAAGGATCTGACTGAGGTATGGCTTGGTGGTGACCACTATAAGTGGAGAGCCATGAGGGGCAACGGTGTACCTGAGGAATTCATAACAGGTGCACGAGGCAGTTATGAGAAGTTTGAAAAGTGGGCTGAAACTGTACCGTACACAATGAGGAACCCTCTTTATCATTGGACTCATCTTGAACTCGCCAGGATTTTCGGTGTGTATGACCTGCTGAATCCCTCAACAGCCAGGGCGATATATGACGAATGTACAGCAAAACTGCAGACAGAAGAATATAGAGGACAGGCTCTTATGAGAAGGTTTGATGTCAGAGTCGTATGTACTACCGACGATCCGGCAGATAGCCTTGAATATCATAAGCAGATACAGGAGAACCCGTTTGGAACCAAGGTCCTTCCTACATGGCGTCCTGACAAGGCTATGGTAGTGGAAAAGCCGGAGCAGTATATCGCGTACATCAAGAAACTGAGCGCAGCTGCCGGTATGGAAATCAATAATTACCAGGACCTTCTGGATGCCCTGCGCAAACGTCAGGACTTTTTCCATGAGATGGGCTGCCGCATATCGGATCACGGTCTGGAGAATTTCTATGCCGAGGATTTTGAACTCGAAGAGATTGACAAGATATTCCGCAACACACTCAAGGGAAAGAAACCTACTGCCGAAGAGACTCTCAAGTTCAAGAGTGCAATCCTTCTGGACTTCGCACGCATGGATCATGAGAAGGGCTGGGCGCAGCAGTTCCATATCGGAGCAATCCGCGACAACAACACCAGAATGTTCAATATCCTTGGTCCTGACACCGGTTATGATGCAATTCATGATGTCGCTTGTGCTGCAGCCGGACATAAATTCCTTAACACACTGGCGATGGAAGACAAGCTGACGAAGACCATCCTCTACAACCTTAATCCAAAGGACAATGAAGTGCTGGCTACTATGGCATATACATTCAATGACGGCACATGCCCGGGTAAGATCCAGCTCGGTTCCGGCTGGTGGTTCCTCGATCAGGAGGATGGAATGAAGAAGCAGATCAACGCTCTCTCTGCTCTCGGACTCCTAAGCAGATTTGTCGGTATGCTTACCGATTCGCGAAGCTTCCTTTCATACCCTCGTCACGAGTATTTCCGCAGAATCCTCTGCAACATCCTTGGAGAGGACCTCAAGAACGGCAAGCTTCCTAAGAGTGAGATGGCATTTATCCATCAGATGGTCAAGGATATATCTTATAACAACGCAGAAAGATATTTCAACTTTTAGCATTGGATCTATATGATAATCCGGCTCGGGTGTCTTTGCCGCCTCGAGCCGGATTTTTTTATGTTTGTAAATGACAGCCTATAGGTTTTCCTCGAAATAACTGACTATATCAGACTGGACATCCTTACCGCAATGGTGTCCTCCCTCAAAGAATCGGGTTTCAAGGTTTTCCGGGCAGTTGCTGTAATGACTCTTCAGCTTTTCGAATGCCACGGTCACTTTTTCTTTCGGGAACAGGTGATCTTCTGTGCCGGAGAGGAACATCATAGGTTTTGGAGCCAGGAATTGTCCTATATCACCGAAATCCATCTTTTCGCGCATCGGCATCACAGCCATAGAGTAGTCGGATGCCTTCATCCTTTCCTCCCTGTCAAGCGTCGTCATCCAAGACAAAGCCACACCACATCTGATGTCCCTGCAGAAAGCAGCGAGCATCCAGCATCTGTGTGCCCCCATTGAGAATCCGAATGCGCCTATCCTCTCTTTGTCCACATATGGAAGCGATTTCAACAGTCTTACGGAAGCCACGTCATCTCTGAGCATCTTCTCTGCCCAGATTATATCTCGGGCATAAAGTTCATTGTATAGTTCCTCCTGACCGTCATAGACCCTGTTCTTGAGTGCCTTTATCGTGTCCTTTGTCGCCTTATCCTTTTGTGCTGTTCCATATGTGAGTTCGGACCAGCGCTGGGCATCTTCAGAAGACCTCTCTCCCCAATATAGCGCGTCTGCTACCAGCACTACATAGCCGAGTGACGCGAGCGAGTCTGCAAGATATACTCCGTCGAAATTCTTGTCTATCCACTGCCTGGATGATCTCATGATATGGTCGTCTTCACCCTTCTCAAGTATGGAAGCTATCGGCTTCACCAGCTTCTCCTTGCCGATGTCGAACCTGGCTCCATGATCGTGAAGCATCACTATGGCAGGATGTTTCAAACCATCCTCAGGCACAAGCAGATATGCCCTGATTCGCTCTTTGCCGTTACCATTCTTCCCGACAGCGAACTCGACATAACGACACTCATATCCGCCCCTGTCTTCAACAGCCAGCGTACTCATCTCAGGACGGACACTCTTTCCTACCCGAGGGGTATACAGCATCCCCGCAATACTGAAGATGCACGATATCATTAAAATCCCTAAACGTATCATATGGAATCAATTATCTTAATGTCGCAAATATAGGAAGTCACGATTGATCCCACGCGAGTTTTTGCTGATTTCTCGCGCGTTTTATTGACTTTTGGTGGTTTTGCGCGAGTTTTCAACGATTTCCAGCTCGACGATTAAGGGTAATCACAGTGATTTCCGGACGTACACCTATGCGTGCCGGGAATATTGTCTCTCCAAGTCCGGGATTGACATAGAGTGACTGGCAGCCTGTTGTGTAGAGACCACGGTATTGGTCGAAAAGCATACTGCTCGGACTCCATCCCAGAAGGGAAAGCTGCATTGCATGTGTGTGTCCGGAGAGGGTGAGGGGATAGTCCTGCCCGAGAATTTCGTTTTCCCAATGCATCGGGTCGTGGCTCAGGACAATGCGGAACATTCCTTCGGTACCCTTGGAGGCTTTCTTCAGGTCTCCTTTTGACGGGAAATGTCTCGAAGGGGAAGTGTTCTGGACTCCGATAATGGCAATCGAATCAGTACCTTTGCTGATTATCCTGTGCTCGTCAAGCAATAGTTCCCATCCCATCTCATTCTTTCTGGCTATCAAATCCTCAAGGTGTACCTGGCGCTCTTGTTCCGACGCATGCGAATAAATGCTGTAATCATGATTTCCCAGGACGGAAAAGGTTTTCGACTTGATGCGGCTGAGTATCGGTGCAAGGCTGTCAAGCTCGTCAGGAGCCAATGTTATCAAATCGCCGGTGAAGGCTGTGATATCAGGGTTCAATCGATTGATCTTGTCAATGCCTTTGGCCAGATTCTTCTCCCTGCCGATGAACGAACGGGCATGAATATCAGAAATATGCACAATCCGATAGCCGTCAAATGCTTCCGGCAGGTTCTCGAAGGATATGCTTACTTTCTTGATCCTGAAACAGTTCCTTTCAATCAGTGCTCCGTAGCTGATTGCCAGAGGCGGTATCAGCAGACTCAGCAGTCCCCAGACGAAAGCCTTCCTGAACGGAATACCAGACACCAGTTTCAGCAATCCTCCCACAGCCGCATCCGCTATTATCAGCAGAATCCAGCATAGGACAATAATCATCAATGTCGCACTTGCTTCAGTCGTCATACCTTTCATACCAAGAATTCATGTGCAAATATAAGAAATCCCTCCCGAAATTGTTGGGAGGGATCGTTTTCACATTGACACTTATTTCTAAAACTCTGTCTTCCATAGACCGTGGAGATTGCAGTATTCATACACCGCCACCGGCTTCTCGGTGCCTGTGCAGATGACTGCTTCAGGCTTGTCCTTGAGATTCACCTTGATGCCTCCGTTTTCGGTTTCCACATAAATGAATGCTATATGATGTTCGGGGAGCATAGGGTGCGGCACACTTCCTACTTCCACCTTGATGGTATTCTCGTTCATGAGGGTTACTACTGGAACGTGCTTTTCGTTGCTTGCATCCACAGTGTTAGGAATCAGTTCCTCCATTTTTTCGCCGCAGCATACTACAGGAACTCTTGAGTCAACAACTTTTTCCACTACATTGCCGCAATGACGGCATTTATAAAATTTCACAGCCATATGATATCTGATTTTTATTGTTCTTGTTTCTTTTTGCAAAATTAACTTATTATCATGTATCTATCAAATAGAATTTCTCTATATTTGTATTGATAAAATCTATAATGTATGACCCTGCAACAGATGGAATATATTGTGGCTGTCGATAAGTACCGCCATTTTGTCCGTGCAGCAGAATCCTGCGGAGTCACCCAGTCGACTCTTTCTTCATTGATAAGCAAACTTGAAGCCGAACTTGATGTGACGATTTTCGATCGTGCCAGTCATCCTGTCAAACCTACGGCTCTTGGCGAAGAGATTATAAGCCAGGCTAGGGTAGTACTGTACAATGCATCTCAGATAGAGGAACTTATTTCATCCTGCAAAGGACAGTCGGTCGGAAATCTGCGTTTGGGTATAGCACCAACGATTGCTCCCTATATTCTCCCTAAGCTGTTGAAGATACTTTCTCAGCGATATCCGGAAGTCCATCTTACCGTGGAAGAGTCACGGGCGGGGAATATATTGGACAAGATAAAGACTGCAGAATTGGATGTCGCTCTCCTGGCTACTCCGGTCGAGGAGCAGGACCTGCTTGAAATACCTGTCTATAGGGAACGTTTTGTGGCATATCTTTCCCCGGATGAGAAGCTTTATGGCGAAACTCAGCTGATGTCCTCTTTCCTTTCTCCGACTAATGTCTGGGTACTTCGTGAGGGATATTGTCCCGGAAATGGAGGAGGCTTTCCTTTCTGCCAATGCCGCACGGACAGTAAGGCTGTGTATGAAGCCGGCAGCATAGATACATTGGTGAGGATTGTGGATGAGAATGGAGGATATACCATAATTCCGGAACTTCACATCCCTCTTCTCTCTGAAGCTCAGAAACGCAACATACGCCCCCTCGTGAGTCCAGAGCCGCATCGCGATGTAGCTTTTGTCATACGTAAGGACTTTGTAAGAGAGCGTATGCTGAATATACTTTCCGAGGCCGTCAAGGATATTATTCCTGAGGAAATGTTAGATCCGTATCTAAGGAAGTTTCCTGTCAAGCTATAGAAGGATTCTCTCGATTGCCTCTTTTAGTTGAGGTTTCTGCAGAGCACCGGCGCTCATCTGAGGAGCCCCATTCATAGGCACGAAAATCAATGTCGGTACTGAGCGTATGCCGAAGGCTGCGGAAAGTTCTTCCTCGTCATCTACATTCACCTTGTAAATATCCACCTTTCCCTCGTATTCATCTGAAAGTTCGTCCAACACTGGTGACAGCATCTTGCACGGGCCGCACCAAGGTGCATAAAAATCAATAAGTGCAGGTTTGTCACCCAGGAATTTCCACTCTTTGTTTTCAATGTCGGCTATTCTTCTGAGGAAGCCGGCCATATTCAAATGTATGATTGCCATAATCTTTATCTTTTAAACTGTTTGACCTACTGCAAAAATAAGGCAATATCATATATTTGTCAAACAGATTAAATCAATGAGATTATAGATAAAATCGATTGGGTGTTATGATAGAGCAGATGCGATCTTGGGAATCAATCCTTCGTCTGCCGGCAGCCATTTCACTGAGTCCAATGTCTCTGCGCTCAGCCATGCGGCATCTTCGTGTTCGTTCAGATGAATCGATTCCGACACCAAGGTGCAAAGAAAACAATGCATTTTCAGGTGGAAGGCAGGGTAGTCCCATTCTACCGTATCGAGGAGCTCTCCTATTTCAATTTCAGCATCCAGTTCCTCCAGGATTTCACGTGTCAGGGCTTCTTGAGGAGTCTCTCCCGGTTCCATCTTTCCTCCAGGGAATTCCCACCATCCCTTCCAGTCCCCGTATCCACGCTGGGTGGCGAACACCTTGCCGTCCTGGATTATTATAGCTGCAGTGACTTCGATTGTCTTCATCAGTCGATTTCTTTTGATGCTGTTTTTATCTTTTGGGGTATTTGATATACTTTACTTATTTCTGCCTCGAGGTCATTCTGTCTCTGCACTATCAGCATTCGCTCCTGTCTTGCTGACAATCGGGCTAGCCTCCGCTGTGTCTGGCCTTGTTTTTTCATCTGGCCTGCCTGTATTATCTCCCATGCAAGGGTGTCAATTCTAGTCTGAACTGCTGCTTCTTTTCCCCTCAGTTCGCATTCCCATATCGTGATGACCGTCCATCCCAATGCCTCCAGATGTGCTGTTGTCACCTCATCCCTATGCTGGTTTCTCTTGATCTTCTCCTCCCAGAATTCCCCGTTACTCTTAGGTTTAGTGGCATACCTGCACCCTTTGTGGCTGTGCCAAAAGCATCCGTTCACCATCACTGCTACTCCATATTTAGGCAATGTGAGATCTGGCTTGCCAGGAAGTTTCCTCTCATGCAGTCTGAAGCGGAATCCTCGAGCATGAAGCCCCCTCCGAACCAGAATCTCCGGTTTAGTGTCCTTGCCGCGTATGCGGGACATGCATGTGTGTCGCTGTAAGGGGGTGAGTATATCAGGCATGTATGTGAGGCTTGTTGTGCAAAGATAGCTTTAATTTCAGTGCAGTGAGCTTTCTTCGGGATAATATCATACAAAAATCCCTCTCGGAATTTCTTCCAAGAGGGATTGATGTGCTCCGGACGGGAATCGAACCCGTACGGCCATTTCTGGCCACGGGATTTTAAGTCCCGCGTGTCTACCTATTCCACCACCAGAGCGATCCGGGTGCAAATATAGTCAAATTTCGTGAAATTCTAGGATTAAATGATAATTTGCAGTGTTGTTATTAAGAAAAGCGGCTACCAGAACCAGGCCGAGCTCCATCCGACTACGAAGGTGTTCATCCAGGGGCTGGTTCTGCCGAAATCAAGAGATTCGAAGTCGGCGAAAGCCTTGATCTTGAAATTGCTGTCGGTGATGAGGCTGAGGCTTACTCCTGCTGCGAGGTCAATGCCGCTGTTACCGTTCATCCATGAGCATCCTGCCATCAGATGGGTCTGGAATTCAAGGATGCGGGCGAAATGGAAATTCCAATATCCGCCGGCCAGGGTGCTGTACATCGGCAAGGTAGAACCGGCTGCATATGTCATGGAGCTTGCTGAGGCTCTTGCGGTGAGGCCGGCGCCTGGAATCAGGGGAATGTCTGTTGATATACCTGCAAGTCCGCCTCTGACAGGTATTGTCCCCATCTGTTTCTGACCTTCCGCGCCAATTACGAATCGCTGTCCGAAAATAAGCTCCGCCACGTAGTGCTTCTGAGTCGGATCGTAATGAAATGATGGCTCAATAAATGATTCTGCAAGTCCTTTTTCTCCAAAGATCTTGTCTGTGATGAAGTAACCCAGATGCACGGAGCCGATACCGATGGCTGCACCAGCGGCAATATCTGTCATCCAGTGCTTGTTGTTTAGTAGACGCGATACTCCGGTTACAGCCGCCGCCGTGTAACCTCCTATACTGAACCAGGGACTTCTCCAGCCGTATTCTTTATGAAGCATTGTGGCTGTCATGAATGCGGTAGCCGTGTGGCCGGATGGGAAGGAATTGTGCCTGCTGCCGTCTGGACGGGTTCTCTTGATTGTATATTTCAATCCATTGACAGTTACAGCCATTGCTCCTACGGAGAATACGTCCGAGACGAACATTCTGCCCCATGAACTGCGACTTTCGTAGCCTCCGGCCTTGAGGCCTACCATCAGGGCTGCAGGCCCGTATTGGAGCCAGTCGTCGTAGGTGTAATGGAAGTCGGGAAGAATCGATTCGCGGATGTCTGATATGTCTGAATCGAAACTGAAACTGTCTGTAGCGTACTGGGCGTCTGCCTGCCATGAAAAGGCACATAGCAGAAATACCGTTGTCAATATATATAGTAGGGCTCTTTTCATAATTGTCAATAGGCAAAAATAAGCTAAATTTGCAATAAATTGCGAAATATAATGAAAAAGTACAAGGATAAGGCAGGGGTAAAGGTCGTGGAAGTCAGTGATCTGAGCTTTTTGCGTGAGCGTGATCATAAATATGGATGGTTTCGCAGACATTACAAGCATTTGAGAATCCGGCGTGCTTTGAGGAAGGCTGGGAAAATAGTTGCAACAGACCCTGTAGTAGCAGCGGATATCTATAAATACTATCGCATTCCTAAAGACAATATAAGCCTTAAATGATTCATGCAAAAAATGAGGACTGATATTCATCGGTCCTCATTTTTCTAAGAAATGCAGATTCATTTCTGGTCTATGCCTGCAGCCACTTATGCTTCTCTACACTATAGATGGGAACGAATGGGAGAAGAATAGGGGTTTTCTTTATATATGCTTGATATTCAGGGTCTTTTCCGTATGCTCCGTTCTGGCGGATTTCAAGTCTGCGTGCTCCGCTGAACATCACATATACGATTCCGATATATCCGATTGCGGCAATGATCCACTGCCATACAGAGCAGCATGCTCCGAAACATACGATAAAGGATCCGGTCCAAATGACTAGCTCGCCCAGATAATTCGGACAGCGCACCAGTCTGTACACTCCTGTATCTACAAATCTATGCTTATTGACCTTCTTGGCAGCCTTCTTCTGTGCATCTGCAACACTTTCAAGAATGACTCCGACAGCCATAAGGCCGGAGCCTATCCATGCCCACACTTCGTTTACAGGAGCACCGGATGCTTTGTTCGCAAGGAAAAATGCCACAGGACTTACCTGGCCGACATAAAGCAATGCGCAGAAGATCCATACTGTAATGACTACAAACAGCGGTTTCTTCTTCGCAGCGTCTGGTCCGTAGAGAATCTTCTTATATTCAGGAGATCTCTTTTCACGCGTAAGGAGATATAGTCCAAGTCTGCATCCGAAGATGAACATCACAGCACAAAGAAGTGCGGTAGGTAATGTTATTACGTCCTTGAAAAGAATGGCCATAGTAACAGCTAAGGCAGAAACGCCAAATCCATAGCCGATGCTGAAGAAATAGATAAAGTAGATCCATCCAAGTCCTGAAACCAGCATTGAAACAGAAAGAAGAATCAATAAGTAACTCATAATTAGTCTATTTAGTAAATAAAATTTCAATAGCCGCCAAATTTAGATATTTCTGTGGTATGTTACTACTTTTTCTAGCTTCTTTTCATCCAAATACGTTTTTTATTGATTGCTCATCGTGTAAAACATACAAAATTTGTGGAACTTTGGAGAAAATGTAATATCTATGTGTTTTTTAAAATCTAAATTTGTGACCTTTAAAAATCTTAATTGTATGAAGGAAAATAATTATGCTATTCCTGAGATTGAAGTTCTGGAAATATTTTCAGAAGGAGTTCTTTGCGGAAGTGATGAACCTGGACTTGATATGAATCCTGAAGAAGGCATTATGTAATCACTTTAATAATGATGCTATGAAAATCAGATTGTTTTCAGTTCTTGCGTTGGCAGGACTGCTTTTCTGTGGCTGTGCTGTCGAGGATACTCCTGTAGTCGAAGGAGGAACCATTCTCGCTGAAATGGAGAATGACAAGACCCGTACATCTGTGACTGATGAGGGTTCCTTTACATGGTCTTCCGGTGATAAGGTATGGCTTCAGACAACAAATGGAAGTGTTGTCGGAACCCTTTCATCCGGTGCAGGGACATCGCGTGCAAGTTTTTCCACAGGTGTGTTTATCGGCGAACTGACAGGCAAGGCAGTTTACCCATATAATGCTTCTCACTCGATTTCAGGTGATGAACTTAGTTTCGTTCTGCCAGCCTCATATGATCTCGGTTCGAATCTCGCAAACACCAATGCCGCGATGTATGGTGTAGTAAATTCGAAAGGTATTTTAAAGTTTCGCCATCTTGCCGGTGTGATGCGCTTTAAGTTCAAGGGCGTTCCTGCTGGAGTTAACAAATTTACAATTACCCTTGACAAGAAGATCAACGGAACATTCGCAGCAGACCTGACTGCAGATTATCCTGTGATCGAGACATCATCGGCTTCGGCTGCCTCAGAGAAGACAATCACATTGAACTTCAATGAGTTGACCAAGGCTTCGGACATGTGTCTATATGTTCCGCTCCCTGTCGGAACATACAACTCTCTTGAGCTAGGCCTTTATGATGATGAGCAGTCTGTCTGGACGTACTCAAGTGATGTTACAAATACAATCAGTCGTAAGACTCTGAAGTTGATGCCTACAGTTACGTTGGGCGGTTCGATCGGCGGCGAGATTGAAGGAGATGATAATTCCTCCGCAACGACAGTAATCAATCTGTCGGAAGCAGGAACTGCAAACAGCTACATCGTATCATCTGCCGGGTCGTACAAGTTCAGCACCGTCAAGGGCAACAGCAGTACTTCTGTCGGCATAGTATCCAAAGCGGAGGTGCTTTGGGAGAGCTTCGGAACTGATGTGACTCCGAATGTGGGAGATCTGGTGAAGAATGCCGTTTACACAGACGGTTGCATCACCTTTCAGACCGCAGAGACCTTCAAGGAGGGTAACGCCGTCATCGCGGCCAAGGATGCGTCAGGTAACATTCTCTGGTCATGGCATATCTGGCTTACCGACCAGCCGGAGGAACAGGTGTACAAGAACAACGCCGGTACAATGATGGACCGCAACCTTGGTGCTACCTCCGCCACTCCAGGCGACGTCGGTGCTCTTGGCCTTCTTTACCAGTGGGGAAGAAAGGATCCGTTCCTTGGTTCTTCTTCAATCAGCAGCAATACCATAGCCAAGTCCACCATCACCTGGCCGTCAGCAGTGTCAACAAGTTCTTCGACCGGCACAGTTGATTATGTGACCTCCCATCCGACGACATTTGTGACAGGGGTCTCCTCGTCAGATTATGATTGGTGTTATTCCTCTCGTGACTCTTTATGGACTATTTCACATCAGACGAAATCAATTTACGATCCATGTCCTGTCGGTTGGCGTGTACCTGACGGTGGCAGCAATGGTGTCTGGGCAAAAGCCGGATTTGATGATACAACATACGATAGTACAAACGAAGGAATGTCGTTCGGCATCAGTTCACCTTCAACAACTTGGTACCCTGCTTCGGGTCATCGCTACGACGACGACGGCAGTCTGAGCGGTGTCGGCGACGGCGGCTATTGGTCTGCCTCGCCTAACGGCGGCTGCGCGTATAATCTGAGCTTCAACAACCATCGCAGCGTCGGTCCGTCGACCTACAGCAATCGCGCGTTCGGCAGCTCTGTCCGTTGCGTCAAAGAGGGCACCGGCGGTGGCTCCTCCGATTCGGATAGTAATGTTCATAAAGAAACTGTTCGTTTTGAATCCGTAACATACGACTGGACGCTCCAACGGGCTTTAGACCTTCGTGGTGATAATAATGAGCCGTACGCCAAGCCTATCATAAATAACGTGCGATATGATAATATATATAATCTTGAGTACTTTCTTCGCCCTGATTCCGAATATCAGATTACCAAGACGGTAAAATGTGGTGATCATATTGTAGACCCATCCGTAATTACCTTCCAGAACATTACTCCTCCAACAGTGGCACGTGCGGGATCTGCTGATATAGTGCTGTCTGGATATGAGTTCGGTGATACTGAAAATACATATAGTTTTGAAATACTTGCATCCAATGATGATCTGGAATTAATAATCACAGGATCTATAACGCTTGGCGCCCTTCCGGAGACTGTTGAGATTGAGCGTGAAGTTGCTCTTATGCTTGTTCCAGGTACTACACAGTTCGAAGGTGTTGAGGCACTCGTTGCTGATGCATACGAAGAACTTGGTGTAGAGAATGCAGGCTTCAATGAAGCTAATCTTGCAAAGGTTAACGACGTAATGCTTGCTGTCCTTATGGATCCCGAGAATGTAGTGACTAACGTTCCTGACTATCTGACTAACCTCAACTTCCGGGTTGACGCAAACGTTGACAACTCGTTCGTTCGTCTCTATAACCATCAGGTCGCTAATAACATCCTTAATCCTGATGGATATGTATTCGAGCGTACTATCGACACTTGGTTCGGTGTAGACTTCGTATACACTATCACAGCTAAGCCAGAGCTTCCTGAGAACTACCTCATTCCATCTGAGGTCCGCATGACTACAGATGAAAACGATGTTAAGTATGTTAAAGTATTAGGTCAGATCAACTCTGAGGGTGTTTACACAATTCATCTTGTGGATCTCTGTCAGTATTTCAATGTCGCCAGTGAGATTGAGAACAATCTTAAAGTCAAGTTTGATATTCTCAGGGGTGATGTCCTTCTCTCTGCTAATGAGGTAGAAGTTAATGCCCTTGGTGAGCTTGAGAATATTAAGGCTGTATTAGATTGGGATCAGTATGCTGGTACAGTAGTTGACGTCAAGGCATCCCTCCTCGCTGAGAACACTTACATTCTTGATGAACTCGACTTCCAGCTCAGAACTAAAGATCCTCTTACATTCGAGTTTGGTGACATAGTTCGCGTAACACGTGTACCTGGTATGTCAGCAAGTGCTAAGGTTTACGAGAACGTAGTTCTTAAGAGCTCTGTTGAGCCTTCTGTTGAGAATCTCGTTGATCAGGAAGCAACAAGCATCATGGAGATCTTCGCTAAGTCACATGCAGACAAGACCTACGGTATCGATACTGAGGTTCGTATCTGGGGTGTATATGTTGACGAGGCTATGACAGTTCCTTACTCAACTCAGAAGTGGGCTGCAGACAACCTTAACGGTACAATCACCCTCTTCGCTGATGACGGACAGCTCCTTTACCCAATCTATGCAAAGGCAACACTCTCATTTACTCATAATATCCACGATGCATGCACAGCTAAGAAGGATATCATCATAATCTTTGTGTAGAGAGGACAGAGGAGCTGTCCGTCATCAGAGAAGAGCGTAACTGAAACAAGGTCTGAGAGGTCGACTGTGAGCTTGAGAAGAATAAGGCACTTGTTGATTGGGCAGACTATTCATGGACTGAAGTTATGGTTCCCGCAACATTAATTGCGGAAGATTGTTATACGATTGATTCACATGACTTCCTCTTGGAGACAGCCTGAATAAAGGTAAAGGCGTTTTGTGGAATTAAAAATCTCCTCAATCAGAACGTTTCAGAATCCTTCCTCTCTTGAAGAGGTGTTTGCAGAATCTAAGGCAGACATTACATGGCCTTGAAGCGGGATGCGTTGTATTAGGGATTTTAACTCTTTTTGAGAATTCTATTGATAGGATAGTTTATGCACAAATCAGGGTGTCATTTGAGCATAACTCCAATTTATTTCTTCATAGATACCTTGTTGACTGTCGTGTTCCGGATGGTGGAGACATGAGTCTGGTCAAGAGTTCGTTTGCCTTTGGCCTGGATGCCGTGGCCGTTGTCGACCGCACTGCCGGAATTTCAGTAATGACAGAATATTAAACGTAAGGCTGTCCCGGATGAAATGAGCGTTTTGTCCGGGACAACTTTACAAAAACGGCTTATTCTCTCGATTTTGACCGAAAAAGCACGCTATCCCGGATGAATTGACAGTTTCATCGGGGACAACTCTGCCCGGCCACAAAAACATAGGCATTTTGTGGCCGACCGGCATTCAATCTTATGCGGCCTGCTTTGTACCCCCGAGCCCAATCTCCGCACACTATCTGGTTTAGCCCCCTCCCACAAACCCCAGAGTGGCAACGCTGATCCGTACGTCCGGTGTCGATCTTTTGCTGTGCGCAGAGTTGATATGGGACCTTAACTGAGTATTCTTTGTTAATATGTGAACAAATTACCGAGTAGAGTTCCTCGTCGGCCAGAAAAAAGCCCCTTTGCTTGGAAGTGCACATCGTTTTACCCTCAACTTCCAGAAACAGGGCTCTTTTCTTGGAAGTCAGCGATTTTTATAATGTTAAAAGCAGTAACCCTAAGCCCCTCCCGCAAACGCCTTTCCTGTGACGGGAAACTTAAGGAAATAGTTCTTCCAAGACAGACAGGTCCATCCGCAGCATTCTTCTGAGCTGCTGGTTGGAGGCGTTGTAGCCAAAGTGCATGCGGCGGGCGGTGTCGATCTTTTGCTGTGCACTGAGCTGTGAGGGAGTCTTGACAGAGTACTCTTTGCTGATGTGTGAGCATATCACTGAGTAGAGTTCTTCGTCTGTGAGGAAGATGGTGTCTTTCAGCCTCGATGCTATCTGGCTGAAGGCTTCTGCATTGCGGGTGAGCGAATTGAAATAGCTTCGGGCGTCCCTGAACATACTTTCTCCGAGTTTGATGTTGCAGAAGGATGGGATGAAGGGCATTGAGTCTATTGCTCTTAAGCCTGAGAATTGTGAGATGTCTCTTGTGTGGAGGATTCCTCTTTGTGTCAGGATGGGTAACTCTCCAAAAGGAACAGGCTTGAGATGTTGAATCCAAGGGCAGAAATATGCACATCCTCCTCCCCAAGGGTATGAGTCCGGTGTGTATGACGGGTTTGCTACAAAAGCATTGCGATTGGCGTAAATAATCTCGTTGCGCAATGCCTGGAGACTTTCTATCTGTAGCATGTCCATTTTGAACTGACTCCAATCGATGGCTCGCTCCCTTTTTGGGAACGCTTTTTTTAGTCTTGCTGCGAACAGGTCGAATGCTTTAATGCAATCCTCTCGTTTGCCAGCCAGAATCAGATGTACGTGGTTGGTCATTAACTCGAACGTGAGCATCAGTACTCCCTTGCACAAATGTACTCCTGCCGCCAGACACCACATTCCAGCCATGAAGTCCTTATCACAACAGAATATGTTCTGCATCCTGCTCCCGTCAGTATATACATGCCAATACGGTCCATGGCTGATATATATACTTTCACAAATCCTCTCCTTCTCCGAAAAATTCAGAGCACCAAAATCCTTCTTCATATATTTTGTGTTTGATCGTCCCTGTAACTTCCAGAAAAATGCCCATTTCCTTGGAAATTGATAACATTTTGCTGCTAACTTCCAGAAATATAGGCCTTTTCTTGGAAATTGAAGATTATTTGCACTTAACGGGTAGAAAATGAACCCTTTTCCTGCTCAGTTCACGATTTTGAGACCGGAGACTTGACCGGCAGGCAACGCGGCTGGCAAATACGCCGGCCAGCCGCTCAAAGCAAGCTGCGCGAGCCACGCCGAAGGGCTCGCTCCGCTGCTTTGTGCCCTTAGTCCAACCTCTAGAGTCTATCTCAGTCAGGGGCTGTCCATCAGAGTGACCCTTTTCGAGGGCAGAAACATCAAACTGGCCGTCGTGTCCACCCAAACGGCACATTTCGTGGACAGAAGCCTCAATCTCGTTCTCGCGTCCACAGAAATCCCTGTTTTCATGGACAAGACTGCCAATCCTATCCATCATAACCGTACTTCTCATGGATAATACGCAAACCCTAAGGTAGCGAGGTTGATGCTGCCCGATATTGAGATGCCCGATCAAGTCGGGCATGACTACTAGGCTGTCATGCCCGGCCCCGACTGGGCATCTTTTTGCCCTTATCCCTCTCCCACAAACCCCAGCGTAGCCACGCTGATCCTCACGCTCGGCGGGAAGACTGACCGTAGGGCCACAAAGCAGGCATGCAAGGTGCTGCCGGTAGTAAATACATCATCCACGATGATGATATGCCGGTACTCTCCGGGATCACATTTCCTTGCTTTGAATGCTCCAGCGACATTGCGACCCTTTTCTTCCATATTCAGTTTTGTCTGAGTCCTGGTACGCTTGCGACGGAAAAGTATATCGTTTCTGACAGGGATTTCCATCGCTGAGGCAAGGCCTGATGCAATGGCCTCTGCCTGATTGTATCCGCGTCTGAATCTTCTGGTCCAATGCAGAGGCACCGGAATGACGATGTCGGCATCCTTCCAATGCTCCTCTGGTATAAGTCTGGCACCCAGCATCCTTCCGAAATATTCTCCGGCACGGATATCTCCTTTATATTTGATATTGTATGGTATGAATCTGAATGGAGCTTCGGCATGATATGTAAACAGTGCTGCGGCATATGCGTAGGGCTCCCTGCATGATGCAGGACATACATCAGCTGTTTCCGGCATTTCGTGGCAGCTCATGGTAATGACCGCTTTCCCATTGATGAGATTTTTTTGTATGATGTCATTGAAACGGTCGCTCATAGGGTTATGACTTTGTTTCCAGAAACGGGTCAATGGCATTTCGGATGCACAAAGCAGGCAGATATGCTGCTCTGAAAACAGAAGCCTTTTCCCGCACACAATGCAGGTGCGGGGAAGTAAAAGATCAATGGCGGCGGCAATCCTTTTCATACTCTGCAATTAAGGCAGAATAAATGATCCAGGACATAAAAAAGAGAAAAACTTCACATAAGAAAAGTTGAAAAATGATAAGAAAAAGAAAAATGTGGCGAAATCACCACATTTTCTCTTAACAATTCATTCCGCCGCAGCAGTTGATAACCTGTCCTGTAACATATGACGACAGGTCGCTGGCTAGAAAGAGTGCTACTTTGGCAACATCTTCCGGCTGGCCACCGCGGCGAAGAGGGATCTGTTTCTCCCATTCCTGACGGAGATTTTCAGGGAGGGCTTCTGTCATATCTGTGGCAATGAAGCCTGGAGCAATGCAGTTAGAACGGATTCCCCTCGGTCCCATTTCCTTTGCTATTGATTTGGAAAGTCCGATCAGTCCGGCCTTGGATGCAGAGTAATTGCATTGTCCGGCATTGCCTGATACTCCCACTACGGATGACATGTTGATGATGCTTCCGTTTCGTTGGCGGGCCATTATCGGTGTGCATGCGTGGATGAAATTGAATGCTGACTTCAGGTTTGTGCCGATCACTGCATCCCAAGCGGCCTCATCCATGCGCATCATCAGTCCGTCCTTTGTTATTCCGGCATTATTGACCAGAATGTCTATATGCCCGAAGGTATCTTTTGCATCCGCAACGACATTATGTGCATCTTCAAATGAAGCTGCGTCTGATTTATATGCCTTGACACGTACTCCCATTGCTTCGATTTCCGCAGTCAGAGTCAGGGCAGCCTCCTCCTGTGACCGGTATGTGAATGCGATATCCGCGCCTTCTGATGCAAATTTCAATGCGATTGCCCTTCCGATGCCACGTGTTGCACCTGTCACCAGGGCGGTCTTTCCGTCTAACAGTCCCATAATCTTATAGTTTTACTCCCGCAAAATTATGAAAAATCCCTATCTTTGCACCCGAAAAATACCAAAAGAAAGAATAATTATGGCAAGCGAAATAAGAAATCCTCAGCTCTGGCAGGACGGCAGGCTGAAAATCGATTGGGTCAGACATCATATGCCTCTTCTGAACGGCCTCGAGGAAGAGTTCCGTCAGACTCTTCCGTTCAAGGGAATGAAAGTGGCTCTCTCTGTTCATCTTGAGGCTAAGACAGCATATCTGTGTGAAGTTCTTGCGGCGGGTGGAGCCGAGATGTATGTGACAGGAAGCAATCCGCTTTCGACTCAGGATGATGTGGCTGCGGCTCTTGTCGAGGCGGGATTGAATGTATTCGCGTGGTATGATGCCACTCCGGAGGAATACGAAGCCCATATCAGAAGGGTTCTCGAAGTGGGACCTAACATCATCATCGATGACGGCGGTGATCTGGTGAACCTGATGCATACTGAGTATCAAGATCTTATCCCTGGCGTGATCGGAGGTTGCGAGGAGACTACCACAGGTATCCTCAGACTTGTCCAGCTGAACAATGCAAAGGCTCTGAAATTCCCTATGATGCTTGTGAACAATGCAGACTGCAAGCATCTCTTCGACAATCGTTACGGTACTGGCCAGTCTGTATGGGATGGTATCAACCGTACTACAAACCTCATCGTGGCAGGTAAGAATGTCGTCGTGGCTGGATATGGCTGGTGCGGAAAGGGAGTGGCTATGCGTGCCAAGGGACTCGGTGCGGAAGTGATTGTCACTGAAGTGGATCCGATCAAGGCGATGGAAGCCGTGATGGATGGCTTCAAGGTTATGAAGATGGAACAGGCCGCTGCTCTCGGAGATATCTTCGTGACTGTTACCGGATGCGACGGGGTGATCACCAAGGATCATTTCACTAAGATGAAGGATGGGGCCATCTGCTGTAATGCAGGTCATTTCGACTGCGAAGTGGATGTGGCTGGCCTCAAGGAAATCGCAAAGGAGGTTAAGCCAGCCCGTAAGAATATCATAGGTTATACTCTTGAGAATGGTAACAAGATCTATATCATCGCGGAGGGAAGACTCGTGAACCTCGCAGCCGGTGACGGACATCCGGCCGAGATTATGGACATGTCATTCGCAATCCAGGCTCTCAGTGCAAGATATCTGGCTGAAAACGCACAGAAAATAAGCCGTGAGCCAGGCCAGATGGTCAATGACGTTCCTCTGGAAATCGATCAGGAAGTTGCCCGCCGCAAGCTCGCTTACTGGGGCTGCGAAATCGATACCCTGACACCGGAGCAGCATCGTTATCTCTTCGGGGAGTAGCCGGTAGACAAAACAACTAAGGCCTGATGATATGTAGGTGACATGTACCCCCGGCTAGGGGATGCCTCCCGACAGGGAGGCGGGGGTCGCCGGAATATCGTCAGGCCTTAGTTGTTTAGAAATACTTCTTCTCGTTTCTGTCCAATGCAATGAATATGAACAGCAGCGCTGTGAATCCCCACAGTGAAGATCCTCCGTAGCTGACAAGTGGCAGAGGAATTCCGATCACAGGCATGAGACCGATGGTCATACCTATATTTATGAACAAGTGCATGAATATACAGCAAGCCACGCAATATCCATAGATCCTGGTAAATGCCTCCCTGCTACGTTCTGCGTTTCGTATGATACGGCATATCAGGAAAACGTACAGAAGAATGACGAAGGTACTTCCTGCAAATCCCCACTCCTCACCGATTGTACAGAAAATGAAGTCGGTACTCTGTTCCGGCACGAATCCGTATGTGGTCTGGGTGCCGTTCAGATAACCTTTTCCGAAGAGTCCGCCTGAGCCGATGGCAATCATCGACTGGTTCACATTATAACCTACTCCGCTCGGATCTTCCTTCATACCCAGAAGTACCTCGATACGTTTTCTCTGATGATCCTGAAGCACATCGTTGAATATGAAATTCGCAGAGAATACAAGTGCAATTCCGGCAATCATTGAGATCAGGCCAAGGTGTGAGAACATATTTCTCTCCCTATAGGCGCTAAATATAATGAACGGAAGGGCTAGCGCTGTAGTTCCCAGCAGTACATAAAGCGGCTTTATTCTGTTCACAATCGGCTCTGTCAATCCGGCCGTCTCGTAATTTCCCTCTGCAGCTGCGAGTGCCGCAACCCCTTCTTCTCCAAGCAGATTCGCACTCCAGAGTTCCAGAAGTGAAGGCAGGAAAGCGAATAGGACAATGAGGGGGATGCCGATCATGAGCCACCATTTGAACCTTCCCGAATAGAGGCAGATGCATAGGGATGCTACCCCAATAATGACCAGAATGGCAACATACGGTGACGCGGTCAATGTCAGGATAAAGGACAATATCGCCATTCCGATGAGAAAGATCAGCCATCCGGAGAGTCCTTCCCTATAAAGCATGAATATGAATCCGACATATACCAGCGCCGATCCTGTCTCGCTCTGCAGAACGATGATCATCATCGGAAGCAGAATGATCAGAGCAGTGATTATGAAATCTTTAGTTCTTCCGATTCTGTAACCTTGCTGGCTCATTACCGTGGCAAGGAGCAGGGAAGTGGATATCTTGGATATCTCAGCCGGCTGGAATCTTACAGGTCCGAATGCAAACCATGATCTCGATCCTTTGACCTCGATTCCGAGAAATATCACGGCAATGAGAAGTGCCACCACAAATATATATATAGGCACGGACAATCCTTCGTATATGCGTGGGCTCAATGCGAAAAGTATGATGGATGCTATGACAAGAGCCGTTATTATCCAGACAAACTGCTTTCCGCTTCGAGTGCTGAAATCGAAGATGGAAGCTGGCTCGGATGAATGTACAGATGCATATATGTTTGCCCAACCGATAAGAACAAGAAGCAGATAGCATATTACCAGCTTCCAGTCTATCGTCTTCGCAAGACCTCTTCCTTTATGTCCTCCTGTGTCTCTCATTTCTTTTTCACTTTAACTCTGTCCAGCAGGTTTCCCTGAAGCATTCTTTCTTCCAGCGGCTTGCGGCTTTCGCTGATTTCTCCGGTAAGATATTTTTCTGTAAGCAGGGATGCGATAGGTGCGGCCCATGTAGCTCCGAATCCTCCGTTTTCCACATATGCGGCTACGGCGATCTTAGGGTCGTCCTTTGGCGCAAAGCAGATGAAGACCGAATGATCGTGTCCATGAGGATTTTGGGCAGTACCTGTCTTGCCGCAGATGTCAAGACCTTCCACTGCCGCGATGCTGGCAGTTCCTCCCGAGCCGAATCCGCTGTTTACGGCTCTATACATTCCTCCCACTACCTTTGGGAAATGAGTCGTATCGACCATTGTATAGTGTCTTTCCTTGTATTTCGGGTCAATTTCTACATGCTCCGAATCTTTTATGATGTGCGGGGTGTAGTAGAAACCTCTATTGGCAATGGTGGCGCAGAGATTGGCAAGGTGGATAGGAGTGCATCCGAGTTCTCCCTGTCCGATGGACAATGAAATGACGGTAGTTGCCTTCCATCCTCCTTTGCGGTAATATCTGTTGTAGTATTTCGAATCCGGGACAAATCCACCAAGCTCTGAAGGGAAGTCGCTGCCCAGCTTTTTTCCGAAACCGAAACTCATTACATATTCCCTCCATTTATCGAAAGCTTCGTCGATTTCCGAGTATTTTGGATTTTCCAAAAGATCTCTCAATACATAACAGTAGTATGCATTGCATGACATCATTATGGACTCTTCCAGATTAATCGGAGATTTGTGAGCGTGGCAGCCTAGCTTGCTTTTTCCGAAATGGTATCCCATATTGCATGAGTACATCGTATTCGGGGTAAGCACTCCTTCCTGAAGCCCGATAAGGCCGTTTACAAGCTTGAATACCGATCCCGGAGGGTATGGTGCCTGTACAGCTCTGTTGAACATCGGATTGTATGGATTGGAAGCTATTTCCTTGTAATGCTGTCCGATGTCGGCGAGCATCTCTACGTCGATACCTGGACTTGACACCATTGTGAGGATCTCACCCGTAGACGGTTCGATGGCCACGAGGCTGCCGACCTTATTGGCCATAAGCATCTGCCCGTAGTGCTGGAGTTCTGCGTCGATTGTAGTAGTAATGTCGTTACCCGGCACCGCCTCCTTGTCCAATTCTCCGTCTCTGTATCTGGACTCCACTTGGTTGCGCGAGTTGCGCAGCCAGATGTTATAACCTTTCTCTCCTTTGAGTTCCTTTTCTCGGGCTGCTTCTATGCCGGTTTTTCCCGCATAGTCGCCTGATTTGTATTCGTCAGGGTGTTTTGCCAGGAATGTGGCATCGACTTCCGAAACATATCCCAGAAGATTGCCTCCTGCATTGAACGGATATTCCCTGATGCTTCTGGCCTGTCCTCTGAATCCCGGGAACTTGTATGCAACTTCTGCGAAGCGCATGTATGTCTCAGGCGGCAGCTGCTTGAACATAACCACTGATTGATATCCGATGCGTCTTCTGTTTTTTGCATATTCCTTCATCTTTCCTCTTACGAGGTCGAGATCCACGTCGAGGACCTGACAGAATGACAAAGTGTCGAACTCAGTAACCTCCTTCGGTGTCACAAGAAGATCGTACGCCACCTTGTTTCCGACAAGGATGTTACCGTTTCGATCATGGATGATGCCTCGGGTAGGGTATATTGTGGAATATACCATGGAATTGTTCTCAGCATCCAGCTTGTATTTGTCTTCAAGAATCTGGATGCTGAAGAGCTTTGCTATAAGTATGGCTGCGGCCGTGCAAAGGCCTATGATCAGTCTGTTCTCCCTGTTCAGTTTCATCCCTGTCTCCTATTTTCGGTCATCTGGTGTCAGAATGTTGGTGACGATAAGGCAAAGTATCCAGTTGCATACAAGAGAAGCTCCGAAGTATGCAAGGTTGACCCATGCGGGACGTGTTCCCGCTCCGTCCAGAAAGATGTAAATCGCTAGGAATATGGTAAGAACGGACAATATCGCCGCAGAAATTTTTGCAGCTCCATATTTGTTGAACGAGAAACTGTCTTTCCTCGCCAGCAAGTCTTCTCCGAAGAAAATCCTGGCAATCGGCTTTCTTGCCAGAGCCACTGGAATGAGTGATGCTGCATTGAGACCGACAATGCCTTCTGATAGCCAATCGACCGCCAGTCCGCTGCCAAAGGCAATGAGCATACACGCGGCGGTGCTGATCTTCAGAGGGATACAGAGTATCATTGCCGGAAGTACTGTCAGCATTATATACGGGCCGAGTGGCGAAAAATTGCATAATACGATCTGACATATCAGCAGAAGGACATATAAAATGCCGAAATGTTGGTTCATTCTCATATTGCGTCCTCCAGTGTTTCGATTTCCTCTTTGCCGATATTCTCTACGATAGTCACGTATCTCAGTGCACCAAAATCCTCAAAGAGGGTAATTTCGATGTCATAAGTCGCTCCGTTCACAATTCTGGCTTCTCCAGCCGTGCCGAGAGGAATGTCTGGCGGGAATATAGATGAGTAGCCGCTTGTGTAAACCGTGTCTCCCTTTTCGAATTGCACGTGATGTGGGATTTCGCTGAGTATTGCACGTGAGCTGCTGAATCCGTCCCATGCCATAGGTCCTACCGCACCTTCCTTACCCAGGCGGGCACTGATGTTCATCTCGTGGTTCTTGAATGATCTTGCGTATGAGTAATGGCGACTCACTGCGTCGATTATTCCGATGGCACCCTTTCCGGTGATTACCCCTGCTCCTTCACTGACTCCGTCTTCGCTGCCTTTCCCGATTATCAGGTAATTGTGGTGCGTGTTGTTGCTGATTTTCATGATATGGGCGGGGATGTATCTGAAGTTGCCGGCTATGCCGTCTTTCGGAATGGTGAGAATCTGATTCTCAAGACCGTTCTGAGACTCTATTTCTGCGAGCCTGACGCGAAGCTGGTAATTCTCCAGAGCTAATGCTTCATTACTCTTCTTCAATGAGAAATATTCCTTCAGGTCTTGACTTACTCCCCATACTGTTCCGCTGATGGCCTGCATTCCTTTCGAGAACCAGATGTCCTGTATGACTCCGTTGTTGCGGAGCATATTCAACGCAGCTACCTCCAATACGATGAAGATAGCTGCATTGATCAAATGATAAATTATGTTGCTTCTGCGCAAGGCTTTATCTCATAAGGAATGTGTAATTGTCTGTATTCTTGAGCGCGAGGCATGTGCCACGGGCTACGGCCCTGAGCGGGTCTTCAGCTACATGGAACTGAATGTTGATCTTCTCGGTAAGACGCTCTGCGAGTCCTCTCAGAAGGGATCCGCCACCGGCAAGATGGATGCCGTTCTCGACGATGTCCGAGTAGAGCTCAGGAGGAGTCTGCTCGAGTACGTGGATGATGCCGCTTTCAATACGTGCCACGGACTTGTCAAGGCAGTGCGCAATTTCCTGGTGCGTGATTGTTGCGTGTACAGGATGCGCTGTCATGAGGTTCGGACCTGTGATTGCATATGGTTCCGGCTCTTCTTCGAGATTAGGGATTACTGCTCCGATTGCAATCTTTATCTTCTCGGCTGTAATCTGTCCTACCTTGATGTTGTGCTGCTGACGGAGATACATCTGGATGTCGTTGGTGAATACGTCACCTGCTACCTTGATAGAGTCCTGGACTACAATACCGCCGAGTGAAATCACCGCGATCTCTGTAGTACCTCCTCCTATGTCGACCACCATGTTTCCCTTAGGAGCCTCTACGTCGAGACCGATACCGAGTGCTGATGCCATTGGTTCGTAAATCAGATATACGTCACGGCCTCCAGCGTGTTCTGTAGAGTCGCGCACCGCACGGATCTCCACTTCGGTACTTCCCGAAGGGATGCCTACCACGATCTTTAGATTAGGCGTAAAGAGCGATCTGCGTTTGCTGTTCACCTGCTTGATGAAACCACGGATCATCATCTCCGCTGCGTTGAAGTCTGCGATGACTCCGTCTTTGAGCGGACGGACGGTCTTGATGCCTGGGTTTTCTCTTTCCTGCATCAATTTGGCTTTCTGACCTAGTGCCAGTGCCTTACCTGTGCTGTTGTCAATAGCTACGATACTTGGCTCGTCAAGCACGATCTGGTCATTCTGAAAAATGACAGTATTTGCTGTTCCGAGGTCAATCGCAAGCTCCTGTGTCAAAAAATTGAATCCCATATTTTATGTCTTATTTTTCTTGTTTGATAATAGGGCGTAAAATTACAAAAAATCTCCGAATTATAGAGAAACTTTGTGAGAAAGTCTTAAAATTTAAAACACTTTCTTAATTTTGTGAAATCGAAGGCAAAATTATGGGAAAACGCAGATATGTAATCATTATGGCGGCTGGAAGCGGTACCCGTATGGGAGGTCCTCTGCCTAAGCAGTTTATAGAAATAAGAGGCAAGGCTATCCTGCAGCATACGATTGAAACGTTTCTTCAGGCGTGCCCCGGAATTTCAGTAGTGACGGTGTTGAATTCTGATTATATTGAATATTGGAGGAGCTATTGCCTCAGACGTAATTTTACTTGTCCTCAAATGATTGTATCTGGCGGATTTACCAGGTTTCATTCTGTAAGGAATGCTTTGGATAAGATTCCGGAGGGGGCTGTCGTGGCCGTTCACGACGGAGTGCGTCCGCTTGTTTCTTCAGGACTGGTGAGGGAAATGTTTGAAAAAGCGGAAACTGTTCCGGCGTTGATTCCAGTCGTGCCTTGTGTGGATACTTTGAAGGTCCTGCAAAAAGATGGCGAGAAGCTTGAAACTGTGGAAGGTGCTGTTGCTGACAGGTCTATGCTCTATGCTGCTCAGACACCACAGATCTTTCACTCCGATACGATCAAAGCGGCTTATTCACTTGCGTATGACACTATGTTCACTGATGATGCGTCTGTGGTGCAAAAATATGGAAAAAGCCTTTCCTATACTATCGGGGAAAGGCTTAATATCAAGATTACCACTCAGGAAGACCTGCTGCTTGCCGAGGCGGTTATGTCGTTGAGAATCAAGGGTTAGTCCTTGTTTTCTTTCTTGCTTTTCTTTACACTTGCCGAGAAACTGGTATTGGTATATTCTCTTACCCATACCTGGCGTTCTATAGCCTGATCCAGAGATATCTGGGTTTCTGTCTGCTGGACATACGGAATCTTCTGGATAGTGTTTAGAAGAATCTGCATGAGGTGATCATGGTCGAAACAGTATAATTTGATAAGCAGAGCGTGCTTGCCAGTTACGAAATGACACTCTACGATTTCTGAAATCTTCTTGAATGACTCGATCACTTCTGGATATTTGTTGGCTTCCGAGAGTGATACGCTTACGAAGGCACAGACATTGAGTCCCAGAGCCTGAGGCTTTACAAGGAGTCTTGAACCAGTGATTACTCCATTGGCTTCCAGCCTTTTGACCCTCTGGTGGATAGCAGCTCCCGAAACATTGCACTCACGTGCGATCTCCAGGAAAGGCATTCTTGCGTTCTTCACGAGGAACGATAGAATCTTCTGATCAATCTGGTCGATCTGATAGTTTGACATGACAGTTACAATTTAAAACAATTTCCGACCGCTAATTTAGTGACAAAAATGAAAATGTCAAAAACAGCGGTCGGAAATTTAAGATTCTAAAGTTTATTTGCGTCTTTTCTTACGGCTTGTAGGTTCTGAACTTGATATTATCTCCTTGCATTTATCTTCTGTAAGCTCTTCCACAGCGGTTCCTTTTGGAATTTTGTAATTGCTGCCTGAATGTTTGATGTATGGACCATATGCTCCGTCTATAACCTGGATATCACTTTCCTTATATTCTGCCAGAATTGATCCTGTTTTCTTTTCGGCGCTGTCAGATATCAGTTTTATGCATGCTTCAAGATCCACCTTCAATGGGTCCACTCCTTTTGGAAGTGATATGTTCCTGTCTCCGTATTTGATATAAGGTCCGAAGCGTCCCTTGGTACAAATGATGTCGATTCCTTCGTGCTGTCCTACGGTACGTGGAAGCTCAAACAGTTTCAAAGCTTCTTCCAGAGTGATGCTTTCAATCAATTGACCTGGGGCAAGACTTGCATACTGTTTGTTTTCGCCCTCGCCTTTCTGTACGTAAGGACCATATTGTCCGAATTTCGCCACCAGTGGCTCTCCATCTTTGGGATCTGTGCCAAGTTCGCGGCTGACGTGGCTGTATTCCCTGTTGCTGAGTGTCTCTTGCACCCTTGTATGGAATGGTCCGTAGAACTCGCTTATGACGCTGTTCCATACCTGTTCGCCTTCTGCAATCTGGTCGAAATCCTTTTCCACATTGGCCGTAAAGCCGTAATCGAGGATAGTCTCAAAGTTCTTGACAAGATAATCGGTTACGATCATTCCGATATCCTGAGGCAGAAGCTTTCTCTTCTCTGCGCCTACCGTCTCAGTCTTTGCAGAAGATTTGATGATGCCGTTGCTGAGAGAAAGATTGGTCACATTGTGTTTTTCGCCCGTCTTATCACCTTTGACGATGTATCCGCGGCCTTTTGTGAGGGTGGATATCGTAGGTGCGTATGTGGAAGGACGACCGATTCCAAGTTCCTCAAGTTTCTTCACGAGAGTGGCCTCCGAGTAGCGTGATGGTGCTGCTGTGAACTTGCACTCGGCTGTGATGCCGTTTTCAAACATCTGGGCTCCGATCTGCATTTCGGGAAGAATAGTCATCTCGTCGTCATGAACGGGCTCGTCGCTGCCTTCGATATAGAGCTTAAGGAAACCGTCGAACAGAACCTGGCTGGCCTGGACATTGAACTTTTCCTCTCCCTTGTCTGAAGATACCTTGATGTCTGTTCTGAGAATTCTGGCATCGGCCATCTGTGATGCTACGGTGCGTTTCCAGATGAGTTCGTACAGCTTCTTTTCCTGAGGTGTTCCCTCGATGCTTGTATTCTCGATATATGTCGGACGAATGGCCTCGTGCGCTTCCTGAGCACCTTTTGCCTTGGTCTTGTACTGTCTTACCTGCGAGTAATCTTCTCCGAAATTGTTGCTTATGTACTGTTTGGCAGTGTTGATCGCAAGGCTGGAAAGATTGGTCGAGTCGGTACGCATATAAGTGATGAGTCCGCTTTCGTAGAGCCTCTGGGCGATGCTCATAGTCTGACTTACTGAGAGTCTGAGCTTTCTGGCAGCCTCTTGCTGGAGAGTGGATGTGGTGAAAGGAGCTGCAGGAGTTCTCGTTCCTTCCTTTTTCTCTATGCTGCTGATTGTAAACTTTGCTCCGATGCATCTTTCCAGAAACTCCTTTGCGGATTCCATATCCGGAAATCTTCTGTCCAGAACAGCCTTCACGAGAGTCGCTTCGGGCGTGCCTTCCGGATGGAAAAGGGCCTCTACCTTGTAATACGCTTCATTGCTGAAGGCCAATATCTCCCTTTCGCGGTCGACAACAAGCCTGAGTGCCACGGATTGTACTCGTCCGGCCGAAAGCTTCGGCTGGATCTTTCTCCAGAGAACTGGAGAAAGTTCGAAACCGACGAGACGGTCTAGAACTCGACGTGCCTGCTGGGCGTTTACAAGATTCAGGTCTATTTCTCGCGGATTTGCTATTGCATTAAGAATTGCGTTCTTCGTAATCTCGTGGAATACAATACGTTTGGTGTTTTCTGTCTTGAGTCCGAGAGTCTCAAAAAGATGCCATGAAATGGCCTCTCCCTCTCGGTCTTCATCGGATGCCAGCCACACCATTTCAGCTTCTTTTGCAGCCTTCTTGAGCTCTGCCACCACTTTCTTCTTGTCGGATGGTATGACATATTCCGGCTTGAATCCATTGGCTACATCGATGCTGAGTTCGCTGTCTTGCAGGTCACGTATATGTCCGAAACTTGACTTTACAATAAAATTGTTTCCAAGAAACTTCTGTATGGTTCCCGCCTTTGCAGGAGACTCTACAATTACAAGGTTTTTTCCTTCCGCCATTCTCACTGTCTTTCTGTTTTCACTAAAATTAACCTTTTAAAAAGGCAGTCTTTTCAAAAAAGAACTGCAAAGTAAGGTACAAATCGGGCAATTTTCCAAATTTTGTTGCTATTTTTGTCATCTTATACCCGAGGCTTTCGGGGTGTCACCTTTAGGTGACCTTTATATATGTATGGATAAAGAAATTTTGTGATATGAAAGATACAACGAGAAAGAAGATTCTCAGATGGTTCTGGGGACTTTTTGCGGCAGGGGTTTCAAGTGTCATCCTTCTGCTTGCTGCAGTTTGGGTTTTTGCCGATATCCCGTCATTTGAGGAACTCGAGAATCCGGACAGCAAGCTGGCCACTCAGGTCATTTCTGCTGATGGGGAGGTGATCACCACCTTTCATATAGAGAACAGGTCTTATGTGAATTATGAGGATCTCTCGCCAAATATCGTTCATGCAGCGGTAGCTACTGAAGATGAACGATTCTACAGACATTCCGGCATCGATTTCGAGTCCCTGGCCAGAGTCTTGGTGAAGACCCTTTTGAGCAGTGATTCAAGCCAGGGAGGTGGAAGTACCATTACTCAGCAGCTGGCCAAGACCCTCTATCCGCGTGAAGATGTCGGATCTCCGTTCAAGATGGTATGGATCAAGCTGAAGGAGTGGATAACAGCGGTGAAGCTCGAGCGCAACTATACCAAAGACGAGATTATGACCATGTATATGAATCAGATCTTTTTTGGAAGCAATGCTTACGGAATCAAGGCTGCTGCTCAGACATTCTTCGGTAAGAATCCGATCGACCTTACAGTGGAAGAAGCGGCTACTTTGGTCGGTATGGTCAATAAGCCTACCCGGTATAACCCTGCCATCAACCCAGACAAGTCCCTCGCACGAAGAAATCTGGTGATCTCACGAATGGAGAAGAACGGCTTCCTGACCGCTCACGAGCGGGATTCCATCCAGCAGATTCCTATCAATCTGTCATATCAGATCCAGGATCACAATGCCGGTCTGGGACCGTATTTCCGCGATATGCTTCGTCGTACCATGAATGCCAGGAAACCTAAGAGGTCATCGTACAATCAATACGAGGATTATAAAGTAGATTCCCTTCTCTGGGCGGATGACCAGCTCTACGGATGGCTTAATAAGAACAAGAAAGCTGACGGGACGTCATATAACCTTGATAAGGACGGTCTGAGGATTTATACTACAATTGATTCCCGTATGCAAAGATATGCGGAAGAGGCCGTGGCCGAACACCTTGGAAAGGATCTGCAGAAGAGCTTCTGGCGAGATCTGAGGTGGAAGACCCACAAGCCATTCTCGAATGATGTGGATCAGAAGACGATCGACCAGCTTATGAAGCAGGCCAGACGATGGAGCGACCGTTACCGTATCATGAAGGAAAACGGAGCATCCGAGTCTGAAATCGTCAAGAGTTTCGATGTACCGGTGAAGATGAGGGTGTTCTCTTGGAACAGGAAGGGATATATTGACACCACAATGACCCCGAATGACTCGATCAGATACTATAAGTCGCATCTTCGTGCTGCATTTATGGCAATAGAGCCGGAGACCGGACATATCAAGGCATATGTAGGAGGTCCTAATTATAGATATTTCAAATATGACAATGTCCGTCAGGGAAAACGCCAGGTGGGATCTACCATCAAGCCGTTCCTCTATACCCTTGCAATGCAGGAAGGCATGAGCCCTTGTGACAAGGTTGTGAACGTGCCTCAGACATTCATGGTAGGGGATACCACATGGACTCCGAAGAGTACCGACAAGGATGAGTGGATCGGTCAGACTGTAACTTTGAAGTGGGGACTGACAAAAAGTTCGAACAATATTTCCGCTTATCTGATGAAGCAGTACGGGCCTCATGCCATGGTGGAGATGATGCGTAAGATGGGAGTGGGATGTTATCTGGATCCGGTGAATTCTCTCTGCGTGGGTTCTGCAGATATTACTGTGTATGAGATGGTTGCAGCATATAATACCTTCCCTTCGAAAGGCGTATTCGTGTCTCCGATGTTCGTTACCCGTATTGAGGACAATATGGGCAATGTCCTTGGAGAGTTCAGTAACAGATCTCAGGAGGCTATAAGCGAATACACGGCGTATCTTATGGCGAATCTGATGCAAGGCGTTGTCAACAGCGGTACTGGTGTACGTCTTCGTGCCAAGTATGGACTTACAGGTGAAATCGCAGGAAAGACCGGAACCACTAATGACCAGTCTGACGGATGGTTCATCGGATATACTCCTTCTCTCACTGCAGGCGTATGGGTTGGTGCCGAAGACCGTCAGGTACACTTCGAATCGCTCTCATTGGGAGGTGGATCGAATATGGCCCTTCCTATCTGGGGACTATTTATGCAGAAGTGCCGCAAGGATCAGTCGCTGAAGATGGATCCGAATGAAGTGTTCATGGCACCTGCGGGAGTAACTCTTAATCTTGATTGTGACGGTAGTGATGCTGATGCGGCTGTCAAGGCCGAGGAAAGTACGGATTATTTCTTTGAGTAGCTCTGTCATTCCGAGCTTGTCGAGGAATCTAATATTGGAATTATTATGAAAAATATAGCAGTAATATATGGAAGCGATTCCTCAGAGTGGGAGGTGTCGGTAAGAAGCGGAGAGTTTACTGCTTCGCAGATTGATGGTGCAAGGTACAATATCTTTGAAATTTTTGCCCGCTTCGGCAATTGGTCTTTGAGAGCGTACCGTATGAACGGGCAGGCAAGACAGGAATTGCCTCAGAATTCTGTCCTGGTTGACAAGAGTGACTTTTCTGTAGTTCTTGCCGGAGAAAGGATTAAGTTCGAATATGCATATATAATGCAGCATGGAACTCCGGGAGAGAATGGTCTTATGCAAGGCTATCTGGAAATGCTGGGGGTTCCCCATAGCGGATGCAATGCTTTCGTCTCAGCAATTACATTCGACAAGTTCTCTTGCAAGAGCTACCTGAAGGATGTGGATTTTGTGAAATGTGCTGATGATATCTTCCTTCGTAAGGGAGAAGCAGCAAAAGAGCTTGCGCAGAAGGCAGTAGAAAAGCTAGGGCTTCCAATGTTTGTTAAGCCTACAGACGGCGGCAGCAGCTTCGGCGTGACCAAAGTTAAGGCTGTAGAGGATTTCGATAAGGCGGTGGAATATGCTTTCTCTGAGGGAAATATGCTTATAGCGGAGGCTGCTATCGTAGGACGTGAGCTGACTTGTGCCGTATATAATAATGGTAAGGAAAACGTTGCTCTCCCTGTAATCGAGATTATTACAGATAATGAATTCTTTGACTATGAGGCTAAATACAATGGCCATAGCAAGGAGGTATGTCCGGCTCATATTCCTGATTTGTTGAGGGATGAGATTCAGGAGACATCCAGGAAGATATATGCTCATCTTGGATGTGCAGGCCTTGTACGTGTAGACTATATATATTCCGCTGACGGACTCTACTTTTTGGAAGTCAATACGATACCAGGCATGACCTCTGCCTCACTCGTGCCTCAGATGGTCCGTGCGGCCGGTCTTTCGATGACAGATTTTCTTACCACTATCATTGAAAATTCATAGTAATTGCAATGACCCTTAAGGATGTCATACAGGAGGGAACTCTGGCACTTTCGTCGCTTTATCCTGAAAGGGAAGCGAGAGAGATGGTTTATCTTGCTTTGGAGAAAATACTCGGTACAACCCGTCATACTCATATTCTTGAGCCTTATTACAAGGTCTCTGATGAAGACCTGGTGACAGTCCGCGATGTTTTCAAGCAGATGGCATCAGCAAAGCCTCTCCAGTATGTTCTTAATGAGGCCTGGTTCTATGGAAGGAAGTTCAATGTCTCTCCCGATGTTCTGATTCCTCGTCCTGAAACCGAACTCCTTTGTCGGACCGTCCTTGATTGTCTGTCAGCTATGGATATGCAGGACATGCAACTCCCGGCCAGGAAGTACACGAACTTGCAAGATCCGTGCGGCGGTATACCCATACCTGACGGACGTACCATCCGTATTCTGGATCTCTGTACCGGCAGCGGATGTATTGCGTGGACGCTGGCTTTGGAACTCCCCGGATCGGCTGTTGTGGCGGTGGATATATCGGATGGGGCTTTGAAAGTCGCTGACAGCCAGGACTTTTCTGAAGAAATATCTTCAACAGATGCCTGTAGACCGCAGTTTCTCAAGGCTGATGTACTTGCAGAACCATTGACTTCTCTCGGTCAGTTCGATGTAATTGTCAGCAATCCTCCTTATGTAATGGAATGGGAGAAGGAGTTCATGAGGGGCAATGTATTGGATTATGAGCCTCATCTTGCTCTTTTCGTTCCCGATGATGACCCTTTGTTGTTTTACAGGGCTGTAGCCAGGTGGGCTCTTCTGATGCTCCGTCCTGGTGGATATGGCATCGTGGAGATTAATGAAGCCCTGGCATTCGATACTGAGGAGGTCTTTCTCGATTTGGGTTTCAAAAATGTTCGCACCATAAAGGATCTTCACGACAGAGATCGTTTTGTGGAGTTCTTTAAATGATGTTCCACGACAATTCCGTGGAACAATTTATCTGATTTTTTATAAAAATCGAACAAATTTCAAAACTGAAAACGGCGTCCTATGTGTGCAGGAGGCCGTTTTTTGTAAATAGCCGTATTCTTTTTGAGTATACGGATAATTGTCGGGAACTTTGCAGGTGTTAAAAATATTGAGCTATGAAAGATTGTATCAAGATTGTTTTTGCTTCGATGCTGGTTCCTGTTCTAATGACAGGATGCCGGAATCTTCAGGATGAGTCTGTAAATGCCCCGTCTTCTTATGTGCAGCTTGCACAGGTCGCGGAGATTCTCTCGATGATACCGGTTGACCGCTGTCAACTCGATGAAGTGCATAGGGCTGTGGCCAGTTCGACAGTCAATGGGTATGATGAAGAGTACACAATGAAAAATCTATTCACCAATCCTGGTTCTGGTGTGGGTGATTCTGAAACGAAAGCACCGGATGAGTATGCTGAGCCATTGCGGGACTTGATAGAAGACTATGTGTATTCATCCCTTTTTACGAAATCTTCATCCGGACGGATCGAACCGGAAGCCTTTCTTGATGCATTGATGGAGTCCGATATACAGATATATTGGCCGTTTTCTGAAGAATGGGACGGCAAGACAATGCCGGTGGTGACTTTTGATCCGGAGGACGGCTCTGATGTCAATATAGGGTATAGGATCGAAATGGATGACGATGGTTTCCGCCATGTTGAGGAGATAATTGTAGATGAGGAAATGGCTGCTGAGGTTCCGGTCTGGGTAATTAACCGGAATTCTGATGCCGGCTATACTACGTTGGAGATATTGAGAAGAAATGATCCTCAGTGGGGGGAGGGTGGCGGAAACATTATCGTTCATCCGGGCAAGCCTGCTCAAACTAAGGCTGATAAGTCTTATAAGATGCTTGTTCTTAGAGATTTCTGTGCAAACCGTAATTTCGACAGCTGGTTCGCCGGAGCCTCGGAGTTCTTCGTAAAGATCGGATATCTGGAAGATTTCACCGCCATGACTGAAGCGGAAATGCGATTGTACGATCCGATGGTTACTGATTTTATGATCGTTGTAAAACGTAATCAGGTCGGGATTCCTCAGAATTTCAATGCTGTCTTGATGACAGGGTGGCATGAAGGAGCGGATATGAATGAAAACAGATGTGCCTTTATGATTACGGAGGATGATGGAGGGACACAGACGGAATGGTCTACAAGGGCAAAGGTTTTTGTGGAGGGCAAGAGTTATGGATTCGAGATAAGTATTCCTCTCAATAGCAGAGATGATGTTGTCTGGAGAGGAAACCTGGATTATGTCTGGTTTGATAAACTGGATGGGAAACCTGCTTCATTCGGTGATGTGAATCTTACCTTCGAGGTAATGGAACTCTAGACTTGTGTAAGAGTCATTTCGCATTCCTTGCAGTCGAAGTGAAGAGCGAACCGTTGTCCGTTGTTAAGAAGGAAAAGTTGTGACGGAGCCTTGCTGCCTTGATATTTCGGACAGAGTCCGAGTTCATATCGGATGCAGTATTTGGTTCTCATCAGTTCTGCATTTCTGATCGGCTGGAGTTCATATGCCTTGTCTATCTTTTCCGCGCCGGCCTCTCTGTAGAACTCTTCGGATATGTGATTGGAAATATTCGTCTTGTAAGTGATGTCTTTCTGAGGAAGCTGTTTTGTTACTTTTCCAGGTTTCCTCAGAAGGATGTCCTTCTTGCCACATGGCAGGGAATCAAACTCTTCTGCCAGTTGTCTTCGGATGCCATTTAATGCAGCTGCACTCATAAAAGGAAGTTCCCCGGATGTGCTGTTTATGGATTCAATTGAAAATCTGTAACTTCCGGAACTTTTGCTGATCTGTCCCAGAATCATGCTGTACATTCTGTCGTAGTTCCCTGCTGTCTGGTCTGAAGCATCTGCAGTAATATATACCTTTCTTCCATCTTCGCTAAGTGCCTGGACTGAAGCCTTCCATAGCCCTTCTACCTTGCTGAATGTTATGGATACGGTTGCGGAAATCACTCGTGTGCAGGCCTTGCGTTCGATTTCCTTTTCAAATGCAGCATTTATGTTCCTGTATATCCTGGCTCCGGGATATATTGCCGGTACAGCTTTGCATCTTATGAGATTGCCGGTACATACGTCTCCACGGAATCCGGCAACGATTCCATCTTTAGCGACGAAAGAGAAACCGTCTCCATTGTTCAAGGTTATGTCTTTGCCGGTGAATCTGACAGTTATCTCGGATTTCATCTTGTTCAGTCCGGTTACCTGTCCGATCTCCTCTCCCATTGATTTAGCCGCATCCATTGATGCCCATTTTCCGCGCTTTCCATCAATGAAGAGTTCGGTGTAGCCTCGATTGAATGTCTTGCGTGTGTCCGGTATGAAGCCTCCTGTTACCTTTCCAAACGAACCTCGCTCGTATTCGGAAGAATATCTTCCGACAATATTATCAAGGGCGATCGAGTAATCTCTTACTACATTTCTGACGTATGACTCATTCTTCAGACGTCCTTCGATCTTGAATGATGTGATACCGGCATCGGCTAGCTCTTTCATGCGCTCACGCAGATTATAGTCTTTCAGAGATAGCAGAGCCTTATCCTTTACGAGAACTCTTCCTTCGGAATCCACAAGATCGTATCTGGATCTGCAAGCTTGAATACATGATCCTCTGTTGGCGCTTCTTCCCGCTATCTTCTCGGAAAGGTAACACTGGCCGCTGTAGCATACGCACAGTGCTCCGTGTACAAAGAATTCAAGTTCGCAGCTTACAGCACTGCGGATGGCCTTGATCTGTTCCAGAGATAGTTCTCTCTCAAGGATCAGTCGTGAAAATCCGGCACTTTCCAGAAACGCAGCCTGCTCGGGAGTGCGTATTGCACATTGTGTCGAGGCGTGAAGAGGAATGTGGAAGTCTTTCCTGAAATCTCCGATTCCTTCCAAGGCCATTTTAAGCACAGCCATATCCTGAATGATGATAGCATCGGCTCCGGCGTCCTGTACCGCAAGCATCTGTCTGTAAGCTGCCTCCAGTTCATCATCATACAGTATGGTGTTAAGAGCTACGAATATGCGTGCTCCAAAGCGATGGGCATAGTTACATAGAGTTCTGATGTCTTCTATGGTATTGCCCGCAGCCTGCCGTGCTCCGAACTGCGGACCGGCAATATACACAGCATCGGCACCGCAGTCTATTGCTGCGATGCCGATCTGTGCGTCTCTTGCCGGAGCAAGCAGTTCAAGCTGCCTCATGGATTAGAGGGTCTTAAGCTGCTCCTGAGCTGTTGCGCCGTACTGAGGATCGTTGACGATCTTCTCATAGTACTCCTTCGCCTTAGCCTTGTTGCCAGTCTGCTGATAAAGAACTGCGATTGTGCAGATAACTCCGTTTGCATCCTTTGCGTTAGGAGTTACTTCGAGATACTTCTCGTATGCAGTGATGCACTCTGCATTCTTGCCGAGTTTCTGAAGTGCGCTTGCCGCGATCTTGTAAGCGTTGCCGCTCTCCTGAGCCTCGTTAGACTTAGCTGCGAAATCCACTGCCTCCTGATACTGCTTAGCCTTTACTGCAGCCTGAGCCTTCTTGAGATAGATCTGAGCGATAAGCTTTACAGCATTTGCCTCCTGGCCGTTAGCCTTTGCTGTCTCGAGAGCTGCAATAGACTCATCGAGCTGGCCGGCTCTCATGTATGCCTGTCCGAGCTGGATAGCAGTAGCGCCGTTGGCAGGGTCCATTTCGAGAACTTTTGTGAAAGCTGCGATTGCGGTAGGATAGTCCTTAGCCTTCATTGCAGCCTTACCCTCGTCATTGAACTTTACCATCTCAGTCTGGCCGATAAGTTCTGCAGCTTCAGCTGCGATCTCAGCCTCACCATATCCTTCTGCTACCTCCTTCGCCTGCTGAAATGCTGTGAGAGCACCTTCAAAATCCTTTGCATTGTAGAGATCCTTTGCCATGCTCAGGTATGCAGAGCTGATTGCTTTCTTGCAGTTTGCGACGAGATCTGCAGCCTCATCTCCAAGAGCTTCACCCATTGTAAGGGCAGTCTGGAAATTCTCGATAGCAGCTGCATTGTTGCCCATCTGGAGCTCCATTGCTCCATTGTTGTAAGCCTCGGTTGCCTGATTGATGTCCTGAGCTGACATTACTCCAGCTGTCATAACGACTGCTGCAAAAAAGAGGAAAATTTTCTTCATAATTTATCTTATTTGTTTAATGTTAAATATCCATAATTAACGCAAGTTGCAAAAATAGAAATTTTTTGTCGTATTTTTGCAACTTGGAAATGGAAATCTTATGAAATTGGGTTTAAGACAGATAATTGCATTGATATCAGCACTATTGCTGGCAGTAATCCTGCCGGCGCAGAATCTACCGAAGATGCCGGCGGATCCGGCCTTGATGACAGGTGTTCTTCCCAATGGATTGTCTTATTTTATTGTTTCTAATGCATATGCCAAGGGGGTGGCAGACTTTGCCTTGATTCAGAAAACCGGTGCTTGTAACGTGCCGGACTCTCTGGCGGGTGAGGACTGTGCAAGGAGGACCGCCCGACAGGCTTTGGCCTCAGTTCCCCGATTGAAAGATATTTCTCCGCAGGATTTTTTTCTCAGACATGGTGCTCTTCCGGGGAAGGCGGGATATGTGTCTGTAAGTGAGGATGCTACTGTATTTCGCTTTCCCGGGGTGCGTCTGAGTGATCACAATGCGGTCCTTGATTCTGCTCTGGTGGTACTTCTGAATATTGCCGATCGCGGAAACTTTTCTGACAATTCATTTCTCCGTAAATGGTATCCGCTTGCAGATCAGGCGATAGTGATTTCCGGTGATGTCGATGCCAAAACTTTACTTTCCAGACTGGAGGCAATGGCCTATATGATTCCGTTCTCCTCTTCTGCTGAGAGAATGGATGTTTATCTTCCTGATACTTCAAGAGTAAGAATTGCCGGTATTGGGCAGACGGGAGCTTTGCGCGAAATTTCGATGACCTGGGTGTCGAAAAGGGTTCCGCGCGAATATATGAATACAGTACAGCCGGTGATTTTCGACAGATCGATGGATATGCTGGGAAAAGTGTCGGTGAAGCGCCTTCGCGAAACATTGGAAACGGAAAGGATACCGGTGGCGGATGTCTCATATCTCCAAAGGAACGCAGATGAGGGGCCGGGGGATGATGCCTTTACCTTACGTGTGACTGTGGATTCTGCTTATGTGTCTGTAGCGCAGAAACTGATGTCGGGAGTCATATCATCAATAGATGCTGATGGTGTCACTGTGGATGAGTATCTTCTGGCTGAGGCCGATTTTATGAACCAGCTTAGAAGAGAATCGCTCATTCCATATTGCAGTAACAGCGCTTATGTGGAAAGATGCATATCCTCATTCCGCTATAATTCTCTGCTTTCATCGCCGAAGCAGATTCATGCATTCCATACGGCAAGGGAAATTCCGGATTCAGTGCGTACAAGACTATTTAATGATGTTGCCGCAGCAATGATTCATCCTTTTGAAACAGAGTGTCCTGTGGATCCGGTACCTGCTCCGGCAAGCCTGTCTTTTCCGATGCCGGGACCTAAGGTGAAGATTAAATCAGTGAAGAAGGATCATCTTTCAGGCGGCTCTGTATGGACTTTCTCCAATGGTTTCAGAGTAGTGTATCGCAATATGCCGTCAGCTGGTGAAGTCTATTATACCCTTGCCCTTAACGGTGGATATGGAAGCATGCCAGGCCTAAGCGGCGGCGAAGGAGCTTTCATGTCTGATATATTCAGACTGATCAGGGTTGGGGGAATGAAAGGAACAGACTTTTTCAATGCCCTCAAAAAGGAAGGGCTCGTAATGAATCCTAGGATTACATTGTCCAATACTCTTATAGAAGGTCACCTTCCCAAAGACAGAATGCCTGTCCTGCTTCAGACGCTGCAGCTTCTTTCTACCGCTCGGTCTTCTATGGAGGAATCCTTCCAATACTATAGGGAAACCGAAAAGCTTGCTTTGGAGCATCCCGGGAATTCATATGCTATGAGGATGACTGCCATCGACAGCATAATGTGCCCTGGTTACAGATTTTCTCCTTATAAGACGAAAGGAAAGTTGTCGTCGGCTTTCTATTCGAAAGCTTATGCTTTTCTTGATGCACAGATGGAAAAACTGAACGACGGTGTGCTGGTGATTGTAGGCGATATCGACGAGGAATACCTGAAACAGCAGCTTATGTCGTATGTGGGAAATTTCCCGGTGAAGGATGCTCCGGCTAAAAGGCCTTCTGTCAGATATCAGCCCGTTTCAGGGTGGAGCACCTATACTGTAAGGGGAGAAAGCAATGCTGTGGATGTTGCGCTTTCTGCCCGCATGCCATTGACCTTAAATAACTATCTTGCCGCCTGCATTGCCGTCATGACGATTGAGCATGATCTGACGGAGGCTCTGGCTGAATCGGGGATGTCTTTCGAAGTCCAGTTCAATTGCAGGATATATCCTGAAGAAAGAATCAATATGCTGGTGTCAGTATCTGAAGTGGATACGGAGGGACTGGCATTGGGTTATACGAGGAAGTCGGCGATAGATGTCCTGTCGGATGTTCGTGAGGCATTATCGGAACTGGATTCTAAGGAAATTTCCGATGATGAACTCAAGCAATATAAGGCATATCTGAAGAATCTGATGAGTGCGGAGATGAAAGATCCTCAGTACTGGGTGGATGCCATTGTCGTAAGGTATCTGGATGGTAAGGACCTTACGACAGGATATGCAGCCAATATAGATGCCCTGTCAAGAGATGATATCAGGAAGGTGCTGGCTCTCATTGACAGAGGATGTAAAGTCGAATATGTAACTGAAAAATAAAATATGTATCACGGAACAATAATTCAGATCGATGATTGTCTGGTGTCGGAAGAGATCCTGACCGAATTTTTTGCATGCGATTACGAGAAATGCAAGGGATGCTGCTGTGTGATAGGCGACAGCGGTGCTCCTATGGAAGAGTGTGAAGCTGAGGCTATTGAAAAGAATTATCATATCTTTTCTCCTATCATGTCGGATGAGGGTCGTGCTGCTGTAGCCGAAAAGGGATTCTTTGAAATCGACAGAGATGGGGATATGGTGACTCCTCTGGTACCTGGCAGTGAGGAGTGTGCTTATACCCTCTTCGATGAGCAGGGCAATTGCTTCTGTTCTATGGAAAGATGCTGGTTCCAGGGTAAGGGAGATTTCCGTAAGCCAATATCTTGCTGGCTGTATCCTATCCGTATCACTCAGCTCAGCAATGGAACGAGAGCTTTGAATCTCCACAGATGGCATATCTGTCAGGATGCTTTCGCCAAGGGCAAAAAAGAAAAGGTCCGCGTATATGAATTCTTACGCGAACCTATAGAACGTTATTTCGGCGAGGATTTCTACTCGGCCTTGTCTGAGGCAGCCAAGATGCTCAATGCCGATTCATAATCTTCGGCATTGACCCTGAGCTCGATGTTCTGTTCCGCCACGTTGAATGACGGATAAGAGGACACCTCACCATAGATTTCTGCTCTGATCCCATTGGATTCGAGCAGACCTTGACTGATGCTTGCAAGCATCGGATCACCAAATTTGGCAACTGTCTTCCACTCGTTCATAAAGCGTTGAGTTTAAGGATTATATATAGTCCTATCCTTGGTATTCAGGATTCAGACGGTGTTCCCATCCCGCAGCGAGTCTCAAAACGTCTTTTCTCAAGCCTTCCATTTCATAGCCATCCGGAGTTCTCCTTATGGTTACTCTGTCCTCATACATTTTCGACAGTCTGGAGGCTATGGCTATGCAGCGGAAAGTTACTGTGTCTGCGTTTTCGGATTCCAGGATATATCTGCGTTCCCTGAAGTAACCGATGGTCTCTTCCCTGATGTCAGCCCAGTCTCTGTTTGCGGGAACTTCACGCTTGATGAACCCTACTTTGGGATATACTGCCGCTACTACTGCAAAAAACGCGGCAATCTTCCACAAAGCTTTATAACCACCTTCAAAAATCTCATTGATATCTCCTTCCACAGCACCTATGAGTACGAGAGTCAGAACAATCAGAGTAGTGATTATGGCAAAGTAGAAAAAGTACTTGATGGCTCTTATTGTATATTTCATAGCATTGAATTTGTATCATCTACATACAAATATATAGTATTTTGCTATCTTTGCAAAGATATTGAAAATAATAACCGTACAAAAATAGAGAAATGGAAGAGCAGAGCTTGAAAAAAGTCATGTATGCCCTGATCGCCGTAGCTGTGCTTCTGGCGGGTACGCTTGCATACATCTGGTATCAGAAATCATCCTTAGTGAAGGATCTTACAATGGAGAAGGAGGAGCTGACAGAACAGATGATCGCCCTTCAGAATGATTACGCTACATTGTCTTCGGACTATGATGATATCAATCTTCAGCTGGATTCATCACGTCTTGAGGTTCAGATGCTTATCGAGAAGATTACACAGACTGAGGCTACAAACCGCACCAAGATCCGCCAGTATGAGAAGGAACTCGGTACTCTCAGAAGCATTATGAGGAACTACATTGTCCAGATCGACTCTCTCAATACTTTGAACAAGCAGCTTACTGCAGACGCTGCAGCGGCCCGTCGTGAGGCTGCAGAGAGCAGAAGGAAGCAGCAGGAGCTGAGCAAGGAGGTGGAGAACCTTTCAGGACAGGTGGCTGCCGGATCGGTCATCAAGGCTCGCGGCATAATGATCGAGGCTTACAATGCTTCGGATAAGGTTACAGACCGAAGCAGCCGTGTGGTAAGACTCCTCACTACCCTCAGCCTTGTAGAGAATGATCTCGCACCAAAGGGCCCGGTAAGAGTATATATCAGAGTCAAGGGACCAGATGGCATCCTTCTTACCAATGACAGTCAGAGAACATTCGAGGTGAACGGAGAGCCTATGATCTGTTCTGCTTCACGTGAAGTGGATTACCAGGGCAAGGAGGTGGAGCTCAGCATCTATCTCAACGATGTCACAGGATATGTCAAGGGTATATATACCGTCGAGGCTTATACAGAGCAGACACGCCTCGGTTCAGCTGAGCTTATGCTCCGATAAGCCGTGATATATGTCCACGTCCCATTCTGCAGAAGTTTCTGCACATATTGCGACTTCTATTCGGAAGTGGCTGCCAAATGTCGCGGAACAGAGGATGTAAAGAAACAGGAAGAACTTTTCAGACAATTTGCTGCCGCTCTTGTAGCGGAGATCAGGTGGCGCGGACAGGAAATAACAGACGATACGAATACCTTATATATAGGAGGTGGCACCCCGTCGGTGCTGCCTCTATGTGTTTTTGAACGCTTGCTCGAGGCTTTGCGGGAGGTGGGCCACGGTGGTCCGTATGATGAATTTACTGTCGAGGTCAATCCTGAAGATATCGTAGATAAGGGAGAGGATTATGTAAGAGGCCTGCTGGCTCTCGGGGTGAACCGTATCAGCATGGGAGTGCAGTCTTTTGATGACGGCATTCTGAAATTCATGAATCGGCGTCATACAGCAGCTGTTGCCAGGGATGCTTATGCAATATTGGAAAAAGCCGGAGTGAGGAATATCAGCGTGGATCTCATCTTCGGACTTCCCCAATTATCTGATGATCAGTGGGCTGATACCTTGAAAGATGCGTTGAAGATATCGCCGTCAGGCAGACCTCCGCAGCATATATCTGCATATCAGCTTTCAGTGGAGCCGGGCAGTATGCTTGCCCGCTTGGTAGAGAAAGGCAAGTTTCAAGAAGCTTCGGACGAACTTTGCGAAAATCAGTATACGATGCTCTGCGAAGCGTTGGGCAGAGCCGGATATAATCATTACGAGATATCCAATTTTGCGCAGCCAGGGTACGAGGCCGTGCATAATTCCGCTTACTGGAGGCATATACCATATGTTGGATTAGGCCCCGGAGCGCATAGCTTCGGTGATACGAGTCGATACAGCTGTAACGCACAGCTGAGACGACCTTCCCGCCAATGGAACCGGCCGGATCTTCAGGCATATATTGCCGACTCTCTGTCGGTGCAGGAATATGAAATCCTTGATGACGAACAATTGATATTGGAGAAGATAATGCTGGCTTTGAGGACTTCCGATGGTATTGCAATCTCTTTTTTAGAGCAGTATTGCGAGCATGAGGCTTTGGCAAGGGCGATAGAATGTGGAACTATTCTCTTGATGGACAATGGCATGGCCAGAATTCCGGAAAGCAGTTTCTTCGTCTCTGACGGCATAATAGCGGATATAGTTTAAATTATTGAGTAGTAATATGTTGAGGGAAATCGCCTGCGCCATATGGCTGGTGACTTGGTATAACCTCTTGATTATAAGAAGATTATGAAAAACATCTTTGCAGAAAGAATCGAGGCTCTCAGAAATGTGATGGCCGACAATGGTTGGGATGCGGTGGTGATTACCGGTTCTGACCCTCACAACAGCGAATATCCGGCTCCGAGGTGGAAGCAGGTAGAGTGGCTGACCGGATTTACCGGCGAGGCCGGTGATGTGGTGGTTACTGTAGATCATGCCGGATTGTGGACGGATTCCAGATATTTTATCCAGGCTCTGGACCAGTTGGAAGGCAGTGGGGTGGAGCTTCATAAAACAAGAGTTCCGGGTGCAGTCTCTATTCCTCAGTGGCTTTCGGACAAGGTGCGTGTTGTGGCTGTCGATGGACTTTGTCAGACGGTAAGTGCTGTGAAAGAACTTGAAGATGCGCTTGGAGAAGGCGGACTTGTGGTGGATGTCCCTGACCTATTTCAGGAGTTATGGTCGGACAGACCACAGATTCCAGTGACTCCGGTGACTACTCTTGACGTAGAATGTTTCGGTGGTGTTCCGAGAGTTGACAAGATTTCATGGCTTAGGAAATGGATGCTTGTACAGGGCTATGACAAGGTGCTTCTCTCGGCTCTCGATGAAGTCGCGTGGATGCTGAATGTGCGTGGGAGCGATATAGAATATAATCCGTTGGTAATTTCCTATCTTCTCGTCTCTCAAGATTATGTGAAATGGTTTGTGAAGAAGTTGCCAGTAGATTCCGGACTTGATCCGGATACCCTTGACAGCTTTGAGGAACTCAGGCTGGATGGGGTGGATATTGAGGATTATGATGCGTTATTCTTCGCATTGTCAGACTTTGGTGGAGATGCGGACTCCGGTGTAGTCTTTATTGATCCTTCAACCCTTAATGCCAATGTGTATAAATATATATGTGACTGTTTTTCAGAAGAATCTGTAGTTTGTGGAACCTCTCCGGTCATTCTGGAAAAGTCAGTCAAGACGGCATCTGAAATTGTCGCTATGAGACAGACTTATATTGACGATGGTGTGGCAATGGAGTGTTTCCTCCATTGGCTCGAAACGGAGGTCGCCTCCGGCAGGGAGGTGGATGAGTGGGAGGCATCAGAGCGCCTGACGGCTTTCCGCAGCGAGATTCCCGGATACCGTGGCAACAGTTTCGAGAATATTTCTGCCTATGGTCCGGGTGCAGCCTTGCCTCATTATTCAACTCCGCGTGAAGGCTCAGCAGTAATCCGTCCATATGGACTATATCTTGTGGATTCTGGCGGACAATATCTGACCGGAACGACTGATATCACCAGAACAGTTCCGATGGGCGATTGTACGGATCTGGAGAAGGAGGATTATACACTGGTTCTCAAAGGAATGATTGATCTGTCAATGGCAGTCTTCCCTCGTGGTACAGCCGGCTGTCAGATCGATGCATTGGCCAGAATGCCTCTTTGGAAGGCAAAACGCAATTTCGGCCACGGCACAGGCCACGGCATCGGTTATTACCTATGCGTCCACGAAGGGCCGCAGTCCATAAGGTATCAATACAATCCGCAGCCGCTTCTTCCGGGAATGGTGACGTCCAATGAGCCCGGACTATATAGAGAAGGTATGCACGGTATCAGACACGAAAACATTGTCCTTTGCAAGGAGGCTGGAACCAGCGAATTCGGTGACTGGCTCGAATTCGAGACTTTGACATGCTGCCATATCGATACTTCTGCTGTAATCAAAGGCATTTTGGGACCTGAAGCGACAGCCTGGCTGAATGCATACAACGAGAAAGTCTATCGTACTTTGTCACCACTTTTGCCTCCTGAAACAGCAGCCTGGCTACGATTCAAGACAGCTCCTATATAAAAAATGGGGGATAATATACCTGTTTACACTATGAAAGTACTTCGACAGGCTCTCTTTTTCAGTACAAAGCACCGCTCGGGCCTGAAATCGCTCAAACTCGCCCGAGCAGTTGCTAAAAATGCTTGATTTCAACGATTTATAACACCACTCGGCAGAGTTTGGGGCAAAAGTCGCCCGAGCGGTATGTAGTGCTGCTTGATGAATATGTTTGTCCGTAAATAAGCTGGTATTTACGGACAAACCTGGATAGATGAACTGTTTTGTCCGTATTATCCACCATTTTACGGAAAAAACGTGCAGTCAGAACTTATTTTATTTCTAGGCAATCTCCAAAGGATGATGCTAAGAGCATAAACGATACCGTCGGTCCCTATATTAGACAAATGGTGTTCCCACGCTCTCGAAATCACATCAAAATGATTAGTTTTAGGTACCGGTGCGGCTAGAATT
>JAGBVR010000038.1 GCA_017630215.1 Bacteroidales bacterium | reverse complement strand
CTCCGTGACGTTAAGATGTATGAGTTCCTTGAGAGACTTATCCGCGTTTCTCTCCCACGAATCAGAGACTTCAACGGTATCTCTGAGAAGATGGACGGAAAGGGTAACTACACTCTCGGTATCAAGGAGCAGATCATCTTCCCTGAGATCGACATCGACAAGATCAGCAAGATCCTCGGTATGGAGATCACATTCGTGACTACAGCTAGGACCGACGAGGAGGCTCACGCACTTCTCAAGGCATTCGGTCTGCCTTTCAAGAAACATAACAACTAATTAAAAGAGAACAAGATGGCAAAAGAATCAATGAAAGCCCGCGAGGTAAAACGCGCGAAATTGGTTGCAAAGTACGCCGCTAAGAGACAGGCTCTCAAGGAAGCAGGTGACTGGGCTGCTCTCGACAAGCTCCCTAAGAACTCAGCTGCATGCCGTATGCACAACCGCTGTTCTCTCACTGGACGTCCAAAGGGATATATGCGTATGTTCGGCATCAGCCGTATCCAGTTCCGTGAGATGGCAAGCAACGGTCTCATCCCAGGCGTAAAGAAGGCAAGCTGGTAACATATGACCAAATCCGTCGAATGACGGTCTACAATAATTTATTAATCAACTTTTGGATATCGGACGCTTCCGGGCGTCGGTTTTCAACAAAAACAAAACAAAAAAATGACTGATCCAATAGCAGACTTCCTCACCAGGGTACGCAACGCTTACCTTGCAGGAAAGAAGATCGTAGAGATCCCTGCATCTAAGATGAAGGTGGCTCTCACAAAGATCCTTTGCGAGAAGGGTTACATCCTCAGCTACAAGGTAGTTGAAGGCTCTCCTTGCAACACAATCAAAATCGCTCTCAAGTATCATCCGCAGACCAAGACTGCAGCTGTCAAGAAGATTGTTCGCGTGTCTAAGCCAGGTCTCCGTAGATATACTGACGTCGAGAATATGCCACGCGTCCTCAACGGACTCGGTATCGCTATCCTTTCGACTTCAAAGGGTGTCATCACAGACAAGGAAGCTCGTGAGCTCAATGTAGGTGGTGAGGTTATATGTTATGTATATTAATCTAAAACAAAACAGTAATGTCAAGAATAGGTAAATTGCCTGTAAACCTTCCTGCCGGAGTCACTGTTGAGGTGCTTCCTGGCAACGTTGTTAAGGTTAAAGGACCTCTCGGCGAGCTCAGCCAGAAGGTTGACGTTGACATCAACGTCGCTGTAGAGGGTACAGAAGTTAAATTGACCCGTCCGACTGACCAGCCACGTCACCGTTCACTTCATGGACTCTATCGTGCGCTCATCAACAATATGGTTGTCGGTGTTTCACAGGGTTATACAATCCGTCAGGAGCTTGTTGGTGTGGGTTACCGTGTAGATGTACAGGGTCAGCTCCTCATCCTCTCTCTCGGATTCTCACACGAGGTTCAGATCCTGCTTCCTGCAGAGATCAAGGCTGAGGCTGAGCCAGTTAAGAAGGGACAGAACCCAGTACTTTGCCTCAAGAGCGCTGACAAGCAGCTCATCGGCCAGGTAGCAGCTAAGGTTCGTTCACTCCGTAAGCCAGAGCCTTATAAGGGTAAGGGTATCAAGTTTGTCGGCGAGACACTTCGTCGTAAGGCTGGTAAGTCAGCAGGTGCTAAATAATAGGAGGACTAGATTATGGCATTGAATAAGATTGAAAGAAGAAAAAGAATTCACTACCGTATCCGCAAAGTCGTTAATGGTACTGCTGAAAGACCAAGAATG
>JAGBVR010000016.1 GCA_017630215.1 Bacteroidales bacterium | reverse complement strand
TATATAGTCTTGACAGATCTATCTATCAGTTACCACTACAATGAGCATATCGCACTCTACAACCCAGGATCCATCCTGTGCTGACTTTCGGTTCAAGTGTAATTATGTTCATTGAATATCTCATGGTTTTTCTTTGTTTGCGGATGCAAATGTAGAGACTTTTTCCTTATCTCAAACACCTCCAGGCAACTTCTTTCAAGAGCGAAATCGCAATATCAACTCACTTTTATGTGAAATTTTCACATATTTGGCAGTTAAGATACTAAAACCGAGAATTCAACGTATTTTTATCTGATTTTGTAGAACAAAACGAATCAACCTATCATAAAATTAAGAAATATTACTATATTTGCATATTATATGATATGTTAAGCATCCATTATGGGCAAAAGTACTATGGCAACACGTCTTCCGAGAAGATTGGAAGAAAATATGAAGATTGTAGGTGAGCAAATCAAGCTTGCCCGACTCAGACGCAACCTCAGCAGAGCACAGGTCGCTGAACGTGCTATGTGTTCTGAACTGACCGAAGCTCGAGTTGAGAAAGGAAGTCCGACTGTAGCTATCGGAATATATCTGCGCGTCTTGTATGCCTTGCAGCTTGAAGACGACATATTATTCATTGCTAAGGAAGATAAGCTTGGCAAGGAACTCCAGGATATAGCCTTGATTAACCGCGAACGAGCATCTAAGAAGTAGTGGATATGGACAAATTATATGTAATTGCAAATTTCAAATCCTTTGAGGGAAAGGATAAGCAATAGTATAACGCAAACTTTATGAATAGTAGTATAAAAGATCTTCTGGATATTGAGATCCGCCCAATGATGAAACAACTGGGCTATCGTAAGGCAGGAGGCCTTTTCCATAGGCAAAACGAAAGTTTTGTTTATACAGTCGAGTTCTTCACACCTCACTCTGCTACTAATGACACATTCAGTATATGCGCAAGTATATTCTCATTTGATATAGCGAATGTAACTGGATACCTGTCAAACTCAATGAATCCCAAAGATTTGCACGGGAACCATTACACTTTGTATCACAAGGATATTGTGGATTTGAATGGCGGCAATTCAATATGCATCAAGGAATATGACAAATCCTTGCTTTCTGACTTCATCAGAAAGGCATTGATTAATCTGGACGACTTCTTCAAATCCATTTTAGACATTGACACTTTACTTCAATGCATACTTGAAAATGGTTCAGGACATCAGCCATTTTTCTGCAACAACATCATCAAGTACTCACTTCTTACCAAAAGATGGGGATATGCAGAGGAACTGATCCGTAAAGAAAAAGAAAGAAGAAGTGACTGGAGCATTTCCACTCTTTGGGTAGAAAAACACAAGGAACTTTGTCAAGGAGATACAGGTCATCGAGGATTCTCCGTTTCGTGGGACAGCAGTCTTTTAGGCAGACGTGCTGCGTCGCAAGGAGTGAAAATATTCAGTAAGGAATGGGATGAGCATATGTCAAAGTATGCAAGCACAGACTTATTGTATCAAGAAAATCAGAGTTGGATATTTGACAATATACCGAACAACATTGAAGGTACCTTGGATTATAAAGACGACTCTTGGGACTTTATGAGTGCCTATTATTACAGGTCAGGAATGGTTGCTGCTGTAAGTATGAAAGTAAAGGAAATTCTTGAAGACATGAATATCTCCAAAGAAGAATACACTCTGATACCTATCCGTATAAAGGATTCCAATACCCAATACTACCTGATGTTCATAAAGTCTATAGGACACAATGAAATCAACTTCAGTAACTCATTGTATAAAAAGATTATTGGTGATGATGAGTACCGAAAATTCGCCTCGTATTCCGAATTTTCTGATTCCACAGAAAGTTACACTATTGCATTTCCTGTTCTTCCACAGAAATATGCAAAGCGTGATCTGATATACATACAGAATGGCAAGGAAACATATATGTCAGCGCGGCTTATCAAAGCCTTTAGAGAGGCTGGCATAAAAGGAATAGAATTTAACGCAATTGGTTCTTTGAGATTCATTTAAATCACATTTTGTCTCAAGCCAAAAGCGAACCAAATTCAATATCGCTCAAAAGAATCAAGTTCCTCTTCTCCGTGGAGGAGAGTAATGTTGTATTTTTCAGTCGGTTTGCATAACTTTATACCGACAAATCGGTACTTAGTAGATAGGATAAATACGAGGTTATGAAGGAAATATATTATCTGAATCAAGACACATTACCAGCAATGCCTGTCCCTCACGATTGCATAATAAATAAAATTATGTTAGAGGAACAGTCTCTAGTATTTTCGTTTATAAACGACATCAGCAGGTATGACTCAGTGCGCAATCTCAGACCAAATGCCAAGTCACTAACTATTCGTTACCACCTTATAGATGATGTTTATTGGCTATATAAATCCTTTAAATGTGGTAAGATATTCTTTAGGGAAGGTGGTTATAAAGGTTTGCCACAAGATGCTCTATTCAGACTGCCTGATGTAAAATTGGAATATCTAGATCATTTTGTAGGTTATGAATCCATTATTATAAAAATGTATTCAGACAGTGCAATAATTATGGATGCCTCTGTGGATTATGTTGAATATGAATGGATATATTAGAAACTTCGGTAAGTAAATTACAACTTTCCACTATCCACAGCGTCAGTTTTTCTCAATCTCTCTCCTCCCATGGTAGGGACATCTGCTGGATTGACCACAATGTTATTGATGCCTAGGTTGTGGAGTTCCCAGTGTATCCAAAATCCGCAAAAACCGGCCTCGTAGACAGAATAATACTCTGCACCAGGATAGGTGTTGCTGAGGAATTTGTACAAGGCGGCAGGACTAGGATCCTGAGTAAACTTCTTCAGAACTGACTGCTCAGATAGAACCGTTACTGTCCAGCTCTTTAAATGCACATCTAATCCGACAAAAATCTTTTGACCTTTGAAGGAAAATTCCTTTCTTTGTGTACCCATAGCTACTGTATTTTTGATAATAATTGATGCCAAATAAATTTAGCAAAAATATCAGTAGCTTAACTTTTATATGAAAAACTTCTCGGGGGGCTGCCAAGCGGCAGGGGCCGACAAGCCCCTGAGAGCGTCTTTCAATAGATTACAAACATAGTTACTGTATATTAAAGTTACCACGTTATGTTAAGAGCATCATTGTTTACAACATTATGGTTGTTATCTCTTATGTTCTGTCTAGACATTTCAGCACAAGAGCATCAGTTCAGTGTTAAGGAAACAAGGATTACTCGAGATGATTATATTGATGCGTATCAGCATCGCTTCGAGTACAATCAGGTCAGAGACACAACACTGTCTTGGCATAAGAAGAAACAGATTGAAGTTGCAGTATTCCGCACGCTTACCGATGAAGAAAAGGAAGCATATATATGGACAGATTATATAATTGATAACATTGGACAATATCCTACTGGTGAGTATATCGCGGATTTAGGGTATGCCGACTGGTGTGGGGCAATTTTTGTGGATGAAAACTTTCAAGCAGATTCCACCCAAATCAATGGAAGCAACCGTGCTGCATATTCCAAAACAGGTATATATGTTGGCTGCAGAGGTTTTGACTGTGATCATATTGCGTGGCTTCATTTTTACCGACATAAAGACGGCAACCTTGCCCGAATGGAAGAAATGGCAGTATATATCAACAACAAGTGGAAATTACCTTGGTACGAAGATTTCCCTGAATTTGAAGGACTGGACTTTAATAATGCGATGGTATGGCATAAAGATTCACTCTATTGTTTTGGCGTAGAAAATTATGATGATGAAAACGGAAAGTGGTGTACTCGTCCTATTTTCCTGAAATTAGAGTTGATTCCTATTAAGTAAATCTCAATTTAACTAAACGGAGTGTATTCAAAAAACAATTTGAATACACTTTTTTAATGCCCGCAATTCAATTAATGATATTATTTCTTGATATCTCCCACTGATGACTATCACGCAGTATCCCTCGTTTTCACGCAAAGATTTAGCGTTGGTCACTTTTGGTCACCGCAATGCATAAGGTGACCTCAAAACACCTCAAAATCTCATGTTCCTCTTCTCTGTGGAGGATCCCCACAGGGATGGGCTTATGGAAGTGGATATTTCCTCTGGATCATTGGAAATATGGAAAATGTTTGTACCTTTGTCCCATCATTGATTAAGGTTTGCTACAACCTTTTACAGATTAGACATCACCCCAATGATGTCTTTTCTTTTTTTCTGAACCATACTACAGAGGGGGGGGCGTCAGCTGAACTGTGTCAAGGCTGTTAGATAAATTGGAATACTTTAAGGTTGCATTACAACTCCTTCGAAAAGGATAGTTCCTGAGGTTTCTTCTCCTATAATGAACACAAATGGGTGGTCAGCATAGAAATAAACCTCTTTTGGACCTGGGCCAGCATCAGTGGCGCCATCCATCTCAACGACAGTGACGGAACCAGCTTCTGTACCCCATTCTGAAACTGAAATACGAGACTTCTGGATGACCTTGCTTATCCAATAATAATAGTCATCCTTTGGGGTAAACATTCCGTTAAATTCTGCAGACGCGGGCTCAAATGCTTTTCTGACGCCAAGCCCATTGAGAGCATCATTCAGATTGTGTTTATTTTCTATATTGAACTTTGGAAGTTTGACATGTACTTCAGCATCTTGTTTCAAGTTTGCGAGAATATCTGTCCAAGATGATGTCTGCAGCTTTTCAATGAGTCCTTCAATATTGTTTTCGTCAGGGAGAAGAATATACATGTTGAATTTTCTGTTTGCATATGGCAATACTAAGACTTTATAACCATCCATTTCAGCATACTCATGATATCGTGTATTTCTCATCATGGCTGCCTTTATAGTTTTGCCATCATTTAACGTAAAATTCTCAGATTTTGTCCCTTCCTCCCTAAACATAGGGCTATACTCATCTCCAGCCCATTTAGCTTTAAAATATAAAGCATTCATAATATATGCTACTGCATCAGCCGATATCTCAGACGGTTCAATTACTTTATCGATAAAACCATTGGTATTTCTTTTCGCCCACTCATTAATTCGCGCAGCAATCTGCTGAGGATCAGAAAAATCCATGTTGTCAACAGCGGCGTAAAAGCTTTCTTCGACAGTCTTCTTGAAAGATGGCAGAAGAGGGAAATCATCATTAACTAAAAGAGCATCTGTCACTTTCAAAGTTACATCGAGATCAACAGCAGGTAACTGCTCGAGCAAAGTTTTACTATACTCATTCAATGCATCTATACCTTCTTCGCCATAACCCAGAAAATCGATGATTTCCTGAAGAGTTTCGCCACTAGCTCCATTTGCAGCCATTGCAATGGCATACTGAAGACTCAGAGGTGAACATATCAGATTCTCTCCACAGTATATTTCTTTGAGGAATTTGAATGACATAGTATTCCCAGCTTCCACATAACCCGATTGCATATCACTCAGGGTAACTTTTGTGATTTGTTCTGTAGGAGATGGGGATGAAATGGTAATCGGATCCTTTACCTTGACTGTATCAATATCTGAGCAGGAAATAATACACGTAAATCCTGCAATAATACCAAGAATAAGGGCAGTTCTCATAAGCTTTTATTTTAATAACGTACCATATCTTGTAATACTTCCACGATAGATGCTAAATCCACATCTATCGTGACGCTTAAATGCGATTTGTCGGTGTAAATATAACAAATCTATAGCAAATTGTATCTGTCTTCGAACTTTATCGCAAGCTGTTGTGAGATAATGCCCCAGTTAGGGACAGGCATAGTCCATTTTTTGCGGGCATTACGATATGCAAGGTAGACGAGTTTGACCAAGGCAGTGTCGTTCGGGGAAACACCCTTGTTCTTTGTGACCTTACGGATCTGGCGATGGTAGCCTTCCACCGTATTGGTCGTATAAATGAGCTTCCTGATGGGCTCGGAATACTGAAAGAACTCGCTTAAGCGGTCCCAGTTGCCACGCCATGACTTGATGACTATTGGATACTGCTCGCCCCACTTCTCTTCAAGTTTGTCAAGAGCCATCTCGCCAGCATCTTTCGTCACCGCACCATATACTGGCTTCAGATCCTTCATGAACTCCTTCTGATACTTGCTGCCCACATACTTCATCGAGTTGCGTATCTGATGGATGACACAAAGCTGTACAGCCGTGTCAGGGAATACGCTCTTGATGGCATCTGGGAAGCCTTTCAGTCCATCTATGCAGGCAATCATTACGTCTTTCACTCCTCTGTTCTGAAGGTCTGTTAAAACAGATAGCCAGAAGTTTGCACCCTCGCTCTTTGAAACATACATACCCAGCAGATCCTTATGACCATCTTTGTCAATGCCAAGCACATTGTAGATAGCCCTGGAGACCACTCTATTCTTTTCATCCATTACCTTGTAATGCAGAGCGTCGAGCCATACGATAGGATAGACTTCATCAAGGCTACGGTTACGCCAGGCCTCAAGTTCAGGCAGAACTCTATCTGTTATGGAACTTATAGTCTCAGCAGATACAGATATGCCAACTGTCTCTTCAAGCCAACTGCTGATGTCTCTAGTGCTTGTTCCAAGAGCATACAGACCGATAATACGGTCTGCCATACCCTCGGACAGCATAGTTTCTCTATTTTTAATGAATTGGGGATCGAATGAGGCGTCACGGTCTCTCGGAGTTGTAACTGTGATGTCGCCTACAGGTGTCTGAACCTGTTTCTGCATCTTGCCATTGCGACGATTGCCTGACTCGCGTGACTCCTGAGTAAGGTGAGCATCCATCTCTCCCTCCAAGACCGCATTGACTATGTTCTCAATCATCGGAGCAAGTGCTCCATCTTTACCGAATAGCGGCTTAACCGCTTTGATCTCCTCAAGGATCTGTGCCTTGAAGATGTTGAAATCTACTTCTTTTTTCATCGTTACTGTGTATTACAAAAATAAAACTTTATTCTTGCTTGACACAGTTCATTTTACACTCTCACAGAGGGGCGTACTCTGAACCTCCCCAAATCGTTTTCACAAGTAGCAAACAATTTAATCAATGATAAAGAAAACGAATTATGCGGAGATTCGGGTTACTATCAAGATGGTTTACCCGACACTTATCAAGGTAAGAGCATACACACGTATCCGCCTCGGTAAGAAAGAGAACGTCCGTGCCTTAATCGGCAGACTGTTTTGTCCCCTCTGTTTTCATCATAAAACGACGGAAAAAACTTCCTCAACTGATAAATACGGCCTAAATCTTCTACCTTCTTCGCTAAGGATAGTTATGTTGTATTTTTCAGTCGGTGATCTTATCATAGCGCTCAGGCCTAACCCCGAGCGGGGCAGAAATGAAAAACTCTAATTTCTATCAGTCATACGATATTGCATATAAAGATTTTTTGTAAATTTCGGACAAAACCGACATCTGATATGAAAAAGATCTTTACACTTATGGTCACAGCAGTCGTTTCGCTGGTAGCAACATTCAATACAGCAGCACAGAACAACGACACAAAAGAGGCTGAAGCCAAAAAGGTCTCTATATTAGGAGATTCATATTCGACTTTTGCAGGACACAATCCGGAAGGATACGCTCCTTTCTATCCCAATGACAGGAATGATGTAACAAAAGTGGAGGAGACATGGTGGGATCTTTACATCAATGCCATGGGTTATGAACTGGAGGCTAATAATTCCTGGGGAGGTACTACAATATGCAATACAGGATACGGAAGAATGGATTCTTCATCTTCCGCATTTACCTCCAGAGTGGATATGTTAGGCAACCCGGACATAATTTTCGTGTTCGGAGGTACAAACGACGCATGGGCCGGCTCTCCAATTGGTGAATATCAGTATGAAGGATGGACAAAGGAGGATTGCAAGAGTTTCAGGCCGGCACTCGCCTGCCTTTTTGACCAGCTCCGTGAAAAGTACCCCAAAGCACAGATCTACTCCATCCTCAACTCTGAACTCCGCGAGGAAATCAATGAATCGAGCCGGACAATCTGCAAGCATTACGGAATACAATTGATTGAGCTTCATGATATTGAAAAGCAGAACGGCCACCCTTCCATAAAAGGAATGAAGAGTATCTGCGACCAGCTGATCCAGGCAATAGGAAGCGAAAGGCTCATCAAGCCTGCAGGAACCTGGAAAGTCCCTGATATCAGCAAGGCGGAATACGAGATAATGTATAAAGATATAGACAATGGAAACTCTGATATCGACCAGTTTCTTGAGACCAATCCCATATACGAACAATTCTACACCCCTGCTTGCAGCTGGTACTGCGGCGGCTCGGTAAACAACATAACCGCATCAAGCTGCCTCAAGCCACAAGGAACAAAGACATATGACGCTGAAAACCTTCATGATTTCAACCACGAATCCGCATGGGCAGAAGGGGTGAAAGGAAATGGAATCGGCGAATACATCATATATGAATTTCCCGGAAATTGCCCTAGGGTGACTACTGTCATGATCCTCAACGGCTATGTTAGGAACGAGAAGCTTTGGAGGGAGAATTCACGTGTCAGGAAATTGAAATTATACTACAATGACACGCCTATCGGCATACTCGAATTAGAGGACAGCCGCACCTTGCAGTGGTTCGATGTAGGAATTCTCGGCAATGGTCTTTCTGCGAAGGAAACAGCAGTATGGACGCTGAAATTCGAAATACTTGAGGTATACCCGGGCACTCGTCATAAAGACACCGTCATTTCAGAAATATATTTCGACGGAATCGACGTACATTGACCGTATGGGTTCCAGCCTCCCCCGGATACTATACTCCGAACTTCTGCTTATAGTACGATCCCGCAGTGTAAAGCGCTGCAGCAGGATTATTGCCGGTGACCCTGTCCTTGGTCACGAGCGTAGTCACGTAAGCCTCTGAATATCTATAGAACAGGCTGTCATGTCCGACACAAAGACCGATCACCACATTCAGATCGGTACCGGCCTGGTTCAGCAGCCTTGCCTGAAGGATAGGATTGCACATTGCCGGGCCGATTTCCTCACATTGCGGCGGTATGCCCATTGAACTTTTAGCCTGTCCGGCAACCTTGCAGATAACGGCATAAGGCTCGAAACCATTGGCCCTCAGAATCCTGGCAAAGACACGGGCTTCATTTATCAATCCTATGCAGTTAGCAATACCGATCTTTCGTGCACCGATCTTCTTTGCAAACTCCATTATCTCCTGAACACGGGTCCACTTGCAATAGCCTTCGTATTCGACTTCAGCGCTGGCAATCATTATCTCCTTGTTCCTATCCTCGTCATAACGTGCCAAAGCCCAGGCCGAATCCTCGTGAGAAAGATTGGTAGTGAGGCAGAATTCCGGATATGTCCTTGTCTTGAATTTGCAGTTCTGGGTGCCGCAGTCCACGCAGCTTAAAGTCTTTTCTTCCATAGATTATCTCAATTCAGATACAAAGGCACCCACCTGCTCACACATGGAAGTCATGCCGGCAACGCTGGGATGTCCCCATATCTTGTCAATATCCTTAAGCAGCAGAGCATGTGCGCCATAGTGCTCACATGCATCGAACTGTCCCTGAGTAATCTCGGGTTTCAGCTCGGAATTCACAACACATACGATTGCAGCCTGAGGAGCCTCACGACGAAGATAGTCAAGCATATAACAGCAGGCAGGAAGATAGGAGGCCAAGTCCTCTTCAGTCCAGTCACTGAATTTCAACTGGCCTATTGGCGAATTAGCCCAGGAGTCATTGGTACCTCCGCAGATCAATATCAGATCCGGGTCACAATCCCCAGCTACGATATTTTTCATACGTGCTATGAACGACCATGTCGGGCAAGGTACGCCGTCATAGCCAGTGTTGCATATAGTCGAGCCACTCCAGCTTTCATTCAGAAGCAGTTCATATCCGGTTAGGGAACTAAACTGACGCCACCAGGTATCTTCGACTTTCACCACATCATTCTGGCCTTGCGGACGTGAGGAGTACCACCAGGCATTACCCTCGGGGATATATCCTTCGAATGTGGAATACGAATCTCCGAGAACGGAGAAGGTCTTGATTACATTTTCCCGAATGTCGGGAGAATCGACTACTTCCGGAGTTTCCTGCGCACAAGTCAAGGACACCGACACAGCGAAAGATATCAGCAAAGCACAATAGATCCTTTTCATAAAAATAGATTTAACGATACAAATATCATAAAAATCCCGCATTTTTCGTAAGTTTGTGCAAAACACAATTCACTATGCGAAAAAATCTGATAACCATCCTGCTTGTCCTGATAACAATAGGAGCATCAGCACAGAATCAGCGCGAGCGCATCAATTTCGACAAAGACTGGAAGTTCGCTTTCGGCGACGCATCATCTCCTGCGAAGGATTTTGGTTGTGGAACCGAATATTTCAATTATTTCACAAAGGCTGCTTCGATACACAATGAGGGCCCGTATGCAGCGAAGTTTGATGCTTCCGGATGGTTAAAGGTAGACCTTCCACACGATTGGGTGGTGGATCTCCCATACGCCGAAGAGGCCAGCCATAGCCACGGCTACAAACAGGTGGGATTCAAATATCCTCAGACCAGTGTGGGATGGTACAGGAAGACATTCACGATTCCAGCAGAGGACTACGGAAAACACCTGTGGCTGGAGTTCGACGGTATCTTCCGCGATGCTCAGCTATGGGTGAACGGATTCTACCTTGGACACGAGAAAAGCGGCTATGCCTCACAGACTTACGATATCTCGGAATACCTGAATTACGGCGGAGAGAATCTTCTTTGCGTACGCGTTGACGCTACTCTCGAAGAGGGATGGTTCTACGAAGGAGCCGGCATCTACAGGCATGTATGGCTCGGCAAGGCTTCCAAGGTCAATGTCGCTCCTTGGGGCACTTTCGCATACTCGGAGTTCGCAGCCCCATTCAGCCTTCGCGGCAGTACCGGACCGGACTTCTCACAAGCAGTCCTGCACATTGAAACAACTGTCCAGAATAGCGGTAATGCGCCAGTTTCCTACACTCTCCGTCACAAACTTGTTGACGCAGCAGGAATAATAGTAGGCGAATGCGACGTGGAAGGCGGACTCATTCTTGCGAAGGACAACCACCACACCATCGGGGCAATATCAGTGGAGAACCCACATCTCTGGAGCAACGATGACCCATATCTCTATACCATTATCACTGAAGTATATACAGACGGAAAACTGACTGATTCATACAATACCACCACTGGTATCAGACATATCGAGTTCGATGCTGACCGAGGTTTCCTTCTGAACGGACAGGTAGTGAAACTCAAAGGAGTAAACATGCATCAGGACCACGCGGGAGTGGGCTCTGGAATCCCTGACGCCCTCCAGGAATGGAGACTTCTTCAGCTGAAGAAATTCGGATGCAACGCATACCGTTCAAGCCACAATCCGATGACTCCAGCCCTTCTGGACATCTGCGACCGTCTCGGAATCCTCGTAATCGAAGAGAATCGTCTCACTGGTATCAATAAGGAGCACACCGAGCTTCTGGGCCGTATGATTAAGCGTGACAGAAATCATCCGTCGATCATCCTCTGGAGCGTCGGAAACGAAGAATGGGGACTGGAGTGGAATGATTTCGGCACACGTGTCGCCGAATCAATGCGCGAGTACTGCCACCGCTTCGACCCTACCCGTCTGATGACAGTGGCTTCCAGCAGCGGACCTCATATCCTCATCCCGGCTGACGTGGCAGGATACAATTATATCCTCCAGAACCCTGTGGAAGAGCATCGTGCCAATTATCCTGAACGTCGTGCCCTTGGTTCGGAGGAGACCACCGGATGCGGAACCAGAGGAGTATATTTCGACATCACAGATGGCCGTGAGCCTTCTGCCGTCGACAGCGGAAACGGCCGTATGGTGGCATTGAACCGCAGCAAGCACGGTCCCGACAGTGTATATAACTGCATTGAAAGAGGCTGGAAGTTCTACGCTGAGCGCCCTTATCTCGCAGGAATTTTCTATTGGACCGGCTTCGACTACCGCGGTGAGCCTAACCCGATGGTATTCCCTGCTACAAACTCCGAGTTCGGAATCCTCGATTATTGCGGTTTCCCTAAGGACGAGGCTTACTATCTGAAGTCATGGTGGACAGAAGAACCGGTAATGCACATCCTGCCTCATTGGAATCTTGACGGCCACGAGGGAGAGAAAGTATCAATCTGGGTTTACAGCAATTGCGACGAGGTTCAGCTGACCGTCAACGGACGCCGCCTCGAACGTAAGAAAATGCCTGTGAACGGCCATCTGGAATGGACCGCAACATACAAGCCTGGCTATGTCAAGGCCGTCGGTTACAAGAACGGACGCAAGGTAATGGAAGAGCGTATCGAAACTACCGGAAAAGCCGTAAGGTCCGAGACCACATACGAAACAGTCGGAGACATCTCGATAGCTACCATCAGAATGGTAGATGAAAAGGGACGCTTCGTACCTACTGCCAATGAAAAGATCAATTTCAATACGGACGGCAGCTGGAGCATCCTGGGATGGGGCAATGGCGATCCTGCCTTCCAACACATCGAAAGACCGGTCATTTACGGCCCTTCTGCCTCGGGAGATAACGGAACACCAGCGCCGGACCACAAGGCCCGTACAATCGAAATAACCACCTTTAACGGACTTGCGCAGGTAATCCTTCAGAAGAATTAGTGCCGTACGATGACGTATAGACAGAAGCCCCGAAAGTCATCAGACATTCGGGGCTTCTCATATCAATATTTATTACTCCATTACCTTGACACGGATGTTACGATACCACACGTCATCGCCATGATCCTGGATACCGATGTAACCCTTGTGCTCGGTTCCGCCACAATTGTTCAGGAGTTCAAATCCGATCGGCCATGCCTCTGCACTGAACTTGCTGTTCTGGAGCATTTCAGTCCACTTCGGAGTCCAGAGGTGATACTCGAGTACGTTTGCATCATTCTGAGCGTGAACCACTGTCCCCTTGTAAACCATGATTCTTGCCTTGTTCCATTCGCCGAAAGGCTTCTGGTTCTGCGGTTTTGCCGGAATCATATCATAGAGGGAAGCTGACTGTCTGTTGCCATCCACTCCAAGCATTGCATCTGGGTGATTTGCATTGTCAAGTACCTGATACTCAGGTGATGAAAGATAGATAGGCTCGTATCTGAGAGTTCCATCTTCATTCTTTGTCGCAACTTCCTTTGCAAGATAGAAGATACCTGAGTTTCCTCCCTTTGAGACTTTCCACTCAAGTTCAAGAATAAAGTTCTGGAACTGATGTTCGAAGATCAGGTCACCACCTTCTGCAAGCTGGCCTTCTCCCAGTCCTGTACCGCAGAATTTGATGGCTCCGTCTTCTACTATCCATCTTGACGGGATTCCGTCCTTTCCGTAGCCTCTCCAGCCCTGCATCTTCTCGTTGCCGTTGAAGATAACATGGAATCCATCTGCATCGATTGGGAAAGCAGAAAGATCCACTTCCGGATTACTTACTACTACATAGGCAGGGCAATTCGGAGTTACAGGTTCGCTGACCTCCACCACTGTCTTTTCACCTACATACACAGGATCACCGATAACAAGTTCCTGCTGATTAGCGCCACAGGCAGTCATAAGTGCCAGGGCTGATGCGAAAATTATTGTTCTTTTCATAGCAATTGGGGTTATTCTGTTGGCATATCCGGAAGGCTGTAGCCGTTCTGATATGTATGTCTGATGAGTTCCTTTGCGAATTCGCGGGCATTCACCGGTTTTGTATAAGTCTTGTTGAATGTCGGATGACCGTCCTTGATGGTGAAGCCGTCGCTGATGACGCTTCTGATGGTCGCATCCTCTGGAATATTGGTGAATTCCATCTTTTCACCGTCCCAGTCAAGCTCCATATTGAGATCCTGCAGACGTACTGCAAGCACTCCCATCACGACCATTTCATTGAACGGGCCTGCTTCGCTGAAGTCTGATGCTGAAGGCACACGCACTGAAGGATCCTCCTTGCAGGCACGCACCCAGTCTTGAACGTGACCAAGTTCCACTCTTCTGAGAACCTTTGGAGCCTCCGGAACTCTTCCTGAAAGGAGATACGGTCTGTTACCGTAGCAGCCTACGACCATTGTATCCTTGGTACCATAGAATATAACACCTCCACCGTCGATATTTAGATCGACTCCGTCAGCAATACCTTCCGGACGAAGCGGCTTCAGACCTCCGTCATACCAGTGCACTTCCACCTGAGGCATCGCTACCTTAGGCATATTGTCTCGTGCCGGGAATACGAATTTTATCTTCTGCGCGTTAGGGCAGGATTCGTTGAGAAGGAGTGTAGATGTACCCTGTACCTTGGTAGGATATCCCAGGTTAAGACCCTTGTGAACGCAGTGGAGGATGTGGCATGCCATATCGCCGAGGGCTCCCGTTCCGAAGTCCCACCATCCTCTGAAGTTCCATGGAGTATAGATTTCGTTGTAAGGTCTCATCGGAGCAGGACCGATGAATGCTTCCCAATTCAATGTAGAAGGAACTGGCTGCACCTCGGCTGGACGCTCAAGTCCCTGTGGCCAGATCGGACGGTCAGTAAATGCCTCGACACGAGTTACCTCTCCTATCTCTCCATTCCAGATCCACTCGCAGGCAAGCCTTACACCTTCTCCGGACGCCCCCTGATTACCCATCTGAGTAGCCACCTTATGCTTAGCAGCAAGCTTGGTGAGTAGACGCGACTCATAGACAGTATGAGTCAATGGCTTCTCCACATATACATGCTTTCCTGCCACAATAGCTTCGGCAGCAATGACGGCATGAGTATGATCTGCAGTCGCGACTACCACTGCATCAGCCTCTTCAAGAAGCTCTGCATACATGACCTTGTAATCATTGTACCTTTTGGCATTAGGATAACGCTCGAAAACATGAGCTGCGTACTTCCAGTCCACATCGCACAGACCGATGATTTCCTCTGTTTCGAGTTCCTTGAGCACAGATGCCCCTCGTCCTCCGACTCCAACTCCCAGGATCTTGAGTTTTCTATCAAGAGGCTTTGGCACTGCATCTTTCTTTCTGGACCTTCCCATCAGCATCGATGGAGCGACGGCAAGTCCAAGGGCGGCTGTCGTACCTACTTTTAGGAATGAACGCCTTGAAATCTCCTTTTCCATAATCAAGTTATTAGTTATAAGTGGTTAATTTTCGTAAAAATAGGAAAATATATCGGTAGTTGACTATTACATACAAAAAAAAGCACTTGCAATTTTTGCAAGTGCTTTCGTGGTCCCTGCAGGGCATGATCCTGCGACCCCCTGATTATGAGTCAGGTGCTACTAACCAACTGAGCTAAGGGACCAAACTTATTAAAGAACTAATTTGCGTACGGTTCAGACGGTTCTGAACCGTACTGCAAATATAATACTTTTTTCGATATCTTCGATTAGTTGAGCTTGATTTCTACCTCAACACCTGAAGAAAGTTCGAGCTTCATAAGAGCGTCCACAGTCTTAGGAGTTGAATCGTAAATGTCAAGAAGACGGCAGAAAGAGTTGAGCTCGAACTGCTCACGTGACTTCTTGTTTACGAAAGTCGAGCGGTTTACAGTGAAGATCTTCTTGTGAGTAGGGAGCGGAATAGGTCCGTTCACACGAGCACCTGTAGCAGATACTGTCTCAACGATCTTCTTTGCTGACTTGTCAACAAGCATGTGATCGAATGATTTGAGTTTAATTCTAATTATCTGGCTCATATCAAAATTCGTTGAATTCAGTTAAACAATTATTCGTCATCATCGGCCTTGTAACCGCTCTTCTCGATAACCTCCTTAGCGAGTCCTGCTGGAACCTCTGCATAGTGGTCGAATGTCATTGTGCTGGTTGCACGACCTGAAGAGATGGTACGGAGGATAGTAACGTATCCGAACTGCTCTGCGAGTGGAACGTATGCCTTAACGATACGTGCACCAAGAGTTGAGTCCATTGCGTTGATCTGTCCGCGACGACGGTTGAGGTCACCTACGATATCTCCCATGTAATCCTCTGGAGTAACTACTTCGAGGCTCATGATAGGTTCGAGGAGAACCGGCTTAGCCTTAGGGCAAGCGTGACGGAACGCCAGACGAGCTGCGAGCTCGAATGAAAGCTGGTCAGAGTCAACTGGGTGGAATGAACCATCCTTGAGAGTAACCTTGAGTGATGGAACCTCGTATCCAGCGAGAACACCGTTTGCCATTGCTGACTTGAAGCCCTTCTCAACTGATGGGATGAATTCCTTAGGAACGTTACCACCCTTCACCTCGTCGATGAACTGGAGGCCTGTTACGCCCTCATCAGCTGGTCCGATCTCAACGATGATATCAGCGAACTTACCACGACCACCGGTCTGCTTCTTGAATACCTCACGGTGAGTGACAGTACCTGTGATAGTCTCCTTGTAGTTAACCTGTGGTGCACCCTGGTTGATATCCACGCCGAACTCACGACGGAGACGGTCAACGATGATGTCGAGGTGAAGCTCACCCATACCGCTGATGACAGTCTGGCCTGTATCGTGGTCTGTCTTAACTGTGAATGTAGGGTCCTCCTCAGCAAGCTTAGCAAGTGCGATACCGAGCTTGTCAAGATCCTTCTGAGTCTTAGGCTCTACTGCAAGTCCGATAACCGGATCTGGGAACTCCATTGACTCGAGAGTGATAGGAGCCTGCTCGAAGCAGATTGTATCTCCTGTACGGAGGTCCTTGAAACCTACTGCTGCGCAGATGTCACCAGCCTCAACGAACTCGATAGGGTTCTGCTTGTTTGAGTGCATCTGGAAGAGACGTGATACACGCTCCTTCTTGCCAGTACGTGTGTTAAGAACATATGAACCTGCATCAAGCTTACCTGAGTATGCTCTCATAAATGCAAGACGGCCTACGAATGGGTCTGTAGCGATCTTGAACACGAGGGCTGCGAATGGCTCCTTGATGCTTGGCTGGCGTACTGCCTCCTCACCGTTTGCATCAGTACCCTTAACGGCACCCTTGTCAAGTGGTGATGGAAGGTAACGCATTACAGCGTTGAGAAGGAACTGAACACCCTTGTTCTTGAATGAAGATCCGCAGCAAGCTGGAACGATAGCCATATCGATGGTAGCTGCACGGAGAGCTGCGATTACCTCTTCCTCAGTGATTGAGTCAGGATCCTCGAAGAACTTCTCCATGAGATTCTCATCGTACTCGGCAGCAGCCTCTACGAGCTTCTCTCTCCAAGCGTTAGCCTCATCAACATACTTCTCAGGAATGTCAGTAACCTGATAGTTAACGAGAGCGTCAGAGTTGTGGTCGTAGATCATTGCCTTCATAGCTACGAGGTCAATGATACCATCGAACTTATCCTCTGCTCCGATTGGAATACAGATTGGAACTGCACGTGCTCCGAGCTTCTCCTTCATCTCATCGATTACAGCGAAGAAGTCAGCACCTACACGGTCCATCTTGTTAACGTAAGCAATCTTTGGAACGCCATACTTGTCAGCCTGGCGCCATACAGTCTCAGACTGTGGCTGTACACGTCCTACCGCACAGAAGGTAGCGACTGTTCCATCGAGCACACGGAGTGAACGCTCTACCTCGACTGTAAAGTCAACGTGGCCCGGAGTGTCGATCAAGTTGATCTGATAAGTGTCCCCGTTATAGTTCCAGAATGCAGTGGTAGCAGCAGATGTAATAGTGATACCGCGCTCCTGCTCCTGAACCATCCAGTCCATAGTGGCACCACCTTCATGTACCTCACCGAGCTTGTGTGTCTTACCGGTATAGTAGAGGATACGCTCTGAAGTTGTGGTCTTACCGGCATCGATGTGAGCCATGATACCGATGTTTCTTGTGAATTTAAGATCTCTTGCCATTGTTCGTCTGGTCTAGGGATAAAATTAGAATCTGAAGTGTGCAAATGCCTTGTTGGCCTCTGCCATTCTGTGCATATCTTCCTTTCTCTTGAATGCTGCACCCTCGCAGTTATATGCTGCGATGATCTCAGCACAGAGCTTTTCTGCCATAGAGCGGCCAGAGCGCTTGCGGGCGAAGTTGATCATATTCTTCATAGAAAGTGAAATCTTCCTCTCTGGACGCACCTCCATTGGCACCTGGAAGTTAGCTCCACCGATACGACGTGACTTAACCTCAACCTGAGGAGTTACGTTCTCGAGGGCCTTCCTCCAAATATCTAGAGGAGCCTTGTCAGAATCTTTCATCTTCTCGCCTACCATATCAATGGCATCGTAAAAAATAGAATACGCGATACTCTTCTTTCCCTGCAACATAAGGTTGTTCACGAAACGTGTTACGTTTACATCGTGAAACTTAGGATCAGGAAGTAGAATCCTCTTCTTAGGCTTCGTTTTTCTCATTTTTTTAGAAAAAATTAGGTGATGAATTAATTAATAAAATTACTTCTTAGACTTCTTTGGTCTCTTGGTACCGTAGAGAGAACGTGACTGTGTTCTTCCATCGACACCTGCAGTATCCAAAGCTCCTCTAAGGATGTGGTAACGCACACCCGGAAGGTCCTTTACACGACCGCCACGTACAAGCACGATTGAGTGCTCCTGGAGGTTGTGGCCCTCGCCTGGGATGTACGCGTTGACCTCTTTAGAGTTAGTAAGACGTACACGGGCAACCTTACGCATTGCTGAGTTAGGCTTCTTAGGTGTAGTTGTGTACACACGTACGCATACGCCTCTTCTCTGAGGACAAGCATCCAACGCGCGAGATTTGCTCTTCTCGACGATAACCTCGCGTCCTTTGCGAACTAATTGTTGAATTGTAGGCATAAATGTTTGTAAATAAATAATTTATGTTTATTACCCATATTTTTGGGGCTGCAAATATACGAATATTTTTTTATTTATCAACAATATTATTGAAATTCAGTATTTTGAGATGTTGATAAGTTTTTGTAAATTTGAGCGTTGTGACTAAAAACTGCTATGGAAACCGACCGGAAATGGATAATTGTCCGCATTGATGGGAAGATTGCGGCGATATCGACTGACTACAGGCTGCTGGCGGAAATCTCCGCCCGAATCGCATCACCTGCAAAGCAGGGGAAAAAGAACAATCAGAGAAACAATATCCCTTATCAGAACATTTCAGCAGAGGCAGTAGGCTTCGACCAGATATGGAAGCTACGGCAGGATGCATCCTGGGATGACCTTCTTCTGTTCGGTACCGATTTCCAGAAAAAAGTCTGGAGAAAGCTTTACGACCTGACACATCGGGAAGACAGCGCCGCCAGACTCATCAGCTATACCGACTTTGCCGAACTATGTCATAACCGTGCTGGCGTACGCGCAGTGGCTCATGCTATCAGCCTCAACCCGGTTTCTATCGTAATCCCATGCCATCTGGTAATTCCTAAGGAATCCATCGATAAAATGAAGGAAATAAACAGAAAGGCAGAAGCCACCATATTCAAAGGTGTGGACCTATGCCTGAGCTCGATCCTCAAAAACGAAACAATCGATTTCGGAAACTACGCATGGGGGCCTGAAATGAAAAGAAAGCTTATCGCTCTCGAACTCACAGGGGAAGACCTGTAAGAAATCATCTCTTGCGCGTAGTTATCAGTATGACTCCACAGGCACCTCTGGTTCCATATATTGACGCAGAGGAGTCTTTCAGCACTTCGACCGATTTTACATCGCTTGGATTAAGATAATCGATATCCATCACTTCGGTCCCGTCTACAATGAAAAGCGGATCAGTTGATGCATATATGGATGTAGCCCCACGTATCGTATATTTATATCCGCTACCGGTCTTATGAACGACCAGACCGGGTACGCGTCCGGCCAGATATTCTCCGATATGCGTATAGCTGCTCGTATGCACGTTATCCATAGAAACTTTGGACACAGAGCTGGTCAGGTTCTTGCTCTTGATATATCCGTACCCCACATTGACGGAGTCTTCCTCCTGACTGCGCAGACGCAATGAATCCCGTATGGCCCTTTCCATGCGCAGGAGTTCCCGACGGGTCTCTCTGCGAGCCTGGCGCTCTGCCTTCCTGTCGCGGGCATCTGCAGAAAAAGAGACAAAAAGTATCAATAAAACGACAATAAAAGTTCTCATGACCGGATCAATTTCAGTACAGCAAATATAACTATATATTTTGAATAGCACGTCCCTGCAGATAATGCATCTATTCACAGAGAAAGATGGCACGTAAACGACTGGTACACATTCACTTAAAGCATATGCCTGCTGTCAAATGACAGCAGGCATACAATATATATCATTGAGTATCAGCGCAATATACGCTACCAGAAGCCACTAGTGGATCGCTACTGTAAGCATTGCCATTACGATAGACACCATACTCATAAGCTTGATGAGAATGTTGAGTGATGGTCCTGATGTATCCTTGAACGGATCACCCACAGTGTCACCTGTAACGGTAGCCTTGTGAGCCTCTGAGTTCTTTCCTCCGAGATGTCCTTCTTCAACATACTTCTTCGCATTGTCCCAAGCACCGCCTGAATTGGACATGAACACTGCGAGAACGAAGCCCGAACCGAGACCTCCGATCAGAAGACCCATCACACCTGCAGGACCGAGGATGAGACCTACGAGTACAGGAACAATGATAGCGATGAGTGAAGGAAGAAGCATTTCACGCTGAGCACCCTTGGTGGAGATCTCTACGCAACGAGCATAATCAGGAGTAGCTTCACGTGTAAGGATACCCTTGATCTCACGGAACTGACGGCGTACTTCTGTCACCATGCTCTGAGCCGCACGGCCTACTGCATTCATTGTAAGACCGCAGAAGAGGAATGACATCATTGCACCGATGAAAACACCTACGAGAACCACTGGGTTCATGAGATCAACGTGATAATATGCCATGATATCAGGGATAGTCGCCTGAGCTGCATCGATAGTATTACCGGCTACATCGACGATCTGTTTTCCGAGATGAGTCAGACCGATCTTGATTTCCTCAATATAAGAAGCGAGGAGAGCGAGACCTGTAAGGGCTGCAGATCCGATTGCGAATCCCTTACCTGTAGCTGCTGTAGTGTTTCCGAGTGCATCGAGAACGTCTGTACGTCTGCGTACCTCAGGATCGAGTTCGCTCATCTGAGCATTACCACCGGCATTGTCAGCGATAGGGCCGTATGCATCTGTTGCGAGAGTGATTCCCAGAGTCGAGAGCATTCCGACAGCTGCGATACCGATACCGTAAAGACCTGTCGAGAGGCTTTCAGCCGAGAATGAGAGATCGAATCCGTTAGCACAGAGATATGCAAGAAGAATCGCCACTGCAATAGTGATTACAGGAATAGCTGTAGAAAGCATACCGAGACCCACACCAGAGATGATGACTGTAGCAGGACCAGTCTCTGCTGACTCTGCGAGCTTCTGAGTAGGACGGTAAGAATGTGATGTATAGTACTCTGTAGCCTGACCGATGATCACACCTGCCACAAGACCGGTAACTACTGAAAGCGAAAGCTGCCACCAGTTATCCATTCCGAGAAGGTACATGATGCCGAATGTAGCGACAGCGATAAGGATAGAGCTGAGGTTGGTTCCACGACCAAGAGACTTCAGCAAGTCATCCATACCCGCACCTTCCTTCGTGCGTACCACATAGATACCGAGGATAGAAAGAGCCACACCGATTGCAGCAATTGTCATTGGAGCGAGGATAGCCTTCATCTGGGCATCGACTCCGACTCCGCTGAACGCCGCGGCACCGAGGGCCATAGTAGCGAGGATTGATCCGCAGTAAGACTCGTAAAGGTCTGCACCCATACCAGCAACGTCACCTACATTGTCACCTACGTTATCGGCGATGGTAGCAGGGTTACGAGGGTCGTCCTCAGGGATACCGGCCTCCACCTTACCTACGAGGTCAGCTCCCACATCGGCTGCCTTAGTGTAAATACCTCCACCTACGCGTGCGAAGAGGGCCTGTGTAGAGGCACCCATTCCGAATGTAAGCATTGTAGTGGTGATAAATACAAGCTTCTGGGTTCCTTCGATGTCAACGAATGCATTGAGGACAATCCACCAGAGAGCAATATCAAGAAGTCCGAGACCAACCACTGTAAGACCCATCACGGCACCGCTTCGGAAAGCGACCTTAAGTCCTGAATTGAGCGATCTCTGAGCTGCATTTGCTGTTCTTGCAGAAGCATAAGTAGCGGTCTTCATACCCACGAAGCCAGCAAGGCCAGAGAAGAATCCACCTGTAAGGAATGCAAACGGCACCCAGCTGTTCTGCACTCCAAGGAAAGCCAATAATGCAAAAAGAGCAGCGAGTACGATAAAGACGATTATAACGACTTTGTACTGCTGCTTCAGATAAGCCATAGCTCCCTCTCTGACATACTGCGCAATCTGCTTCATTGTCACAGTTCCTTCGCTTTCCTTCATCATCTGACGGAAGAAAATGTAGGCGAACATCAGTGCAATTACTGCTGCCGCCGGCACAAGATAGAATAGGTAATTCATATTAGTTGTTATTAATAAATGTGTCGTTTCATCCATTCCTGATACCATTTTGCAGAGGAAGGGTTGACAAAATTATTTAAATTTTCTAAAAACACAACGCCTTTAACAATTAATTTTCAAGCTAAAAAGCGCTTAAAATAAAGATTGTTAAATTTCATGACACTACTAAAGGACCTTTTTATTATATTTGCAAAACTCCGGAATATGGTTGGACTTCGAACTTCACTTTTCCGACCCGCATGAATCGGCATAATCAGCCAGAGACACGTTTCCTCCCATAAGATACAGATTACGGTTCCAGTGCCCCGCAGCCTTCTCCATCGCAAGGGCCTTCTCGTCTTTTTTCTTTATCTGATTGAACCTTATCCTGCTGGTATCACCGGACATATTCTGAGACGGAAGAGTTATAATGAATGCGGATCCGGTTTCGGACTTTACCTCTGCGCTGCAACCTGTCATCAAAGGAAGCAGCATGATGAGAAAAGCGGCTGTCAGTTTCATTTTCATACAAGTGTAATTTAGATTTGATCGCACTGCAAAATTAGATGCAGAGCAGATTTCCCGGTTCAGTATTTGAACATTAGATTTTCGATTTTGTCCAACAAGGCTTTCTGCAAGCGATTTTCAAAAGAATCATAGACATTTTTGAAAATCCAAGCAGTTTCTTATCTTTGTTACCCTAATATCATCAGATATGAAACGACTGATTATCTGTCTCTACATACTGTTCTCCGCTTTCTATCTGACAGCAGGCGAGCAATTCATATACACCAAGATATCAAACCAGAACGGCCTGACTTCTACCGTAAACTGCATATATAAAGAAAAAGACGGAGCTGTATGGCTGGGCACTCCGCGCGGGCTCTATTCACTCAACGGATACAGCATCAAGCATTTCAACGACTCACTGTTCATCGGCAGAGCCGTCTACGATATAGAAGAGGATCGGAAGGGAGGAATATGGATTCTTACAGACAGCTGGGTAATGCACAGAAAAAAAGGGGAGGAAGCCTTCAGGATTGTCACTGCACAAAGCAGCGAAACGCCTTCTTTAATGAGTATGTGCCAAGATGATGAAGGAATATGGTTCGGCGGGGCCGGATGCATTTACAGGTATACTTATAAAAAAGACTTGCTACTCCCTTTCTGCACTCTGGAAGGCAGACAATGCCCGATAATAAATAAGATCGACGCATATACCTTGATGTGCAGTTCCTACAAGGGCTGTATTCTGGTAAATACCATGACCGGAGAAGTCACAGATGCCCCGACAGACTCTCCAAAAGAAGTATCGGCGGTACTTATCGACAGCAAGGGCAGGTCATGGATAGCCTGTTATAATCAAGGAATCTGGGTTTATGACACGGACTGGACACTACTCAGGTCATATAGCACACGAAACTCTTCGATCAGCAGCGATCTGATCATATGCCTCACAGAGAAGGATGGAAAGATCTGGGCTGGCTCAGATGGCGGAGGCATCAACATCATAGACATGGAAAATGACAGACTCGATGTACTTTCATACATACCTGGAGACTCATCTTCATTCCCTGCGCATTCCATCAAGAGCATATACACAGACAATTACGGCAACATCTGGGCAGGAAGCACACGAGACGGTCTTATCAAGGTCAGTTCAAGCGGAATGAAGACATATTCAGACAGTCACATCGGCCTTTCCGACGGAATGACCAATCACACCGTGCTATGTCTGTTCCAAGAAGATGAAAATGACGAGATATGGATCGGCACAGATGGAGGAGGGCTGAACAGATTCGACCCCGTCACTAAAAAGTTCACCCATTATCCCGCAACACTGGGAACCAAGATAATAACGATTTCCACCTATTCGGAATCTGAGCTGGCCCTTTCTGTTTATTCAGGAGGAATCTGGATTTTCAACAAACACACAGGGTCGGTACGTCCGCTAGAGATAAAGGATGAAGCGCTTTGTTATTTTATGAAATACACGGGAAGAAGCCTCCTTACTTCGAATGGAAAGAACGGAGAATTGTATTTCCTCGCCGATTTCATAAAGATATACGATAGAAATACCGGGTTATGCTCCCCTGTAGCATTAGAGGGGGACGGTAGAACTTCCGGAGCCTTCTACGTCATCGGAGCCGGAGAAAAAGGCCTGTATGTACACGATCTTTTCAGCATATACATTGTCAATGATGACAAACTGGAGAAAATAGGCACGGCTGAGGGATACAGAATCAACAGCGGATATCTGGGCGGGCAGGGAGACATCTGGCTCGCTACAAGCAAAGGACTCTGCCATTTCAACGAGAACAGCAGGAGCGCTCATCACATCGAGACAAACCTTTTCACGGGAACATCCACTGTCGTATGGGATGGCAAGTCAAAGGTATGGATCGGTGCCGGAAGCCGCCTGTATGCATACCTTACGGAAAAGAATAGCTTCGCCATGTTCGGCGAATCCGACGGAGCCTCTCCTAACGAATATCTCAGCAAGCCACGCTTGCTCTCCGATAACGGGGACGTATACATCGGTGGAGTACAAGGTCTGCTGCGCATTGACTCCGAATACACAATCGATGCTTCGGAGATTCCGGCATTAAGCCTGTATGACATTTCAGCAGACAAGGAAAGAATCTATTCCGGAAAGGATGGCATATACAAAGTACCCCGCGACAGCAAAATCCTAAGCATAAGCGTTTCCACACAAGAGACTGATATATTCAGACAGAAGATGTACCGATTTACAATTCCCAGCAGCGGAAGGGAATATCGCACCATGTCACCGACACTGGAAATCAGAGATCTTCCTCAGCCTGGCAGACATGAAGTAATGGTATCGTGTACGAAACGAAACGGAGAGTGGACAGAACCGTCGAAGATAATGACCATTAAGATTCCAAGACCTTGGTATCTGAGCGGATGGTTCATAGCAGGAGTCCTTGTGTTCATGACGATTATCTGCTCCAGCGTGGTCATAGGCCTGATGTTCAGAAAGACAAGCCGTCTCCAGCTGGCATTGAAGGAACAGGAGCAGACAATATATGAGGAGAAGGTGCGTATGCTCATAAACATCAGCCATGAGCTCAGAACCCCTTTGACATTGATCATGGCTCCTCTGAAAAGACTGTTGGGAGAAGCTGACCCTCAGCAGCCTCAGACTACGACTCTGCAACGCATCTACAGACAGTCCAAACGTATGAAGATCCTGCTGGACATGGTCCTTGACCTAAGGAAGTTTGAGGAAGGAAAGAGCGGACTGAGAATAGAGAAGGCCGACTTCAACCAGTGGCTTGGCAACACCATTGATGACATCATAAAGGAAGAGGATGCCGAAGGTATCATGATAGATATCGAACCTGACACCAACGTGAAAGAGGTGGAATTCGACCTCAGGAAATGCGAGACAATTCTGATGAATATCCTGATGAACGCTGTAAAACACAGCACAAAAGGCAGCCACATTCACATCAGAACATCTCTCCTGGAAAACGGGAATGTAAGAGTGAGCATCAGTGATGAAGGTCCGGGACTCGGAGATATCGACAAATCCAAGATATTCACCCGCTTCTACCAAAGCACCAACGAACAGTACGGAAGCGGTATAGGACTATCCTACTCGAAAATCCTCGTGGAACTCCAGGGAGGACAGATCGGAGCAGAAAACAATCCGGACAAAGGAGCAACCTTCTGGTGGGAAATACCTGTCAGATTCGGAGGGACATCGGAGATCCCGTCTAAGGCCTATCTGAACGAAATCATTGATGATAATTCCGCTGACGTATTCTCTGCACCGGACACTGAAACCCTCATCACTTCGGGCACCAGACTTATGCTGGTGGACGACAGTCAGGATCTTCTGGATTTCCTACGGGAAGCCCTGACAGGGGAATTCACAGAAATCATCACCTCCACCAGCGGTAACAAGGCATTGGCAATCCTGAACAATGGAAAACTTCCGGACATAATAGTCAGCGATGTCAATATGCCTGACGGAGACGGATACAGACTCTGTTCCGCACTCAAAAGCAATGAAAAATACAGTCACATCCCTATTGTTCTTCTGACAGCACGAGGTGACGGCCAGAGCCAGATCGACAGTTACAAGGCAGGAGCAGACGCCTTCATGGCCAAACCATTCGAAGTGGACACCCTCCTGGAACTTCTCAAAGGCATGCTTCGTAAAAAACATGAGATAAAAAAGAAATATCTGGACAATGAAGGGACACTCACCACTGAATATGGTTCCAATGAAGAAGGATTCATCATCAGATTGAATAAGATAATATCCGACAATCTCGGCAATCCTGAGCTGGATCAGATGCTACTATGCAGGGAAATGGGGCTGAGCCGAGCCTCCCTGTTCAATAAGATGAAAAACATAACAGGAGCCGGAGCGAAGGAATACATAACCAGAATCCGAATAGAGAAGGCAAAGTCACTGATGGAAAATACGGATATGTCAATAGCAGAGATTGCGGAAAAGACAGGATTTACAAGCCAAAGTTACTTCAGCACCGCTTTCAAGGCCAGTACAGGACTAACTCCAAGTCAATATAAACAGCAAAACAAGAAAAGATAATATGAAGACAATCTTACGCACCGCACTGACACTTATCTGTGCATCATTTGTTCTGATGGCATCCGCACAGGAAGCCGTAAAACACACTTACAAGCATCAGGGAATGGATCGGGAATACTGGCTTTATCTACCGGACAATCTCCCGCAGGACGCTCCCCTTGTACTCCTTCTTCACGGCTACAAGGCCAGTGCAGAGGGCTATCGTCCTGAAATGATCAAGGTTGCCGAAGAGAACGGATTCGCACTCTGTTATCCTCAGGGAGCACTGGACGGAAGAGGCAAGACCTGCTGGAATGTAGGTTATCCTTTCCAGGAAGATCTCAAGACCGACGATGTGGATTTCCTCTGCTCATTGGCCAGACATCTTCAGAAAGAGCACGGGCTGAGCCGCCAGAACACATTCCTGACCGGCATGTCCAACGGAGGTGAGATGTGTTATCTGATGGCTTACCTCAAGCCTAACTTCTTTGCAGCCTTCGCTCCTATAGCCGGTCTCTCGATGCAATGGTCATATAAGAAATACGATGCAAAGAAACCAGTCCCTCTTATGGAAGTCCACGGAACAATGGACAAGACATCCAGATGGGAAGGAGATCCATTCAATGAAGGCGGATGGGGCTCATACCTGGCTGTTCCTCAGGCCGTGGGATATTGGGCGGCTCAGGCTCGCTGCACTCATGAAGAGACAATCGAGATGCCGCTGGTAAGAAACAAGGTCATCCTGCACAAATACAATGGCGGCGAGCCTGCCTGGGAAGGAGGACCGGCTGTAGAAGTACGTCTATACGAGGTTATCGGCGGAAAGCACACCTGGGCTCTCAATGACATGGACACCTGCAAAGAGATTTGGGAATTCTTTAAAATCTATCTCAGATAGACAAGGCTGAAATCAAGAAGAGCGGAAGTCATCCATTTCGATGCCTTCCGCTCTTCATATTATATACGACCTATCTATTTGAGTTCCAGAGGAGCCTCTGTTCCGACCTTTGCTACACGACAGTTGTCGATGTAAGTGTCGCCATATCTTCCATACTCCGCTCCCTCCACTTCAGCAACCTTTGACTGATCGCCATACGGCTTCTCGACATAGACGAGAATCTCAAGGTTTTCAGCCTTCCATGAAGACTTGATATCAGCAGTATATGTTTTGGTCCATATCTGATTATCCTCAGATATTCTTACAGTCTCTCCAGACATTGATGTCAGAGCAAGGCGTGCTACATCCTTATGCTCATAGTTGTTGGAGCCTCCGTTCTGATAGCCGTAAATACCGTCCTCAAGAAGAAGAACAGTCACTCTGTATGAGTCAGCCTCCTTTATATAAAGCCCCAGGTCCACTGTCAGTCTGGTTCCATCCAGCGAGCTTTCAAGCTCTATACCTGTCTTTGCCGGATACGCCTGCTGCGTTTCCTGCGCCACTCCTACAGTGACTGTTGCAGTAGTAGCTGTAGAGTTGTAGTTCGGGATTGAAGCTCTACCATCAACGACTCCTGTCGGGAATCCTGATACACGGAATCTGTTTGCGAGTTCGTTTGTTCCGGAGAACTCAAGATCGGATTCTTCACCATGCAGACTCACAAGTTCCAGTCCACTGCCCATCTGCGATTTGGCAGAATCAAAGGCAGTACCCATATAAGGGCAATATCCGCACCAGGTCGCTGTGAATCTCATCGCCAGAGAACGATGAACGAACGCATCATTCTTCCAGTCATCAGCTTCAGTGCCGGCAGGTCTCTGCTTGACAGTAAAAGCCTTGCATGTCTGGTCAGCACAGAAGGTAATCATAGCTGTACGTTCCTCAGCAGAAGTATTCGGCTCGACAACAAACTTATGCTCACGGGTACGAGGAGCCTTGGTAGATGCACCACTTATCCAGTCTGCATCACAATGGAACTCATAATCCACATCAGCACGGACACGCACGATGATCTCGCCTCCACGTGAAGACACTTCCTTTTCCGTATCCAGCAGTTCGAAAGTCGGAATGAATGAATCCTGACTTACAGTAATCGGGAATTTTGTAACTCCGGCACATATGTTCACGACCGCCGTCCTTGTCTGCGGAGTATCATTTGCATCAGCAGAGATTGTCAGCCTTGCCATGCCGGCCTCACCCTCCATAGGATTGATCTTGACCCAGCCCTCAGAACATTCGATTGTCCAGTTCAGAGACGACGTGAACCTGAGGCTTCCAGATCCTCCGTCAGATGGCAATTCAATATTATCCTTGCTGCTTGAGGCCAATTCGATCTGTCCGACAGGTCCATCCTCCTCTCCGCCTGTAACCGGAGAACAGGCAGAGAAGACAGATAGAATTGCAATTAAAGCTATTGTTATCCTTTTCATAAGGTCTTGTTATTTAACCCAGAAAGATGGAACATAGTTAAGCTGCATGAGGTTTCCTGCTCTGAGAGCCATCTGCTCAACCGGACGTGCTACCATAGGGCTTGGCTCTACTGAGACTGTCTTGGCTTTCTCTCTTACTGTCACGACAGGCTCGCCTTTTACCTCAGAGATGTTGAACGGTGCAACTGATGTAGTTGTTGATGTCTGGCCGTACACCTGATCGATCAATGCAAACAGCTCGTCTATGTTATTCTTATTGGCCTCTGAGCAGTTAAGGAGGAGACGGCTGACACCGCCCTGACCACCGTTTGCGTCAACAGCATATGCGAATGCCGTATTATCGGCATCCCAGTTTATAAGGAAGAATGAATATGGCTCATTCATATTGACCTCCTGCCAATAGGCATTGTCCATGATTGTTGCATCAGGATATTGTTCAGTATCCATACCATTACCCTCAAGGATACTGCTATATACTGTTGCTGTCGGATCTGCGTTATACTTCACAACCGCAATACACATACCTGCTGTTGCAGCTGGCTGACCGAATACAGCACCATTCTCATCGTCACCAGAGAAGTAACCTATAAGTTCAAGTTCAGGGACTACTGTTCCTACAGGCTTTGTCTTTGCAAATGCCGGGAACACATGAATCTTAGCAACCTTTCCGGTCTTCTGGTCAAGAGCAACGAGGTACATTGTGTACTCAGTGTCAGGAGTGAGGTTCTGAGCATCCATCACACTCTCTCCGTTCCAGAAATAATTAGCAATCAGATCAGACATTTCCATAGGGGAACCGAACATTGCCTGCATATCATACAGTTCCTGAATACCTGCCTCAATCTCTTCTGCAATCCTAGCCTCATCATACTCGGAAGCAAGGCATACATCACCTGTAAAATATGTAGTAGGATCTGAAGGGGTCACCTTGAACGAGAAGCCATAGGTTGTTACATCCTGAACCTGTGCTTCAAATGTACAGTCTGCAGGATTTCCACCAGGAAGGGTACGGAATGTCACCATCTCAGGATCGGAGGTCACACCACCTGCATATCCGAATGCTATCACACAGAAGTCGGTATCTGGAGAACCAACCTTGTATTTGTATGGGCTACCAGGGCCTCCGGTATAATCCTGTACGCCATAAGACGACATGAATCCCATATCAAGGAACATCTTGTTTGCATCAATGACAGCGTTCATCACTTCTTCCGGAGTTGAAACACCGTCATACTGCTGAACTATCCAAGTAAAAGGTGCCTCGAGATCAGAAGGAGTAATCTTGATAGCTGCTCTCATCTGATCGACGTCAGTCACTGAAATGTCAAATGTAAGCTCTGTCTTAGGAGCCTCACCTGTAGTATATGCACCCTCTGCAATTTCAGAAGCTATGTAAAGCTGGGTTCCTTCAATCTTGAATGCCGCCACGAAATAAACATACTCTGTGTTTGCATTAAGGCCCTCAGCATAAAGAGACTGCTCGCCTGTAAGGAACATAGCTGCAAGGATTTGATCCTCTGTATAACCAGCTTCAGCATATGACTGAATCTCGCTCTCTACATATGCCTGATAGAAAACATCCTTTGTCCATGCATTTTCACCTGCCGGATCTGTATAGTAATCATACATATCCTTGGTCACAGTCATAAGATGCCATGCCACAGTGTTGTCAGAAGGAACAACCTGGAATGTAACAGTGTTATTCTCTACAGTTGTAGTAACGTCGAAAGTGTACTCTATGACTTCCACTGCATTTGTCTTGAAATCTTTCACTACTGGGAAAGTTGTGTACTCCCAATCCTTTGCAGGATCTACTCCAAATACTACCAATGAGTACTCAGTATCGACTGCAAGACCGGTAATCTCAATATTCTCAGATACTCCTTTGACAGCAATTGCAGTCATCTTTTCATTGAATGTTATCCCGGCTGAAGCCGCAGCTGCCTTAATATCTTCGAATACAGTCTCGACTATCTGCTCGTCCTGAAGGGCAGCAAGGCTTTCCTTAGTCTTAACAACAGCGATATACTCCTGATCCAATACAGACGGAGTAACTGTATATGTCATAGAAGTCTCCGTAACCGCATTTACTGCCACTTCAAAAGACTGAAGAGCAGGCTGCGGGGGTTCTGGCTTCGGATCTGGAGTTGGGGACGGAGCCGGCTTTTCACATCCAGAGATAAGGGCAAGACCGAGAGTCATAGCCATTAACATTAAAATTCGTTTCATAAATCAGTAGTTTAAGTGTTTATAAAATAAGTTATTTTTAAAAATTATAATCTAATCACAAACATATATTATTTTCCTATCTTATGCAATAGGACATATAATATGATATGATATCAGATCCGGAATCATTCGTGTCGACCTACCGAACGGAGATAATTTATAAGCAGTTCAGGGCGGTCAGTCTGAATCATGGATACTCCCCTATCAAGATACTGCCCATAAACATCAGCCGGATCTGCAGCAGCGAAGGCTGCATCATCGTCATTGCCGCTGCCTCCGCAGAGCGATGGCCAGAGCGTGTTCACCCAGATCTTCGATCCTGTCTCAAGAATTCTTTCAAAACAACTGTCAACTTCTTCACCAGGATACTTCCAGCACACCTCATACGCCATTGGAACAACACCTCTTTCCTGATATTCTGCGAACAAGGCCTGCCCTTTAGGGTTATTGATATCGATTATCGGCATATAAAGAAGATTATTCTCATGCTTGGACATATCTTCGTTAACCTTGTCAAGAGTACTCTTACCCTTCATAAGCACCTGTCCGGTCACACCGAGTTCATCGGCAAGCTCGACAATTTCCTTATAATAAGGGTATGCGTGGTCGACATTCACAAGAATCCTGTCCTTGCAGCAAAGAAGAGCCTCCCGAAGAGTCGGGACCTTGATGGAGTCAGTCACCACATTGTGAGCCCGTTTCATATTGAAAGTCATCAGGGAGTCATACGTGATGTCGCTTACAAGACCCTTACCATTGGTCATACGGTCTATGGTCTTGTCGTGCATAAGGATAAGGACACTGTCCTTTGTCATCTTGACATCAAGCTCCATCATATCCGCACCCATTCGGATGACTGACTCAATCGCCGGAATTGAATTCTCCGGGAAGTTTCTCCAGTCCCCTCTATGGGAGATTACTACTACGTATTCAGAATTCGGATCATTGATCTGAGCAAGAATCTTTTCTGCCCGGCTGGCGTACTGCTCTTGTTGAGCACAAGATACTGCCATAAACACAGCAATGGCAGACATCATAATGGATAAAATCTTTCTCATAATTCTTCAAATTTATGACTTTTCCTGAATATATTACTGTATTTCGTCAAAATCTCTTTTGCCGCATGGCTAATTCCCGTTTTCTGTATATTACTATAAAAAATCCGGACACCTGGCGGTATCCGGATTTATGATGTGGCAGGGAATTCCTGCCTGTAATTGCGTCAGATGATTACTCTGCTGCTGGTGCCTCAGCTGCTGGAGCAGCCTCAGCGGCCTTCTTCGAGCTACGACGAGTAGTCTTCTTAGCTGCCTTTGGAGCCGCAGCGAGAGCCGCCTCGTTGAAGTCTACGAGCTCGATGAGAGCCATGTCAGCTCCGTCACCGTAACGGAAACCAGTCTTCAACACGCGAGTGTATCCGCCTGGACGGTCTGCGATCTTTGGAGCAACAGTGCGGAAGAGCTCTGTAACAGCCTCCTTATTCTTGAGGTAGCTGAATACAACACGACGAGAGTGAGTAGTATCCTCCTTTGACTTAGTGATGAGAGGTTCTACATACATCTTGAGAGCCTTTGCCTTAGCTACAGTAGTCTGAATTCTCTTGTGGAGAATGAGTGAGGTAGCCATGTTAGCAAGAAGGGCCTTGCGGTGACCGCTCTTACGACCAAGATGGTTGATTGCTTTATTGTGCCTCATATTGCTTAAACGTTCTTTTTCTTAGGTTCAATATTATACTTGGTGACATCCATTCCGAATGAAAGCTTCATCTTCTCCACGAGGAGATCGATTTCGTTGAGTGACTTTCTACCGAAGTTTCTGAACTTCATGAGCTCAGCTCTTGAGTATGAAACCAGATCAGCGAATGTATCGATATCCGCAGCCTTCAGACAGTTGTAGGCTCTTACAGAGAGACCCATATCCGAAAGCTTGGTAAGGAGCAGATGCCTCATGCGGAGTGACTCCTCATCAAGCTCCTTTGACTCAGCCTCGATAGTGCTCTCAAGTGAAAGCTTCTTATCGTCGGTGAACAGCTTGAAGTGATAGATGAGGATGTTTGCAGCCTCCTGAAGAGCTAGGTTAGGAGTAATCGAACCGTCAGTTACGATCTCCAGGTTAAGCTTTTCATAGTCGGTCTTCTGCTCTACACGCCAGTTCTCTACAGTCCAGTTCACATTCTTGATTGGAGTATAGATAGCGTCAACTGGAATAGTTCCGATGACAGCCTCCGGATCTCTGTTCTCGTCAGCAGGCACGAAACCGCGGCCCTTTGACACTGAGAGAGTAATCTCAAGCTTCACTGAAGGCTCGAGAGAACAGATGTGCAGTTCAGGGTTAAGCACCTTGAAAGAAGACAATCCCTTTGAGATATCCTCTGCGGTAAACTCCTGCTTGCCGCTGATCACGATATTTGCCACCTCTGAGTCTACAGTCTCCACCATTCTCTTGAAACGTACCTGCTTGAGGTTGAGGATGATGTCCTGCATACCCTCGATCACTCCCGGGATAGTTGCGAACTCCTGGTCCACACCTGAGATCTTGATCGATGTGATAGCGAAACCTTCCAGAGAAGACAATAAGATACGACGGAGTGCGTTTCCGATAGTCTGTCCATATCCAGGCTCGAGCGGTCTGAATTCGAAACGGCCTACGGTCTCGGTTCCTTCGAGCATTATCACCTTGTCCGGTTTCTGAAATGCTAAGATTGCCATATAAATTCTTTATTAAGGTGTTAACTATTACTTAGAGTAGAGCTCGACGATAAGCTGCTCGTTGATTGTCTCAGGGATCTCAGCACGTACAGGAACGTTGATGAACTTACCTGTAAGAGCCTTTGCATCAAACTCGATCCAAGAGTACTTAGCTGCAGAAGCCACGCTGTTAGTGATAACCTCGAGGCTCTTAGAGCGCTCTCTTACTGCTACAACGTCACCTGGCTTAACCTGAGCTGAAGGGATGTTGCAAACTACACCGTTGAGAGTGATGTGAGCGTGAGAAACGAGCTGACGCGCTGCTGCTCTTGTTGGAGCTACACCCATACGGTAAACAATGTTGTCGAGACGTGACTCAAGGAGGATGATAAGGTTCTCACCCTTCTGACCCTTCATACGAGAAGCCTTCTCGTAAAGGTTACGGAACTGTCTCTCGAGAAGACCGTAAGTATACTTAACTTTCTGCTTCTCCTTAAGCTGAGTACCATACTCAGACTTCTTCTTACGCTTGCTTGCGAGACCGTGCTGTCCTGGAGGATAATTTCTCTTCTCGAAATCTCTGTCTGCTCCGAAGATAGGCTCGCCGAACTTACGTGCGATCTTTGTACTTGGTCCAGTATATCTTGCCATAGTATTATCTCCTTAGTTAAATGTTACAAAAATTAAACTTTACGACGGCCCTTAGGACGGCAGCCATTGTGTGGCATTGGAGTAACGTCGATGATCTCTGTAACCTCGATACCTGCACCGTGGATAGTTCTGATTGCCGACTCACGTCCAGCACCAGGACCCTTTACATAAGCCTTAACCTTACGGAGACCAAGATCGTATGCAGTCTTTGCTGCATCCTCAGCTGCTACCTGAGCTGCGTATGGAGTGTTCTTCTTTGAACCTCTGAAACCGCTCTTACCAGCAGATGACCAGCTGATTACCTGACCGATATTGTTAGTAAGGGTAACGATAACGTTGTTGAAGGTTGATGAAATATGAGCCTCGCCATAAGCTTCAACCTTGACAACTCTCTTCTTAGTTGATGTTGTTTTCTTTGCCATAATTCATCTAATTATTTAGTCGCCTTCTTCTTGTTTGCAACAGTCTTCTTCTTACCCTTTCTTGTGCGGGCATTGTTCTTGGTGCTCTGACCGCGTACAGGGAGACCGATACGATGACGGATTCCTCTGTAGCAACCGATATCCATAAGACGTTTGATGTTCATCTGGATAGCTGAACGGAGCTCACCCTCGATCTTGTACTCGTTAGCGATAACGCTACGGATACCAGCGATCTGCTCGTCGTTCCACTCTCCAACCTTTGTATCGAAATCAATACCGAGCTGAGAAAGGATCTTTCTCGCAGTGCTGCGGCCGATACCGAAGATATAGGTAAGACCTATCTCTCCTCTTTTGTTGTTAGGTAAATCAACACCGGCTATTCTTGCCATAATTATCTTAACTTAATTTGTTATACAACTAAAAATTATCCCTGGCGCATTTTGAACTTAGGATTCTTCTTGCAAATGATGTAGAGACGACCCTTGCGTCTTACGATCTTGCAGTCCTCGCTGCGCTTCTTGATGGATGCTTTTACTTTCATTTCTTTATCTTTTTATTTGTATCTGAAAGAAATTCTTCCTTTTGTTAAATCATAAGGTGACATCTCCACCTTAACTCTGTCTCCGGGCAAAATCTTGATGTAATTCATTCTCATCTTGCCAGAGATGTGGGCAATGATGACGTGTCCGTTCTCTAGTTCTACTTTGAACATTGCGTTAGGAAGGGTCTCTACGATTACGCCTTCCTGCTCGATTGCTGATTGTTTTGGCATCAATAATCACTTTAAAATTTAACATTATTCTCTATAAAGTCGAAGGTGGAGAGTAACTCAGCCTGGCCTTTTCTGACAACAACCGTAAGTTCGAAGTGCGCTGATTTCCTGTGGTCCGAAGTGCGTACTGCCCAACCATCTTTAGCTAAATACACATTTCTGGCACCGGCATTGATCATCGGTTCGATACAGATTGTCATTCCATCGGTCAGTCTCGCACCCTGCCCTCTGCGTCCGTAGTTCGGTACGCCCGGAGCTTCGTGGAGGTGCTTTCCGATTCCGTGTCCTTCCAATTCGCGGACAACGGAGAACCCGAATGACTCTGCATACGTTTGCACCGCGTGTCCTATATCGCCAATCCTGTTTCCTGCTACTGCTGCAGCTATACCTCTATAAAGAGATTCCTTTGTCACATCAAGGAGGCACTGGGTCTCAGCGTCCACCTCCCCTACAGGGAAGGTGTAGGCTGAATCACCATTGTATCCTTTATATAACGTACCGCAGTCAACTGAAACAATGTCTCCTTCCTTAAGGACGTAGTCTGATGGAAAACCGTGAACTACGACATCATTAACAGAGATGCAGAGCGCTGCAGGAAAGCCGTCATAACCGAGGAAGCTTGGTATAGCTCCGTTGTCACGGATGAAGGTCTCTGCTACCCTATTCAACTCAAGAGTTGTCACACCAGGGGCAACAATCTTACCGACCTCAGCTAATGTTTTCGAGACGATTATCGCGTTCTCGCGCATCAGCGCTATTTCTTCTTCTGTCTTAGGCTTGACCATCTTCAAAGAACTTTATCGAGATTACATTCCGGAACGTCCTTTCAGACGACCGGTCTTCATCAGTCCGTCATAGTGACGCATGAGAAGGTGGCTCTCAATCTGCTGGAGAGTATCGAGAACAACGCCCACAAGGATAAGGAGGGATGTACCTCCGTAGAAGCTTGCAAACTGGTTGTTCACTCCGCAAAGCATTGCAAATGCAGGGAGAATAGCGATGAAACCGAGGAAGATAGCACCTGGAAGAGTTACTCTTGACATGATTGTGTCAATGTACTCTGCAGTCTTCTTGCCTGGCTTTACTCCTGGAACGAAGCCGCCGTTCTTTCTCATCTCTTCTGCCATCATTGTAGGATTTACAGTGACAGCTGTATAGAAATATGTGAAAAGTACTACGAGGATGAAGAATGTGATGTTATACCAGAAGCCGGTATAGTTGCTCATTGTTGCCGCAAAACCTCTAGTCGCATCGAACTGCGAGAAGATAAGCGGGAACAGCATAAGCGCCTGAGCGAAGATGATAGGCATCACACCGGCAGCGTTGAGCTTGAGAGGGATGTACTGACGTACACCACCATACTGCTTGTTGCCGATCACTCTCTTTGCATACTGTACAGGAACCTTTCTCACAGCCTGGAGAAGAGCGATACCTGCGATGAACACGAAGAAGAGGATAACGAGCTCAACGATGAAGATGAGGAGACCGCCGCCAACATTTGAAGACACCTTTTCAAGGAATTCAGCTGTGAAAGCGAAAGGAAGGCGTGCAATGATACCCACCATGATGATGAGAGAGACACCGTTGCCGATTCCACGGTCAGTGATGCGCTCACCGAGCCACATTACGAACATTGTACCTCCGAGAAGGATGAATGTCGATACAAGGTTAAACCAGAAGTTGCTCCAGCCGAGCTGGTTTACAGCTACGAATGCCGATGCAGGAATCTGCTGGTGAAGGTTCGCCATATAGGCAGGACCCTGGATGCAGATGATCGCAATTGTGAGGAATCTTGTGTACTGATTCATCTTGCGACGTCCACTTTCGCCCTCCATCTGGAGCTTCCTGAAGTAAGGGACGAAAATACCAAGAAGCTGGATAACGATTGATGCCGAGATATAAGGCATCACTCCCAGCGCAAAGATAGAAGCATTTCCGAACGCACCACCAGAGAACATGTTCAGGAGGCCTACAAGACCCTCTGAAGAGGACTGCTGGAGAGTTGCGAGCTGCGCTGAATCTATGCCCGGAAGCACGATAAAGCTTCCAAGGCGATAGATCACGAGCAGTCCGAGGGTATAAAGAATCCTCGTACGGAGCTCTTCAATCTTAAAGATGTTCTTGATTGTCTGGATAAGTTTTTTCATCTTTATTAGATTGTTGTTGCAGTGCCACCCACAGCCTCGATCTTAGCGATCGCTGACTTTGAGAATGCATTTGCAGATACTTCCAATTTTGCAGTGAGCTCACCGTTTCCAAGGATCTTCACAAGCTGGTTCTTGTTGATGAATCCTGCCTCGCGAAGTGTCTCGATAGTGATCACTGTAAGGTTATTTGCCTCTGCGAGAGTCTGAAGAGTCGCAACATTGATACCCTTGTACTCAACTCTTGTAGGATTAGTGAAACCGAACTTAGGAAGTCTTCTCTGGATAGGCATCTGACCTCCCTCGAAGCCGATCTTGCGAGAGTAACCAGAGCGTGCCTGAGCACCCTTGTGACCACGTGTAGATGTTCCACCGTGACCTGAACCCTCACCACGACCGATTCTCTTCTCGCGGCCCTTTGAGCCTGCAGCAGGTGTAAGATTATGTAATTTCATCTTTCTGTCCTCCAAATTAAATTTCCTCAACTACTACGAGGTGACGAACCTTCTCGATCATACCCTTGGTAATTGGAGTAAGCTCTACCTCAACTGTCTGATGGAGTCTGTGAATTCCGAGTGAAACGAGATTTGCAATCTGTCTCTCAGTAGCTCCATTCTTGCTCTTGACCTGAGTTATCTTAACTTTTGCCATTTCTTCTGTCCTCCTTAACCTTTAAATACTCTGCTCATAGGAATACCACGGAGACCGGCAACAGTGTAAGCGTCTCTCATCTCTACAAGGGCAGCTACAGTAGCCTTCACAAGGTTGTGAGGGTTAGATGAGCCCTTTGACTTAGCGAGCACGTTGTGAACACCTACTGACTCGAATACAGCACGCATCGCACCACCGGCCTTAACTCCTGTACCAGGAGCAGCTGGCTTCATGAATACGCGGGCACCGCCGAACTTTGCCTCCTGCTCGTGAGGGATAGTTGAATTGAGGATAGGAACCTTTACGAGGTTCTTCTTTGCATCCTCGATACCCTTTGAAATAGCAGTTGTAACCTCATTAGCTTTTCCAAGACCATAGCCTACAACGCCGTTCTCGTCACCAACTACAACAATTGCTGCAAAGCTGAAGTGACGACCACCCTTAGTAACCTTTGTCACTCTCTGGATGGCTACCAATCTGTCCTTAAGCTCAAGGTCAGATGTCTTTACTCTTTTAACATTTGTATTTGCCATAGTTCTCTTAGAAAATTAAGCCACCTTCGCGGGCAGCGTCTGCCAAACTTTTAACTCTTCCGTGATAAAGGTAACCACCACGGTCAAAAGAGATAGTAGTGATTCCTGCTGCGAGAGCGCGCTCTGCGATCGCCTTTCCAACGATAGCTGCTGCCTCGATACCACTCTTGCCCTTGCACTCTGCTGCAAGTGCCTTGTCATTTGAAGCGGCTGCACAAAGTGTCATGCCCTTCAAGTCATCAACAACCTGTACGTAAATCTGCTTGTTGCTTCTGAAAACAACCATTCTTGGTCTTTCAGCAGTACCATTAACGACTTTGCGGATACGGTAGTGAATTCTTTTTCTTCTTTCAATCTTATTCAATGCCATAA
>JAGBVR010000037.1 GCA_017630215.1 Bacteroidales bacterium | reverse complement strand
TTACTGTTTTTGATGCCCTTTCTGAAACGGTCCGGACGTGTCAAGGCATTTTTGGAAAATACTACCCGGAGGGTGGAGATTTTTCAAAAATCTCGTCTTGGCCTTGACGCGTCCTTAGAGGACCGTTTCCATATTTTTGCATCAATAAACAGTATATTCAGCACTTTTTGAAAAGTGCAGTATTACACTCTCATACATCGTTAACAGGATGCTCTGATGAAACGGATCTTTGCACCGATTATAATTTTCTTGAAAATTTTGTGGTTTTCACGATTGTTGCTATATTTGCAGCACTAGAACTCGCCGAGCCTCTTAACAATGCTTAAATAGGCGGGTCTATTTTTTTATTATACTATGACTCGTTTTAATAAGACATACTGCTCTCCGGCTCAATTAGTGCAGGTCCTCAAGTCGAGAGGACTGGAAATTTCAGATGAAGATCGTGCTGAAAGATATCTTAACAATATTGGTTATTATAGGCTCAGTGCGTATATGTATCCGTTTCTAAAGGAACCGAAGACGGATCACAGGTTCAAGGATAATGTCTCGTTCGACAGGGTTCTGAGACTTTACCGTTTTGATAAAAAACTTAGGATGCTTCTTTTCAATGAGATTGAGAAGATCGAGATTGCATTCCGTCAGACTGTTGCAAATGTCACAGCACAGATGAGCGGCAATATATTCTGGATGACAGATGTCTCATCATATAGCAATTCTTCGAAGGCAGCGAAATCAATCACCCTCATAACCAATGAGTACAATAAATCGAGAGAGGATTTCATAGAACACTTCAAAAAGACTTATACAGATCCTTTCCCACCTGCTTGGATCACTGCCGAGATTCTTCCATTGGGTAATATGACTTGGCTTTACAGCAATCTAGCAGACCAGAGAATCAGAAAGGCCATTGCAAAGACATTCCATCTTCAAGCTCCGGTACTGGATTCGTGGATGACTGTCATAACGCTGACTCGAAATTCGTGCTGTCATCATGCGAGAATGTGGAACAAGATCAATCCAATTATTCCGAATGATATGAAGAATATGGCAAGGCCTTGGATCTCCTCTACGACGAACAAGAGAAGGATATATTACAACATCTGTATCATCAAGTATTTCCTTGATATCATTTCGCCAAACAATGACTTCAAGGACAAATTGACAGGCATATTCAATCTATTCCCTGAAATAGATTTGAGAGCAATGGGCTTCAATACCAATTGGGACCAGGAGCCTCTTTGGAAATAAGGCCAGGTTAAGATAAATGGTTGGTGCTTAAAATTTTTTCGCTATATTTGCAGAGTTCGTAAGTGAATAGATAGAACAAAAGAACATATTATATAGAATAATAACTGCGTTACTGCTGTTATACTCGATCCTCTAATCTCGACAATTAATTTCCGATACGAGTACAACGTGCAATGGCGCCTGCGTTTTGCGTGGGCGCTTCCGTTGTGCCATCGGAAGGATGTCGAGCCTAGAGGATGTACAGGGGAAGCAACCACGCTTCCTTTTTTCAAAACTCTACATCTCGAGATGCTCATCTCCCTCACACACCTGATATACTTCTTGTTCGCTAACTTGCTTCCACTGGGAAAGGTTGTTGGTGTTTGGGAGAAATTCGCTATATTTGCAATGTTCGACTAGTAAATAGAAAGAACAATACATATATAATTGCGTTAATGCTGTTATACTCGATCCTCTAATCTCGACTACTACTTTTCCGATACGGGTACAACGAGCACTGGCGCCTACGTTTTGCGTGGGCGAGTCTTGTTGTATTATCGGAGGCAGTCGAGAGCCCGAGGTTGTACACTGGAAGCGTTCACGCTTTCTTTTGTACAGAGGAGCCAGTATCTTAATGCTTAAAATAAACAATAGAGATGAAGCTGGTATCTAGATATCATCAATCATATAATATCATTAAACTTTCAAGCACATTGCAAGATTTTAACCAATCTTGTGATGCGTAATTTATTGATAACCTGCGTTTTCTTAATAAGGAGTGTAAGGCGATTGTACTTGAAGTTGAAACTACCTAAGTGTAATTTTGCTCTCAAAATGAGAACATATATGAAATACATTTATTCAATCTTGATCTTCCTCTTGATGATGTGCGCTTGCAACAAAGATGCGAGTGAAATCGGCAGTCTTCTTAATGGTATTGAGGCCTATATTGAAGAACATCCGGAGGAAGCATTGAAGGTACTTGAGAGCGTCAATAGAGAAGAACTGACAACCAGGAAGCTCAAGGCCAAGCACGCCCTGCTGTATTCAATGGCCCTGGATAAGAATTACATTGATGTTACTAACGACAGCATTATCGCTCCGGCTGTTGACTATTATAAGTATCACGGAACAGCAGAAGAAAAATTACTTACCTCTTATTATATGGGTGTAATTTATTTATATGCCGGTGATACAGAGCAGGCAATGAAGAAATTTGTTGAAGCCGAAAGACACATCGCCAGCAATGTTAGTAAGAAGGCCATTGCACGTTTGTATAACGCAAAAATGGTGGCATATCAAAGCATATTTGAATATAGTTCAGCATTAACTCAAGGTCAATTGTCTGCACGTTTCTCATTGGAAGCTAAAGACTCGACAAGATACTTTAATGTTGTTAACGATATTGTTTTATTGAATGTGTTGTTGAATGATTCGGCAGCAGCAGATAATTGGCTTGAAGTTCTATTATCTAATTATCAATTCCTTACCGAACAGCAGAAAAGCAGGTATCATGCAATTCAGTTGAATAGAGCAATTAGAGAAAGTTCAAACAATATTAAGGCTATAATAGATGAGTATTTATCAAAGATTTCAGACCACTCTATTATTAATTGGCTTTATGTAGCTGAAGGTTTTAGACTAATGGGAGATTATCAATCTTCTTTATCAGCGCTACAGTCCTATATATTATATGATGGGATTGAAGATGCTGCATATTTCTGGGGTTTAGCTTCTCTATATGAGGATATGGGTGATATTAAGAACTCGCTAATTGCCTATAAGAAGTATGTTGAGTGTACTGATAATACAGATGTGTCCATTTTTAACAGTGATACAAAGTTTATTGAAGAAAGATATATAGCAGAAATCCACTCTATTAAGCAACGCTTATATATAACAATTATTTCATTATCTTTAGTAGCCATCACTCTGATTCTTATAATTCTGGCACAAAGAATTAAGAGAGTAAGAAAAGAACGTCAAATTGAACGTAATAGATTTGATGAGGAAAGAAGAACTATTGTAGGTCAGAAAGAACTGATTGAGGCTCAGAACGAGATACTCAAAGGAGAGAAAGAAGAAGTAGAGAGAATGTATTCTTCATTGAAATCAGAAATTGAACAATTACGGAAGATCAGAAAGGATAAATCAATTGACAAGGATATTCTCGCTTCGGTAGAACAGCGCTTGAACGTTCTTAATATGTTCATTTTAGCTGAACTTTCGGATTCGTTTGAGAAGATTGCTTATAATGAATTAGGAAAGCTGATGGAGAACCGGGAAGAATTTCTGGAGTCTACAAGAAAGACATTTATGGTTTCTCATCCTAAGTTTATGGAGTATTTGCGTAAAAAGAAATTAACAGAATGGGAAATAGGATGTTGTTGTCTTTATTGTATAGGTTTTAATGGTGCCGAGATTTCAGAGTATCTAAACCGTAAGGCTATCTATAATGTCAATAGTACAATCCGTCAGAAACTGGATATTCCTAAGGGTGGAACACAAATAGATGTGTTTCTTAAGCAAAAAATACAGGAATATTCATTATAGACGTCTCACTTAAATGTAATATGATCTCACTTGTGTAACTCCCCGATAATCAGATGGTTATCGGGGAGTTGTCGTATAGTATATCAATAGATGTAAATATAATGGGGGGGGTATATGTTTGATAGTCAATGGGTTGTGCTTTTTTAAAAAGTGAGACTAAATATTTGCAAGTGAGAATTTGTCTAAGATAATTTTGTGCAGAAATAAATTTAAAGCACTCAAATCATGAAAAAGTTTTTTACAGTATTGTCTGTACTACTCTTTATTGGAATTGCTTCTATAAATGCAGATGAAAAGAGTAATGGTACGTCTTCTAGACCTTTGGATATTCATACAACTAAAGGTTTTGCTGGATTAATGCGTTCTGTCGAACATGAAGTAAAGGCCTTCTTGAACGATACTGCCAAAACAATCGAAATCGAACTATTTGATTTTACTGATGGAGAAATTTATATCGTAGATCAGAATAATCATGTAGTAGATATGGCTCACGTCCTTGCTGGATATACATATGTAATAATGAGTCAGCCAGAAACGGCAGGACATTATTCTCTAATAATTACTTCTAACGAGTATTACGGCGAAGGAGTTTTTATTGTTGAATAAGAGTTTATTAAAATCTGTCTACAGTCAATCTATCTAATCACATATTTAATGGTTACGAGTATTTAAAGATTTGAACCTATATGTAAACTGATGGGTTTGTATTTCAATTGAATAGAATTTATCGTCGTAGCACTTAATGTTGTTTGGGAATCACTTATTATGAATAACACAGAACGCATTACACCGGAAACAATTAGATATAATCTCACAAACCTTCGACAAGTAACATTTGAGGTTACCGATGATTGTAATCTTCAATGTAAGTATTGTGGCTATGGTGAGATGTATTGTGGATACGATAAGAGAGAGTCCAAATATTTGGATTTCAAAAGCATAAAACCTCTTCTGGATTATTTGATAGATATATGGAAGAATAGTATGCCAGACTCATCGGCACCAATTACTTATGTTAGTTTCTACGGTGGCGAGCCACTTCTAAATGTACCTTTTATAAAACAAGTAATAGAGTATATTGAGGCATCAGAGCTTAATAGAAAGATCCTTTATTCACTGACTACCAATGCTGTTCTCCTTGAACGCTATATGGATTATTTGGTTCAAAAGGATTTTCATATTTTGATCAGTCTCGACGGCAATGAAGATAATCATAGTTACAGAGTGGATAAATCAGGGAATAATTCTTTCTATCGAGTAACAAATAATATTCAAAAATTGAGAGATACGTATCCTAAGTTTTTCAAAACGAATGTAAACTTCAACTCTGTATTACACAATAGAAATTCTGTGGAGTCTATTCATGAATACATTACTACGGAATTCGGCAAAATACCTAGCATCTCCGAATTAAACAATTCAGGTATCAGACCAGAGAAAAAAGAAGAGTTTGATAGAACCTATAGAAATAAATCTGAAAGTTTACGCGAGAGTGAAAACTATGCAAAACTCTCTCAAGAACTATTTATGAATGAGCCCAATACTCATGAACTGCTACTTTATCTACATAAATATAGTGGAAACGTTTATAGAGATTATATCGACTTGTTTTTGGATCCGGAGAAAGCGTATTGTACTCCATCTGGAACTTGTACGCCCTTTAGTAAGAAGATGTTTATTACCGTAAATGGAAAGATACTTCAATGTGAAAGAATTGATCATTGTTTTGCCTTAGGTAATGTATCTGCGACGGGTCTTGAATTAGATCTGAATAGAATAGCACGCGTGTTCAATAACTATCTTGATAAAATACAAAGTAAATGTTCAATATGTTATAGAAAACGGAGTTGCATACAATGTCTCTATTATATTGAAACAATCAATCAAGATTCTCCTCAGTGTCATGGATATATGGACAAAGATGCATATGACGCATATACATCATTCTGCCTGTCACATTTGTATGCCCACCCAGAATTGTATAATAGGCTTATGACAGAGGTCGTTCTTGTATAATTTACTTTACATTGTATGAAAAAGATATTGACACTCAGTTCTAATGCGTTCTTATGGATTAATCCCAAAGAGGGTATTATATATAACTCGAATATTCATAAAGCATTTGAGTTTACAATGACCGAGGCCATCTACGATATTTGCGAGAAGCTTTTAAATATTGACAATTTATATTCTGTAGAATATGACGATGATGAGGCTTCAGTTAGAAGGTTTATAGATGGAATTGAATCAATTAATGCTGGCAAATCTCATTTGGAAGATACTCACTTTTTATCATTACCTCCAGTATTAAACTTGCAACATAGTATTGAAATGCAAAGCAGACGAGATTATGACTTTCAAGATTTTGCACTCAGACATCTGACTAAGGTAAAGATATACACTGGCGGAAAATGTGTTGACAATATCTTTTATAAACAAATCGATTACCCTATTAACTCGGAGAAAATTTTAAATAGTAAAGATATTATAAACTGGATAAAAGCGATTAGATCTCAGTATCTTACGGAAGTTTCGTTATGCTTTTCGGATATATCAGAGTTTGTTGGATTATATGAATTATTAGAGTTTTTGAGTGGCTTTAAGTTTAATGTAATTATATATGTACGAGCAGATGATAATTACGCTATTATTCAAGAAATATGTAGAAATTATCCGAGGGTTAGTATAAATGTGCTATATCATCCAGGAGACGAGAAAATATCATCTAATTTAATTCAATATAATGTTAAGCATACTTTTTTGATATCATCTGAAGCACAATACTACACAATTGAACGCTTGAGTAATCAGTATAATGATGTACAGATAGAAACGGTCCCAATATTTAACGGTAAAAATTATGATTTTTTTAAAAGATCAGTCTTCTTATCAAAGGAAGATATATTATCATCCCAATGGGACAAGAAAGATATATTTATGCATCAAGTGCTTAATGTTAACAACTTTGGTGTTTTATACTTGATGCCAAACAAAAAGATTTATTCGGATATAAATCAACCAGAATTAGGAAGCATATGTGACTCGATTTATGATTTGATTATTAAGGAACTATCATGCAATTATTCATGGAGATGGATAAGGAACAATGATTCATGCCAAAAATGCTTGTACAGATACTTGTGCCCATCTCCAACAAGTTATGAAAGAGTAATGAATATAAAATGCATCTGCACTAATTTATAAAATCTTAATTTTAATTAATATGGAACCACCTGGTATATAAGATTTGTCATTAGATTCAAGGAATCAAATGACATTATGAATAACATATATTAATAACCTTAAATATGATAGTAATGAAAAATATTCAGATAAATAGCCTTGAGAGTGCTCGCCTTAATGAGAAAATTATGGATAATATTAAAGGCGGAGCATCTTGTGCATGCTCTTGTTGTTACGAGAATCACGGCGGCTCCAGTACGTATGATAATGGCATGGCAAATCATGCATTAGGTATCCCGTCTAAAGATGGTACTTATAAGATATTAGTCAAAGAAGATGGCACCATTGTACCGATGTTGCCATAAACTTAGGCATGACGTTGGGGATAATTTATATATCCCCAACGGTTTAATAATCTTAATAATGATCCTGTCAAGTGCATGTTCATCCGAAAATAATATACCAAGTCCTTCTTTAGATCAGCCTAATTATAGATATGAGGATTTTAACAACACATTTTCTCCGCATATTATTGCAGATGTGATAATTCATAAAGATACAGTATCTTCAATATTTGATACAGGAGGAATAGGGCTAGTTGTTGATCAGAACTATGCTTGTAATAAATTTGCTTTAGACTCAATAGAGCACACATCTTTAGTGACGCTTGAAACAGTGTATTTTCCTTTCTTAAACCATAAATCAAAAATGAGGCGATTCTTTCATAATATGGAATTATTCTGTTTCAATGACACTTTAACCTATGACAATTTTTTTGTATATGAAAATCTTAGAAAGGATTTCGGGTATGACATATTGTTTAGTGTCCCTAAAAATGATACACATGTATGGCATTTCGATTTTAAAAATCAGAAGATTGAGTTATCGAAAGAAATACTGTCTGATAGTCTTATCTATGATTTTGTAACTCCCGTTGTAAGAGATAAGATTAACTCAACACTAATATTTACTGAGTTTCCATTATCTATTTACAATCAGGAGAGAAAAGTAATCGATTTGATTATGGACACTGGTGTGGGATACGAGGATATTATTATATCTGCGAGTTTTAATAGTCACGATAATATCATCAATCATTTTTCAAAAGATGCGCTATTGACATATCGCACGAATATGAATGAAAATGTATTTCATGTCTTGGATGGTACAACTAGGGATACAATATCTGTAAAGATTAAGAAAATTAATGAAAAAAAGAATGAATGGATTGCAGGATTGGGGTTGCTTAGTCGTTATGACCTTATAATTGATTTGCACAATATGAAATCTTATTTTACGAGAAATGATATTGATAATTGGTTTGATCATTTGTTTGAGGTAGGATTTGGATATGGCAACACATATGGTGCTTTACCCCTATGGGGTGAGAAAGAGGCAGTTGTTTTATATGTAGATAATAAGTCTGTACTGTTTAATGCAGGTTTAAGAAATTATGATATTATTACAGCATTCGGTAATCATTCATTCTATGATAAAGATGACTATCTATCTTATTGTAAAGCACAAGGGGATTCCGTTGTCTTGCATATAAATCGATGGGGAACACCTTTAAAAGTTAAATATTTACGATAATAACTCATATGAAAAAGGTAAAATTAAACATTAGAGAATAAAATCTTATTTCGAGAGAATCTGCATCGCAGGTTTTGGGTGGTGGCAGAAGTTGTGGCTGTGCGTGTTGGTATCGCAATCAAGGTGGTGCATCTATTGAAGATAATAGAGATGCAAATTATTTAGGAGGGCCCAATGGATTAAGATCACCACAAATGGCAGTTGCGAATAAAGCAGATATGCATGATGGTACGTTCTATTGGTAAAGTTGTATCAATGCTATTATCTACCTGCATTATGAGTTCTTGTTATAATGCTGGTAGTAGAAGTTGTGAGTGTTCAAGAATTAAATCTGAGACTGCACACTTTGATTATGATTTAATGGGACGCCTTGTTACTAAGATTGGTTTACACGACACCTTATATAACGCAATATTTGACACAGGTGCTGCAGGGGTGATTGTTGATAGTTCTATAGTAAATATTACTGGTTTGTGTGATACGGTTAAATTATCTTATATCTTCAACTCCCAATTGCCATCAAATTCTTTAAAATGTAATTCTCCCATTGACTTATACTTGGGTAATGATACAATTCATTATACAACTTATTATGTGGATAATGTAATCGAGAAATTTGGAGTGCCAATAGTATTTACAATACCGAGAAAGGATAAAAGAATATGGCATATAAACTATGAACTTCAAGAACTGGACATTCTGGAGATGCCACCTAATGTACCAGTAGATTCGATTGATATAATAAGTGAGATAGAGCTTGCTAATGAAGATATTCATATTTCTATGGCCTTCACGTTTATTAATGAGAAGGATTCAATTAATTGCAGGTTAAGTGGTATACTGGATACGGGAACAAATAAAGGATTAGTCGAATTTGGTAGCACTGATAATTTCAATACTATTGAAATGAGGAGATTTATCTCAGATATACAAAAGTACAATTTAAATAATGGATCATATGTTTGTTATCTATATGACAGAGACTTAAAAAATCATTTAAAAACGGTATTTAAAGTAAACAGCAATCACTCTTTGACTGTTTTTGGGAATGAATTATTAGCACATTTCAATATATATGTTGATATGTTTCACAAGAAATAATACGCTATCAAAATCCCTAATTACAAGCATCCATACGAGGCGTACTCAGAAAAGAATGAGGTGAATATGTTTCTCCAAAAGATTGATAAAGGAATACTGGTTGATTATGTCGCAAAGCACTCTGCATTTTGTAAAGCAGGAATACAAAGAGGAGATATAATTTTATCTATTGATAATATTGGGGTTGATTTATTATCTCCTGATATGGGAAAGCAATTAGCTGTAACAGATAGTACACATAAGATAAGGATTCAAAGAGATGGGGTTACATTAACGCTGGATTATCCTAGATAATATATAGTAATGTCGCAATTTACTTCTTACAAACAGCTTGACGCCATGGACTGCGGTCCTACGTGCCTGCGTATGATCGCGCGGCATTACGGCAGGAGCTACAGTCTCCAGAACCTCCGCGAGCGGTGCCACATCACCCGTGAGGGGGTGTCTATGCTGGGTATAAGCGATGCGGCGGAGAGCATCGGCTTCCGTGCGACGGGTGTGAAGATCACCTGGGAGCAGCTCCGCGACGAGATACCTCTGCCGTGCATCGTCCACTGGAACCAGAGGCACTTCGTAGTGGTCTATGAGGTAAGGAAGAGACGTGGCGGTTATGTCGTCAATGTGGCCGATCCGGCATCAGGACTTCTGGCCTATACCGAGGATGCCTTCTGCAGGGCCTGGCTACAGGCAGGGAAAGACAAAGAAGGTGATGATTCAGTATCAGCAAACACCCACGGCATAGCTTTGATGCTTGAACCTACCCCTAAGTTCTACGAGGAGAAGGGAGACGACGAGAAGACGTTCGGCTTCGGATACATCCTCGGCTATCTGCGCCCTTACAAGTCATTCATCGTCCAGATACTCCTGGCGATGCTCGTTACCAGCGTCATCAGCCTGATACTGCCGTTCATCACTCAGTCAGTGGTGGATACCGGTATCGGCACGGGCAACCTCTCATTCGTGGTGATGCTGCTGATAGCACAGCTGGTGCTGACGATCGGTCAGATGGCCAACAACCTCATCCGCAGCTGGCTGATGCTTCACACTACCTCCAGAGTGAGCATATCGCTCATCTCCGACTTCCTGTGCAAACTGATGAGGCTTCCGATAGCGTTCTTCGACTCGAAGATGGTGGGTGATATAATGCAGCGCATCGGCGACTACAACAGGATTCAGACCTTCCTTACCGGATCTCTCCTGAGCATCATCATCGCTGCCGTGACGTTCCTTATCTACGGAGGCATAATGGCCGGTTATAACATCGGTGTCTTCCTGGTGTTCTTCGCAGGAGCCGCTCTCTACATCGGATGGGTGCTCCTGTTCCTCAGGAGAAGGCGTAAGCTCGACTATATGAGGTTCCAGGAGGCATCTGCCAACCAGAGCAACATCGTCCAGCTGATCGGAGGAATGCAGGACATCAAGCTGAACAACTGCGAGAAGCAGAAGCGCTGGGACTGGGAGAGGATACAGGCACGCCTGTTCAAGGTGAGTGTCAAGAGTCTTTCGCTAGGCCAGGCTCAGGAAGTAGGAGGAACTTTCATCGACCAGACGAAGAACATCCTCATATCATTCCTTGCAGCAAAGTCCGTCATCAGCGGTGATATGACCCTTGGTATGATGATGTCTCTGCAGTACATAATGGGACAGCTCAATGCTCCTATCTCACAGTTCATCTCGTTCGTTCAGGCAACACAGGACGCGTCCATCTCTCTTGAGAGACTCGGAGAAATCCACGATATGAAGGACGAGGAACCTGAGGACGAGCAGAAGATAAGGGAGATCCCTCAGGATGCGGACATCGTGTTCGACGATGTGACCTTTCAGTACGACGGCCCTCACTCGGCCAAGGTGCTTGACGGAGTATCACTGCGGATACCTTCCAACAAGGTGACAGCGATCGTAGGGGCCTCTGGTAGCGGCAAGACCACGATGCTCAAGATGATGCTGGGCTTTTACAAACCTATTAGTGGAGAGGTACGTCTTGGAGGATCCTCAATATCCGCCTACAGTGAAAGGGTCTGGAGATCGCAGTGCGGAAGCGTGATGCAGGAGGGATATATCTTCTCCGACAGCATATCCGGCAACATAGGAGTGTCGGATGAGACCCCAGATATGGCAAGAGTACGCAAGTCAGCAGATGTATCGAACATCCGGGAGTGGATCGAGAGGCTTCCGCTGGGATACAATACCAAGATCGGAGCAGACGGTCACGGGCTCAGCACCGGACAGAAGCAGAGAATCCTCATAGCGAGAGCTGCGTATAAGGACGCGAAGTTCCTGTTCTTTGACGAGGCGACCAACTCGCTTGATGCGAACAACGAGAAGGCCATAATGGAGAACCTCGACAGACTGTTCGAGAACAAGACTGTGGTGATCGTGGCGCACAGGCTCAGTACGGTACGCAACGCAGACAACATCATCGTGCTGGACAACGGCAGGATTGCAGAGGAAGGAACCCACGAACAGCTAACGGCAAGAAGAGGAAAGTACTATGAACTGGTCAAGAACCAGCTAGAACTTGGAAACTGACAGGAGGAAGCATCATGCCACACAACATAGACATAAACTATCATAGCGAACCCGTCCAGGAGATAATGGGCACCATCCCGTCGTGGATCACACGCTGGGGCGTGACCGTGATCTTCGCGGTCTTCACGCTCATAGTCATCGGATGCTGCATCATCAGGTATCCGCAGACTGTGGATGCGGGCATCTCGATCACTTCTTCCTGTCCTCCGTCAGAACTGACAGCCAGATATGACGGACTCATCGACAGGGTGTGCGTCATCGACGGGCAGAAGGTGCAGACGGGCGAACTCATAGCCCTGCTCTCCACTCCGGCGAGGTACGAGGATGTCATCTCGATGAGCAAGTATCTCTCAATGTCGGATACGCTGAACCTTGACAGGATGTCACAGATGCCTGTTCTCACAGCGGATCTCCAGCTTGGTGGACTACAGAGCCAATGGAGCACATTGCAGAAGGCGTTCCGTGACTACTCGCATTACCTTGAGACTGATCAGGTGTCCGTAAAAAAAGGACTTCTCAGACAGCAGATAGAAGGTCAGAAGTCTCATCACGCTACGCTGATGAGGCAGAAGACTCTGCTTGACAGTGAGGTGGAGATGGAACGCAAGACTCTTGAACGAGACTCTCTGCTATATGCAAGAAAGGCTATCTCGCAAGCTGAGTACGAGACTTCACGCAAGGGCTTCCTGGCCAAGATGAATACTGTGGCAGGGTTCGAGGCGAGCCTAGAGGCTACAGTCCTTGGCATACTCCAGCTGGAGCAGCAGCTGGTGGAGCTTGACCTGCAGAGAGTGACAGAGACTGAAACACACGAGTCGCAGATATATCAGCAGATATACCAGCTTAAGGCTCAGGTTGCCACATGGCTGGATACATACGCGATCATCGCGCCATCAAACGGCATAGTGTCCCTGCAGGACTACTGGAGTCCGGGACAGCACGTGAGTGTCGGGGACGTGATAGCCAACATCACCCCGGAAGACCCGTCCGAAGTTACCGGAAGAATGAAGGTGTCATCCGTCGGCTTCGGCAAGGTGGCCCTCGGCCAGACAGTCAATGTGCGTCTGAACGGGTTCCCGTATATGGAGTACGGCATCCTGAAGGGTGTGGTGGCGAATGTGGCTTCCGTGCCGGAGAGGATGCAGGACGGCAACGTGGCGTACACTGTTGCAGTGGACTTTCCTGACGGACTGGAAAGCACATATCACAAGGAGTTCCCGCTGATCCAGCAGATGGACGGCGAGGCTCAGATCATCACCAGGGACAGAAGGCTCATCGAGCAGTTCATAGATCCTATAGTGTCACTCTTCAGAAACAGATAATTATGCGTACGATGACGGTCATACTGGCAATGCTTGCCGCAGGAACGCTCTGCGCCCAGACCCCTTCCAAGGTCTGGACCCTTGAGGAGTGCATAGACTACGCCCTTGAGCATAACATAGAGATCAAGAGGCAGGAACTGGGCGTAGATAACTCGGAGATAGGACTCTCGGAGAGCCGTTGGGACTATGCTCTCTCTCTGTCAGCCGGATCATCATACAGCATATCTTCCGGAAGGGTGCTTGACCAGACCACATACGAGTTTATCGAGAACAACGTTGTGGGAAGCAGCAGCTCATCCGTGTCAGGAAGCATGCAGGTCTTCTCGGGAATGAGACGACATTACGCTCTCAAGAAGGCAAAGGCGTCCCTGAAGGCATCCCTGGCAGATCTTGAGAGCGTCAGACAGATTGTAGAACTGAGCATCACGGCAGCCTATCTTCAGATACTCTGCGATCAGGAGAACCTGTCTTCGGCAAGGGAGATGGCTTCGATGCTGGAGTCACAGATGGAGAGGATACAGACGATGGTGGAACTGGGCCGTGTGACTGAGGCAGACCTGCTTCAGATAAGGTCTCAGCACTATGCAGCGCTCAATGATGTCGCTGCGGCAGAGGGCCAGTGCCGACTGTCGAGGATGGAGCTGTGTCAGCTGCTGGAGATACAGGACTGGGAGAGCTTCGCGATAGAGCCGATCGAAGCCGATGATTATGACGGGATGCAACTGTTCCCGTCCACGGACTCGGTGTCGGTAGAATCAAGGCCTGAGTACCGTTCGGCGGAGGCCGGTGTGGAAGTGGCCAGGAGGAACCTCCAGATCGCAAGGGCATCGTACTATCCGACCCTGTCGCTGTCGGCGGGATATGGTACTAGCTACTCGGGCGCGAGGCAGAAGGCCGTGCAGAACCCTGACGGCACATACCGCTACGAGGCATACCCGTTCTTCAGGCAGTACCTCGACAACGGAAGCTCCTATCTCTCGCTGAGCCTGAACATACCGATCTTCTCAGGGATGTCCACAAGGAGCAGCGTCAGGAGAGCAAAGAACGCCAGCATAGATGCACAGTATGCACTCCAGTCAGTCAGAAAGCAGTTGTCAAAGGAATATGAGCAGGCTCTGATAGAGTACCAGACCTCGTGCAGACAGTATGAGACAGCAAGGGAGCAGCTTGCATACGCTGAAGAGGCAGCTAGGATGATGACCGAGAAGTACAACCTCGGCAAGACGGACTTCACCTCCTGGAATACAGCGATGACAGAGCTGGCAAAAGCAAAGTATGCCCTGAGCAACACGACATACAGAAATGAGATGGCAAGAAGGACAATCAATATAATTCGATGCTTATGAAAAAGATTTTATATGCACTTGCTTTAATCGCTATCATATCCTCAGTACTTCTGGGCGTGCATTATACGAAGAATGTTAAACTGAGAGATGAAGTGACTATGTCACTAAGCAAAGTACACGAACTTGAAATGGCCTATAAGGCGATATTCGGTCATTATACCGATAATATCTATGCCATAGCGTATATCCAAGATACTCTTGTTACCGAAGGAGGGAATGCAAATTACCTTGTCACATTAGAAAGGGCTACAGACTCCACATTCAAGGCCACTGCTATTTCCGTTATCGATTTTGATGGAGATGGACAGTTTAGTCAATGGCAAGTAGATGAGACAGGGAATATAATAGAAATAGTCGAAGACTAGATGATATAATGAGTTGCGCAGCTCAAAAGGAGTAATCTGAAAATCCTAAATAGAGTAAGAACGATTAAATTAATTTATTATGAAACAAATGTTTAAGAAATTGTTAAGGTTATTTACATTAACAATGCTGGTATGTAGTTGTGTAAATGAAGTGGTTGATTTAGGGACAGTAACAGAGGTGAATGCTATTATTGATGACGTTTCAACGAACTCAATTATGACAAGGTCGGTTAATGATTCTTTGACTTATAATAATGATAGTATTCTTTCATACCCAATGCCAGAAAGCATAAGTAGACAAGCCGTAACATATGCATCTAGTAGCGATATTTATAGTGATATTTATGGTATTCGAGAACTACCAGTAAATATTGTTGTCAGAGAGAATATCCTTAATGCAGGAAGGTATTTAACCAGTACAGGAGCTGGACAAGAAATACGATTTTCGACCCCTAATAATAGTGATTCTCAAAAATTTTATATAAAGGTACTGCCTGCATCAACAGGCATACCATATCAAATTTATTCATATAAGGAGAATCGGCCGATATCAGTGGGATATTATTCTAATGATCCGGATACACATATTTTATTTACCACCACAAGCACTAACTCAACATGGGGAACAAGTTGGGACTTCTATTCTGGAAATTTAGATGGAGCATTAGTAATAAAGAATAATGACATTATGGATGGAGGGCCTAATTATTGGGAAATGTATAATGTGGTAATCGGAGCAGAAAGATATACTGCATATCTTGGACAATATAATGGATATGCAACCCAGCAATTTGACATAGTCCCCTTAGAAGAATTTGAGATTAAATCATTACAATTCATAAATGATCAAACCGCAACATATATTCAAACTCCCAGTAAAGTCTTGATAGATACATATGTGAATAATACTCCAATACAACAGTCGTATACATTATCTGTTTCAGAAGTAATTACAGAATCTTCTAGTTTTACTCATAAAGGTTCTGTTAGTTTAAAGGTAGATACTGGCTTTACAGTAAAAGCACCATACATTGCTGAGGGTAGTATTCAAACCTCTGTAACAACAGGCTATGATATTACATATGGAACTTCGTCGACTACCCAAAGGACGATAAGCCATTCTTATCCTATTACAGTCCCTGCTGGATATAAAGCGGAACTTACTATTGCGTTGTCTGAGGATACAATTGATATGAATTACAATGCAACCTGTCAGGGGGTTGAGTCTGGGCGAACAGTACAAATGAAAGGAGTATGGCATGGTGTAAATGTGTCTCAAGGTGATGCTTACCTAAATATGTATAATTTATCCACAAGAACTGCTCCAGAAACCTATATATTTAACAAAGTAACGCAGTCATGGGATCGAGTATCAAATTAATTGCATTGAGTATACTGATAATTCTGTTATGCGTATCTTGTGGTAGTTATAATTATTTTACAACTAAATTCAGTCATTCCTCCCTTGATGTAGGCGATAATTTTGAAAGCATAATAGATAGATTCGGTAAACCATACTCAACTGATTGCTATTTAGACAAGAGTGATACTCTAAAAGTTCTATCTTATAAGGAAATTATGGCACATGGATATATTTTAAAAACGCGGCTATACTTTAAAAATAGTATCTTGTTTAAAATAGAGCAATCAGAATACTATCCATCAGATATTATTCTTAAAGAAATAAAATAAATCTATTGATATCCATATCTAGTAGGAAGAAAACTTACAATCAATTTCTTCCTACTAGATTAGTTTTTGGGGACTATTTTACTGAATTTCCTTTGATGATGTCGCGAAGGTATGTAACGGTGACTATTAACCAATGTACCATACTCATATTATTAATGTCTCTTTTCAGAAAAATGGGACCTCCTGTCTAGAGCAATGATCCCCCCCTGACTGCCTTGTACCTCTTACTCGTTTACCTTCTCTCTGCTCAACATAACTGCCTTTCCCAGAGAAGGGAGGCCAGGGTGATGAATTTAAGTTCAATCAATAATTCCAGAATGGTTGGGAGAACAATAATCAGTTCCGGCAGGACGATGACAATCTCTCAATCTATGACATGGCTGGGATGGTACAGGAGGCAGTTATAAAAGAGAATTGAATGCTTATGACATAACAATAAAAGAGCAGCCGTCTCCAGTTGCTCTCATCTCACATCCGGTGCTTACTTCAGCTGGCTCTTAAACTCAGCACATGGCTTGAATGCAGGAACCTTGTGTTCAGGGATGATCACAGTAGTCTTCTTTGTGATGTTCCTGGCAGTCTTCTGTGCTCTTGTCTTAACCTCGAATGTGCCGAATCCGCGAAGATATACGTTGTTATCCTTCGCAAGGGAACCCTTGACTGCCTCCATGAATCCCTCGACTACTGCCTGTACGGTAGTTGCCTCAATACCGGTGCTCTTTGACACCTCTCTTACTATTTCTGCTTTTGTCATAATCGTTAATCATCTATTCAGGAACGCAAAGATACTTTGCCTAATACAGAAAACCAAACAGCCACAATGGAATTTTGTTTCCTCTGCCGAATTCGACATTGTCGATTGCAAGATAGCTGTTCGGGATATCCTTGATCTGATTGAAAGGCTTGTCCGCTCCACCAACTTCGATGACGATGTTGTCGTTTATCTGGAAGTCTCCGTTCTTAGGGTAGTATACTTCCGCTGCTCTGCTGACCTGATTGTAAAAGAAGCTCTCTCTGATCGTGCCGATCTCCGTATTCCTATTGAAGGCATACATAAGATTCGGAGTGTCAAGGAACATCTTCTCAGGTGCAGCCATCTGTTTTACAGATTTGATTTTGGTCTTGAGAAGCCCTAACAAGGCGCCTCGCTGAAGTAATTCCAGCAGCTTGAGACCTTGTTCACGGCTTGTTTCAAGTTTGGCGTAGAGATCATCCATCTTAGGTACAAAAGGCACTTGTAATGCAATGATCGTCAACAGTTTCTTCAACTTCTGAACAGTGATGTATTCCACTTTTTCTACTGAAGGTATGTCACTTTCAATGACCTGCCGGCATACTTCGTTACCTTTTGCAAGGGTGTCGAATGGAATCTTGAACTTTTGTGATGGGAAAGCAATGCAGCTCATGTACATTGTCTCTTCTCCGATTTTGCGTCCGATCGTAAAAGCAGCGAATGACTTCTTTTCGTTGGTGATGACATCCTTTGTAAGGAATCCAGAGAGTTGGATGAGATTGTCAGATTTCATAATGTTGAAAGATTAAAGGGTTGAACATTACTGTTTTTGATGCCCTTTCTGAAACGGTCCGGACGTGTCAAGGCATTTTTGGAAAATACTACCCGGAGGGTGGAGATTTTTCAAAAATCTCGTCTTGGCCTTGACGCGTCCTTAGAGGACCGT
>JAGBVR010000017.1 GCA_017630215.1 Bacteroidales bacterium | reverse complement strand
TTCTTATAAATCTCTTAGCTTGTCCTGACACTTATAATTCCTTTCAAAAGAATTAACGCTTCTCGATAAATTGTATTTCTCGGTACTTGCTTCTTGTACTTTCCTTCAATCTTTTCAATGAACTTTTTAGTCCGTTTGAGTTACCGTTGTTTCTCAAATGGGCTGCAAAGATACGGACATTTTTTTAATCTCCAAATATTTTTCACATTTTTTTCAATATTTTTTCTAATTTTGCATCAGAAACGCCTAAAAACGGCAAAAAAAGTGAAAAACATGGCAAGTTTATGGAAAATATTTCTCGTTTTCGCAAAGATCGGAGCTTTCACCATCGGAGGTGGAATCCCGATGATTGCAGCGATAAAAAGTGAGCTTGTCGAAAGAAAATGGCTGAATGATGAAGATTTTGTTGACATCATCACTCTCGCCCAGACTGCTCCCGGTCTTTTCGCCGTGAACATATCCATATTGACAGGTCATAAATTGCGCGGAACAAAAGGAAGCGTCGTCGCTACAATTGCCAGCTGTCTTCCTCCTTTCCTTATCATTCTCATGGTAGCGATGTTTTTCACAGAGTTCAAGGACAACGAATATGTGATAAAGGCATTCAAGGGAATCCGTCCGGTAGTAGTAGCATTGATAGGAGTGCCGATGATCGACATGATCAAAGCAACAAAGATGAGATGGTGGTCATGGATCATTGTCATTTCTTCGATGATACTGGTGTGCTTCCTGAAAGTCTCTCCTATATATATATTGATATGTGTCATCGTTGTGGCAGCTTTCATCAGCTGGCATAACAACAGAAAGATTCCAGGCCAGACCGGGGATAACACCAATAAAGACCGGTGATAAGGAAAGGAAGAGAATACCCGACAAGAAAGATCAGATATGATATTTTTCGAACTGTTCAGCACATTCTTCATTATAGGTATGTTCACCATCGGAGGTGGATATGCCATGCTGTCGCTGATACAGAATGAAGTCGTGACAGTTCATGGGTGGATTGACGAAACCACCTTCACCGACATTGTGGCCATCTCACAGATGACGCCAGGTCCGATTGGCATAAATTCCGCCACATATATAGGGTATGAGGTACTTGCTAAAACCGGAGCGTCCGAATTTCTGTGCATACTCGGATCGGCAACCGCAACTTTCGCGGTTGTGCTGCCTTCCTTCATAATTGTGCTGGCCATCTGCAGGGTATATGATAGATGGAAAAATCATTACATGTTCCAGGGCGTGATGTCGGGACTGAAACCTGCGACCCTTGGACTTATAGGAACTGCAGCCCTCGGACTTGCCACACCGGAAAATTTCATCGATTGGAAAAGCTACGTGCTGTGCATATCAGCATTCATAGCTTTATATTTCAAAAAGCTCGGCCCATTCTCAGTCATAGGTTTAGGAGCATTGGCCGGACTCTTAATATATTAAAGAAAGAATGAACTGGTTCATCGAAATATTTACTGAACAGACTTTTGTCCAGGCGACATTGGTCCTTGCGCTGATATGTGCAGCCGGACTGGCTCTGGGTCAGATCAAGATAAAAGGCATATCATTAGGCGTTACATTCGTATTCTTTGCGGGTATAATAGCCGGACATCTAGGGCTGAAGATTAATCAGGACATGCTGACCATGCTTCAGAACTTCGGACTTATACTATTTATCTATGCCCTTGGAGTCCAGGTCGGTCCCGGCTTCTTTTCGTCATTCAAGGAGGGAGGAATAAAGCTGAATATGCTTGGCATCTTCCTGATGGTCACCGGAACCGCTCTCGCAGTCATATTGCATTGGGCCACAGGCATTTCCATCGGAGATATGATGGGACTACTTTCTGGCGCAGTGACTAACACGCCTATGCTCGGAGCAGCTCAGCAGGCACTTCTGCAGGTAGAGCCGGACAATATTGCCGGGGCCAACAACATGGCAATGGCCTGCGCTGTCGGATATCCTTTCGGCCTGATCGGAATGATTCTCTGCGTGATGTTCCTCCGGGCGATTATCGGAAAGAAGGGAAAGAAAAGTCAGGACCATTCTTCAGACAATACCTTCGTCGCTGAATATCAGGTAAGCAATCCGGCCATCTTCGGAAAGACCATCATGGAGATTCGTAAGAACGCTGACTGTCACTTTGTGATCTCACGTATCTGGAAGGACGGCAAGGTGATAATCCCAACATCAGAGACTGTCATCGAAGAAAACGAACATCTTCTGGTCACCTCCGGCAAGAGCGACGTGGAACGCGTAAAGATGCTTTTCGGACAGAAGGAAGATGTGGACTGGAACAAGAAAGGCATCGACTGGAACTCTATCGACAACCAGCTCATTTCCCGTAAAATACTGGTAACCAAGCCCGAACTTAACGGCGTGAAGCTCGGCTCACTGAAACTCCGCAATTCTTACGGCATCAATATCACGCGCGTGAACCGTGCCGGCATCGACCTTCTTCCATCACGTTCACTCAGGCTTCAGCTTGGCGACAAGCTCACCATCGTAGGAGAGGAAAGGGCAATCGAAAACGTCAGCATACGCCTTGGAAACCAGGCAAAGGAGCTAAGCAATCCTAACCTTTTCGCAATATTCGTCGGCATTGTCCTCGGTCTTGTACTCGGAAGCATTCCGTTCGCTTTTCCGGGAATGAGCATGCCGGTGAAGCTCGGAATTGCCGGCGGACCTATCATTGTCGGCCTTATAATGGGAGCATTCGGCCCGCGCATGCACCTGTCCATCTATATGAGCCGCAGTGCTAATCTTATGCTGCGCCAGCTCGGATTGACATTGTATCTTGCCGGCCTGGGCCTCAGTGCAGGAGCCGGATTCTTTGATACCGTATTTACCACAGAAGGCCTCAAATGGGTTATCATCAGTCTTGCACTGGCTATCATACCGGTTCTCATTACAGCGTTTGTAGCCGGAAAGGTTTTCAAGACTGAGTATGCAGACAACGTAGGCATGCTCTGCGGAGCAATGGCAAATCCATTCGCATTGGACTACGCAGATCCTAATGGAGACGGAGAAGACCCTGCAGTGGCCTATGCTACCGTCTATCCGGCCAGCATATTCCTCAGGGTCATCTCCGCTCAGATAATAATGCTGATATTCCTATAGCGGTTTTCAAGAGCTTTTCCTATCTTTGCGGGATAAACTTGATTAACCGTAAAGATATGAGAAGATCCATCTTCCTTGCGGCCATCGCAGCCGCGGTAATTTCCTGCAGCACTGCAGTCGAAGAGCACATCAGTGTTGTACCTTATCCGAATGAAGTCACTGTAAAGAACGGAACATTCGACGCAGCAGGAGCCGACATCCGGTTCTCTGCCGATCTTGACCAAGCATCCCAGAATGTCATCAGGACATTCGCAGACCAGCTCGCACTGGTGACAGGTCAGGCAAGCACCCTCAACGGCACCGGAGCTTCCACCAGCTTCAATTTCATCTGTGAAGCATCAATGCCAGAAGAGGCTTACACACTGAATATCAACAATAAAACCGCAACAGTCAAGGCTTCGTCCCTCAGAGGATTCAATTACGCGATCCAGACTATCAAGCAGATGCTCCCGGCAGAGATATTTGGCAAAGCCGAGGCAGCAGATAAGGACTGGGCTCTTCAGTGCGTGGAAATCAAGGATGAGCCTCGATTCGGATACAGAGGTATGCATATGGATGTTTCAAGACATTTCTTCGATATGGATATGGTGAAGAAATATCTCGACGTGATGGAAATCCACAAGCTCAATACCCTGCACTGGCATCTTACCGACGACCAGGGATGGAGAGTGGAGATCAAGCAGTATCCTCTTCTCACTGAAATCGGATCGATCAGAAAGGAGACTCTTGTAGGCCACCTTCACAGAGGCGAGGGTGTGTATGACGGAACAAGATATGGAGAAGGATGCTGGTTCTCGCAAGAGCAGGTAAAGGAAATCATTGATTACGCTGCTGCAAAGGGAATCGAGATCATTCCTGAGATTGACCTTCCTGGTCATATGCTCGCCGCTCTTGCCGCATATCCGCAGTACGGATGTACAGGAGGTCCTTACGATGTATGGGGACGCTGGGGCATCGCTGATGATGTGCTTTGTGCAGGAAATGAGGAGACAATGGTATTCCTCGAGAATATTCTCGCTGAGATTGCAGCCCTTTTTCCATCCGAGTATGTTCATATCGGTGGCGACGAGTGCCCTAAGGTACGTTGGGAGAAATGCCGCCATTGCCAGGCTAAGATCAGAAAACTCGGACTCAAGGATGAAGGCAAATATAAGGCTGAGCACTATCTTCAGAGCTACGTAATGGAGAGAATGACCAATTTCCTCAGCGCAAAGGGCAAGAAGGTTATCGGATGGGATGAGATTCTTGAGGGATCTGTTGCCAAGGACGCAATCGTGATGTCATGGAGAGGTACTAGCGGAGGTATCCAGGCTGCAAAGATGGGCCATGATGTAATCATGACACCTAACACATATTATTACATCGACTATTATCAGTCACTTGATATCGAAAATGAGCCTCTCGGAATCGGCGGATACCTTCCTGTCGAGAAATGTTACTCTTATGAGCCTTATGCGGAAGAGATGAGCGAAGCTGAAACCCAGCATATCCTCGGTGTGCAGGCAAACCTTTGGACAGAGTACATCGCTACTAACTCTCATCTTGAATACATGCTCCTTCCACGTCTCGCAGCTCTGAGCGAAGTGCAGTGGTGCAACGCAGACAGAAAGTGCTGGAACAGGTTCCTCGATGCAGCTGACAATTTCTGCGCAATATATGATACAATGGGATACAATTACGCAAAGCATATCTTTGATGTAAAGGCAACCCTAAATATAGTGGACGGAAAAATTACCGCATCATTCCAGGCGCAGGGTGATGCCGACATCAGATACACTCTTGACGGAACTGAGCCTACAGCGAAATCTAAAATTTACAAGAAGCCGCTTACTATCGAAAAGTCATGCACTCTCAAGGCAAAGGCGTTCTATGGAGAAAACGGAACCAAGACATATTCACAGGAGTTCCAGTTA
>JAGBVR010000036.1 GCA_017630215.1 Bacteroidales bacterium | reverse complement strand
TTGTACGTATGGAGGTGCCTTGCTGCGGCGGTATTGAATACGCCGTGAAAAAGGCTTTGCAAACAAGCGGCAAATTCATTCCGTGGAGAGTTGTTACCATCTCTACCGACGGAAAAATATTAGACTAAACGGAGGAAGAAATAATGGAACAGAAAATGTTTTGTTTTCAGTGTGAACAGACAGCGGGCTATAAGGCTTGCACGGGAGGAGCCGGTGTGTGCGGCAAGAAAGCGGACACCGCAGAACTTCAAGATCAGCTGACGGGCGCGCTCATCGGTCTTGCCAGAGCTACCGAAGGCAACGAGGAACTTGTCACCGCAGAAACACACAAACTTGTATTGAAGGCTCTTTTTACAACGATCACCAATGTGAATTTCAATAACGAAACTATAGCGACACTCATAGATCGAGTCAAAGCAGAAAAAGAACGTCTTGTTCCAAGATGCTTCGGCTGTTCCTCTGCCTGCGGTAGAAATGATGATTATGATATGCAGAGGCTATGGAATGCAAATGAGGATATTCGTTCTCTGAAATCCTTGATTTTGTTTGGAATTCGTGGTGTAGCGGCTTACGCATACCACGCCGCCGTTCTTGGCTATACCGATGAAAGCATCAATAATTTCTTCTTCAAGGCGCTCTTTGCCATCGGTATGGATGATTGGGGAATGGATGAGCTTCTGCCCATAGTTCTTGAGGTGGGCGAGATCAATCTCAAATGTATGGCACTGCTTGACAAAGCCAACACCGAAACCTACGGCAATCCCGTTCCGACCGAGGTTAGTATCACTGTTGAAAAGGGACCATTCATCGTTATATCGGGACACGACCTGTATGACCTCAAGCAGCTTCTTGAACAGACCGAAGGTAAAGGTATCAATATCTATACTCACGGAGAGATGCTGCCTGCTCACGCATATCCTAAGCTAAAGAAATATACGCATTTGAAGGGCAATTTCGGTACGGCTTGGCAGAATCAGCAAAAGGAATTTGCAAATATCCCTGCGCCAATCCTCTTTACCACAAACTGCCTGATGCCACCCAAGGCGAGCTATGCCGACAGAGTATTTACTACAGAAGTAGTATCCTATCCCGAAATCGTCCATATTGACGAAGATAAGGATTTCACGCCTGTTATCGAAAAGGCTCTCGCTCTCGGTGGTTATCCCACGGATATGCGCTTCACGGGAATCAACGGAGGCGAAAAGGTTTTGACAGGCTTCGGACACAACACCGTGCTTTCGGTTGCCGATACAGTCATTGAAGCCGTCAAGTCGGGAGCGATCAAGCACTTCTTCCTTGTCGGCGGTTGTGACGGAGCAAAGCCGGGGCGTAATTATTATACAGAGTTCGTAAAGCAAACACCGCCGGACAGCATCGTTCTAACGCTTGCTTGCGGTAAATATCGCTTTAACGATCTCGATCTTGGTACGATAGGCGGACTCCCACGATTGATGGATATGGGACAGTGCAACGATGCGTACAGTGCCATCAAGGTTGCCGTAGCTCTCTCCGAAGCGTTCGGCTGCGGAGTCAACGACCTCCCGCTTTCGATGGTGCTTTCGTGGTACGAGCAGAAGGCTGTTTGTATTCTTCTGACTCTCCTGCACCTCGGTATCAAGAATATTCTTCTTGGGCCGTCACTCCCTGCGTTTGTATCGCCGAATGTGTTGAGCTTTCTTGTTGAGAAATTCAATATTACACCTATATCTACTCCTAAAGAGGACATGAAACGACTTCTTGGATAAATATTAAATAAATCAAGGGGGCTGATCGTTTGGTCAGTCCCCTTGATAGTGTGCGATAGTAATTTCCCATTCTACCTTGCACCAGTAATAATAGCATATCTCTCGGCGGAGCTTATCGGCGAATTCCTCTTTCGGGAGCTTTGCATCCAACAGCTTGTTAGTTCGAATCTATCCGAACAGAAAAAGCATCTTTTTCGGATTCACCTTGGGTTCGACAAGCGGAGTAGTGTGGTAGTTCAAATCTGTCCAAAATGCCTTTGCATCTATGGCTTTGTAAATGTATTTTGATTTGGTAGGGGCGACCTGCGGTCGCCCGCGGGCGTTCACAGAACGCCCCTACGGCGGTTATTCGGTTTCGGGCGATTCGTGAATCGCCCCTACGGT
>JAGBVR010000035.1 GCA_017630215.1 Bacteroidales bacterium | reverse complement strand
TCCCCGGAAAGCCATACGGAAGGTATACTCAATATCCGTGTGTTTGATCACTTCCAGAATCTCGGAAGGAAAAGGAATGTAGTCGTTTCGAACCATTAAGTGCTGACCTCCTTCATGGCGTCCTCCAACTGATTTACGCAGTGGGAGAAGGAAATGTACTCCGGACAAATATCATCGCATCGACCGCAGCCAACACACATATGGCAACCGTGACGCTTTTTATGGCTGTATACCTTATGCAGAACCTTAAACCGCATCCGCTCTCCGTTTTTCTTCCGGTAACTACCGCCTCCTGCCACATCGGTAAATTTATCTACCATACAAGAGGACCATACTCTTCTGCGTTCGCCGACATTGGCGTTGTCGCAATAATGAATGTCCTGCATAGCAAAGCAGGTACAGCTGGGGCAAACAAAATTGCATCTACCGCAGTTAATACACCGCTTGTTATACTGCTCCCACATAGAAGCACGGGCCACATCTGGGGTGAGGTTTTCCGGAATATGTACTTTAACAGGGTTCTCGTGCACTTGATCCGGCACAACCAGATGCCGGGATGCACCCAAATCCAGGAAGAACTGGTTCCATGCATTGTCTTTGCAATTAATTGCATAGGTGCTGCCTTGTGCGTTGACGCTCATATCGTAGTTCTCAGAAATATTGGTTCCCATGCTGACGCAGAAGCAATTCTCGAAGGATTGCTTACAGCCAATCAGTACGATCTTGATGTTATCCCGAATACGCTTGTAATAGTAATCCTCTGGACCGTTTCTCAGGTACATATCGTCCAGCCGCTTCAGCGCGTGTAAATCGCAGCTACGCAGGAAGATGATGGCGCCCTTCTTCGGGGGATCAGCTTCCTTCTTCTCATTCTCTGTGAAGAAAAACAGTGTTTGAGAGATGGGGGATAAAACTTCCTTGAAAGAATACTCGCTCTTTTTGTCAAATACGATTTCGGAGATACTGCTGACTTTTCCGTAGCGGATACAGTCTACATCGGAAAAGGTGTTGCCCCCTGCGTACCGCATCGGCGCGTAAATATCATAGGTCTTGCGTTGTTCGGTGAGCCATGCATCGAATTGCGATTCATTGACATGGAATCCCATAATGATCTTCCTCCTGTTTGTTTTGGGTTTATGTGTTTCAGTTCGTCTGTATCGATTATAAAAAAGTGAAATCCCGATTGATGTTGCAACTATCACATCGACCGGGATTTTTCCATACTATGATGAATTTACCATAAAGAAATGAGGACACGCTATGAAAACAAGATGGATCGCATTGTTGCTTATCTGCACACTTCTTTCAGGATGCGCAGCAGGAGTGGAAACGCCGGAAACAAGTACCGGGATCACTTTTACAGATTCTATGGACAGAACGATTACAGTTTCAAATCCTCAGCGGGTAGGCATCTGCTCCGGAAGCCTTGCAGAATGTTGGTTGCTCGCAGGTGGAGAGATTTCTGCTACGACCCGTGATGCTGTGACAGAAAGAAACCTGGAACTGCCGGAAGACTACATTGACCTCGGCTCTTTGAAGGAGCCATCACTGGAAGCGATCCTTGCAGCAAACCTGGATTTTGTGATCCTGATGGCCAGCCTGCCCAATCATCGGGCCATGGCGGAAACCTTGGATAAAACAGGTATCGCCTATGCATATTTTGATGTAGAAAACTTTGCCGATTATCTGGAATTGATGAAGGTATTCACCGACATTACCGGACGGGCTGATCTGTACGAAGCCAATGCTGCCTCTCTCCAACCTCAAATAGAAGCTGCCATTGCAAGCGGCAAACGGGAGGATGCGCCCACGGTGCTGATCCTGCGTACATCCTCATCCAAAGTGAAGGCGCTGGATAGCAGCTTCATGGTTGGCGGTATGTTGGAGGAGTTTGGCTGCATCAACATTGCAGACGGTGAAAATGGCCTGCTGTCCGATTTGAGTATCGAAGCCATCGTTGCGGAAGATCCCGACTATATTTTCGTTACCTG
>JAGBVR010000034.1 GCA_017630215.1 Bacteroidales bacterium | reverse complement strand
CTATGTCCTGAAGAATTTAGGTCGACTGAAGAATCGTCCGCAATGGCTTCAGAATGAGATCTATGAATGCATCTTCCGTGCTTGTGAGATCAGTGCCTTCACTGAGGAAAAACGCATAGAATACGAGAAAGAGATGAACGATGAAAAACGACTGAATGGTATGATGAGAGCCAAGCTTGAAGAAGGCATTGAACTGGGTATCGAGAAAGGAATCGAGCAGGGAGTCTCTCAGACTATCCGCCAGCTTCACGCTAAAGGAATGCCGGCATCTCAGATTGCCGACTTTCTGGATATGTCGCTGGATCAGGTAGAATCGATTCTCGCAGAGAAGTAATCAGAAATATTGAAATACTCATTTCGTTCCGCCCGCGGCTTCGGCTGTCGTGGCGGTTCTTTGTATTGCGGGACGGGGCATCTGGGATACGCATCTCGAAACCTTGGAACACAGAGATAGTTAAGTCGCTCAATTGGCCGCGCTTTCGTGTGTCTCAAGGTATTCAGCGAAAGACCTTGGAACACACATTTCTTCAAGGCGTACGTACAGAACAGTCTTATGCGTGCTCCAAGGTTTCGGAACTGGCAATTATTCTGAAGTACATAAGCCAAGGGTAAGCCTCCGGTGAACTGCACCTGGTAAAGTTTATAAAGTTATCCCGACTTTGATCAATTTCGTCAAAGTCGGGATATTTTTTAATTTAGAAGCTTTGGAACGAACTCCAGTTGGAATTGGTTTCAGCCGTGTTCTCGATAGAGTCCGGAAGATTCACGAAGAAATCAAAGCCGGTCCACTGCTCGATCTCATCCACTGATACAGCGTAGTTGGCATAGCTGCTACCGCTGTAGGTCTTATGCTCGAACCAGAAGCCGATAGCTTTAGCCGAAGTCACAGTACTGCCTGACTTATTCACTTTCAGAACTACTTTGTAGAAATAGTTCGGTACTGGAACTTGCTTGGTGTCATCCTTGGCAGTTGTATATTTGACCGTCTTGTTCTCTCCGACCTTGTTGAATGCAACGCCTGTAACTATATAGATTTCCTCATTTTCAGCAATCGCACGTATAGCATTTTCAAGCGACGACCATATTCCACCATTAAACTTATCCTGAATCTGTGGAACAGAGTTAGTCACATAAAAAGTCTGCAACTGCATATTCTTGATAGCATTACGCGATGCATTCGGTATCAGATGACCACGGGAATAATTGTCATTATAACTATGACTCTTCAGATTCACCTGATAAGACGTACTGATGTCTGGGCTATATGTCCAGTTATCAGGACGAGACAATCCTCCCATATGGTTCGTATTCAGATGATATGAAGTCCAGAGCGAAGTATATGTAGACTTATCATAAAGATGGGTATAATTTCTATCTGAACCATCATAATAAGTATTCACCAGATACTGGCTTCCGCTTACCGCTCCCGGCAACTCCAGCCAGTCCTTATTGACTGCTGGAGTTACAGAAGCGGGCTCATCTGGAACTACAGGCTCATCATCGTCCGGTTCCGTAGGTTCATCACCTCCGGCGCCTCCGCCGGATGATGGTCAATATTTTGTAATTACAACGTTATCAATATATGCCCTTTTGCTTGTAGTTGCAATCTTCACTGTCGAAGCAGTTGTAGCCGCATCAAAGCTTAATGTAAAAGTCTTAAACGACCCAGCTGCGCCCAAATCTCCATTTGGGATAGTTTTTGTCACAGTTCCCACAGTAACTAATATACTACCAGTATCGGAACCATATTTGCATGCATCTATTTGAACAGTAAATGATGATGACAAATCAAGAGACTTAGAAGTAATATAGCCAACTGCTTTTGAAGAACCCAGCTTTAATCCACCATACTTACTTGTGTATGCCTTATCTGTATCACCAGAGAAGTTAGGAAATTTATCCTTACCAATAGCGGCTGAACTATCTGATGTAGTGCTATTATCAAATTGCTCTGAAAGAACCACATTACCTTCAGTTCCTCCACCTTCACCAGGCTGATCCGGCTCAGTCGACCCACTTTCTGGAGCAATATATGTCAACTCAGACCAATTAGATGGGCACAGCTCCCATGTTGTATTATAAAGTTTCCAAACACATTCCTTAAGGGTGCCACTGATGGTTCCACCAACTTCCCATTCAGTTGGAACATCTCTAGAGTATATTTCAATTTCCTGGTTACCTACCATCAAGAAAACACCATTTCTATAACCAGAGCTTGTCACATATATTCCAGTAATCTTTTCATTGGTGAGTGTTACATTCACCTTCGTTCCAGCAGCAGTTGGCTGACCTGCATTAACAAGATCAGCAAGAGAGGCATACGTAGGAGTAGATTCATCCTCACCAGGAACAATTAGCGCAGATCCTGTACCTGATCCCTGAAGTTTATAAATAGCAACATCTTTCTGTCCAGAAGCATAACAAGAAAACATCTTATTTCCTGAATTATACATCAAAGTATTTCTTACGACACTCCCATCTGCACATTTAATTGTGGCTACACCATCAGCACTTATAGAAATGTCCCAACTTGAAACAACGTCTTTTTCAGCCTTTGTTTTTAAATAATTATTTGTAGATGTTCCACCTGCTGCATAAAGATATCCATCACCTACATTGAAAGCAACAGTACCAGTTTCAGCACCTTTTTCAAGTGAAATAATCTGAACTCCATCACCCGGATTTAGAATATTATTACCCTGCTTTGTTATTCCTGCCTCACCTCTATTGTTTTTATTCTGAGTAGTACTCATTGCAAGATCATAATCATTGGCTACGACAATAATCTTACTTTCAGCCGTCAATTCATCAACATCAGTAACAAGTTCGTAAATTTTAGATGCTGCAAAAGAGAGTCCGGCCATATCAACGTGCATATTTGCAATTCTGCCAGCTGTAAAGCTATAGTTACCGGAGATCTTCACTTCTTTTGCAATAGTTCCCTTATCTGTATTGACAGTAAATTTCAAAGTCTTACCATTCATACTACCAACAGGGGCACAAGCAAACCAAAGATTCTGAGTTTTTTCAGTAGAGAGAGTAATTTCATTAGCACCAGAATTTTCAGTAAATGTACCATCTGCCACAATGTAATTCCATCTTCCAGCCAGATATATATCAGGGGAACTTATTGATACAGAAGTGACTTTCGCACCAGCAAGTTCGAGATTGTCAAAAGACAGTTTACCATAAGCTGTAAAATGCTTAAAGTTCAAATATACCGACTCTGGTATCTCTGTAAATTCTTCAGAGACTGCATATAAAATCTGAGCCGCCTCATCCACAGAATTTTCTGACGGAGTCTGGCTTGCCGGGATTGTAGCTGAATATCTTTCAGCTGTATGGCCTAGATACGCAGCGCTAGGACTCATCGCATAAAACGTATATGGAGCGGTGCTTGGCTGTTTTGAACTGAGTTGAATTTCTGCATTGAACGATGCAGTCTTAAAATCATCTGCTACCACAACATCAGCTGTAAACTCTTCATTCAAATTAAGCAAGAGCTTCACCGACTTATCATTCTCAGTCCAAAGAGTAGGATAAGTTACTCCATCAGGAGCACCAAAGGCGGTCTTAGTTTCAATTGACTGCGCAATGAACTGAACAGTCTTTGCTTCAGAAGAGACCAATGTATCTACTTCCTGTTTTGCACAACCTGCGAATGCAACCGCAGAGGCTGCGATTACAAATAATGATTTAAAAATCTTCCTCATAATCGTTAGAATTAAATAGTACCCCAATCATCTTCTAGAGCGTCATCAATGTTACCTGTACCACTTGTACAGAGCACGCCCTCCGACATAATGTCGAGGACACGGACAGCAGGTGATTCGTAGCTGCTGCCACACAAGATAATGTTTGTTTGTTTCATAATATTGAGTATTGAATTAGTTGTTGTCTTTAAAAGCGCATTAAGCGGCAAAGGTAAGGATTTGTTTTTACATTAGGGCAAATGTTTTGGATAAATCCGCAATTTTTCTTCAAAGAGGTCACAGCGTGGAACTTCCTTAGAACATTTTGTTGGATTTTTTATAAAAACAGGACAAAAATCAGGACGAAATCGGGCTTTCAGATAGCTGGAGTGGCGATTTCAGGAAATAGCCGTATTCTTTTTGAGTATACTGATAATATGGGGAACTGTGCAAGTAGAAAAGATTGTCACGTCGCTTTGCCCCTCAGAATGACAACAAAAGAAAACTCCTGAGAATGATAAAATCCGCTCCTCTTGTGGATAATGAGGAACGGATTTTAAAATTATCAGACCAACGGAAAATAATTGAACAATGTCTGACTCTACTGCACCAGTGCCAGAATCTCGCCTTTTGCGACCATATCTCCCTGGCGGCAGGTTACTGCAATGATGCGACCGTCAATGGCTGCTGGAATCGGCTCGATGCCGTAGTAGGTCTGTATGTATGCGACTGGTTTTCCCTCCTGAGTTTCCGTGCCCACGACAGGAGCCGTAGAGTCATCATCGACATCGTATTGCCAGATAAGCTGACCTTTGACAGGAGCCTGAACCGCGATTGCAGAAGGATATTGTTCCATCAGCTTGGCAATATCATACTTAGGCATTTCCACGACAGGTCTAGTCACGACGATAGGAGCACCGGCCTTCGCTCTCGCGGCCTCCAGATCCTTATTGAAACGTTCCTTGGCCACACCACTCTTATAATCACGATATTGTCTTTCGTGCATTGCCAGTTCGAAGAGTTCTTCATCATCCTGGCCACAGTCCCATCCTTCCTCTTTCATCATCGCACGGAACTTGTCCAGTTCGTCAGGGAAGGCGTCCTGAGGATTGCCGGTGTAGAATTCGAGGCCTTTTTCCTTGGCAAGGGCGACAATCTCCGGTGCAAGTTCACCAGGAAGCTTACCCATCTTGCCGAGAATCATATTCCAGGTGTCCTTGTCAATGGTAGTCCAGCGTGGCTGTCCCTTAAGAAGAGCCATAAGATTCATCAGGGCTGTATTCTTGACATATTGGCTGAATGGAGTCACCAGCGGCGGATAGCCCAGACGAGGCCAAACATATTCGACCTCCTGGAAAAGCATCACCATAAGCTGGTCGAGGGTGAGTTCCGCCTTTCCCTGAGCTCTCAAAGAAGCGTTTATAGCCCCATGGAATCCCTTCAGGTCGGCCATCATCGAACCCATCATGCCTCCAGGCAGACCACATCCCACAAGAAGCGAACTCATATGAGAATTGTTCGGGTCGATCCAATATCCGAGGAAATCATCTATGAATTTCTGAGTCAGCGCCCTGACATCCATATAGGCATTCATATTCAGATCCTTTACCTGGAATCCGTCAGCACGGAGCATCTCACGGATAGTGATCACATCCGGATGAACCTTGCCCCAAGAGAGAGGTTCTACTGCAACATCCAGATAATCTGCACCGGCACGGGCTACTTCAAGCATAGAAGCAGGTGAAAATCCGGGACCGCTGTGGCCGTGATATTGAACTTTGATATGGGGATATTTCTTCTTGATACGGGATGTAAGCTCAGCCAGGAATGAAGGGCGTCCGATTCCGGCCATATCCTTAAGGCAGATCTCATCGCAGCCATATTCCACCACATGATCAACCACACCCATATAATAGTCGACTGTATGAACCGGAGAGTTTGTGATGGACAGAGCCACCTGGGAAATCATCCCGGCCTTTTTGGCATACTCCACACTGAGACGGAGATTTCTATGATCGTTAAGACCGCAGAAAGAACGGGAGATATCAGTACCCTGGGCTTTCTTCACCTTATACATAAGTTCACGGACATCCGCAGGTACAGGGTTCATTCTCAGAGCATTGAGTCCCCTTTCAAGCATATGGGTCTGGATGCCGACCTTATGAAAAGGTGCAGTCCATTCCCGAACTGCCTTATTAGGATTCTCGCCGAACAGGAGATTGACCTGTTCGAATGCACCTCCATTGGTCTCGACACGGTCGAAACACCCCATGTCAATTATGGCCGGAGCCACTTCCTTCAACTGAGCCACTGTCGGAACATATTTTCCCGACGATTGCCACATATCCCTGTAAACAAGGGAGAACTTGATTTCGCGTCCCATTTTTCTGAGTATTGGATTTAGCAAATATATGCAAAAAACCTTCACTTCAGTACATTTTAGAAATCTTTTGCAAAAAATGTTGCAGATTCATTTTTTTTACCTATCTTTGCAATCCCAATCGAATATGGTGCCCATAGTTCAGTTGGTTAGAGCGTCAGATTGTGGTTCTGAATGTCGTGGGTTCGAATCCCACTGGGCACCCTTCAAAAGCCTTGGAGAAATATCTCCAAGGCTTTTTCGTTATATATACTTTGCCTTCATGACTGACGGGAATCACACCTCATATTAAAGCACATAAAAAAAGCTAAAAACACATAAGAAAAAGAAAAACTTTCCGGAGTTCGCCACATTAATCTGCAGAATGCAAGCCAATCAAATAGATTTGCAGCAAAAAGCGACATGAAGATCAAAGATTTGTGCGAGGATGAGCGTCCTCGGGAGAAAATGCTGGACAAAGGAGCCGACACCCTTAGCAATACAGAACTGCTGGCAATACTATTACGTACAGGCACAGAGAAAATGAATGTAATCGACGTTGCAAGGGAATTGCTCAAAAGCGGAGAGAATAAATTAAACGAGATTGCGACAATGTCTGTGGAGGTGCTTTGCAGGATAAATGGCATCGGACCGAGCAAGGCCGTGACCCTGGCTGCAGCTTTCGAACTTGGCCGAAGATGCGCTGCAGAAAAGGCAATAGACATCAGAACTGCCATAACATCTCCCAAAACTGTATTCAGAATGATGCTTCCCATTCTCAGAGGACTGGATCACGAAGAATGCTGGATATTATTTCTGAACAGGGCCAACTACCTTATATCAAAGGAAAAACTAAGCAGCGGAGGTCTGGACTCGACAACTCTTGACTGCCGCCACATATTGAAAAAAGCATTAGAGAAGAAAGCCAGCGGCATAATCATAGTACACAACCACCCTTCCGGCAGCGCATTACCCGGTAGCGCAGACATACAGTCTACCAGGCAACTTGACAGAGCTTTAAAAGCATGTGACATATCACTGCTGGACCACGTGGTTATCGCACAGGATAATTACTACAGTTTCGCAGACGAGGAACTGGTACAATGCTGACTGGGAAAAATTTTGAGTTATGGGCAAATAAAGATATATTTGTGTCTCAGAAACCAAAAGTAAATCAAATGAAAGTCATCAACCTTGGAGAGAAAAACACCGTTCTCAATAAATTCGTCGCACAGATGCGCGACAAGGGTGTACAGAAGGACAGTATGCGTTTTCGTAGAAATCTGGAAAGACTTGGCGAAATCTTCGCATATGAAATCAGCCACCATCTTGACTACAGTACAAAGGAGGTCGTGACTCCGCTGGGTATAGCCAACGTACCCACTCCAGACAGCAAAGTAGTAGTTTCCACCATCTTACGCGCAGGTCTTCCTCTTCACCAAGGTATTCTCAACTATTTTGATGATGCTCAGAATGCTTTCGTTGCGGCATATAGAAAATACGACAAGGGAGAAGATTTCCACATCAATATAGAATATTGCAGCACTCCGGACCTCACCGGAAAGACATTGATTCTTGCCGACACAATGCTCGCTACCGGAGCCTCACTGGAAATCGCATACAAGAGACTCTGCGAGGAGGGTCAGCCTGCGCACACTCATCTGGTATGCCCTATCGCCAGTGCCTATGCAGTGGAATATCTCCAGAAACATCTCCCGGCAGAAGGGGTGACCCTCTGGGTAGCTACAATCGATGAAGAACTCACAAGCCACTCATACATTGTCCCTGGATTGGGAGACGCCGGCGACCTCGCCTACGGAGTCAAAAAATAAAGGTTATCATTCAGAATCATAATAATCAGACAGTGTAATTACGAGGACCCCCGCCTCCTTTTCAGGAGGCACCCCCTAGCCGGGGGTGGCATGTCCTCTCCATTACACTGTCTGATTATTAAGATATTACAACAAACAAAAAATTACAATTCTTTTCTGAGCCTTGCCTTAGGAATGCCCAGCTGGTCACGATACTTCGCTATGGTTCGACGCGCCACCTTATACCCCTTCTGGGTCATCACCTCCACAAGCTCATCATCGGTAAGCGGTTTACGCTTGTTCTCTCCATCGACACATTCTTGAAGCGCCTTCTTAAGTTCACGTGTCGAAACTTCCTCTCCCTCCTGATTTTCCAGACCTTCCGAGAAGAAATACTTCAGAGAATAAATTCCAAAATGCGTCTCGATATACTTACTGTTTACCACTCGCGAAATAGTGGAGATATCAAACCCCGTCTTCTCAGCTATATCTTTCAGTACCATTGGCTTGAGATTGGCCTCATCCCCATCGATGAAATACTCACGCTGATAATCTACAATCGCCTGCATCGTACTGGACAAAGTATTGTGCCGCTGCTTGATTGCCTCGACAAACCACTTTGCCGAATCAAGTTTCTTCTTCACGAACGCTGCAGCATCCTTCTTTTCTCTTTCTGACGTATTGGCAGCCTCCATAAGAAGGTCAGCATATTTCTTGTTTACTCTTAGTTCCGGAACAGAGAAACGCGGCATTGAAAGATGGAGCTCCCCATCCTTGTATTCCAGAACGAAATCGGGAACAATCTGCTGAGCCTGATCTGCATACGAATCATCGATCTGGCCACCTGGAGCCGGATTCAGTTTCAATATCTTAGCGATAGCAGCTTTCAGTTCTTCCTCCGATATGTTCATTCGAGTCATTATCTTCTGATAATGCTTGCTGGTAAAGTCGTGAAAATAATTAGTCAGAATCTTTACGGCATTCTGAACTGCAGGAGTCTTCTTGCAGAACTTTATCTGAAGGAGAAGACACTCGCGAAGATCGCGTGCACCCACACCGGCCGGCTCGAACTCCTGGATAACCTTGAGCATCTCGAGAACCTCATCCTCAGTAGTCTCCACATTGGCCCTGAACGAAAGATCATCCACAATGCTTTCTATGCTTCTGCGCAGATAGCCGTCATCATCCAGACTTCCGATAAGGAAAGATGCCACTGCATACTGATGTTCGGTAAGGCTTCTGTAACCAAGCTGTTCCTGAAGACTTTGGGTAAAGCTTTCCTTAACGGAGAATGTACTGTACTGCGGGCGCTCGTCCTTTGAATAATTATCAGCCCTGAGTCTGTAGCTCGGAATCGGATCATCGTCCTTATATTCAGATAACGACACCTCTCTCGGAGCCTCATCATCCTCTTTGTCACTGGATATATCCTCATCCAGAACCGGATTCTCTTCCAGTTCCTTGCGAATCCTCTGTTCCAGTTCCTGCACCGGCAGTTCGATGAGTTTGATGGTCTGAATCTGCAGCGGAGAAAGTTTCTGCTGCTGCTTCAGTTCCAGTCCTTGCTTCAACATAACACTACTACTTTTACTTAAAACATTGACTAATTTGCAATCGGCCTCAACACCTTTACAGTATCGGCTACAACTGCATTATCGCTATCCACTACAGGATATTCAATATTTTCCTTCACCACAAATGCACTTGGAAAATCACCTTTTATACGCGAAAGAAGAGCCATAGCCTCAGATTTTGTTCTGAAATCACCTACAGTCACCTTGAAATACGGATTGGCGTAAATCCGGTATGCCATCACTTCGGGGAAAAGCCCGTTGAACTTCTTAAGAGTATTCTCTGATTCCGTACGTGCAGTCTGCTTATTATCGAAGAATATCCTCACACGATATCCCGAAACTGTTCTTTTAGCATTTGTTGCAATATGCTCTCTCATGGAAGAACGGATATCATCAGACTGATGCACCTTTACATTTGCATCATCTCCGGCCTTACGGGATGGAAGGATATGGAAAACATCCTTGCCAGCGAGGGTTGTATCCACGGCTGACACCGGTCTGTATACTACTGAATCTACAAGTTCATAACCCTCAGGAATTGTCTGGGCTGAAAGCGCCTGCGAAAAAGCACAGGACAAAATGGATATCAAGAGAATGATTGTTCTTTTCATTTTACGGATTCTATTAGTTTCTTCACGGGTAAATCATTGATTTTCATCGTCCTTATCTTACCTTTCCTGATCCGGACGTCAGCCGACACATCGACAGTCATCTTTTCCAGTGCCTTCTTGTCCAGAAGTTTTCCCAGTTCGAAGACATTTACCCCTTCCGCGAGAGTAAGCTCTGCCTCGAGGCGATATGTATCAGTCGTTTTTCCTTGTAAAGTGAACGGATCGACAGCCACCTTACCAAGAACCTTGCCAGAATGCTCCACATCAGCGGAAATTTCAGAAAGCGACACCTGCACCCCGGGATTATCCACCTCCACAAGAAGAGTGACAGTAGCCCCACGAAGTCCTCTTGGCCTGAAATTCTCCAAAGAGACAGATTCCACCTCCATGTCCTTAAGTCTTTTTATATCAGCACATCCAGCCAGCATGAGCATAGTCCCCAAGGTCAAGATAATCGATTTTATCTTCATATTGACTCATTTTACATCTTCGCAAAGATAACTATATTCGACGAAAAATCCTATCTTTGTATTCTATAGCAAAAGACGTAGAGAATATGCGAAACATAAGACCGATAACAGACCCTTCCAAGCCGAAGGTCTACATAGAGACATACGGATGTCAGATGAACGTGAACGATAGCGAGGTGATTCTTTCCATCCTTCAGGATGCCGGCTATGTTCTCACTGAAGACATAGAGCTGGCTGATATCATCCTGGCCAACACATGCTCGATCAGAGATAATGCAGAGCAGAGAATCTGGGGCCGCATCGACCAGTTCAAGATACAGAAAAGGAAAAGAGACAATGTCATAATAGGAATCGTCGGCTGTATGGCAGAAAGGCTCAAGGACAAGCTGCTGGAGGCAGTGGACCTTGTGGCCGGTCCAGACTCATACAGATCTCTTCCCGATCTGCTCGCAGCCATAAGACCTGACAAGCCTCAAATCAACGTATTACTCTCACACGAAGAAACTTATGCAGAAATCTCCCCAGTCCGTCTGGACAAGAACGGAGTGTCTGCATTCATTTCCATCATGAGAGGATGCAACAATGTATGCTCTTACTGCGTGGTGCCTTACACCCGAGGAGCAGAGCGCAGCCGCGATCCTTATACCATCGTACGCGAAGCTGAGGAGCTATTCGAGAACGGCTACAAGGAAGTGACACTTCTCGGCCAGAACGTGGATTCATATTTCTGGAAGGATAAGGACAATGCAGACAGGAATGTCAATTTCGCCCAGTTGCTGGAGATGGTAGCCAAGGTAAGTCCCGAACTTAGAGTCAGATTCTCTACATCACATCCTAAGGACATCAGTGATGAGGTCATCTATACAATGGCTATGTACGAGAACATATGCAATTACATCCACCTCCCTGTACAGTCCGGCAGCAGCATAATGCTGGAAAAGATGAGACGCAAATATGACCGGGAGTGGTACCTCGAAAGAGTACGCAAGATCAGAAGCGTGATTCCGGACTGCGGACTTTCCACTGACGTGATAGCAGGATTCTGCGGCGAGACAGAGCAGGATCATAAGGATACCCTCAGTCTCATGGAAGAGGTGGTATTCGACTCTGCATTCATGTTCGCCTACTCGGAGCGTCCTGGTACCCTTGCCTCAAGAAAATACCCTGATGACATCCCATACGAGCTTAAGACTCAAAGACTTAACGAGATTATCGCACTTCAGGGCAGAATGAGTCTCAAGAGCAATGAGAAAGAAATCGGCAAGGTATTGAAGGTTCTTGTGGAAGGCCCTTCAAAAAAGAACCCTCAGGAACTCTGCGGCAGGGCAAGCAACAATAAGATGTGCGTATTCCCTTCTCGTGGGGAGAAGGCGGGAGACTACTGCGAGGTCAAGGTGGCTTCCGTAACTTCTGCGACCCTCATCTGCACAAGACTCGACTAAGCAAAAGACCAATAACCACATAATTTTATGGAGAAGTACATTCTCGCCCTTGACCAGGGAACCAGCAGTTCAAGGGCAATAGTATTCGATCAGTACGGTCAGACAAAGGCCGTGTCACAGAAAGAGTTCACCCAGATTTTCCCAAAACCGGGCTGGGTGGAGCATAACCCAATGGAAATATGGTCATCTCAGGCTTCGGTCATTGCGGAGGCCATCACTTCCATTGATATCAACGGCCTCAACATCGCTGCCATCGGAATCACCAATCAGCGAGAAACCACAATCGTATGGGATGCAGAGACCGGAGAACCCGTTTATAATGCCATTGTATGGCAGGACAGACGCACATCCGAGTTCTGCGACTGCCTTAAAAGAGACGGACGCACCGACCTTATAAGAAGTAAGACCGGTCTCATCATCGATGCTTACTTCAGTGCTACAAAGATTCTCTGGATACTTGAAAACGTGCCCGGAGCACGCAAAAAAGCAGATGAAGGAAAACTTAGATTCGGTACGGTAGATACATGGCTCATCTGGATGCTCACACGTGGAGAAGTGCATGTAACCGATGTGACAAACGCATCACGAACAATGCTTTTCAACATCCACACCCTCGAATGGGATAAGGAACTCCTGAACCTTTTCGGCATTCCAGAATCAATGATGCCAGAAGTCAAGTCTTCCAGCGAGGTATACGGATATACAAAAACGACTCTCTTCGCTCACGAAGTTCCTATCGCAGGTATCGCAGGAGACCAGCAGGCCGCCCTCTTCGGCCAGATGTGTACAGAACCGGGATCAGTAAAGAACACATACGGAACCGGTTGCTTCATGCTTATGAACAGCGGTGAAAGACCTATAATGTCATCCAACAATCTTCTCACAACTATCGCATGGAAGATTGGAGACACTGTCAATTACGCTCTCGAGGGCAGCATCTTCGTAGCAGGATCTGTCGTGCAGTGGCTGCGTGACGGACTCGGAATCATCCGTTCATCTGCTGAAGTAGAGGCCCTGGCTGCCAGCGTCCCAGACAATGGAGGAGTATACTTCGTACCTGCACTCACAGGCCTCGGAGCTCCGCACTGGGATCAGTATGCAAAGGGAAGCATCTACGGCCTCAGCAGAGGGTCGACTGCCGCTCACATCGCTCGCGCCGCCCTCGAAGGAATCGCTTTCCAGACAATGGACATCGTCAATGCGATGCAGAGGGACGCAGGAGTGACCCTTAAAGAGCTCAAGGTCGACGGTGGCGCTTCAAGGAACAATCTTCTTATGCAATTCCAGGCAGACATTCTCGGCACATCAGTCATTCGACCGATCGTTACCGAAACTACAGCATTAGGTGCAGCATACCTTGCCGGCCTTGCTGTCGGCTATTGGGAAAGCATCGACCACATCAAGAGCCAGTGGGGCGTGGAAATGGAATTCAAGCCTGAGGCTTCTCAAGACACTGTCACCGAGCTCAAGGCCGGATGGGCGGATGCTATAAGCAGAACGCTGACAGGAAAATAACCATCATTCATTTGGAATAAAAGACATTATTGTCATTCTGAGCGAAGCGTAAGAATCTAACACATCTAAAACCATGTTCGAAAAATATCTGTTCGAGTTCATCGGCACAATGGTGCTGATCCTCCTTGGCGACGGAGTATGCGCCGCCACTAGTCTAAACAAGAGTAAAGCTAAGGGTGCCGGCTGGGTAGTCATCACAATGGGCTGGGGCTTTGCCGTAATGGTCGGAGTATTCATTTCTGGTTCCGTTTCAGGAGCACATCTCAACCCTGCTGTAAGCATCGGATGTGCGCTTGCCGGAACAATGGCCTGGAGCGCAGTACCAGGATATATCGTGGCTCAGATGCTCGGCGGCTTCGTCGGCGCAGCTCTCGTATGGCTTTTCTACAAGGATCATTACGATGCTACTGAAGACCCTGACACAAAGCTCGGCACATTCTGTACAATGCCGGCTATCGAAGGCCATAAGGTACGCAACTTCTTCTGCGAGGCCCTTGCAAGCTGGCTTCTGGTATTTGTAATCCTTGTATTCGGAGTGGATGCCAATGTGGCACACCTTGATCCGGACGGACAGCATCTGCACATCGGTATGGGAGAACTCGGAGCACTTCCTGTGACATTCCTTATCATGTCGATCGGTATGTCTCTCGGCGGAGCTACAGGTTATGCAATCAACCCTGCACGTGATCTCGCGCCTCGTATCGCTCACGCTGTGCTTCCAATGAAGAACAAGAGAGATAGCGGATGGGGATACAGCTGGGTGCCGGTTGCCGGTCCTATTGTCGGAGCTACACTTGCTGCACTGACTTATATTGTACTTTATTAATGGAGAAATACTTCGATATAAGAGAAGACATTATAAGATATGTCTTTGACGAAATAGTTTCCCGGTATGCAGGATTCGACCCTGCACACCGGGAAAATCATGCTTTGACGGTCATAGAGCAGGCCATGCACCTTCTGGACTCAAGGGCTGCCTGGCTGGAAGGACAACCGACCGAAACAGCAGACTTATGGTCTGAAGAGATTGACCGTGAAATACTTTTTGTCGCTGCCGCCTGCCACGACCTCGGGCTGGTGAACGGACGCGAAAACCATCACTCAGACTCCGGAATCATCATCCGTAACGACAGCCGATTAAAGGAATGGTTCACTCAGGACCAGATCGAGCTGATAGCACAGGCTGCAGAAGATCATCGCGCTTCCGGAAAATCAGCCCCACGCAGCATCTACGGAAAGATTGTAGCGGAAGCAGACCGCGTGATAAACGGAGATACGATCATCCTCCGCACGGTCCAGTTCGGATTCACTCATTATCCGGACCTCGATCGCGAAGGGCACATCGAAAGGGCTGTCGCCCATCTGAAAGAGAAATACGGACGCGGTGGCTATCTCAAGCTCTGGATTCCATGGAGTGACAACGCTGCACGCCTAAGGGCCTTGCAGGATACAATAGCGGACGATTCCGCAATCCATCGCGAAACCGTCCGCATATACGAATCTCTTATCTGATCCTACTTCACTGCATCCCTCCAGGATCCCTTCACGATCACAGGGGGATGAGTAGGCTCGAATGTCCTTTCCACATAGTTCGCCTTGCGTTTCAGAACAGTTTCGGCCTGAGCTGCAGATGCGCGGTTCCTTGCATCGTATTCCACGAAATCTTCATAATCATATGCCCAATACGGTCCGTAAGCCAGTTTGTGGATTCTATAATATATTGCCTCACGTGAAGGAGCATTGAAGCCTCCGGTATTGAACCTCATAATGCTGTTCTCAGACGGACGATATGCTCCACTCCAATAGGTACAGGCTCCTTCAAACACTCCAAGTTCTTCAGAAGCATACCTGTCATCCTCAAGGAAGTAACTCCACTTCACCTCATCGGGATTATCTGTAAAATCAACATTCTTCCACCAGCCTTTCGCTTCAAGCCGTTTGTAGTTGCCGATAATTTCATCATACGGAATAGTTCCGTTCTCTGCGTAAGCATATTCATCGGCCAGCTTGGCAAATCCGTGACCCAAAGACTCGTGCTGTATCAGCCCGACAAAGTCCGAATCCGAAAAGCCTTTCATAAAATATGCTATTGAAGTTCCGCTACCATAATCTCCATCAGAAAGAGACTCGTACATATAACATGTACCTGCGTGCATTTTCTGATTCATCACCACAACCAAAAGAGCTTCGTCCATCCTTTCGGAAGATATAGCATTCAAGGCATATCTGAAACATTCAGAATCATTGCCTTTCACCAATGTCTCTTCTACATGATATGTATCAAGCGCAGTGGAACTTCCCTTGACATAGACCTCATTCTCAGACACCACGTTAACTACAAAAACATTGAAATAATCCTTGAAACTTTTAAATGGTTCCTCCTCAAACAATGCATCTGCAACAACCTGCATATCAGAAACATAAGTACCATCAGCTATCAGACGGTCTGAATAAGCGTCACCCATAAGGACTATATCTATGCCTCTTCCTTGCTTTGCCTGCTGCAACATTTCGACCTCACCATCACGGCTGAAATCCGTCGACTTGTATAACTCCTGATCTTCAATATCAGCATCACCGAGGTGCTCTACAAGAAATTCCTGAAATGACAACATTCTGTCATACCTGCCAGTTACATCTAAAAGATTCTGAAGAACAATATTTCCATTATGGTCTACCACGAGCAGATCAGGAGTAAGTAATTTGAACATAGCACACAGATAATTATCGACATAGTATTCATCATTGTCTGTCATCGCTATATTATCCCACGGTATTCCCAGTTTATCTATTTCTGCTTGAATGGTTTCAATATTATCACTTGGGAACTGCCACGATGAAGCACCGACATAGCCCAATATATCCAAGCCTTTAGACTTATATGCTTTATATAGCGGTATCAGTTCAGTAGTGAATGCTGGAGAATAAGAGCACCAACTAGCCCAATTATAAAGTACTGTATACTTATTGGATGCATAAAAATCTTTCAGGTTGATATCCGCTCCATTAATAGTAGTAACCACACCACTTGGCGCAGGTATTACCAAGTCCGATATATCCAATTGATCTGGATTTGTACAATCCATACCCATTAGAAATTCTGGCCAGAATTCTTCAAAACGAGGGTGAGAAGCGACTTCCGGAGGTATAGCACCTGTTATTGAATTTCCTGCTAACTCAAAATGATAATCTCTGATTCCATCCAGCAGATTGGCTATCTCTGGCGGATATTGCCCAGACAACATATTGTCACCCAAATAACAAACCTCAAGGTTAAGATTGCATAGTTCGGCAGGTATCGAGCCCGTCAACCTGTTGTGATTCAAATATAATTGCTTCAGGTGTTTCAGTTTACCTATTTCCTTTGGAATTGTTCCGCCTATCTTGTTCTGACCGGAAGAATCAAGCCATAGATCTTTGATTGTGACAAGATCACCTATCTCCGAAGGCAGGTATCCTGTGAGATTATTATCGGTCAAATAAATACCCTCAACTTCTTCTTTCAATATCCCTCCAGATGAGTTACAGGTTACCCCATACCATTCATAAATAGGTTTATCACTGCACCAGTTCGTATTACATATCCAGTCATCTCCATTTGTAGCATTATAAAAAGCAATCAATGCTTCACGCTGCGAAGGGATCTCGGCAAAATCAAGTCGACTTATCAAGCCGATATTTTGGATTACTCCCTTTTCCAGAGTTATCTCTTTATTTATTGATCTTATTATCGAGTGTCCTTCCGAATCATTGAAGGTAAATGTCAAACCTTTCGAATAGGTATCAGGATACAATGCGATATAGTATTCTCCTGGAGTAAGAATCGAATCAGAGAGCAGGGTTATAGGCCACGCTGTCGGCATCTCGATCATTTTGAAAATCGGATCATCTCCGGAAAAATCGATTGTACCCCATCCTCCAAGTACCTCTCCTCCATTTGACGAAACTGAAACGGACTGAACAGGACCCGTATTTTCATCGATAGAGAATTTTATATATCCTAACTGATTCTTAAAATGTAAGTTCTTACATTCATCTGTTGCCACAGCCGTGGAGATGAAACAATCTTCGGTAATATTTCCTTTAGAAGCATACTGATTGATTGGGATATAGACTTCAGTAACATCGTTCTCCCAAATCCAGCCAGGGTTATAAGGATAAAGAGCATGGTATTTTTCTGAAACACCCGTCGAACCAACAAATTCAGCATATGGGGCTGGCTCGTTGGCATTAGTTACATAGAATGGATCTCCATTAACTGATATGGCATCCCAAAAATTCCACCATACTTCGGTGCCATTGACAAGAACTGTTTTTGTCTTATCAGCATAAGAAGCCGTGAAAGTCATTTCAACAACTTCAGAGTCCGGGGTCTTATCGATGACCGGATCTTCTGAAATATTTTCCACACAGGAAACCGAGAATGCAGCTGCTGCAAACGTCAGTATGAATCTACCTAAGCTTTTCATAATTACCTAATCCTCTAAAAGTTCACCCCAACTATCGTCTTCAGTCAAGGATTCATGGTTTCCGCTAAGACAGAGCAATCCCTCGATTTCAATTGTCTCCATGACAATCTCTGGACTTTTGTATGAGCCCGTTACAATAATATCTTTCTTCATATCTGCTGATGTTTGAATATCAATAATGTAGAGACTTACAAATATATCAATCAGAACACATAATTCCAAATGCAATATTGCTCCCGCAGTCATTAACAACATGCTATCACCCTAATCCACAGGCATTTACGTTATCTGCGTGCTCCCTAATGGGGAGCACGCAGATAACGTAAATATCTATGTACCAACGCATTAAAAAATGCGCAAGAATACTAATTATTCACCGGACGGAGAACAAAATTGAACTGATATGGCTGAGCCTTTACTCGATGCTGCTCAAGAGGCCATGCTCCCCAGGAGTTGATACAGCCAAGTCCCTGCTGAGCGAGATCGAAATTTACCCAGGTCTTGCCATATGAGCGATCGTTTTCGCATGCTTTGGTCTTGAGTTCGAGCGAGTGAGCCTGATTATTGCCCATCTTTCTCACATCCATCTCCTCCCAGCTGAAAGGAAGTACTGAAGCGGAGAACTTCACATCTGAAGTAATCTCGAAACCGGCTCCATTGTCGTCCAGCACCTTCATCCACTTTATCTGAGTCTTTGTACCCGACTCCTGCGGACGAACATACCCATAGTGATACTGGTCATTGACATTCTGTACATAATGTCCCATGAGGGCTGATGATGCGCGGTCGATATAGTTCTCGTGAGGTCCGAGGCCGAAGAACTCGAATGTAGAGAAATTGCCCGGCATGGCCATCTGCATACCGAAACGAGGAAGCATGAAGGTCTCGGCAAGCTTGCCAGCGTCTGTCATCTCTTCTCTTGCAGCGATTGTTCCGTCAGCATAGATGTCATATATCATTTTCACGAGCGCAGATTCACCGATCGGAGCATATTCCACATTTACCCTATAGCAGAAATCTGTCTTCTCCACATTGAATGAGGCTACCTTCAGCTGAGCTGAGCGCCAGAGATTCTGACGACGATCCAGACCTGCTCCCATGTCGTTTTCCGTAACGGCTCTGGCAAAGCATGGAGCAAGCGGTGCCTCCACAAGCTCCTTCTCGCCAAGAGTATAGCTTACAAGAGAGCCTGAAGCTGCATCAAACACGGCCTTCCAAGAAGAAATACGCTGATGCTCAGCTCCCTTGAAATCCATCTGGCCAGAGAATGTATGAAGATCTGACTCGCATCCATACTCAGGAAGACCGGAAGCATTTGCAAATACCGGAAGAGCTGCTTCATTTATAAGGATCTGATCATAAGCCACCTGCTCGCCAGCCTGGAGAAGACCATCTGCGCGCTTGAGGACATAATGAACATCAAGATAAACATCGTGAGAAGCAAGATCCGTAACGCCTGCAGCTGCCTTTACAGCCTCTGCATCATAGCCAAGATCCACACTCACTGTCTGCTGAGGACCTGCCTGAACAGAAGGAACCACACCAGCAAGAACCTGGACACCGTCCACATTGACATTCCACTGAAGCATATATCTTGAAAGGTCAATGAAGAAGTTTTCATTATAGACATTGACCTTTCCGGCAAGAGCCTCTTCTGCAGTAGCGGTGGTAAGGATCGACCTGTACTGGTAAGCCACTTCATATGCGTGAGGGTGGAGAGTGCGGTCGGCAGCAATGATACCGTTGCAACAGAATGAATTGTCTGAAGGATCGTAATCATTGAAATCACCGCCATAAACGAATATGTGGTCAGTACCGTACTTCTCGGCGTCAGCCGGCCACCAGAGAGCCTGATCCACAAAATCCCAGATGAATCCGCCCTGGTATGAAGGATATTTGCGGACAAGATCCCAGTATTCCTTCAGTCCACCCATCGAGTTACCCATTGCATGAGCATATTCACACTGGATGAGAGGACGATCCGGGTTGGAAGCAGAATACTTCTCGCACCAGTTATGATCCCAATACATAGGACACATGATATCAGTGTTCGATGCTCCCTCAGCACGCTCGTACTGAACAGGACGGCTTCTATCCATCGACTTGATCAGATCGTATCCCTTATAGAAGTTAGGGCCGTTACCTGCCTCGTTACCCATACTCCAGATGATTACTGAAGGATGGTTGAAGTCTCTCTGAACGACTCTGCGGATACGCTCCAGGTGAGCCAGTTCGTAATCAGGATCATTCGCAAGAGATTCCTTGCCATAACCCATACCATGAGACTCGATGTTCGCCTCATCCACGACATAAAGGCCATAACGGTCACAGAGGGTGTACCACATAGGGTCATCCGGATAATGGCATGTACGAACAGCATTGATATTCAAGCGTTTCATAACCTGGATATCCTGAATCATATCTGCTTCAGACACTACATATCCCTTATATGGGTTCATTTCGTGCCTGTTGGCTCCCTTGATAAGGACTGGCTGGCCGTTCACCAGAAGCTGGCCGTTGCTGATTTCCACATCCCTGAAGCCGAACTGCAGGGAAGCTGCTTCTGTCTGGCCCTTGTCATCGAAAGAGTCAGGATTATATGTTTTGTCAAAAGCCGCTACATTGAGTGTATAAAGCCAAGGAGTTTCCGCACTCCACTGCTTTACTCTTGGGACAAGCACCTTAGCCCATGCAGCATTCTTTCTGACAGGACCCTTCACCAATGACACTGTCTGTCCATCAGGATCGATAATCTCAAACATCACAGCCTTGACGCCTTCAGATACTTGAAAAGAAAGTTCGGCCCAACCGGAAGCTGACGCCAGCACCTTTATATCCTCGATTCTTTTCTTTGGACGTGAATACACATAGACATCACGCGAAATTCCGGACAGCCTCCAGAAGTCCTGGTCCTCAAGATATGTTCCGTCACACCAGCGGAAGATCTCCAATGCAATAAGATTCTCACCTGTCTTTACAAACTTGGTGATATCGAATCTCGCCTCAAGTTTACTGTCCTCACTGTATCCGACTTCCTTTCCGTTTATCCACACGCGCACATTCGATGTCGCCGAGCCGATATGAAGGAATATATCCTTGCCATTCCAGTTTTCGTCGATGGTGAAAGTCCTTCTGTACTGACCTACATAATTATGCCAGTCTGCCGGGAAAGGAGGATTGTTTGAATACTGTCCTCTCCAGGCATATCCGACATTAAGGTACACAGGATCTCCATACCCGTTAAGTTCCCACATTCCAGGAACAGGGATGGTATCCCAGCCGCTGTCGTCAAAGGCCAATGAATGGAAGTCAGCCGGACGGGCATTCATATCCTCGTTCCAATTGAAATTCCATGTACCATTCAACATAAGCTTCAGTCCGTCAGTCTCAAAATGAGAAGCCATCGGAATACGGTTTCTCTGAACCACCTGCGGGTCCTGCCAGTCAGGCAGGGTCTGCTTCTTCGTTGCTCCTGAAGCAACGGCAGCCATTCCCAGCGCCATAACGCAGAGAACAGCTGTCATCAATTTCTTCATAATAATAAGGTATTAGTTAGTGTTTTATCAGATTACTTCAAGGTCTGCGGACGGGATCCATCCCTGTCTTCCATCTGCAAGCTCGATATTCTTCCATGATCCCACCTCATCGATAAGTTTTACCTTGGTTCCCTCGTGAAGAATGAAGAGATCGGTCGAAGCCTCTGAGGAAGGCGAACTTTTCACCGATGTCACAGGCCTCATGATAATAGCCTTATCGGCTCTCATTGCATCATTCTTCTGCCATATGGAGAAGGTAAGCGACAGTGCTGCAGCGAGCAGCATAACCAGTCCGACAAAGAATCCGGTCCTTCTTCCTCCAACAGAAGGTGCCAATATGAACATCAGGACCATCGCCAGAGTCAATGCAAGGAATACGATGAAGCATACAGCCCAGCCGTTCGAATCCATGATATAGCTGAAATTCCTGAACCAGGTCTTAAGCACGAATTCAGGAACAGAATCAATCCTGTCCTGGATTCCATTGTTCAGAAGAGCAAGATTGAACCTTGCATCCGAATATGAAGGATCCAGTTTCAATGCACGTTCATAGTACAGGATGGCCTTGGCAGGATTTCCCTCCTTGAAATATGCGTCACCGGTATTGCAATATAGGGCTGCCGACTCCAGTCCCATGCCGGATATCATTTCATATCCGTCCACTGCATCTGTCCATCTGCCTTCTGCATATGCCTGATTGGCTACATTCCACAGGGAATCCGCATATTCCGTTTCCTGAGCCTGAATAGCAACCGGCCAGAGAAGAAGTACAACAAATGCCATCAAAGCTCCCTTAGGAGCAGACTTTCCAGCTTTCATATCTGAATCAATAGATGAAATCACATCCAGAGCCGCATCATAATGTGCAGCCATTGCCTCGTGTCCGGCATCCGGAGCATAGCGGGCAAATTCGCAGGCATCAAGGATGCTGATGAATGTATCGATATACTTATCTGCCACCTTGCCCTCCTTGAGCGTCTGAGTAATGCGCTCACGTGAAAGCTCAGCCACCGGAATATTCAGTTTATCTGAAATGAAACCGAGCAATGCCTTGTGAAGTTCCTCGTAGAAAGCTGTGTAAAGATTCTGCTTAAGGAATGTTCCTGCAAGATTGAGCCTCTTAAGAGCCATCTTGGTAGCCTTTCTGTTCTTTGTACCTACGACATCCGCTCTTCTGGCTGCAATATGTCTGAAAGCCGCCCAGCAGGCCACTGCGAGCGCCACAAGCAGAGCAATCAGGATCCAGAACAATGCAGAACCCAGCAGATAATCACCCTTTGGTGCAAGTCCAGGAGCCTTGGTGCTGATGAAACGTATGTCGCTGCCAAGGTTACGGACATCCTTCGGTACAGAAACGCCACCGCTGACTGCAACAGCTTCTGTTTCATTGCCGCGTTCCACAAATACAGGAATAGCCGGTGTCTCCAATGTCACATACTGCTTCTTGTTTACATCGTAGTATGAATACTTTATCGGTTCGATCACAAAATCACCATGGCTGCGCGGAATGAAAGGATATTCATACATCTTGCTGCCGGAAAGTCCTCCTCTGTCGATTCTGTCCGATACCTTTGTATCATATACCTCCATATCAGGCGGGAAGCTTACCTTCGGTGCCGAAAGCAGGGATACATTGCCGTTTCCTGAAACAGTCACAAGCAGTGAGGCAGCTTCATGAGTCTTTAAGGTATCCTTGCTGACCCTGGCTGAAATAACGAACTCACCCACTCCACCGGCAAAAGATGCCGGAGCGCCGGACGGAAGAGGTGAGACATTGACTGTCACCGCCTTGGATGACACTCTCTTTCTGATTGTCCTGTAATCATCGAAGAAGCCATCGAATATACTTGCTCCGCCCGAAGACACTCTTACATTGACAAGACAGACAAGCTCTGCCGGATCGATCTTGATCTGGCCCTGCTGCTGAGGAATAAGGACAAATTTTCTGAGAAGTGCAGAATTATAAATCTGTCCGTTATAAGTCTCACGAGTGAATTCAATGTTTGAAGGAGCTTCGAGTTCCTGGCTCCAGAATCCGTTGAATGTAGGGAAAACCGCACTTTCGAAGCCGGCGACATTCACTCTCTGATAAAGCTTGATAACAGCTGTAACTGGTTCACCCACAACCACATTGGTCCTGCTAAGACTCAAGGTCAGAAATATATCATCATCCGGAACAGCACCCGTCTGTGACTGTCTTGGCTGAGCTGGCTGGGCAGAAGACTGGGACTGACCTGAAGATGATCTTGCAGAACCGGAGGCCACGACTTCGATTGTTACCGGAGCGGAATGGATTTCCTGTCCTTTTACCTTTGCCACTGCCCTGGAAATTGTGAATTTTCCTGTCCTGACAGGCCTTAACACATAGGAATATGTAGTCTGAACCGACTTGGTAGTCTTGCCATTAATTATCTGGACACTTGTAGAACGTCCCTGCTGAGGTCCCCAGAGGAGCTGGAAGTCATCTCCTGGCGACCAAGCGAAATCCGATGACTTGGCCTCCCCTTCTATAACGAATGTAACATTGAACTGCTCATCCTCAGCCACCACGTTATGTACCTGCACCTGTATCTCTGTCTGAGCATAGGCGAGGACTGTGGCCAAGGCCATTACAATCATTGCAAATAATCTTTTCATATATATTACCAATTCTTATCCTTTTGTCTTGACTTCAGAGCCGCCGCCTTCTTCTGGTTCACCTTGTCCTGGGTCTCTTTTTCCTTGGCCTGGATAGCCTGGAGCATCTGCTGAGCAGCCTGAGGAGTTATCTGAGCTTCCTGCTGCTGAGGCTGATTCTGCTGATTCTGAGGCTTGTCATTCTGCTGCTGATCCTGGTTCTGGTCCTGATCGTCCTGCTGGTTATCCTTGTTCTGATCGTTCTGCTGATCCTGATCATTATCATGGTTCTGATCCTGATTATCCTTATTCTGGTCGTCCTGATTCTGATCCTGATTCTGGTCTTGATTCTGATCGTCTTGATTCTGGTCTTGATTCTGGTTCTGATCGTTCTGCTGCTGATTCTGCAGCATCTTTCTGGCATAAATGTAATTCTCCTTCGCCTCCAGATCGTCCGGTCTGAGAATCAAAGCTTCTCCGAAAGCCTTCACAGCAGCCTGATAATCCTTCCTCTGAAGGGCGACATCACCCAGATTATACAGATAATCAGCCGCCGAAGCAGAGGTCGGCGCTGTTTCCTTGATTCGATCCAAAGCCTGCTGGGCCTGATCGTATTGTTCCATACGATAAAGGGCAGAAGCCATATTATAATTCGCCGCAATCGACGAAGTATCCTTCTCCACCGCTCTCAGATAATCCTGAAAGGCAGCCTCGTACTCCCCCTTTCTGAACTCCCTGTTGCCACGACGGACTTCTTTCTTGTCCACCTGTCCCCACGCTGACACTGAAATCAGAATCGCAATCAACAGGAATATGTTTTTATACTTATTCATTATAATCTACAATAGTCATATTAAAGATTCTCACGTAGCTCTGCTTCTCAGAACGACAGTGAGACCGAGTTCCTATCTTCTGAACAAATGCCTCTTAGGCTTCCTGTCTCCCACAAGCATTTCCAACACAAAGAATATCAAAGCAATAGCAAAGAAATTCATAAACTGCTCATCATACTCTTCAAAGACAACCGAACTGTATTTCTCATCCTCCATCTTCTTGATCTCATTGATCACCGGATTCAGTCCGAACTCACTTGTTCCCGCACGGACATATAGTCCGTTTCCGGCGTCAGCTACATCCCTGAGGATACTCTCATCCAGTCTGGTAACCACGATCTCACCATTCTTATCCTTCAGGAGCTCCCCCTCGAAAGGAATCGGCTTGCCCTCCGGAGAACCCACTCCGATAGTGAAGACCCTCACACCAAGTTCTGCAGCCTGCTGAGCGACAGACACAGGATCATCCTCGTGATTCTCACCGTCAGTAATCACAATGACTGCACGGCTCTTCTCGCTCTGAAGGCTGAAGCTCTTCATCGCCGTACTGATAGCATCTCCCATCGCCGTACCCTGGACGGGGACAGACTCTGTGGAAATGGAATTGAGGAACATCTTTGCAGAAACATAGTCAGTGGTGATAGGCAGCTGCACGAAAGAGTTTCCGGCAAAGACTATCAGACCGATACGTTCATCACGAAGCTTGTCCACGAGCCTCGAAATAGCCAGTTTGGCCCTCTCCAGTCTGTTGGGAGAATAATCTTCCGCAAGCATGGAGTTAGACACATCGAGCACGATCATTATCTCCGCACCCTTGGTCTCATGTTCCTTGAGCCTTGCACCGATCTGAGGTCTCGAAAGGCCTATGACGAAGAAGATGAAACCTATTGAGAAAAGCACCAGGCGTATCCAGGTCTTGCCCTCAGAATAGGAAGGCATCAGCCTGCTCACCAGAGCCTCATCGCCAAACTTTCTGATGCGTTTCTTCCTGATCTTCAGGACTACAGCCTGAATGACAAAGAAAAACGGCACCAGAAGAAGCAGAAGAAGATATTGTGCCTGAGCAAAATTTATCATACAAACCTCCTTATTATAAACCAGTTAAACACCAGTTCCAGCAATATTGCCAGCAACGCCAGCAATGCAAATTTCCCGAACAGTTCCTTATATACGGGGAAGCTGTCTACCGATGTGCGTACCTTCTCCATCTTGTTGATCTCGCTGTAGATCTCGGCAAGCTTGGTATTGTCTGTAGCCCTGAAATATTTTCCACCGGTGGATTCAGCAACCTGCGAAAGCAAGGCTTCGTCGATCTCCACCTTCACATTCTGAATCTCAACGCCCCATGGAGTCATCACCGGATAAGGAGCAGTCTCATTATCAGTTCCGACACCAATCGTATATACACGCACACCATATGTCTTTGCAATCTCGGCTGCCATTGCAGGGGAAATCTCACCTCTGTTATTGACACCGTCGGTAAGCAGGATCACCACGCGGCTCTTGGCATCCGAATCCTTCATTCTGGCCACAGCAGTAGCAAGTCCGTTTCCGATGGCAGTTCCGTCTTCGATAAGATCGGTCTGAACCTCTTTCATAAGGTTGATCAATGTCGCACGGTCTGTAGTAAGAGGACACTGGGTGAAGCTTTCACCTGCAAACACCACTATACCCATTCTGTCAGAAGGACGCTGCGCAATGAATTCAATGGCAATATCCTTGGACGCATTGATTCGGTCAGGAGTCAGGTCACGGGCCAGCATGGAAGTCGAAACGTCCATTGCCAGAATAATGTCAATACCTTCAGTATCCACCTTTTCTATCTGCTCCGAAGATCTCGGACGGGCAATGGCAATGACAATCAGAGCCAATGCCGCTGTCCTCAGGACAAAAGGAATATGACGCACAAGCGACATTACCGATCTTCCACCTCTGATCCAAGGAACGGAAGTCGATACCCTCAGATGAGGATGCCTTTCCCTTAATTCCAGATAAATATAATGCAATACCATCAAGCCCGGTATCACAAGCAGCCACAAGAGTTTCGGGTATTCAAAAAACATCACTCGGTCCCTCCATCTTTAACTTCATTCTCCACCTCGGCCTGATAAGTTTCCGTAACAAAACGTACAGCTACCGGAAGAGCCGCGGCATTCTCATCATCCGAAGCCACATACTTAGCAAACTTCACGAAATCAGCCCTTTCGAAAAGCTCCTTGACTTCTCCTACCACCTTCTCCGGAGCATCCTTGTCCTTCATCTCATCGAAGATCTCAGCTGTGGTCATCTCCATCGCGCCGAAGCCGAATCTTTCTGCCATATATGCCCTGAGCGTATCAGTCACACCGGAATAGAAAGCCTTCTGCTTCTCCGGGGCCCAGAGAGTACTGCCTCTGTAATTGTCGAGCTGTCTTAACGCGACAATATGAGCCGGATCCCTGCGCACATACTCGGGATCGTGCTTTCTCCGACGGATCATCACAAGGCATACCACCAATATTATAATGACAGCCAGAACCCAATACAGAAGAATCCAAGGGAAAACTTCTGCAAACGTCACAGGATAACGAACCTGTCCTTTGATGTCGTGGATCACGAATGTCGCAGTATCTACCGGCATAGTTTTAACATCCAAACGAAGAGGATCAAAGAACAATGTATCTTCTGTGCCGTCAGGTGCAAGTCTCCTGAGTTCGATCCGAGGGAGTTCATATTCACCCTCAAGAAAAGGAGCAATCCTTACAGAACCCTTGATATCAAGAGTCTTAGGATTTTCCTTTCCGTTCCTGGTAACCTTCACAGTATCAAGAATCCAAGGTGACAAGCTCAATATGTTCTGATCCAGGCTGTCTGCAATTTCTGCCGGAATCAGTTTTGTGCCTTCCGTCACCCCATCAAGCTCGAACCCATACAGCAGCTGATCGGCAATAAGGACGGAATCTCTCTCCTGTAAAGGCTGGAGAAAGGATCTCACTGGCCGTGTATCCTTCGCTTCCTTACCAGCACATGATGATATGACCGCCCCCATCAAGAGAAGAGCCAAATATATAAATGCTTTACGCATAATCGATTATCTGTTTTTAAACAATGTCATCAGTCCTTTAACATAATCCTCATCCAGAGCAATGCTTACCTTGTCGATATTGTATTTCAGGCAAAGACGCGAAGCGGTATTCTCCACATTGCGGAACCACTCTTCATAGGCCAGTCTCATCTTCTTGCTGGAAGTATTTATCCAGGCAGCCTTGCCGGTCTCTGAATCCTTGATATGTACCAGCCCCACATCAGGAATACTTCTCTCACGAGGGTCGTAGACTTCAATTATCGAGAGATCATGTCTGTTTACAGCAACCTTTAGAGCTTCCTCGTATCGAGGTGCGCCGTCTTCATTGACATCCAGCATATCTGATAAAAGAAATGCCGTACATTTCTTCTTGATCGCATTGGTCAGATAACGAAGCGCCTCTGAAATGTCAGTGCCGTCCGTATCTGGCTCGAATTCAATGATTTCGCGGATTATATGCAAGAGGTGGCTTCGTCCCTTCTTCGGAGGGATGAATTTCTCTACCTTGTCGCTGAAGAACAGGGCACCCACCTTGTCGTTATTGATAATGGCAGAAAAGGACAATACTGCCGCAATTTCCGCAAGCATGTCCTTCCTGCTGGCCCCGACAGTACCGAAGAGCCTTGAACGGCTGACATCCACAAGCAGAACGACAGTCAATTCTCTCTCCTCCTCGAAGACCTTCACATAAGGAGCTCTGAGACGTGCGGTTACATTCCAATCCATATTGCGCACGTCGTCTCCATACTGATACTCACGCACCTCACTGAAAGCCATACCACGTCCCTTGAAGGCCGAGTGATATTCTCCCGCAAATATCTGATGCGACAGAGCCCTGGTCTTGATCTCTATCTTCCTGACCTTTTTCAGAAGGTCGTTTGCTGATAACGATGACATCCTATGGAACTTCTACTGCATTGATGATTTCAGAAATAATCTGGTCTGTAGTCATATTCTCGGCCTCCGCCTCATAAGTAAGTCCTATACGGTGACGAAGTACCTCATAACATACAGCACGAACATCCTCAGGTATTACATACCCTCTTCTCTTTATGAATGCATATGCCTTAGAAGCCATTGCAAGAGAGATACTTGCACGTGGTGACGCACCATAAGAGATGAAGCTTGCGATCTTGCCCAGTCCGTAATCCTGCGGAGTACGGGTAGCATATACGATGTCTACTATATACCTCTCTATCTTTTCATCCATATACACATCCTTCACGACCTCGCGTGCTCTGACGATGTCCTCTGGCTTGAGCACAGGCTGCGCCTTAGGGAAAGTTCCCGTATTGTTCATGCGGATGATCTGGCGTTCCTCCTCCTTCTTTGGATATGTAACTACAACCTTAAGCATGAATCGGTCGAGCTGAGCTTCCGGTAGAGGATAGGTTCCCTCCTGTTCGATAGGATTCTGCGTCGCCATTACCAGGAAGGGTTCCGGAAGCTTGAAAGTTTCCTCACCGATAGTCACCTGACGCTCCTGCATCGCCTCGAGCAGTGCAGACTGAACCTTCGCCGGAGAACGGTTGATCTCATCAGCCAGCACGAAATTAGCGAAGACCGGACCTTTCTTTATCTGGAACTGCTCGGTCTTCTGAGAATAGATCAGAGTACCAAGCACATCGGCAGGAAGAAGGTCCGGAGTAAACTGGATACGGTTGAACTTCGAGTCCACAGCTTGCGAAAGAGTGTTGATGGCCAAGGTCTTAGCTAGTCCGGGAACACCTTCAAGAAGGATATGTCCGTTAGCAAGAAGACCGATCAGAAGATTCTCGACAAGATGTTTCTGACCTACAATGACCTTGTTGATCTCCATCGTCAGGATGTCCACAAACGAGCTCTCCCTCTGGATACGGTCGTTCAATTCTTTGATGTTTATGCTCTCCATAAATATGATTTTTGATATTTTTGCATTCTAAAAACCTACAAATTTACTCAAATTTTACAATATGCGATACAAAATCAGGCTATCATACGACGGAAGCGCATTCTGCGGCTGGCAGATACAGCCCAAAGACCGTACTGTCCAGGGCGATCTGGAAAAGGCACTGCAGACACTCACAGGAGCGCAGATCCAGGTGACAGGGGCCGGCAGAACCGACACTGAAGTCAATGCCATCAATTATATCGCTCACTTCGAACTCCCTGACGAAGTCAGGATAGAAGCGGCGCAGCTTTGCTACAAATTAAATGCCATTCTTCCCAGAGAATTGGTCGTACATGAAGTTTCCACAACAGAACACGAGTTTCACGCACGATTCGACGCCCGCTCGAGAGAATACCACTATTTCATACACTTCACAAAAGACCCATTCTGTGAAAAGTTCTCTTACAGGATGAGATATCCGCTGGAGATCGAGAAAATGAATGAGGCTGCGGAACATCTTTTGGGAGAACACGACTTCCGGTGCTTCGAAAAAACAGGAGGGAACAACACTACATCCATCTGCACAGTCACTGAAGCCAGATGGAGCACCTACCGCCCCACCCACGCGGAGATGATGGGTATGGAATACTCCGAAGGGGATTATATCGTATTCAGGATCAAGGCAAACCGCTTTCTAAGAAATATGGTCAGAGCAATAGTAGGATCGCTCATTGAAGTCGGAAGAGGGAAAAGGCAACCAGACTGGATCAGAGAACTTATAGAAAGCGGATCACGCTCTGATGCAGGAAGTTCCGTACCGGGCAAAGCCCTCTTTTTCAGCGGAGCCTCATACAAATAAATTTGAGCGTTAGCAATTTTTTGACTACCTTTGCACGATTTCGCGCCTGTGCGAAACCAGACCATAAAAGGACAATTTAAAAGACTGTAAATAACTATGCTTTTCAACCTTCTTCAGGCTGCTGAAACTGCAGCTGAAATACCTGCTCAGGCCATTCCACAGGAAATGGAATTCTCTCTTATCGAGATGGCAGTAAAAGGTGGCTGGCTCATGCTGGTCCTCCTGATTCTTTCAATCATGGCCATCTATATCTTCGGCAACAAATGGTGGATGATACGTAAAGCCGGAAAGATTGACAAGAACTTCATGAAGGACATCCACGACCTGATTCACGAAGGAAAGATCAAGTCAGCAATGGCACTCTGCCAGAAATACGACTCCCCTGTCGCAAGACTTGTGGAGAAGGGCATAGAAAGAATCGGAAGGCCACTCACAGACATCCAGACAGCAGTAGAGAATATGGGCAATGTGGAAGTAGCAAGGCTTGAAAAAGGTCTGCCTATGCTTGCTACCATCGCCGGAGGTGCTCCTATGATCGGATTCCTCGGAACTGTTACCGGCATGATCCGTGCATTCTTCGAGATGGCAAACGCAGGTAACAACATTGACATAACTCTCCTTTCCGGAGGTATCTATGAGGCAATGGTAACAACTGTAGGAGGTCTCTTCGTAGGTATCATCGCATACTTCGGATACAACTATCTGACATCACAGATTTCCAACCTTGTATTCAAGATGGAGAGCACAACCATCGAGTTCATCGATATGCTTCACGAGCCAGCCGGCAGATAACATTTTAAGGAAATGGCAATCAAAAGAACAACCAAGGTAGATTCCGGATTCTCGATGTCCTCAATGACTGACATCGTGTTCCTTCTCCTTATCTTCTTCCTGGTGACTTCGACACTCATCAATCCGAACGCACTGAAGCTGCTGCTTCCTAAAAGTACAGGACAGGTCTCTGCAAAGGCTACAGTCAGCGTGTCGATCAAGCACTGGCAGAATAAGAACAGATTCACCTATCACATCAACGGAGACGAGACTCCGGTAAGGTTTGATAAGATAGAAGACCAGCTCATAGAACTGCTGCAGACAGAGGACGATCCGACATTCTCGATCTATGCTGACGAGACAGTTCCGATCAAGGAAGTGGTAGCTGTGATGAATATTGCGAAAAGAAATCATTACAAGGTGATAATGGCGACCTCGCCAGAATAGGAACCATATGGAGCAGTATCTCAAGGAACGTGAAAGACAGATGCAGAAATCGAGGGTGACCGGTGTCGCCCTTACGGCTTTACTGCACACCGTTCTGTTGATCTGCTGCTTTCTGACCGGATTCACTTATATGGATCCTCCGCCGCCGGAACAGGAACAGATACTTATCGAGTTCGATGAGCCGGAAATCCAGAAACCCCGTCAGACATGGGACGGCACAAGGCCCAGGGCTATAGAACCAGACCCATCAAAGGATGTGAATCTTGTACAAAGATCGGAAGCTCAGAACGAAGGCAACAAGAGCAATGAAGCCCCTGAAGCTACCATAGATGAGGTCGGAGATGTGGAAGTACCGGAGCCAAAACGCGAAAAAGAAATTGACCGCAGAGCACTTTTCTCTGCAGCAAACAATAAGACGCAGAAGGATACATTGGCACCACAGACAGCCCATGAAGCAAGCGAGGCGCTCAAGGCCGGACATGCCCAAGGTAACACAAAGACAGGTGAAACATCCGGCGAACCTAATGCCAGACTGGCTGGAAGAAGCGTCAACGGAACTCTGCCGCGCCCCAGCTATGCTGTGCAGAAGGACGGAATCGTCGTAGTAGAGATATGGGTGGATAATTACGGAAACGTGCAGAAGGCAGTGGCGGGAGCAGATGGTACCACGGTTACCGACAAGACCCTCTGGCAGGCTGCCAGAAAAGCAGCATTGGGAGCGCACTTCAACATGAGTGCTGACGCACCGGCTCTGCAGAAAGGAACGATTACATACGTATTCAAATTGAATTAACATTTTGGCGTGAGCCAATATTTATTTTTTAACAATTAAATTGCCATAAAGGCGTAAAACAATGGAAGACAACAGAAGAGGCGGCAATGGCCGCAGAGATGGCCGTAGAGAGTACGGTGAAAGAAGAAATCATTCTAACAATGGTGAAAGAAGAAGCTTTGGTAACAACGGCGAAAGACGCAGCTACAGCAGCGACCGTCCTCGCAGATCATTCTCCGAAGATGGCGAAAGAAGATCATCTTTCGGCGGAGAGAGAAGAAGCTTCAGCAATGACAGACCGCGCAGATCATTCTCTGAGGGCGGTGAAAGAAAATCTTACGGAAACAGCGAGAGAAGAAGTTTCGGATCCGACAGACCACGCAGATCATTCTCTGAAGGTGGAGAAAGAAGATCATCATTCGGCGGAGAGAGAAAATCATTCGGAGAAAACAGCGAGAGAAGAAGCTTCAATTCCGACAGACCACGCAGATCATTCTCTGAAGGCGGTGAAAGAAGATCGTCATTCGGCGGTGAGAGAAGATCTTTCGGTGACAGAAAGCCATTCTCGGGAGAAAGAAAGTCATTTGGGGACAGAAAGCCGGGCGGATTCCGAAATTCAGCAAAGAAGAGTTTCAACAGAAATGACTTCAACTACTTCCGTGATGAGAACGAGAGCGGAATCAACAAGATGATCAGCAGAAGGCCTCAGGTAGAGAATGAAGCACTCTCAGACAACGATATGGTAAAGGCTCCTATCAAGGAAGAGGTAAGACTCAACAAGTTCATCGCCAACTCAGGCGTATGCTCAAGAAGAGAGGCCGACAACTTCATCCTTGCAGGTGTAGTCACTGTCAACGGCGAAGTGGTTACCGAGCTTGGAACAAAGGTGAATATCACAACTGACGACATTCGTTTCAACGGCGAAAGACTCAAGGGCGAGGAGAAGATCTATATCGTCATGAACAAGCCTAAGGGATATGTAACTACTGCAAGCGACCCGCACGCTGACAAGACAGTGATGGATCTCCTCAAGGGATGTCCTTCAAGAGTTTTCCCTGTAGGACGTCTTGACAAGAACACTACCGGAGTGCTCATGTTCACTAACGACGGTGAAATCGCAGAAAAGCTTACTCATCCTTCATACGATAAGAAGAAGATCTATCAGGTATCACTCGACAGCAAGCTCAAGCAAGAGGACTATGAGAAGATCCTCAGCGGAATCGAACTTCCGGACGGTATGATTGCAGCTGATGAGCTCGAGTACATCGAGGAGGATGACCACAGAAAGCTCGGCATCGAGATTCACTCAGGCAAAAACCGTATCGTAAGAAGAATATTCGAGTCTCTCGGATACGAAGTGAAAGCCCTTGACAGAGTGTATTTCGCTGGCCTTACCAAGAGAGGTCTCAAGAGAGGAGAGTGGAGATACCTCACTGAAGGTGAGACCAATCTGCTTAAGATGGGTGCATATCTTTAATATATATGAGCGAACAGACCAAAAGACATCGCGCTGGATTTGTCAACATCATAGGTAATCCGAATGTTGGCAAATCCACGCTTATGAATGCCCTCGTAGGGGAAAAACTGTCTATCGTCACAGCCAAAGCTCAGACGACAAGACACAGGATCATGGGTATCGTGAACGGAGAGGACTATCAGATCGTGTATTCTGACACTCCGGGCATCCTGAAGCCAAACTACCGGCTCCAGCAGAGCATGATGAACTTTGTAGAAACAGCTATCGGTGACGCTGACATCATCCTCTATGTCACCGACACTGTGGAGAAAGGCGACAAGAACGAAGAGTACATCTCCAAGCTCCAGAAACTTCAATGCCCGGTAATCTTGGTTATCAACAAGATAGACATCAGCAGCCAGGAGGAAGTGCTCAGGCTCATGAACTGGTGGAAGGAACAGATTCCCAATGCCATCATTTTCCCTGCATCAGCACAAGAGAAATTCAACCTTGACAACATCTTCGATGCTATTGTCGACAATCTTCCTGTCGCACCGGCATGGTATGACAAGGATGTATTCACTGACAAGAATCTCCGTTTCTTCGCATCGGAAATAGTGCGCGAAAAGATTTTCCTTAACTATAAGGAGGAAATCCCATACAGCTGCGAGGTGGTGGTAGAGGAATTCAAGGAAGGATCCGAAAGATATGACATCAGCGCGGTGATATATGTGATGCGCGACACTCAGAAAGGCATCATAATCGGCAAGGGAGGCCAGTCTCTCAAGAAGGTCGGCACACAGGCAAGAATTGACATGGAAGACTTCTTCCAGAAGAAAGTCTTCCTCAGGCTTTTCGTGAAGGTCGATCCAGACTGGAGGGAAAGCAAGAAAGAGCTGAGGAAATTCGGCTACGAATACTGATAACCAATTGAACAAGTGAGGTAATTTATGAGTTTTGATGATATCGAACTCCCTGAGGAGGACCTGAATATCGGATCGGAGGACGAGGCGCCGGAAGACAGCGCCCCTGGCAAGTTCGACAAGCTTTTTGGAGAAAACAGCAGAAAATACAAGCTATCCAAGATGTTCAAGGACTGGTATATCGATTACGCATCATATACAGTCCTTTATAGAGCTGTGCCCCATCTTATCGATGGCCTGAAACCTGTACAGAGGCGTGTCCTCCACGCAATGTGGCGTATCGATGACGGAAGTTACACCAAGGTAGCCAATATCGTCGGTCAGGCAATGCAGTTCCACCCACACGGAGACCAATCCATTCTCGGAGCCCTGGTGTGGATCGGCCAGAGAAACTATCTGGTGGATTGTCAGGGAAACTGGGGTAACATCCTTACCGGAGATGCAAACGCCGCTCCCCGTTATATCGAGGCACGTCTGAGCAAATTCGCAAAGGAGGTGATGTTCAATCCTAAGACAACTAATTGGATGACATCATACGACGGACGAAACCAGGAGCCTATCGAACTTCCGGTGAAGTTCCCTATTCTTCTGGCTCAGGGTACAGAGGGTATCGGTACAGGTTTCGCCTCAAAGATTCTTCCTCATAACTTCAACGAACTTATCGACGCATCAATTGATGTTCTGGAAGGAAGGGATTTCGAGATTTTCCCTGACTTCCTGACCGGAGGTTCGGCCGACTGCTCGAAATACAGCAGCAAGAAGAAGGGAGGCAAGATAAAGGTACGCGCAAAGATCGAAAAGATCGACAAGAACACATTGGCCATCACAGAAATTCCTTTCAGCAAGACAACAGATGCCGTGAAGGAATCAATCATGGAGGCCAAAGAAAGCGGGAAGATCAAGATCAAGAAGATCGATGACCTTACCAGTGCTACAGCCAATATCCTGATCCACCTTCCGAACGATGTGTCACCGGACAAGACAATCGATGCTCTCTATGCATTTACAGCATGCGAGGTATCTATCACCCCGAACACCTGCGTCATCCACGAGAATAAGCCTCAGGTACTGAGTGTCAATGATATACTCCGCCACAGCACATTCCACACACGCGACCTTCTCGGTCAGGAGCTCTCGATCAGACTCAGCGAGCTGGAAAATGAATGGCATTATAATTCATTGGAGAAGATCTTCTTTGAAAACAAGGTATACAAGGTGCTCGAGAAGGACGCAGAAACTTGGGAGGCACAGCTTCAGGAGGTATTCGACAAGATGATGAAATTCCAGAAGCTTCTGAAGAGGCCTATTCTGATGGAAGATATTAACAGACTTGTGGAGAAACCTGTCAGAAAGATCTCCAAGTTCGACACCAAGGCTGTGGATGAAAAACTCAAGGGAATCGAGGCTGAAATGGAAGAGGTACAGAATCATCTCGACCATCTTACCGAGTTCACTATAAATTACTTCAAGAACCTGAAGAAGAAATACGGCAAGGCATACCCAAGACTGACCGAAATCGTAGAGTTCGAGTCGATCGAGACCACCAAGGTGGTTATCAATAATGCAAAGCTCTATGCAAACAAGGCTGAGGGTTTTGTGGGTATCAACCTAAAAAAGGAAGACAATGCCGAGTACATCTGCGATTGTTCCGATCTTTCCGAGATCATTGTCATCCACGGTGATGGTAAATATGTGGTGACTAAGGTCAGCGAGAAGGCGTTCTTCGGAAAGGACATCCTGTATGTCGGTATCTTCAACAGAAACGACCAGAGAACCATCTATAATGTGATATACCGCGAGGGTAAGACAGCGTTAAGCTATGCAAAGAGATTTGCAGTGACCGGTATCACCCGCGATAAGGAATACGACATCACTCAGGGTACTCCCGGTTCGAAAATCCTCTGGTTCACAGTAAACCATAACGGTGAGGCTGAGACTGTGAAGATTTATCTGCGTCAGCGTCCTAAGCTCAAGAAGCTCATCGACGAATACGATTTCTCACAGCTGGGTATCAAGGGACGTGCTTCGCGAGGTAATCTTGTATCGAAAAATCCGATTCAGAAGATTACCCTTAAGTCTAAAGGTATCTCGACAATCGGAGGTAAGGATATCTGGTTCGATGAGGATATACAGCGTCTGAACGAGGATGGCAGAGGTCTACATCTGGGACAGTTCAACACCGGAGACCATATTCTGGCTATCTTCAAGGACGGCACATATTATACGACTTCGTTTGACTTGAGCAACAGATACCAAGGCGATCTGCTTAAGATCGAGAAACTTGACACGAATAAGATCTATACAGCTTTGTATTATGATAAGGCAGTGGCAGCCTTCTATGTAAAGAGATTCTCGTTCGATGTAAGCGACAATACTGCAGTGAACTTTATTTCAGATGCAAAGGGTTCTTATCTTGTAGCTCTGAGCGACGACAAACATCCTCAGATCGAGGTAATTTTCGGAGGAAAGAATGAGAACAGGGATCCGGAGCTTATCGATGCTGAAGAATTCATTGCAAAGAAAGGTATTCAGGCGAAGGGTAAGAAGACCAGCCAGTATGATGTAAAGAAGGTACAGTTCATCGAACCTTTGCATAAGCCTGAGGATGATATCGTTCCAGAGGCTTCAGAGGCTGAAAACCAAGCTGGTGAGATCGACAATTCAGATGTGATCGACGATATTCCTTCTGATGATTCATCGGATGAGGACGGACAGTTGACTTTGTTTTAGCCATTACCTAGATGGCGAAATACAATTGCCATTCTGAGAAGCGAAGCGACGTGAGAATCTTCATAAGAATTCTATAAAATGATTCTATCAATCACAGGATTTATGGGATGCGGCAAGAGCAGTGTCGGGAGGAAACTCTCACAGCTGCTCTGCTGTCCTTTTATGGATCTTGATGAGATGATCGAGGCTGAGGCCGGAAAGAGTATTCCGGAGATTTTTGCGGAGATCGGCGAAAGAGGGTTCAGACAGATGGAGCTCACGGTACTCTCCTCTGTTCTGTCAGTGAAGACAGAGGAAGGAACAACAACAATTCTGGAGATCATATCACTCGGAGGAGGAACAATCATGACTAAGGAGTGTGCCCAGATTGTGAGAGAGAGGACCTTGTGTGTGTATCTCAAGGCTTCAGTCCAGACACTGTCGGAGCATCTGGAGGGAGAGACTCAGGGACGCCCGATGTTGAAGGGAAATGTTCGTGAACGAATTACCGAGCTGATGGCTCAGCGTGCGGACACATATGAAAACACTGCCCATATCATTATTGATATAGATGGTAAGTCAGTGGATGAAGTGGCTGAAAATATCAGAGATGAAGTTGAAAGGCGGCACAGAGGTAGTGCTTAATCATCTATTGCACAACGATTTACGAAACATGCGTGCTGTAGATGTGCAGCACGCACGTTATATAATAAGCTGTAAAACAACAACTTACGCATCACCATTCTCCACAGATGCAATAAACAGAACAATATCCTGATAGGTGATCTCTGACGGGCAAGCATCCTTGATGGCAGCAAGACCTTTTGTGGTACCGACCGTATCAATGGCTTCACGAATAGCATCTGCCTTGGAGTCAGAGACAAACTCATCTACTGGTATCATTCCTTTGGCTACATAATGAGCAAGATGTCGGACGATTGTCTGCTGGTTCAGGTCACGTTCCTTAGCTATATCCTTTACACTCAGCCCCTGTTTATAAAGTTTGAAGGTAGTGACTTTGGTGTCTTCCTTCTTTTCCTTTACAGGCTTCGCAGAGGAGGTCCTGACGGATTTCTTCGGAGTCTTTAACTCCTTTGGAAGAATTCCGGAAGCTTCGTAGACAGCTACCTGCCTTTCTCTGAGGTAAATGTCCGTTGTAAACGGAAGAGCTGACATTGACTTCAGAAGTAGCCTTATAGTCTTCAGTTCAAAGTCCAGATCGTTCCAGATATTGACATATCGCTTAACGAGCTCCTTGTTTTCTGCCTTGAGGTCCTTGGTATTTTCAAGAAAATCTCCATATGCGGCATCAATATGCTCAAGAAAATAAGTGCATCCGTTCTTTATTCTGGTAGAAAAATCCGGAGTGGCAACTTCCTCAAAAGGTTTCTGCTTTATGAGAAGCTGCCATTTGGCGCCTACTGGAACTACGGCCTCATTCAGTGAATTGAGTATGTCATTGTGTCTCTGGGCAAGACCTACTACAGTACCTGCGGGAAAGTCTTTGCAGACTCCCAACATTCGTTTCTGGAGAGATGCAAGTTCCTTGAAATCAAAGAGTTCCTCAAGGAGTTCCTTATAATATTCTTCCTTGATGGATTCCAGTCGGGCCAGACTTCGCCCAGCTGCTGCTTCCTGTCCTTGAATATAATCCTCAACATGCAGATCAGTTATTACAGAATCTGTTCGAAGAGGCGTTGCGAGCACCATACCTTCCAATGTGCGGCAACGACTCAATGCGACATATACCTGACCGGATGCAAAAGATGCGGCTGCATCAATAATGGCCTTGTCGAAGGTAAGGCCCTGGCTCTTATGAATGGTTATGGCCCAAGCCAGCTTCAGCGGATACTGTCGGAATACTCCCTGGACTTCTGTCTCCATTTCCTGCGTCTGTTCGTTGATGACATAACGGCTGTTTTCCCACTCAAGAGGTTCGACTGCAATCTTTTCGTCATCGCCGGGACATTGAACCAGAATATACTCTTCGAAGAAGTCAGTCACTACGCCGATCTTTCCATTGTAATATTTCTTCTCACTGGAAGGATCATTCTTGACGAACATGACCTGGGCACCTACCTTAAGTTCAAGACGGGCTTCGGTCGGATATGCATATTCTGGGAAATTGCCGCTTATTTCTGCATCAAACGAATGTAGCGGTTCTTCTATCAGACTTAGCTGCTGAGAGTTATAATTATCAGCAATCTGATTATGAGTCGTCAGACGAATGTATCCCTCATCTGCATCAGGAATAAAACGAGGATCATAACGTGAGTTCAGAGCACGGATAACCTCAGACGATGGACGGCCGCTGCGGACAGAATTCAATATGTCAATGAAATGCTGATCCTGCTGTCTGTAGACTTCTTTCAGCTCAATAGTCACATAGTCTACAGCTGATAGAGCGCGGCTGCCGAAGAAATACGGAGATGAATAATATGGCGCCAGAAGCTGGAATTCCTCATCCGTAATCACTGGAGAAAGCTGCTGAAGATCACCTATCATCAGAAGCTGTACTCCTCCGAATGGTTTATATTTGTTACGGAAACGTCGCAGAACAGAATCAATTGCTTCCAGAAGATCACACCTGACCATACTGATTTCATCGATGATCAATATGTCGATTGTCTTGATGATGCTCCTTTTCTCTTTGCTGAACGCAAATTTGGATTCTATCTTCATTCCCGGTATGAACGGATGAAGGGGCAATTGGAAAAAGGAATGAATTGTGACTCCGCCGGCATTGATGGCTGCGATTCCAGTCGGGGCGACCACCACTACCCTCTTCTTAGACTGTTCCACGACCTTCTTCAGAAAAGTGGTCTTTCCCGTACCGGCCTTACCTGTCAGAAAGACACTCTTTCCGGTCTTCTCCACAAAATCCCACGCTGTCTTCAGTTCGATATTTCCCTCCATATCACTATCCTCCTATATTTTCTGCTAATATAGACATTTTTGTGAGGAAATAGTATAATTGTTTCCACTTACTACGCTCATGTATGCACACTCGCTGTCAAACCTTGAAACACATATTCCTTTATCTATTTCCATATATAGCAGCTCTATGTGTTCCAAAGTAATCAGCGCTATACCTCCGAATACACAAATCCTCGTTGAAACGCATATATCTTTCCTATACGTGCTCCAAGGTTTGTCTCGTTAACACACGAAATAAGGGAACCAGCAATAGGGCATCACCAGCTTTCTAATAAGTTTGACTTGTATACAGAAATAGATGTATTTAAAATCAGATCATTTCATCACGTTCGTGCATATCCTTCACTCGAAGCTGCGTATTGGCAGTACCACGATAATAGTTCTCTACGATAGAGTAGCAGACATCGATAGGATTGCCGGCCTTTATATGATCGAAGAAGTCAGCCATGTTGAACGCAATGGCCGAAATGTGATGATATGGATGCGATTCCTGAATAAGCTCCAGCTTCAGATGGCCGCCCTCGGCACCCACTTTTCTTCCCATTCCATTGTCATAGACATTTTCTGTGAGAAAGACCGGCGCCGAATTGCCCGGACCGAAAGGATGGAACTGCTTGAGGATACGAAGGAATTTAGGAGTTATCTGCGAGAAGTTCAGTCTCGCGTCCACATCCACGACAGGGGTCTGCATTTCCGGAATGATTGATCCTGAAATTGCCTTTTCTATCCTTTCACAGAAAGCCGGAAGATTCTCCTCTTTGAGGGTAAGGCCCGCCGCATAGAGATGTCCTCCGAAATTCTCCAGCAGGTCTGAGCAGCTCTCGATGGCATCATACAGATCAAAACCGTGCACGCTTCGGGCAGAGCCGGTCACCAGACCACCCTGAGACTGGGTGAATACGATTGTCGGCTTGTAGAAGGCTTCGACAAGACGGGAGGCAACGATTCCCACTACTCCCTTATGCCACTGAGGGTTATATACGATAGTCGCATTCTCGCCGGAGAGACAATTTCCCGAATGTACCATTTCGAGAGCCTCCTGAGTGATACGCCTGTCAATATTCTTTCTTTCGTTATTATGCTCGTTTATTTCTGTACCGATACGAATGGCTTCATTCACATCAGAAGCTGTGAGAAGCTCTACTGCGATGCGACCTGACTCCATACGTCCGGCTGCATTGATACGAGGTCCGATCTTGAAGACGATATCGTCGATGGTGATATGGCTCGGCTCTAGTCCTGAAAGCTGGATCATCGCAAGAAGACCCTCACGAGGATTTCCATTGAGCTGTTTGAGGCCATAATGGGCCAGAATGCGATTCTCATCAATTACGGAAACCAGATCTGACGCAATGCTGACTACAAGAAGATCAAGAAGCGGAATCAATGTCTCGAAAGGGATTCCGTATCTCTGAGAATAAGCCTGAACGAGCTTGAACCCGACTCCGCAGCCTGATAGGTCATCGAAAGGATAGTAGCAGTCCTCCCTCTTGGGATCAAGCACCGCTACTGCCCTGGGAAGTTCGTTTTCAGGAAGATGATGGTCACAGATGATGACATCAATACCTCGTTTACGCGCATATTCCACTTTCTCATTGGCCTTGATACCGCAGTCAAGCGTGATGATCAATCCAAAGCCGTTTTCCGACGCCCAGTCGATACCCTTGTATGAAACGCCGTAACCTTCGTCATATCTTTCAGGGATATAGAAGTCCACAGCACGGGTAAGTCGTCGGAGGAAGGAATAAACAAGTGAGACTGCAGTGGTGCCATCTACATCATAGTCGCCATAAACCAGGATCTTCTCTCCTGAAACAACAGCCTGATGAACTCTCTCCACGGCCTTATCCATATCTGTCATGAGGAACGGATCATGGAGATCGTCCAGGCTTGGACGGAAGAAGGAACGGGCCTGGTGGAATGTACGCACCCCCCTCTGGACCAGGAGCTCCGCCAATACAGGATCGACTCCAAGTTCAGAAGAAAGCTGTCTGACTGTCTCAGATTCAGCACTTTCGCGTAATATCCATTTCTTTTCCACTGCCATAGCACACAAAGATATGGATTTTGTTTCAATTTCAGAATTATTTATGCTATTTTTGTACTTTAATTTGCCGCTATACGGCTTTAAGTGAATATAGACAAACAAAATAAAGATTTATAGCTATGAGCATTATGGACCTCAACGAGCAGGAGCTTTTCAGAAGAGAATCGCTCGCTAAGCTCAGAGAACTCGGAATCGAGCCTTATCCTGCACCACTCTACCCTATCAACACATCAGCAGCGCAGATAAAGGCTGAGTACGATGAGGAGAAAGGCAATTTCCAGGAAGTAGTCATCGCTGGCCGAATCATGTCAAGACGTATTATGGGCGCAGCATCGTTCGGAGAGATCCAGGACGAGACAGGACGTATCCAGGTATATATCAACCGTGACGAGATCTGTCCGGGTGAGGACAAGACAATGTACAACACCGTATGGAAAAAGCTTCTTGACATCGGAGACATCATCGGTATCAAGGGATTCGCATTCATCACCAAGACAGGCCAGCTTTCAGTTCACGCAAAAGAACTCACGCTCTTGAGCAAGTCTCTCCGCGTACTTCCGATCGTGAAGGAGAAGGACGGAGAAGTGTTCGATGCATTCTCAGATCCTGAGCTCAAGTACAGACAAAGATATGTAGACCTGATCGTTAACCCTCAGGTACGTGATACATTCATCAAGAGAAGCCAGATCGTGGCTACAATGCGCGAGTACTTCAACGAGGCAGGCTGTCTTGAAGTGGAGACTCCTATCCTCCAGAGCATCCCAGGCGGTGCAACAGCACGTCCGTTTATCACTCACCACAATGCCCTCGACATTCCTCTCTATCTGAGAATTGCCAATGAGCTCTATCTCAAGAGACTCATCGTCGGAGGATATCATGGAGTATACGAGTTCGCAAAGGACTTCCGCAACGAGGGTATGGACAAGACCCACAACCCAGAGTTCACTTGCATGGAGATCTATGTGGCTTATAAGGACTACATCTGGATGATGGAGTTCGTGGAGAAGCTTCTCGAGAAGATCGCTCTCAAGCTCCACGGACAGACCGAGGTCACAATCGGAGACAAGCAGGTAGACTTCAAGCCGCCTTTCCGCCGCCTCCCTATCCTCGAAGCCATCAAGGAATACGCAGGAGTGGACGTAGCAGGAATGTCTGAGGACGAACTCCGCGAGACCTGCAAGAAGCTCCACGTGGAGACCGATCCTTCATTCGGTAAGGGCAAGCTCATCGACGCCATCTTCGGAGAGTACTGCGAGAAGCACCTTACACAGCCTACATTCATCACAGACTACCCTGTGGAAATGTCACCGCTTACAAAGCGTCACCGTACAAATCCGGAGCTCACAGAACGTTTCGAGCTCTTCGTATGCGGCAAGGAGCTCGCCAATGCATACAGCGAGCTTAACGACCCAATCGACCAGTACGAGCGTTTCCAGGATCAGCTCAAGCTGAAGGACAAGGGAGATGACGAGGCTATGTTCATCGACATGGACTTCGTACGCGCACTCGAGTACGGTATGCCTCCAACATCAGGACTCGGTATGGGAATCGACCGTCTGACCATGTTCATGACCAATTCACCTACCATCCAGGATGTCCTCTTCTTCCCACAGATGAGACCGAAGAATCAGTAATAGCTGATGTCCTCTATAGCAAAACGCGCGAGATTTCAGGAAAAACTCGCGCGTTTTGCTGTTTTCATGGTGTTTCGAGCGAGTTTTTGGCATTTTCTCTCTCACTCGACACTGAAGGTGTGCTATCACATGGGCCGAAAGCACCAAAACGACTCGATCTGTGCTTTCGAGAAAGAATATATATCAGAAATAGAGTCCGATACCGACCCTGGCAGAGCAGGTTTGGAAACGAACAGTCGAGACTCCGGCCGAGAAAGCCATACGATTCCATCGGAATATTGCTCCGGCTTCCATCTCCAGACCTTTTACCGACCAGTCAGAGACCTCAGCCCAGCTGCCGTCGATATCCTGCCACAGAAGCTGGCGCCCTCCATAACCGGCACCGGCATAGAAAGTAAGCCAGGGAGCGGCCTGGGCGAGAAGACCGGCAGAAAGACTTAAGGAAGTAGTCTTTTCTGCACCAGCCGGCCAGATAGTGCTTCCGTTTTCAAGAGTTCCGTCCGAATGACAGGTATAATCAGCGGATGCCTTTACAAAATTGGAGCTGAATGCCATGTAGCCACCGAAGGCCCGGCCCTTTATCCCGGCCCGAAGTCCGTACGAAAGATCAGGAACTGACATTTCTGCCAGGAGGATGAAATCCGTCCTGTATTTCCACAAGCGCACAGAAGGTGGAGGATCAAGATCCCGCTGAGGAGTCAATATCCCGGCAATATCATTGACAATAATCCTCGACGGGAGAGAGCATTCCAAAGCAGGCAAGGGTTCAGCTCCAAACGGTTTCTGCGGTCTGACTCCAGTAGCAAACCACTCTCCCACATCCTTGAAACGCTGACGCTGCATGGCCGTCATCTCAGACTCCCTGGATTTCAGTCTCCTATTGGTAGTCACGAAAAAATCGATAGTGGACTTTGCCTCATCCCTGGATATCTGCTCTCCCCTGGACATTCTGGCTTTAAGCTCCAGACACACCTCACACATCTGCTCATAGCGTTCCAGTTCGGAATCCAACGACTCCTGAGCCTTCACCAGATGAAAGGAAAAGAAGCACAGGAACAATGTCACAATATGTCTGACAGGAGTTTTCACAATAGACAAAATTAGCAAAAAAGGCGTATCTTTGTATGAATATATACAGATTATGTTAGGGCCTTCCGGTTTTTTCCTGCCCGATGCCCCGGGCAGCATTCATACAGACTCCCAAAGTCTTGAACTCATCCACTCTTCCGAGAGTGGATTCAATGAGTTGTACCGCGGCAGCAAGAACGGAAGATTCTTTATCTACAAGGCCTTGAAAAAGGAATATCGCGGCAATCCCCTCTATGAGGAACTGCTCAAAAAGGAGTTCAACATCGGCTTCTCATTGAACCATACCGGCATCTGTCAATATTTCGGATTTATCGACTTCCCATCCATCGGGCATTGCATAGTGATGGAATGGATCGACGGAAGGAACCTTGAAGGTCTCCTATGTGAAGGAGTTGTTGACAAGACATTGGCCAGGAAGATAATCTGCGAAATCTGCGATGCGCTGGACTATATCCACAGAAAGCAGATTATCCACAGAGACCTGAAGCCGGAGAATATAATGATCACAAACAACGGAAGGAATGTAAAGATCGTTGACTTCGGACTCTCTGATGCAGATTCATATTGTTCTTTCAAAGCCCCGGCAGGAACTATGGCATATGCCTCGCCTGAACTCATTGCCGGCGAGAAGCTGGACGCCCGCAGCGACATATGGTCTCTTGGAGTCATTATCAATGAGTTGAGCAGCAGTTTCCATTTTATTTCATCGCGCTGTCTGCGTCGCGACAAAGAGCAAAGGTACAATTCTGCAGCGGAAGTAAAGAGGGCGATACTTCAAGAACCGGCAAGGAAGATAAAAAGATCCGCTGCTGCGACCATTGTGTTTATGTCAATTGCCGGTGCGGTCTGGATGGCCTCGGTCAATCAGGAAACTGAGGCAGATAAGCCAGTAACACCATCCTCCGCAGCCACTATGCCCGTCCCTGACATTGCCACATCTGCGCAGGATACTGTCCCAAAACCAGTTCCCGATCCTGCCGAAGCTACCATTGTAAAGAAAACGACGCCAAAGAATTCTCCTACACACAATTCAGAAGAAAACCTTGACGCCGATGCTCTTGACAATATGTTCAAAGATGCAGCCGAACTGATTCTTTGAAAGTCTACGCTGTCTCCACCTTCAGAAGATTGATCCCGTCGATCTGACCTGCCACATATGAAGGCGTATAGGTTCCGTTACGGAGGATCCTGGATATGAACAGAGGATAACCGACAATTATTTCCAATAGTTCGAAACGGTCTCCCACCATCAGCTGGGAATTCTCGGAAGAAATCACCTCGAACTGATAATTTCCCAGATAAAGCATCTTCACAAGCCTGTTCGGAGCCCAACCGATATGGACAACAGTCTCCGGCTTAAGTTCTGCCACTGTCTGGCACCTGGATGTAAAGAAATTGGAAGCATAGACCTGAGAGTCCTTCAGATGATTGCAGAAAGCCTTGAAATCCCTGTGTCCGACAAATCTAGAAAGCACATCCAGAGTAGCAACTCTAGGGGTAGGATTCAGACTCACATACCCCCAAAGCCTCTTCAGAGTCGACGAAGAAATCAGTTCCCCGATCTGATGCTCGATAACGACAGAAAGCGACTCGAAATCAGTCGTAGTCGCTATCCTTCGTCCATATTTCTTTTCCACCTCCGTCAGGAGGTATGCAATCTCCGGCATATTTCTATCTATCTGTCCCACAAATGTATGAAATTAATCCTTTTACACAAAGTTACGGCGGGGCATGATGTGTATCAAGTTCACATTAGTTCATTTGAGGGATTTCCCGTCACCATATCATTTCCCACTGTCATTTCGAGCGAACGTCCCCACTGTCATTTCGAGCGAACGTCCCCACTGTCATTTCGAGCGAACGTCCCCACTGTCATTTCGAGCGAACGAAGTGAGTCGAGAAATCTATCAACGAGAATAATATTTGCAATATAAATACAATATACTTACATTTGCAATACTGAATATATGAATTATGGCACAGACAACTATGACATTCAGAGTCGATGACTCATTAAAGAAAGACTTCGACAAGCTTTGCGACGAATTCGGACTAAGCAATACTGCCGCCCTCACCATCTTTATGAAGACAATGGTGAGAGAGAGGAGGATTCCGTTTGAGATCAGGACAGAGCCGCTTGACGAGGTAGCAGCAAAAGGACGTCTCGCATTCTGGGCTCTCAGGGCAGAAGCAAGAAGAAACGGTCTGACCGATATGACACTTGAGGAAATAAATGAGGAAATCAGAGCTGCAAGAAGAGGAGAATAATATGGAGATTTTTGCTATCATTGACACAAATGTGATTGTGTCAGCATTGATATCAAAACATAGTGACTCCGCTACCGGGTAGTATTGGATAGCATATTCTTTGATATCATAACCCCGATATATAATGATGAGATACCCCACGAATACAACTCGGTTCTAAGACGGAGCAAATTCAATTTCTCGGAAGAACGTATCAAAAAGACTTTGGAAACGATAAAATCGAAAGGCATTCATTCTGAAAGGCTTAATTGCGGAGAAATACTTCCTGACCCAAAAGATCTGGTCTTCTATGAAGTCGCGTTAAGCAAGGAAGACTCATTCCTGGTAACAGGCAACATCAAGCATTTCCCGAAAAAGCCGTTCATTGTCACCCCTGCAGAAATGCTGACAATCATCAATGAAATGGCTGCCAGACCTGGCAGAATACTTAACGACCCGGCAACCCCATACGGCAAATAAAAACACCTCGAATTTCAAATTATCCGAGGTGTTTTAATAATATACGAGGTGAATCAGTCGGCCATCCCGCCGTCATCGTCACCATCTTCCCAGTCATCGAGGCCGATATTCAGACCGGAGTTATGCTGAGTTACGGTGAGAATATTCTTCAGAGTAACCGAGACACCGCTTGTGGTGGCTTTCTCCGAGACGATGATATGAGCCGTTCTGGCCTTGCCGGTATTTGCTGAAGATCTGGCCGAAATCACTGACGTACCGGAAGTCGGCTTGGAAATGAGGGTAAGCCAATCGGCATCCGTCTCCACAGTGTAAGAGGATGTGCCAGAAGCTATGATCTGGAAGCTGACTGTGCCCCCTTCTGCATCCAGTTCTGCTGACACCGGTGAAACAGAGAATTTTGGTGCATTATCGTAAGTCTTACCCAAAGTAAAATTCTTTCCGATGGCAGAAGATGTCACTATGGTTCCG
>JAGBVR010000033.1 GCA_017630215.1 Bacteroidales bacterium | reverse complement strand
AGCTAATCTTTGTACACATCTCTATTCATTTCTCTCACCGCCCATGTTATAGTTTCCAGTCTTTCCCATCCCTGCATGAACTTGATATATCCAGGTCTGTTCTTGTCCGTTATTCTTCCACTCCATCCTCCAGCTAACATGGCGATGATCCATGAAGCCCATGGCAATGATCCTTCTCTATGAGGATTTCTTCCTTTGGTACTCCTAGGCGATTTGGGTTCCAGCCCGGGCAATATGCCTTTCAACACAGCAATCTGTGCCTCGGTGAAGACAATATGTGCCGGTATGTCTTCTAACTGTTCCTCATGTGCCGTTTTGAGCGCCATGACCCTGAATGCGGCGACAAAAGCCATGCCGATAAGCTTCTTCATGGCAGCTCCGCTCTCAATCTGAGCAGCATTCAGAGAGAACCCTTTCGACTTCACGACACGGAATAGACTCTCGATTGTCCATCTCAACCTGTACCAACCTATACATTGCAACGCCTGTACGGATGTGGTAACCTCGTGCGACGTGAGCAGACGCCACTCTATAGGCTCCTCGCCTTCGGGGACACTCTCCGGCTTCTCCTTGGTGTGTATGCACCATACGCGTAGTTCCTTGGGAACCTCGGAAAGAGCGCTTGATGGGGCGAGCAAGGTCACTTCCGTGAAACGGAGTTCCATTACGGCCGTGCGGTTCTTACGCCCCATGTGTCCTATCAGAGGCAATTCATACGTACAGGACACGGGAGCATGCTCCATTATCTCAGAAAGTTTCTTCTTCTCCAATGTCGTGGTACGATTAGAAGAGGAGCGGATCAGAAAATCGCAACCACAATGGAGCGTACCGCACATAACTTCATAAACGTCATTCTCGCGGTCACCGACCATAGTCTTGCGCACGTGGTTAGGGATATGCTCCGAAGTGTTCTGTGCAGATTCCAACCAACGGTATGATTCTTTCTCTTGTATGAGAGTGCTCTTGCGTTCATGCGTGCCGCGGCGAGAACGGTTGCCACGTCCCCAGATTCTCAGAGAAGAAAATCCCAGCGGAAGTCCATTGGATGCATCGAGAGCCAGTGAAGGGTGTACGAACAGGCTGTTGCTGCTATTCTTGTTCGTGCCATACCCGAAATCCTCGTCATGGGCATCTATACGGCCACGGATGTTGTCGTAGTTAAGCTCCGTAGTATCTTGAATGCAAAGCACATGAGAGCATCCCGAGACGTTCCTCCCGCATTCCGCATACAATGATTTGATAAATTCATCCATACACCATTTCTTATTGTTGATAATCCGATAGACAGACCGACGGTCTCCGTCAGAACCTTTCAGGCGATTGATTACGGCACTACCGCTTGACACCATCAAACCGATGGAAGACTCTATACGCTTGGATATGCGGAGGTCGCCACCGATACCCGAAAATATTCCTTGAACACATATGTAAAGATAATGAAAATTCTTGAATCTGACAAATTATATAGCTGATATTCTACACGATAAATATAATAAAATTGTGTACAAAGATTAGCT
>JAGBVR010000032.1 GCA_017630215.1 Bacteroidales bacterium | reverse complement strand
TCACCATAAATAAGGACAAAACGCTTTACAATCAATGTTTGTCATCAAATACCGACTATATAGGGACAAAGCGTTTCCAACAAGCACTACCAAGAGAGCCTGTCGAAGTGCTTTTCTTGGTGTAAGCAGGTATATCATTCCAAAAAAATGACCTATATCAGAACAACGGATAGTTTTTTTTCATAACTTAGACTCCTTATTCGTCTTTTTGACCTATGGAAACAAACTACGATGCTCTGATTCAGGCCAGTGCCGACGAGCTCTTTCAGCAGATGTCCTCAAAGGAGGACCAGAAGAATATTGACCGGCTTCGTGCCGCGTTCGAATTTGCCCGCGAGGCTCACAGTCCTCAGAAGCGCAAGTCCGGAGAGCCTTATATTATCCATCCGGTAAATGTTGCGCGCATTGTCGCTCAGGAGCTCGAGCTGGGTGCTGATCCTGTAATTGCCGCTTTCCTGCACGATGTGGTGGAGGATACCCCATATACTATTGAGGATATCCGTGAGCGTTTCGGGGATGATGTGGCTTTCCTTGTGGGTGTCGTGACCAAGGAAAAGAAGGATAAGTATGTGCAGTCCAAACAGATAGATAATTTTCGTCAGATTCTTGCATCGATGCAGTATGACGTCCGTGCACTACTTATAAAGCTTGCGGACCGTCTGCATAATATGCGTACCTTGGATAGTATGCGCCCGGACAAGCAGATGAAGATAGCAGGAGAAACGGACTACTTCTATGCTCCGTTGGCCAACCGTCTGGGACTTTACCATGTCAAGACCGAATTGGAAAATCTCTCTTTCAGGTATCGTTGTCCACGTGAATACTCTCTGCTTGAAAGGCAACTTGCCGAAGAATTTCAGGCTGAACGCCCCAACATAGAGGCTTTTACCTCCAAAATCGAGGCACTGCTTTCTGCCGGAGGAATCAAGGCTCGTACCGAGGTCCGTTATCGTAAGCCCTATAGTATCTGGATGAAGATGCATGCCAAGGGATGTGATTTCGCTCATGTAGATACCAAATACTACGTCAGGGTGGTATATCAGAATCTTGAATCATGGTCCGAGAAAGATACCAGCCTCCGCATATATTCCATCCTTACCGATGCTTTCAAGGAACGTCCCGGAAGCGTGTCCAATTATATCGATGCCCCAAAGGAAAACGGATACCAGAGCTTTCAGGTGAAACTTTTGAGCGAAAAGGGAAAATGGGAAGAACTTCATATCTCGTCTGAGAGAATGGTTCGCAACGGACGCCTCGGATGTGCTGCGGAACGAACAGACGAGAATATTCAAGCCTGGCTGGACAAGTTCAATGAACTGCTGAAGGAAATGGCAGACCCGGAGGAAGGCATGGACTTTATGGATGGCGTGACCTCGTCGTTCTATTATGATGATATAATGGTGTTCACTCCGAAGGGTAAGTGCATAATCCTCCCAAAGGGAGCGACAGCCATTGACTTTGCCTTTGAAATCCACAGCAATATAGGCATGCATGCCCACTATGCCCGTATCAACGGCAAGCTTTCTTCAGTGAAGACAGTTCTCAGACGTGGAGACTGTGTGGAGATCGGAACCAATGACAATGCCGAACCGCAGCCGGATTGGCTGGATCATGTGTTGACCTACAAGGCCAGAAAATATATCAGCTCGTTTATATCCCACAAGGCAAAGAGCTGCTACGTAAGATGCGTTAACTGTCATCCTCTTCCGGGCGATGAGGTGATCGGTTTCAAGAACCCTGACGGTTCTATTCAGGTGCATAAGCGAAACTGTACGACCGCAATCCGTCTTTCATCACAGCAAGGGGATTCTATAGTACCGGTCAATTTCGAAGAGGAATGCCAGTGTCTCTATCCAGTCCGCATCAGTGTGCGTGCAATCGACAGATATCATCTGATGAGCGATCTTGTGGATTGCATCACAGAGAAGCTTCATCTTTCAATGACCGGCCTTAGGACCGAGACCGCTGACAATATTGGCGTCTGCACTATCGACTTTGCAGTCCACTCGATGAACGAGCTTCAGACGGCAATGGACAGCATCGGCGCCATTGATGGTGTGGATGAGGTCCAGAGAATAGATATAGAGTAGGGACGCATGTCTTTTAATGAGCGGTGCTGCACAGAATCTTCCAAATGTGCAGCACCGCTTTCTGTGACTTATCATATAATTACCTAAATGCCGGAGCCGGGCAGATCTGGGGATTTTTTGAGGTATATATATAAAGATTAAGGAATCATTCCGTATATTCTATCTTTGAGGGTGTGATATAAGTCTAACCTTTAAAATATAACATTATGATTTGCCCTAAATGCGGTCACGAGATGACAAGAATGTTTCATTCAGCAGGAAACACAGGATCAAGAATCGGAGATAAAGCTCTTGCAGTTGCATGTCTGTTCGGTGGAATTCTCGGAACAGCCATCTTACCCGGACCGGGAAGGGCTTCGGTAATCATTGGTGCGAATGCGGCAAGGGATACTTGGAATAAGGCCGACAACAATTATCATTACTGGCATTGTTCGAAGTGTCCTACAGATGTGAGGATTAATGAATAGGAAAACAAAAGCGGTTACAGTATGTCTGATGCAGCTGATCCGTTTCTTGAGACTATAAAAAAACGTCGCTGCATTAAATACGCAGCGACGTTTTTTTATTGGGCTTGAAAATATTAGCAGCAACCGCAGTTAGCGTGGCAGAAAGCGTTGATCGCTGTAGCACAGAAGCCGAGGACGATCACTGCAACGAATACGTAGCCGATAACTGTGAGTCTCTTCTCCCATATCTTGTTGCTCAGACCCATTGTCTGGAATGCGCTCCAGAAACCATGACAGAGGTGGAGTCCGAGTGCTACGAACCAAACGATGTAGATGAGAACCATCCACCAGTTCTGGAATGTGGCGTTAAGGAGAAGGTAAGGATTCTCAGCGTGCTCACCCATGAACTCCTTGAGCTGCATTTCTGCCCAGAAGTGATTCAGGTGGAATGCTACCAAGCCGAGAACGATAACTCCGAGAACAAGCATATTCTTTGCTGCCCAAGAACCTGTCTTAGTCTTGTTTGCAACTGCATAACGCTCTGTACCGCGAGCCTTGTAGTTACCATAAGAAAGAATGAGTGCGTAAGCGATGTGTACGAGGAAACCGAGTGCAAGTACAGGAACCATAATGGTGATGATAGGGAGAGCCATGAAGTCGCAACCAGCCTGGAAGAGACCGTCAGCGCTGCCATAGGTGCCTGCAAATGTGTCGATTACTGAAAAAAAGTTGATTGTCATGTGAAGAAGAAGAAAGACAATCAGAAAAAGGCCGCTTATACTCATAATAAGCTTCTTGGTAATTGAAGAAAGTGCCATAACAGTTATAATCTTTTGTTGTTAATAATCGGTTTTGATATGCTCTTCTATTGTGCAAAGATATATTCTTTCTTGGAAGTTTCATAATAATTCGATACTTTTGTTTGCTTGAATTTTTGAAAATAATAAGATTATGGGAGCATATAGACGCGTTCTTCTTAAATTGAGCGGAGAAAGCCTTGGAGGCCCCGCTGGCAAAGGTATTGACGAAAAATGGCTTGCCGCTTATGCGGAGGAAGTGGCCGAGGCTGTGAAGAACGGCCTTCAGGTCGCAATCGTCATCGGTGGTGGAAATATTTTCCGCGGCCTTCAAGGAGTAGGAAAGGGATTTGACAGGGTCAATGGCGACAAGATGGGTATGCTTGCGACAGTCATCAATTCTCTTGGGCTTGCGATGGCTATCCGTTCGGCAGGTGTGGAGGCCGAGGTCTTCACTGCTACTCCGATGATGCCTGTGGCAAGATATTACATGAGGGATGATGCAGTGGCTGTGATGGAAAGAGGCGGTGTGGCCCTTATTGCCGGCGGTACTGGAAACCCTTATTTCACGACAGATTCCGGAGCGGCTCTCAGATCTCTCGAAATCGGAGCAGATGCGCTTCTCAAGGGTACACGAGTGGATGGAGTCTATACAGCCGATCCGGAAAAGGATCCTTCTGCCGTGAAGTACGAAGAGCTGACATTCGACAAGGCTATAGAAGACAGACTCAAGGTGATGGACCAGACAGCGTTCGCTCTCTGCCGTGAGGGCAATATGCCTATCATCGTATTCGATATGAATCAGAAGGGCAATCTCACCAAGCTTGTCAAGGGTGAAAAGGTCGGAACATTGGTACACGTTTAAAATTACTAATACAACATACTATGATTACAAGAGCAAAAGAAATTCTGACAGCGGCAAAGGATAAGATGTCACACGCTGTCTCACACCTCGACGAGGAACTCAAGACATATCGCGCCGGTAAGGCTAATCCGCTGGTGTTCAATAATGTAATGGTGGATTATTATGGTAGTCCTACCCCTGTCCCACAGGTGGCTTCAGTTACTACACCAGATGCTAAGACCCTTATGCTTCAGCCTTGGGAGAAGAAGATGATTCCTGCCATAGAGAAGGCAATCCTGGATGCAAACATAGGACTTACTCCTTCTAACAATGGTGAGAGCATCCGTTGTACTGTACCGCCTCTTACAGAGGACCGTCGTAAGGAACTCCTCAAGAAGGCTAAGGCAGCGGGTGAGAACGCGAAGGTAAGCGTACGTAATGCGCGTCGTGATGCTATCGAGCATCTTAAGAAGGCCAATAAGGATGGTATGCCTGAGGATCTTCAGAAGGAGTACGAGCAGCTTGTTCAGAAGGAGACTGATGCTTTCACTAAGAAAGTGGATGAACTCGTTGTAGCAAAGGAAAAAGAAATGATGACTGTCTAATCTGTCATTTCCAGTTTGACGAGTAATCGGAAAATTTACTATATTTGTAACCGTTATGGGAACTTATCGATTTAACAGCTTCGGTTTTTATTATTTCTATTTCCAGAAAAGGGGATAGACCGGAGTCTGCATATCGAATATATAGGAATTTCATTATGCTGTCCGGTATGTGCCGGACAGCTTTTTTATTTAAACTATGGATAGAAAGGTTGCAATACAAGGCGTTAAGGGATGTTTCCACGAACAGGCGGCACGCCATTTTTATGGAGAGCATGGACATGTAGTGCCGGAGATTGTCGAATGTGCTACATTTGAGGGATTGTATCGCAGTATGGACAGCCAAGAGGCTGACGCCGCGGTGATGGCAATTGAAAACACTGTGTCAGGAGGATTGCTTCCTAACTTCGAACTTCTTCGCAAATATGACCGCAAGATCAAGGGTGAAGTCTTTCTCCGCATCAAGCAGAATCTGATGGCCCTTCCTGGACAGACAATACGAGATATAAAAGAAGTGAGGACTCATTATATGGCTATCAATCAGACTCGCGAGTTCTTCAAGAATTACCCTTGGATCAGGCTTGTTGAAAGCGAAGATACAGCTAAGAGTGCAGCAGAAGTCGCCCAGCAGGGATTGGAAGGAGTTGGAGCTGTGGCGTCGGAACTCGCATCTGAACTCTATGGACTTGAGATTCTTGCTGACAGTATTGAGACCTATAAGCAGAATTACACAAGGTTTCTTGTCCTTGATGATGCTTTGGAGGTGGATAATTCCAGGATCAATAAGGCATCAATGTGCTTCACGCTGACGCATACTCCGGGATCCTTAGCCCACGTCTTGACAATACTTTCTTTTTATGGTATGAATCTGACCAGGATACAGTCCCTTCCAATACCAGGACAGGAGTGGCAGTATTTCTTTTATGTGGATATAAAGTTTGATGATTATCTGCGTTATGAACAGGCGCTTTCGGCTGTTCGTCCGCTTATGGAAGATCTGAACATATTGGGTGAATATATAGCGGCGATATGATAATAAAGGCAGCTAAGAGGACGGAAAGCGTACAAGAGTACTACTTTTCGAGGAAGCTAAAGGAAATAGCATCAATGAATGCTGAGCGTGCGGTGCGAGGTGAGGACGAGGTGATAAATCTAGGAATAGGCTCTCCGGACGGTATGCCTCCCCTGGAGGCGATAGGTGCATTGTGCGATAGTGCTCGTGAACCAGGCAATCACGCCTATCAGAGCTATGTTGGACTTCCTCAGCTGAGGCAGGCCTTTGCTGACTGGTACAAGAAATGGTATGGTGTGCATCTCGATCCCTCGTCTCAGATCCAGCCGTTGGTGGGCTCCAAGGAAGCTATACTCTTGATTTCATTGGCTTTTCTGGATAAGGGGGACAAAGTGCTGGTTCCAGATCCGGGATATCCTACATATTCTTCGGCTTCCAGACTTGTGGAGGCGGAGATATTGACCTATGATCTTTGCGAGGACAAGGGATGGTGGCCAGATTTCGAGGCCTTGGAGAAGATGGATCTGGAAGGTGTGAAGATCATGTGGACCAATTATCCCAATATGCCTACCGGAGCTCCGGCGTCGGAAGAGCTTTATACAAAGCTCGTGGATTTCGGCCAGAGACACGGTATATTGATATGCAATGACAATCCCTACAGCTTTATCCTTAATGACCATCCGCTGTCAATCATGGCTCAGCCAGGAGCTATGGAGTGCTGTCTGGAACTTAATTCCTTGAGCAAAGCTCACAATATGGCAGGATGGCGAATCGGAATGGTTGCAGCAGACTCGGAGATTATAGCACAGATTCTGAAAGTGAAGAGTCAGATGGATTCCGGTATGTTCAAACCTTTGCAGCTGGCTGCAGTACAAGCATTGGCCCAGGGGCCGGAATGGTTCAGTGAACTGAATGACGAATATCGTTGCCGTAAGTCTCTTGCAGGGGAAATCTTCGATATGCTGGGAGTGAAATATGACAAGGATAGTTCGGGAATGTTCCTATGGGGAAAGGTCGGAGGGACCAGTGGTCAGCAGCTTTCCGATAAGATTCTGTATGAAGCCGGAGTGTTCATAACCCCAGGATTCATTTTCGGAAAGAACGGAGAGGATTATGTGCGAATCTCGCTCTGCTCGAAGCCTGAGGTGCTTGGATGTGCATTGGAGCGTATTCGTAAGGCTTTGTAAATCAGTAGTTTTTGTTGGATTGCCTGATATGTGGAGCGGACGATTCAGCGTAATCCCTTGGATTACATTTATTTATATTATCGTGATATGAAAGTAGGAATCATAGGCTTAGGCCTTATCGGAGGTTCGATGGCAATCGATCTCAAGCGCAGAGGCTTTGCAGACGAAGTAATCGGTGTGGAAGCAGATGCAGTCAATGCTGCAGCAGCTCTGAAGATTGGATTGGTGGACCGTATGGCGGAACTGCCGGAGTGCATCAGGGAGAGTGATCTGGTGGTACTGGCTGTTCCCGTGGGAGCGGCAGTCAGGATGCTCCCTGTGGTGCTTGATGCTTTTGCCTCCCTTAAAGATGCTTCCAAGGCAGTCATGGATGTATGTTCTACCAAAGAACAGCTTGCTCGTTGTGTGAAATATCATCCTTGCCGCCGGCAATATGTTGCATCGCACCCGATGGCGGGAACTGAGTACAGTGGCCCTTGGGCTGCCATGCCCGGGCTGTTTGATGCTCATGCCTGCATAATCTGCGACAGCGAGGAATCTGCTCCAAAGGCAGTACGAACAGTGGAGAGTCTGTATGAATCATTGAATATGAGAACAATATATATGAACTCTTCCAGCCATGATGTCCATACTGCATATGTGTCCCATATTTCCCATGTGACTTCATTTGCATTGGCCCTGACTGTCTTGGATAAGGAGAAGGATGAAAAACATATTTTCGATCTGGCTTCGGGAGGCTTTTCGTCGACAGTCCGTCTGGCAAAAAGCAGCCCCGATATGTGGACACCGATCCTGTCGCAGAACAGGGAGAATATCCTTCACGTGATGGATACATATATAGATAAGATGCAGACTTTCAGAAAGGCAATTGACGAAGGTGATGAGGAAGCCGTTCGTGGTCTTATCGAAGAAGCAAATAAAATAAGAAGAATCATAAGATAGTAAAATTATGGCAGACAAGAAATTGGAAATCATTCCTTTGTATGAGTGGGGAATGTTTACAGAGCCGAGACCAAGTGTGGTGGCCGGCCCTTGCAGTGCTGAATCGGAAGAACAGGTGATGGAGACGGCAAGAGATCTTAAAGGTTTGGGCATCAATGTGTTTCGTGCTGGAATATGGAAACCACGGACCCATCCCGGATGCTTTGAAGGAGTAGGAGTGGAAGGATTGATATGGCTTCAGAGAGTGAAGAAGGAGTATGGACTTAAGATTTCTACCGAGGTGGCCAGCGAGAAGCATGTGGCAGAGTGCATCAGACATGGTGTGGATCTGGTCTGGCTTGGAGCGAGAACTACGGCCAACCCGTTTCTTGTTCAGGAAATTGCAGATGCTCTGAAAGGGACAGACATGCCTGTTCTGGTGAAGAACCCTGTGAATGCAGACCTCGATCTCTGGATCGGAGCGTTGGAGCGTCTGAACAGGGCCGGAATAAAGAAATTGGGAGTGATTCATCGCGGATTTTCCACATTTGACAAGATAAAGTACAGGAATGATCCTCAATGGCAGGTGGCCATCGAACTTCGCAGCCGTTATCCTGAAATTCCGTTCTTTGTAGATCCTAGCCACCTGGGTGGGCATAAGGATTATATACCGGAGATCTCTCAGCGCTCACTCGATCTTGGTTTTGAGGGACTTATGATAGAATCTCATTGTAATCCCTCTGTCGCTTTGAGTGATGCGAAGCAACAGCTTACGCCGTCTGAACTTCGGGAACTGCTTTATGAGCAGATTGTAGTCCGGGACAAGGATTCTGATGCTCCAGAGTGGAAGGAGAATATAGATCAGCTGAGAGCTAAGATTGATATAATTGATGAGAATATCCTTTATGCCCTTGGATCCCGCATGAATGTAAGCCGGCAGATCGGAGAGTATAAAAAGGATAACAATATTGCTATCATCCAGACATCCAGATGGGACAAAGTCTTGTCTAAGGTACTGGAGAAAGGTAAGGATTATGGCTTGACAGAGAAGTTCCTCAGTGACATATTTACTGCCATTCACGAAGCATCCGTGGAAGTGCAGAATGAAATAATTTCAAAAAAGGACTAAGACTGCTTTAAGCTTTCGCTGAGCAATGATCTGAAAATGTTCCTGTCCCCTTCAGTGAGAAATTCCACTTTGATCGGGGCATGGAACATTCTCTGTTTCATGCCGCCGGGTATGAAGCGGCAGTCACGCACTCTCTGGCAGTCCTTTTCTGTGGTCATGATCACTGAAGTCGGGAAGTTGTCTGCTGCGTCCCTGATCGAATGCATGTCCACACGGGTGAACTTGTGGTGGTCGGGAAAATTGAAATGCTTGACAATCTTATAGTTGCCGCAGAGATAATTCCTGAATGGTGTATCATTGGCAATACCTGAAAACAGTATGAGTCTCTTGGCATACAGGTACCTCGGGTCTCCTTCCGGGAAGATTGCCTGGGCTGTGTCGTATGCTATTGATGTGAAAAGAATGTGCTGTTTCCTGCCTTTTTTTCTTGTGCCCGTTCCAGTGGATGGGTCGTATTCCCTGATGCCAAGGTTTGATGCCCATTTAGCCCTCTGCTGATCGTCGATATATGTCGGACATTTTGTGACAATGACGATGTCTGCGGCTCCGATTCTTTCCGGAAGGTCGCGGAGTCTTCCCAGTGGCAGGAGGAAGTCCTTGAATGTAGGTCTGTTGTAGTCCACCAGCACTACAGAGAAATCCGGTTTGATCGCTCTGTGCTGGAAAGCATCGTCAAGAACAATGATGTCGGCTTTGGGAAAATCCTTGTTTATGCATCTACGAGCTTTCTTTGAGGTATGGGCCAGTTCTGGGTTGGAAAGGAACTCGCATCCACGTTTGCGTGATTTGTCTACTGCAACGGTAATCATGGGAAACTTCCTTTTTATCTGCAGCGGCTCGTCTCCGAAATCCTCTGCAGTGCCGTCAACGGTGACCTGCTGGAACCCTTTGCTTCTCCTCTTATATCCTCTGGAGAGTACGGCGATATTCTTTCCACCCCATTCTTCGCTTTCGAGCAATGTCCTGATAATCATTTCAGTGTGAGGGGTTTTCCCAGTTCCTCCCACAGTAATATTGCCAACGCAGATAGTCGGTACGGAGGCTTTATGAGACTTGAAAAGTCCGATATTATAGAAGGCGTGCCTGAATTTGAGGGTAAGCCAATATGGGAATAGAATAAGTTTGTCAATCATAGGTAACTACACTAAAAACTGCAAATGTACTAATTATAATCCGTATACACTCTTAACTTCTGGAGCTTCTTCACCCCATCTGCCATCAATATAATCCAATGTCGCGAAAAGCTCTTGCGGATCATTGGTTGTCACCAGTTTCAGACGGGTTTCCTTGAAATCCGGAAGGCCTTTGAAATAACATGACAAATGACGGCGCATTTCCAATATTCCGACGCGGTCTCCCTTGAGTTCCAAAGATTTGGCAAGATGTCTTCTGGCCAATGCTACTCTGTCTGCCACACTCATCTGCGGGAGCAGTTCTCCTGTATTCAGATAATGCTTTATTTCCTGGAATATCCAAGGATGACCGTAAGTGGCGCGTCCTATCATTATGCCGTCGACACCGTAGCGGTCGAAATATTCTTTGGCCTTTTGAGGCGAATTGATGTCTCCGTTACCGATGATCGGAATATGCATGCGTGGATTCTCCTTGATTTTTCCTATCAGAGTCCAGTCCGCTTCTCCGGTATACATCTGACATCTTGTGCGGCCGTGGACGGTAAGAGCTTTTATTCCGACATCCTGGAGCCTTTCGGCCAGTTCTACAATGATCTTCGAATCCTCATCCCAGCCCAGACGGGTCTTCACTGTCACGGGAAGTTTGACGGCTTCCACCACCTGTCGGGTAATCTCCACCATTTTGTCCGGTTCTCTCATCATCCCGGATCCGGCACCGCGGCGGGCAATCTTGTTTACGGGGCACCCGAAATTTATGTCTACCAGATCGGCTCCATGGCCAGCTCCGGGCACGCCCTTCACACTTTCCAGCTGGGATGATATCTCAGCTGCTTGCTCGGCCATTTTAGCCGCATCCACCATAGCTTCCGGAATGTTGCCGTAGATCTGTATTCCGATAGGGGCTTCGTAATCATATGTAACCAGCTTCTCCAGTGATTTACGTGCATCGCGTATGAGTCCGTCCGATGAGATGAATTCTGTGTACATCATGTCGGCTCCAAACTCCTTGCATATGAATCTGAAGGATGCATCGGTCACATCCTCCATCGGCGCCAGAAACAGCGGCTTCTCTCCTAAATCTAAATTTCCTATCTTCATACAATCTGCAAAAATAGCAGATTTTTTGTAAATTTGCCAATGTGAAAATATTATAGAATATGGCAAAAATCAATACAGTCGGCGTGCTTACCTCAGGAGGTGATGCCCCGGGAATGAACGCGGCGATCAGGGCCGTGACGCGTGCAGCGATTTATAACGGCTGGAAGGTAAAGGGAATATACAGAGGCTGGGAAGGCCTGATCAATAACGAAATCAAGGACTTTACCTCGGAGAGTGTCAGCGGTACGATCAATCGTGGAGGTACCATTCTCCGAACCGCACGAAGCAAAGGTTTTATGAGTGAAGAAGGCCGTGCTAAGGCATATGGGAATCTCAAGGCTCACGGAGTCGATGCTCTTATCGTCATAGGTGGCAATGGGTCTCTTGCCGGAGCGCAAGTCATCGCCTCGGAGTATGATATACCTTGCGTGGGACTTCCGGGTACGATTGACAATGACCTTTATGGTACAGATACCACCATCGGATACGATACGGCGCTTAATACCATTATGGAGTGTGTCGATAAGATCCGTGATACGGCTAATTCTCATAACCGCATTTTTTTCGTGGAGGTTATGGGGCGCGATGCCGGATTCCTGGCACAGAATGCTGCAATTGCTACAGGTGCGGAAGCTGCGATCATTCCTGAAGACAGGACAGATGTCGATCAGTTGGCCACATTCATCGGCAGGGGGGTGCGCAAGAGCAAGAACAGTTCGATTGTCCTTGTTTCGGAGAGCAAGAAGGACGGCACGGGCGGAGCTCAATACTATGCTGACCGCCTTATCCATGAATATCCCGAATATGAGGCCCGTGTGACAATTCTCGGTCATCTCCAGCGAGGCGGTATCCCTACTGCTAATGACCGGATTCTCGCCAGCCGCCTGGGTGTGGCTGCCATCGAGGCACTTAAGGATGGACAGCGCAATGTAATGATCGGGGTCAAGAACGATCAGATCGTATATGTACCGTTCAATAAGGCAATCCGTATAGACAAGCCTATCGACAGGGAGCTTATCAATGTGCTGAATGTGCTTTCCATATAGCCGTCGATTGTTGCAGCTTGAATCTTATGTTCAGGTGATTAACTAGAAAATTTGGCCAAAAGAAAAATTATTTCTATCTTTGCACCCCCTATGTAGTGTAGGGATCGCAATTTTTAGATTTAATTTATTAAGTATTAACCATTTAACAGTACAAGATGGACACACAGAGCTACAAAACGGTATCCCTCAAGGCAGGTGATATCAAGAAGGAGTGGGTTGTGATCGATGCTACTGATCTCGTAGTAGGCCGTCTTGCTGCCAGACTTGCTCTCGTTCTTCGCGGTAAGAACAAGGCATCTTTCACTCCGCATATGGACTGCGGTGACAATGTCATCGTTCTCAACGCGGACAAGGTAAGATTCACTGGTAAGAAGATGACTGACAAGGTGTACGTTCGCCACACTGGCTACCCAGGTGGACAGCGTTTCACTACTCCTAAGGAGATCATGGCTAAGAAGCCTACTGAAGTCTTAAGGATGGCAGTAAAGGGTATGCTTCCTAAGAATCGTCTTGGTTCAAAGCTCCTCAACAACCTGTATCTTTACGCAGGTAACGAGCATCCGCACCAGGCACAGAACCCTAGAACAATCACTTTAAACGAAATTTAAGCAGAGCATGAAAGTAGTAAACGCCCTTGGAAGACGTAAATCAGCAGTCGCTCGCGTTTATGTTGTGCCTGGTAAAGGTAACATCGTGATCAACGGCCGTGAGCTCAATGAGTATTTCAAAGAGGACACTCTCCGTTACATCGTGAACCAGCCATTTGAGGTAACAGGCACTACAGCTCAGTTTGACGTTAAGGCAAACCTCGACGGAGGTGGAATCAAAGGCCAGGCAGAGGCTTTGAGACTCGGTATCTCTCGCGCACTTTGCGAGATCGATAAGG
>JAGBVR010000015.1 GCA_017630215.1 Bacteroidales bacterium | reverse complement strand
CGCTACGGGAGATAATAGCGGCTCGTTCTCTTATATATCAAGCGGCAACTTGGAGACTGGCAATGCCCTTGACCGCATCTACGCAGTCTATCCATACGATGAGACTACAACAATAACAGATGATGGCAAAATCTCATTGACTCTGCCCGCAGTTCAGACCTATGCTGAGAACTCGTTTGGTCGTGGCGCAAATACTATGTTTGCAGTAACCGAGAATGTGGAGGATACATTCCTTGGCTTTAAGAATGCATGCGGCTATCTCAAGTTGAAGTTCTACAACGCAGATGGAGCAACAATCAAGAGCATCGAGGTTAAGGGTAACGGTGATGAGAAGATTGCAGGCGCGGCAACTGCAACTATTGCCTTTGGTGAAGTTCCTCAATTAACAATGGCTGACGATGCAACGACAACCATCGCACTTGATTGTGGAGATGGCGTAGCACTTGGCACAACGTCGGAGGCTGCAACCGAGTTTTGGATAGTCATTCCCGAGACAACATTTGAGAGCGGTATAACCATTACTGTTACAGATATAGAGGGTGGCATTTTCGAGAAATCTACAACTAAAGAGGTTATTATAGAGCGTAATGCTGTTCAGCCTATGGCAGCATTGGAGGTGGTATGTATAAAACGCCTGCCTAAGAATAATAAGATTTGGTATACAGCAACAGAGAAGGTTGAGCCGTACGACAAAACAGTATTTGGTGCAACATATCAGTCGAACGAATGGAACTCGGCAACAGGCGAGGGTGTTATCACCTTTGATAATGAGGTGACTACGATTGGAGATTGGGCATTCTTTGGTTGCAGCAGCCTGACAAGTGTAACTATTCCAGATGTCGTAACTACGATTGGATATTTGGCATTCGGTAGTTGCAGCAGCCTGACAAGTGTAACTATTCCAGATGTCGTAACTGCGGTTGGACGTGCTGCATTCATGGCTTGCTACAGCCTGCAAGAGTTTAGTGGTAAGTTTGCATCAGATGATGGCAGATGCTTAGTTATAGAGGGTGTGCTTAACTCTTTTGCTCCTGCAGGTATAACAGGATACACTATTCATGATAGCGTAACTTCGATTGGAGATGCTGCGTTCGAGTATTGCAGCAGCCTTATAAGTGTAACCATTCCTGATAGCGTAACTACGATTGGAGAGGATGCATTCTATGATTGCGAGAACCTAACAAGTGTAACTATTGGTGATAGCGTAACTTCGATTGGAGATAGTGCGTTCGAGAATTGCAGCAGCCTTATAAGTGTAACTATTCCTGATAGCGTAACAGGGATTGGAAATCGCGCATTCCAATGGTGCACTAGCCTTACAAGTGTAACTATAGGTGATAGCGTAACTACGATTGGAGAGGATGCATTCTATGAATGCAGCAGCCTGAGAAGTATAACTATTCCAGATAGCGTAACTACGATTGAAGCGCATACATTCCACGGTTGCAGCAACCTAACAAGTGTAACTATAGGTGATGGCATAACTGCGATTGGAGGTTTGGCATTCTGTGGTTGCAGCAACCTGACAAGTGTAAGTATTGGTGATAGCGTAACTACGATTGGACATAGTGCATTCTGGGTTTGCAGCAGCCTGACAAGTGTAACTATTCCTGATAGCGTAACTACGATTGAAGATAGGGCATTCGATGGTTGCAGCAGTCTAACAAGTATATATTGCAAACCGACAACACCGCCAACGGGAGATAGTTTTATGTTCTCTGACAACGCTTCAGATCGTATGATTTATGTGCCGATGGAGTCGGTTAGCGAGTATAAAAGTGCAAGTTATTGGGATGATTATGCTGATGCAATTGTAGGTTATAATTTTTAGATTTCGGCGTGGTCTGATTTTTTCTCCTTTTCACGGAAGAAGAGTAGTATATTTTAGGCATTTTCAGGCCAGTTGAAGATGCGTTTCAGCACTGCTCAATGAGCCAGAGACTGCTCGAATACTGCCCAAGCGAGATAGTCCGTTATATATAGTTGGCTGTCAAGGAGTAATAAGGGCGTAAGATTTCTTCAACGAGGAGGAGTATTAGTAGGTTTGGAAAGGTTATGAGCCTAAATACCAATGATTTACAATGACCGAATGGGTAATCCACTCGGTCATTTTTCGTATAAAAACTGCCCGAACACTGCCCTGATGCTCTCCAAGGCACTTTTTGCCCAAAATGAGCGAACCGCCAAAACGCTCATCGTAGTAGTAAAACTGCCCATAATATTCTGCTTTCACTGCCCTGAATAAGAAAAAGACACTCTATTGGCATTTTGAGATTATTTGCATACATTTACAATTAATTACAACTAAGCCATATCATAGTATGACACAAGAAACAAAAATCATTGAACCAAAGCGTCAATTTACCGTGCTCTTGCTGTGTTATTATTCACTACCTGTTCTTCAAGATGCTTGGAATATCGCCAATAGTATAAATTATCCTTCAAATTATTGGGAACGCTTTCTCTTTAGGAATGGTGACATTATTGAAGCGATGTTCTGGGTATTGTTCCTCTTTGTGCCGATAATGTTTTTTAGGATTAAAGAGTACAACACTGATAAGAGATACAAGGTTGGACTATTGCTGATGATGCTGAAACCTATCTCTTCAGCTTTGATACATATCCTAAAAAGGACCTCACCAGAAATACTTTCAGGAGGATTGGAATATGGTGTGTTACTGATAAACATTATTGCCATAGTGGGACTTTTCCTCTTCATAAATGCAAGCCCTGTTGACAGAAAGGTCAATGTGTTTGTGAAATGCACTCCATTCATTCCAAGTGTCTTACTCTCACTTTTGGGAGTTATACTAGTCAAAGTACCTACGCAATATTATCCGTATTATGATATTCTGTCGTCCATTGGCTCCTTTGCTGTTAATCTTGCACTTATTATCACTTTAGTACTTTTGTTACGCAAGAAATAATGATTACCCGACAGGGAAATAAGAATACTGTGTGATAGAGAAGGTGAAGTTTTTCGAGAAGTGTTTTGGGGTGATCTAAAAAATAATTATTTTTCTTTCTATATATAATTAGCGTTAACGATTTTTTCGTTGAATGAAGGGCGGGATATATCATTTGCACCAATAAGGCGTTTAGAAGGTCGTTCTTTTAATGCGTCATCGCTGGCATATATGCTTGCTGACCATTTCCCAAGATGTGTGAGACATACTTAAACGATCATCTGAACTATTATAGCTGTCCAAACATAAACCTTGGAACACAGTCGTCGTTGCTGTAAAGGGCCAGTGAAAGATTCTTGTGCTCGAAGGTAAAACGCAATATACCTTGGGACACATAGAAGTACAATGTGGTAAAGATATTGAAAGATTATGTGTCTGAAGGTTTTCACGACGTTGTTATGCTAGCTTGAGAAAACCGAACGCAGATACGGATAACAGGATTCGTATGGGATTTTTCAGTGTAATATTGTATGTTGTTCATTAAAAAACCACTCCGAAGAGTGGTTTAATGTTATGGTATGTAAAATCTCGCAAGGACTTGTTATTCCTGGACGCAGCGGACAGAGTGCCCACTCGCGCGATCATTGCCGCCAATATAGACATAGTTGCTGCCAAAGTAGATGTGACGAGCGTCATGGGCATTATTGTGATACGTCTTTGAAGACCAATAGTCGCCGTTATTACCTCGAGTGCTGGCACTGCCGGAGCTGTTGCGGTAGCCGGCAGCAGGGAAGAATACCTTAGCATCTTCATCTATACGAACATCATATTTTATATCTGACGCTCCACTAAACCAATAACCTTTCTGACCGTCATTCGTAGTCCAAGAAGATTTTGCACTTGAAAGAAGCCTCAATTCCGAATATGTCGGTACACGCCAACCTTTCGGGCATGGGTCATATTCTGTCTTGACGGGAGCAGAGTCAGAGCCTCTGTTCCATAAATTGTCATCTTGTGATGACAACCAGTCATAATGAAAATCCGAAAAACTGGTAAAGAACACATTCGAATTGCTCTCGGCCTGACCATATTTTAGGGAGACCGGTCCTTCCTCTATTGTCGGCTCATCCGCATCATATGAATCAGAGTACCCCTGACCGTATTTTCTACCCCACTGATATAATTTACCATACGGATACCCATTATCAGTGGCTGATGCAGCTTTGTAACCGCAATTGACAGGTGCCCAGACAGTAGCTCCAATAGAGACACCTTTACCATGGTTCACTCCGTATTCATCAACATAATCAACTGTGGCCTGAGAAGTCGGAGGTGTGACAACGGTCACAGTGCAAGATTTCGATACGCCTCCCCGAGCGACTACAGTGATGACTGCAGAACCGTCGCTGACTGCGGAAACTACTCCATTCTGATCTACCATAGCAATCGCCGCTCTATCAGATGACCAGGTCAGAGTCTTGTCTGTTGCATCTGTAGGAACCACCTTTGCGGTCAAAGTATATGATATTCCAGGGGGAAGAGTCAGGGAGGTTCTATTCAGACTAACAGCCTCGACCAAAGTTCCATCTGAGTCTGGATTTTCATCTTCACCTATACCTTCTTCTTTAAGCACCACTACAGGCATATTCAATAATGACGAACGAAGGACAGTATTAGCCTTGTCTGTCTCGACTGTATATGTCTTGCTTTCTGCGTCGGTAACAGTTACAGTGAATCCCTTGCTGAAAAGCACTGGAGGAAGGGCGATGATGAACTCAGTAGCCTTACTTTCATTGAGCTGAACGCCAGAACCGCAGTTTAGGGTCACTGATGTCGAGGCAGAAGAAGCCATTGTAATGGCTGGTTTTGTCTCATCCGTATAGGCTGTAACAATGGCTGCACCCGAAAGTTTTTCAGTGTTCTTTCCCTCAAGCTTGATTGACTTGACCTTCTGGGTTCCAAGGAGCTGGAGTTTCATGCCACCGAGAACATTGCGGAAGACGATGTCATTGTCCTCGCTCACGGCTACCATCGCCATTGAACCATTGCCGAAGCTTTCAGCAGCGTAGGTCTGCTCGGATGGGAGGACCACGTCGAGGGTATAGTTCGCGCCTGATTTAAGGCACTCGACCGAAGATGAATATGGATAATAGACTACATTATGATCCCACTCATTACCCGCTGACAGATCATCTCCTCCAGCTGATGAGATCCTTGAAAAATCAGCATAAGATTTGCCTATGAATGAAGACTTTACCTGATATTTATGACCGTATGAAGACTTCATGAACGCAATGATCTGGTCATTTGCCGACCAAAGGATGTTATTATTGTCATCCATTACAGTCTTAGTCGTTTCATCCTGTTCGATGACGGCAGAAAGAACATTTTCCTCAGCCAATGGAGCTTCCACTTCCTGGCACGCAGCAAAAGACATTGCAGCTGCCAGCATGATCAATGTACATTGTTTCATATGTTTTCGCTTCAATAGATTACTACCAGATACCTTCGTTTTCTTCAAGCGTTTCATTTGCATTCTCACTGCCGCACAAGATTCCCTCGTTATACAATTCAATTAGCGATATAGAAGGCGTTTCATATCGCTTGTCTGTAATTTCTCTTTTATTCATAGATCGAATTAATTATATGTACACTTATTTAATATACTAACCGCTGAATGGTGTTGCAAATATAGGCAACCTTATATATATGGACAAGATTTGCAGAGATACTATATGTCGGATATATAATCAAAGCCTAGGTGCTTTGCCATCTTTTATAAAAATACACTTTATGTGGATTTCCTGTCGTGTATCCTGGTCAGACTGCTAAAAGGAGCCTGCATAATAATAGATTGCAAAGGCTAAAGGAATGAGCAGTGCGGCTACGATTATGATTATTGCCGAATTGCCACGGAAGTGGAGTCTTCCTAGTTTACGTGAAACCACTACGAGACCATTTATTTCTTCCTTGAAATTTGTCCAGATTTCTTTGCCAATGGGAAGGACAAATCCTGTTTTCTTTCCGATCAGCCATCCTGATAGAATCATTCCGAGGGTATATGTGATCCAGATCCACAAGTCGGATACGAAATTGACGATAACGGGGAGTCCAAAAAAGAAGAATACCCACCAGAATATAGGGTTTCCTTCTGTTTCTTCCTTTCCGCCGCATAACAAAGCAGCTATGAGGCATCCGAAATTCAGCTCGAAGAAACATAGACTTGTCCGGAGACTTAAAAGTCCTTTAATTTCGTTGGAGAGATTCCAGAACCCGGGTCGGACCTCTATCCATTCAGCTATGACGGGAGTATGCAGCGTCATGCTGATGATACAATTCAATCCAATGTAAAAGGCAAGCAGGCATACATACATCAATACCAGTCTGATGTCGTAATACCTGCCCGGTACATAGTTTCGTCTTTTTCTATTCATTCAATCCTTGTTAGAAGTGCAAATATATGTTTTTCCGGGCAAGTTTAAAATGGATCATGTGCAAACGTATGCGTCTCAGCATAGATTTTTCGCGTACGTCTGAAGTGCAGTATGAAGCACTTCGGTCTCATGTTCAGTCCTTGTCCTGTCACCTTGCCAAGTAATGCTTTACCGACAGCTCGGGCCTGAAATGGCCAAAACTCGACCGAGCGGTCATCCAAACTGTATAAATTTGATGATTTTCAATACCGCTTGGCCGTGTTTGAGGCAAAACTCGACCGAGCGATATTACCGGACAATCGTTTGACGAAGCACCCACGCTCATGCTTTCCCGCATTTTCACTCATTTCCAATACCGTCGGTACTAGTTTCAGCAGATACATGTACCCACGCTCCTTTTAGAGACACAGAGTAAGTAAAAAGGACAAACGAAATTTGCTTCAGGATTATCCTCTCTATATATGTCTATACACATACTTTTGTACCTGATCCTTTCAAATCTGCTGTTTCTGGTCGGAGTTCCAGATCGGCTTGCATTTCTGTAAGTCCGGAATTGGAAGATGCTGATGGTAGATTGAGGGCCAATACCAAAATATGCGTATCTTTGCAATCAAATGAATGAAATTTATGAAGCATATGCCAGGGTCGGTGGCAATGGCAGGGTGCTATATCGTATAATTGTAATCTTATTAATAAATGCATCTTCGTAGTATAATCATTGCTGTTTTGACTGTTCTTTTGTCTGCAGCTGCCTGCTCGCCCCTGGATGATGATTTCATCGATGATCCGGTTAAGAATGAACAGACTCCAGAACCAGAACCAGAACCAGAACCGGAACCAGAGCCGGAACCAGAACCAGAGCCAGAACCAGAGCCAGAACCATTAAACGTGCCGGAAATCAGGATTTATACAGAGGACGGCAAGGTTGTGGATAGCAAGGATGAGTACCTGGATATGAATCTATTTGTGAAGGGGGAGCGGGATGACGCTCTTTCCGCATCCGGACGCATCAAGGGAAGGGGCAATGCTACATGGGGATACGAGAAGAAACCATACAAGATAAAGTTCGATGATAAGCAGTCGCTTATAGGGTATCCAGCAAATAAGGAATGGGTTCTGCTGGCGGACTATTGTGACAAGTCATTGATGAGGACGGCTTATATGTGTGAACTGGCTAAGACAGTCGGCATGCCTTATCCGATAAATTATCATCATGTGGAATTATATCTTAATGATGAATATCTGGGAGTCTATGTTCTTACGGATCAAGTGGAAAAGAAGACGCATCGTGTGGACATCGAAGATGATGGCTTCCTGTTTGAGAATGATAATTATTTCTGGGAAGAGCCGTTGAACTTTATGACAGAGCGTCGGGGATATTGGTACACATTCAAATATCCGGATCCGGAAGACGGCGAAATCGTGGCAGGAGATGATAATTTTCATTTCATCACCACTTTCATGAATGAATTCGAAAAGGCACTTTATGGAGATAACTTCAAGGATCCTGTTAATGGATATAGGAAATATATTGATGCGGAGGTATTTGCGAAGTGGTTCCTGGTAATGGAGCTTACAGCCAACCTTGAACCGAATATGTATTATGTCCTTCCCTCGCGTGATTCAAAGCTTCAGATAGCCCCGACCTGGGATGCGGAATGGAGCATGGGACTGGCATATAGGGAGGATGAGTATGCCGGATGGGCTGGCCTTCCTGCACAGCCAGACAGGTACCAGCAGGTCTGGAGTAAATGGAAATATTTCGGACGTCTTTTCGAAGATCCGTACTTTGTTGATATTGTCCGTAAGGAATGGGAGACACTTTATCCTCAGATTCCGGCCTTCAAGGAGAAGATGGCGCAGGTGTCTGCTAATATCAGTGATGAGCAGGTAAGGAATTTCGAGAGATGGCGCATCCTTGACTGGCCTGTCAGCGTCGGTCTGGTTTATTTCGGATCATGGGAAAAGGAGGTAGAGTATGTGGATGGCTTCTTTGCCGACAGAGCGGATTGGCTGGGGGGCTTTCTGTCTTCTAATAAATATTGACTTCATGTCCTAAGATGAATTCCTCCTGTAAAATGTGCATTCTGATAATGCTTCTTTGTTGTCTTTTGGGCAACAAGCAAGTTCTTTATGCCCAGACTCATGCGGATAAGGATATTTTCTTGGGGGTGAATGTTCGTCCTTCATATGTCATGCCTACCCATGGATTCTATAACGGATGGAATCCTTCCGGGAGCCCTATCCGTAAAGGGAATACATTTGACATGCAGCTTGGAGTGCGCCCAGGGGAGAGAGGGGCTTATCAAGGCGTGGGCCTTGCTGCCCACACTTTCTTTGAACCGGAATCGATAGGTAATCCTGCGACACTGTATGTCTTTCAGGGTGCCCCGCTAGTGTCTTTTGCCGAATCTCTGGCATTAGGTTATGAGTGGAATCTGGGATTGTCATACGGGTGGAAAGACAATGGAGTGGTCACAGTCTCACCATTTAATGTGTATATCAGTATCGCGGCATTACTCACCTGGAGGTTCGACGGATATTGGGACATGACTTTCGGGCCGGAATTCACTCATTTTTCCAATGGAGATACGAAATTTCCCAATGGAGGGACCAATACTCTCAACCTCCGTGTTGGCATAAGAAGGAGTTTCAAACCTGCTCAAGCCATCATCACGGAGAATGTTTTTTCTGCGGCTGCTGATAGGAAGGGAATCGAGGATAGATTATCCTATGACCTGACCGCTATGGGAGGGTGGAGAGCTGACCGTACCATTGATAAGGACGGCCTGCACATCTTCAACAAGGCTTTTCCCATAGCATCTATAAGTTTCAATCCTCTTTATTCTTTCAATGGTTATTTTGCAGCAGGACCTTCGTTGGACCTGATGTATGACCATAGTGCGGATCTGCTTGTTTCTGAGGGGAGCATATTGGGATATCCCTCATTCCTTCAGCAGACCTCAGCCGGTCTTTCAGCAAGAGCCGAGCTCAAGATGCCTGTCTTTGCTGTCAATATAGGAATCGGGTACGGCCTTCCATTGGCAAACCGTACCCGATCTTCAGACATGAAAGCTCTTTATGGCATATTTTCATTGAAAACTTTTATGACCCGGAGGCTTTTCTTCAATGTCAGTTACCGTCTGAGCTCTGTATTGTACTCGCATAATCTCCTGTTTGGTATAGGATGGAGATTCGGTAAGAATTATTCCTGAACGCAGCGGACCGACATTTTTAATAATCCGTTGTCGCTGTCATAATACCCTATGCCGCGATTGGTTCCATAAACAAATGTCCTCCATCCTGAATAGGTGGTCGACGTCCATAAGTATGCGTTTTCCCCTTCAAACTGATACCTTTCCTTGTCTATGTTATACCGGCCCTTAGGCGGCAGATAGATGCTTGTCGCCTCTTCTGAGTATGGGGTTGTTCCTGTGAAATGAAAGTCCTTGCCGTTTCTCATAAGGTCTCTCAGCTCGTTTTCAGTTGGCAATCTCCATCCCGAAGGACAGACGGTGCTAAAGTCTGACCAATAACTGAAATAATCATATTCGTTTACCGGTGCCCATGCCAGGTCATTGATGTATACGCCTTTGCCACAGTTTTTATTATCGTGTGATATGTAGTCGCTCATCTCCCATATCTGGACGGTGCACTCTGCGGATTTATTTCCGCACTTTACAGTGATCACAGCATTGCCAGCTGATACTCCAGTGACGACTCCATCCTTGTCTACTGTCGCAACGGATGTGTCAGATGAGCGGATAATCAATTCGCTGGAGGTGGCGTTTGCAGGATATATCACGATATTCAAGTCTTTGGAATGATCTTTCAATATCTTTAATGAAGACTCTATTTCAAGATTCATTACCGGGATCTCTGCCAATTGATCTGTGTCTTTTATGCAGCGAAGTGAATATCCGTCGGCATTCCAGGTCTGCTGTGGAGCAGAAGTCTGATAGCATTCAGCATCATACATACTGGTGATATTACCGTTGGACCCGAACATCTTGCGCGTATAGGCTAGGAAGAGGCGCTGTCCCTTGTCTGAATATGTGTTCGAACCACTGAAATATTTTCCCTTACTGGACGATACAATCACTTCAGGCGATGCATTGGCCTGAAGGGCATTCATCTCAGTCTTGGTAGGTACTCTCCATCCTTCAGGACAAGGATCATATTCAGTTTTGACAGGATGTTCTTCTGAACCGGAGTTCCAGAGTGCGGCATCAAACGGTTCAAACCAGTTGTACGGGCTGTTTGCAGCCGTGTAGAAAGTGTTCCTGTTCTGCGATGATTCGCCTGATTCGATGCTCACAGGACCCTCTTCATACTCGCAGTTCATGCTGCTGCCGTATGAGTATATTTGTCCGTATTTTCTTCCCCACTGATAGAATTTACCGTTAGTGGCGTGTGTCGGGTCGTATCCGCAGTTGACCGGAGCCCATATCTTTCCGTCGATATTGATGCCTTCTCCGTGATTGACTCCATATTCGTCGATATAATATCCCTCCTGATATCTTGGAGCTACGGTTACAGTGCATATGGCGGTTACAGTTCCTACCTTTGCGGTGATTACGGCCGTACCTGCAGAAACTGCTGTAAGTCTGCCGTTATCTATCGATGCCACGAATTTGTCAGAACTGCTCCATCGGATAGTTCTGGTGGTGGCATTCGATGGAGTTATGACAGAAGAGAATGTGTGTGTCTGAGAAGGCTCAAGAGTCAGTTCCTGAGCACCGATATTCAATCCTGTCGCTTGGATCATGACGGCGTCAGGGTCTTCCTGTACGCATCGGACAGAGTATCCGGATTCGGGCTCAGCTCCAATCGTTTCCACACTATAATAGCTTCCGCCAAATCCTCCATTTATCCAATAAGAACTGAAGGTGCCATAGTAAGTTGAATAATAATCAGTTGTCCAGTATTGACCGAATTTTCCTCTATCGCTTGCAGTACCGCTGGAACTTCTGTTTCCGGCCAATGGCAGAAATATCCTCATTTCTCTGTCCGTGCACGGTCTTGAACCGCTGGCCCATATTCCGTCCTGTTCCAGGATGTTCTTTTCCAGTCTTCCTGAACGATTAGTCAGCAATGTCCCGATTTCAGCTGAAGTCGGCACCCTCCATCCCTCAGGACACGGATCATATTCACCTTTGACAGGAGATGAGGCAGTTCCTGCATTCCATTGGCTCTGGTCCGGGTAATAGTATGTACCGGTGAAAAATTTGTCTACGTTATTGTCGCTGTTTATGCCGGAGAATCCATTATCGTCCAGCTGTGGTATGACGGCGTCAGAATATTCTGAATCAGAGTAACCCTGGCCGTACATACGGCCCCACTGGTAAAGCTTACCCCAAGGGAAATCAGTTTCGTGGTATCCGCAGTTCACGGGTGCCCAGACTACTCCGTCGATATCGATGCCTTCTCCATAGTCAATGCCATTTTCATCAATGTATTTCACCGCATATGGGGAACTTGAAACCGTTACGACGCATTCATCCGTTTTTAAACCAGACATTGCTCTGATCACGGCCTTTCCTGCAGACTTTGCCGTTACTGTTCCGTCAGCATCGACACTTGCCACAGTAGGGGAGTCAGAACTCCAGTCAATATATTTGTGGGATGGTGCGGAAGGACTTACAGCGGCCTGCAGTCTGGCACTTTCCCTTACGGTGAGAGACAATGAAGATTTGTTGATATAGATTCCGGTTACCGGTGTGGTGCTTCCACCCTTGATGCAGCGAATCAGAATAGCCTGGCCTTTATGGAAAGGATATAATGAGGTTTCGTACATAGTGAATCCTACTGCCTTATTTTGCTCCTCGCTCTGATTTGTCCAGAAGTTATTCTCCCTCTTCAGACCGATACTTGGCCCTCCTAACTCGGATGGTACAGCACCGCTCGCCCAAAGGTAAGTCTGACCGAATCTTGTCACTTCTGCGATATTTGTGACAAGATTACGATAAGTGTATGGATCAGGTATTGTCCATCCTTCAGGGCAAGGGTCGTATTCGCTTTTATATTCATCAGTCCATAGATCATCACGCCAGATGCTAAGACCTTCGTTGATATAATTGTCAGCGTATTCCTCGCTCTGATATTCTACCAGATCCACCGGGCCCGATATTCTGCTGTCAAAACTATATTGACCGAATCTTCTTCCCCATTGATAATATTTACCTCCTGCCGCATATTCGTCGTGGTGGCCACAGTTTACTGGTGCCCAAGTAACTCCGCTGATGAGAGTACCAGGACCGTGGTTGATGCCGTATTCGTCGATGTAATCGCCTTCGTGCTTCTTTCTTGGAGTGACATTTACAGAGCAGTATACGGTAATATTGCCGGATGTGGCGCTGATTCGTGCCTTTCCTTCGGATATGGCAGTAATCTCTCCTTTTTGACTGACTCGTGCTATTTCAGGTCTGTCGCTGTCCCAGAAAACTGATTTGCTTGTGTTTCCGGATGATTTGGTCACAGTGGCGGAAAGTTTTACGGTCTCGTGGTTTTCCAGCGACAGTTCTGTTTTCTCCAGAGTGATTTCCGTAGTGTATTCGTAAGTCTGTGACGGGTATCTTACGCAACGTACAGAGAACGCATTCAAGTGCTGGTTCCACGGGATAGATCCGGTAGAAGTGGCAAAGGACTCTGCTATTCCGGCCTCGCTGCTTCTGATCCAATAATAACCGTTCTCACATCTTTCACCGGCAGTGCCGGCAGCGTCGATTTTTCCTGATGAAGGCAGGAATACTCTAGGGACGCTTTCTGAGTATCCGGTCGATCCGCTGTACCAATATCCCGTCACTCCATTGTGGATAGTCCATTGCGAGCTGTTCTTTGCAAGAGCAGAGAAATCCTCGCTTGCCGGAAGCTGCCAACCCTCCGGGCAAGGGGAGTATGTCCAAAAGTTGATTGGCACATAACTCCAGGTATGTACTCCTAGCAGATTGTTACCACCAGTGAAATAGATGTCTGCATAATATTGGGATTGGGCTTCGTCTGTGAACAGGACTCCAGGCATCTTTTCTGATGGCCAGGTTGCATCTGTATATTCGTTGCTGTCGTTATATCCGAATCCCAAGCGGCGTCCCCACTGGTAGAGCTTGCCCCAAGGGTAATCGGTTTCGTGGTATCCGCAGTTCACAGGTGCCCAGATCACTCCGTCGATTTCAGTACCCGGACCGTGGTTGATGCCAAACTCATCATAGTAGTCGCCGTCTGAAATTACAGGTCCGGCAGTCTCGAACTTTATCACTGGCATCTGGAGCATATGCGAACGGACGACAGGATTCTTCTTTTCAGTGCTCAGTGTGCCGGTCTTGCCATCAGCAGTGGTAATTGTTACTGTAAAGCCCTTTTCAAACTCTACAGGAGGCAAAGCCAATATGAATGCAGTCGGTGATGCTTCATTGAGCTGGACTCCGCTGCCGCAGTCAAGGGTCACAGACTCTGAAGCATCGTCTTGCATCTCGATCTGTGGCGACATATTGTCCTTGAAACCATATGCAATGGCTTTGCCGGATAGCTTCTCTGCCGCATTTCCGACCAATTTCACTTCCTTGACCACGACTGATCCTGTCAGCTGCAGCTTCAGTGCTCCGCAAAGATTCTTGAAATGGAACTCATAGTCTTCAGTGTGCCTTGTAACGGCAATCATCGGGAATGCACCTTCACCGAAGCTCTCATGAGCATATGACTGCACGGCAGGCAGGGTGACACCGGTCAAGGTGTATCCGTCCTCGATGGCTTTGCATGATGGCTCGCAGAAAGGGTAGAACGCAATATTGTTTCCAATCCCGCTTCCCGATCCGATATGTTTGTACTCAGTGTCCTGTATAAATGACCCTTCTGTACTTCCTGCACATTCTGACTCGATGATATACCTTCCTCTTTTGGTGCTTCCAAGGTATGTCGTGATAGCATCGTTCCTGCTCCACAGGACTTTGATCCCGTCTCCCAGATATGTCTTTGATTCTGTGTCTTCCGCTATGAGCGCATAGACCTTGTCCGGGGTTTCATTGATGTTTCCCTCAAATCTTTCTTCCTGAATGCAAGCTACACTCAGAAAGCATGCAAATGAATATAAAAGCGACTTCAGTCTCATATTACCACTCTCCATTATCGATTTCGATATCTTCTGTTCCGCTTTGGCATAGTACTCCCTCTGTTGTCAGATAGACCAGAGAGATAGCTGGTGTTTCGTATTTGATGGTGTCCATATTCTTATTAGAGCTTTGGTGCATGGTATAAGCCTGTTTCAGAGATGATCGCTGTACTTCTTGCACCAGTAATACTTATCCTGATTTTTTCAGCGCTTGTGTCCGGGAATTTCAGCAGGCGCTTGTAACCTATGGTAGTTCCTTCAGCTATGGTTTCCCATTTTCCTTTGCGCTGGATTTCCAGAATGAAACTTTCTACCCGCTGACCTTTGGAGATGTCTTCCTGTATGAGTAATGTGTTGAATACCGCATTTTCCTTTACGTCAAACTCCATGCTCTCTTGAGGGGAAGCCTCCCATACTTTATTCGGTCCTTCCAGAAGATTGACCTTGAATGTCTCGTCTATGTATTCCTTTAATTCCTTGATTCTCAGTGAATCTGTCTCGTGAATACGTCCGCGTCTGTCTGGCGGGATATTCAGCAGCAATACGGAATTCCTTCCTACGGACTGGTAGTATATATTCACCAGATTCTCCAGAGACCTGACCTGGGAATCCTGCTCCGGATGATAGAACCATCCCGGACGGATGGATACATCCACTTCGGATGGATACCAGAAAATTTCTTTTGCCCCGGCTATAAGTTCCCTGCTGCCCAGATCCTTTGACATGCCGTCAATTTTCAGGTCTCCATTCTGCTTTTCCGATCTCTCGTAAGATTCCGGGGTCAAGGCTGTCACGCTCCATTCGGTCTCGCGTCCTACGCCTCCTTCATTTCCGACCCAGCGGACATCTTCGCCCATGATGGCTGTAACAGCATCCGGCTGCAGAGCCCGTATGGTGCTCAATATCTTTTCCCAGTCATAAATCTGTTTCTTTCCGTTCGGGCCTTCTCCGTTTGCTCCGTCGAACCATACTTCGCTGACTCTGCCGTAATTAGTCAGAAGTTCTGTTAATTGGCTGATATAAAGTGCGTTGTATGCGGGAGAGTCTCCGTAGCATTCTGCATTCCTATCCCAAGGGGAAAGGTAAACTCCGAATTCCAGACCATATTCCCGGCATGCATCGCTGAGCTCTTTTACCACGTCACCCTTGCCCTCTTTCCATGGCGAGTTCTTCACCGAATATTCTGTAGTCTCTGTCTGCCACAGACAGAATCCGTCATGATGCTTGGCTGTCAGTATCGCCATCTTGAAACCGGCATCTTTCAGTGTCCTGACCCATTGACGGCAATCCAGGTCCGCAGGAAGAAACAGCTCGGGTGAATCCGTTCCGTCTCCCCATTCATTTCCCGTGAACGTGTTCATACCGAAATGCAGGAAAGCGGTCAGCTCAAGTGACTGCCATCTGAGCTGCTTCTGTGAAGGCACTACCGTCGCGGCCAGTTCTACTTTATCTTCTGCTGTGGCTCCCTCTGCAAATCTAAGAGACTGGGTGTGAGAGGGCTCGTGGCATGAGATCATCATAGCTGCAATCATTGATACAGCAATTGTTCTATAGCATTTGATTTTCATATTGTTCTTTAGTCTATCATCTCGTTCTTATCTACTGTCCATCCCTCTCGCTGAGCCAGACCGCAAGGGGAACCTATGAACATTCTGGCTGCTTCCTCATTGCCTTGAAGCTGCCATTGAAGCCAAGCGAGGGCGGGTACTGTGAATTCTCCGCCGTGAGGCTGACGGTATGTACCTCCGTGTCCTACGGGGAGATTGGCTGCTACTGCTGGGACATTCTTAATCCGGAAGAAGTCGTCCATGCCATTTCCGTATGCTATATCTTCTTCACCTCCAAGGATATAGATTATCGGCACCTTGATATCTTGAAGTTTTTCCTTCTCCGGCATAGGCATTCCGGGCATAGCTCCGGCCGGGTTTGTGAAAAGGCCGCTGTTCATGATCATAAGAGTTTTGAAACGGGGGTCTGCCGAATTGTCCAAAGTCTGCAAGCCTCCGCAGGACATACCGGCAGCAGCTATTGCATTTACATCTATCCTTCCGTAGAACGGGCTTTCCTTTTCTGCATTCTGAGCAATGGCCCAGTCTACTGACTGTATCTGCTGCTCGGATGTCGATCTGGGACCGTTGTAAGGTACCTCTTCCATAGGTATATGGCCGGTGGCGATCACGAGAAATCCGTGAGAAGCGATTTCGTTGAGGAACTTATAATGTTCCCAGGGAGAGTTAGAGCATGCGCCGTTTCCCCATACCAACACCGGCAGAAGATTCTTCTTTCCGAATGCAGAGAGATCCTGAGGAGCAAAGACTGTGTGGGCTTCAAATGCCGGGGCCTCGAACATGATGGCCTTGTATGGACCTGTTCCGCCATCTTCAACAATCTTTGATTGAACTGTTTCCGGTGCTACCGGTCCTGACGCGCATCCTGAGAGCAGAGCAGCTGCGAGAATAAATGAAAAATAACTTTTCATGATTAAGTGGCTTAAGGTTTTACGGATTCGTAAATATTGTGTTATCCCTAATTTGATACGGATAATTCGATAAAGATACTCAAAATATTTATCTTTGTACGCGTTATGAAGAATCTGTTTTTGTTTTTAGCCGCATTTTTTATAGCTCTTTCCTGTTCTACTCCAGATGAAAGAAGTGCGCAGGCTCTGGCGGATCGTATTGTACCTGACTATGATATCAAATTCGTTCAGACTGACGATACGTTGGATGTCTTTGAAATTCAGATGATTGGAGAGGAGTTGGTTATAAAGGGTAATAATGCCAATTCAATGGCTGTCGGACTTAACCACTATCTGAAGAATTACTGTGATGTTACGGTTTCGTGGTTTGCATATGATCCGATCCAATGTCCTTCGCATATGCCGCCTGTAACGGAACCTGTCAGGATTGAAGCCCGCACAAAAGAGCGTTTCTTTCTCAATTACTGTACTTTCGGATATACGATGCCGTGGTGGAAATGGGAGGATTGGGAGAGATTTATCGATTGGATGGCACTCAATGGAGTGACAATGCCATTGGCCAATACCGGTCAGGAAGCCGTGTGGCAGAGGGTGTGGCGCAGGCACGGACTGACAGATGAGCAGATCAGGGCGTATTTTACCGGTCCGGCACATCTGGCATGGCACAGAATGAACAATATCGATAAGTTTGACGGTCCGCTTCCTCAGGGTTGGATAGATTCCCAGGTAGAGCTGCAGAAAAAAATATTGGAGCGGGAGCGTTCTCTCAATATGCGTCCAGTGCTCCCTGCATTCAATGGGCACGTACCTGAACAATTAAAGGAAATATACCCGTCCGCTCTTATTACCGATATCAAAGGATGGGGAGGATTCGAGGAGGAATATCTCTGTCATTTCCTTTCTCCGCTTGATACGCTTTATGCTGTGATACAGAAGGAGTTCATGGAGGAACAAGTGAAGATCTTCGGTACCGATCATGTCTACGGCATGGATCTATTCAATGAGGTGGAGGCTCCTTCATGGGATCCTGCTACGCTAGCCGCCATGTCTAAGGGTGCTTATGACTCAATGGCTGATGTGGATCCGGATGCACTCTGGCTTCAGATGGGATGGATGTTCTACTACGACCAGAAGCATTGGACTAAAGAAAATGTGGAGGCATATCTGAGAGCCGTACCGCAGGATAAGGTGATCATTCTGGATTATTATCTGGAGAACACCCCTGTCTGGAAACTTACCGAAAGTTTCTACGGACAGCCATACATTCTCTGTTATCTGGGTAATTTCGGAGGCAATACAAGACTGGCCGGACATTTCCGACAGACCTCGGAGCGTATCGAAGATGCATTTGCCCACGGTGGCGGGAATCTTTACGGTATCGGCTCCACATTGGAAGGATTCGGAGTAAACCAGTTCATGTTTGAATATGTTCTGGATAAGGCATGGGAGTCGGATCTGGATGATGACAGATGGGTGCAGACCTTGGCTGACAGAAGGCTAGGGTATGAATCTCCAGCCGCAAGGAATGTATGGAAAGCCTTGACTGACAGCGTATATATCGGCGGATCATACTCCAGTCAGACACCTCTGATGTGCGCCCGTCCCTGCCTTGAAGGCTTCTGGCATTGGACAGCAATCCACAATATAAGGTACGACAATAAGACTTTGATCCGTGCATGGAAGAAACTTCTGGCACTGGATTCGGACCGCGATACATACCGCTTCGATATTGTCAATTTCGGTACTCAGGCTCTTGGTAATCATTTTGCGGAACTTCGTGACCAGTTTACTGCCGCATACCGTTCCCATGATCTAGAGGAGGCTGAGCGTGTCGGTGCATCGATGCTGCAACTTATCGACGATATCGATGCCTTGGCGGCCTGTGAGCCACAGCTGCGACTGGACAGATGGCTTGATGATGCGGCGGCTTGTGCTTCATCACTTGAAGAAGTGCCGTACTATACACGTAATGCCCGTACAATCATAACAGTATGGGGCACTCAGACGTCTATCCGCGACTATGCTTCCAGACTCTGGAGCGGACTTGTCGACTCATACTGCAAGCCTAGATGGGAAATGTTCATCAATGAAATAACCGCATGTATCCGCGAAGGACGAGAATACGATCAGGAAGCATTCTTCCAAAAGCTGGAAGCCTTCGAAAATGCCTGGGCTGCTGAGGAACAATCCATTGATTATCGTACTCCGGGTGACTTCAAGAACCTTTCTCTTGCAGCAATCGATAAATACGGACTATAGACCGAACTGATTGCCGATTTAACAGAATATAATAAAAAATACTGACCGATATATAGGTGACAAGCTATCCCCGGCTAGGGGGGCCTCCCAGCGGGAGGCGGGGGTCACCGGTATATCGGTCAGTATTTTTTCTATTGACTCTTACTTAAGCTCGAAAGCTGCAGTCGTTCTGATATCCTCTGATGAAGGGCCGATAAGTGCCTGGAATTCACCAGCCTCTGCTACCCAGCCATTCTTCTCGATGCTGTAGAAGCTGAGGTCGTCTGCATCAAGAGTGAATGTAACGGTCTTGGTCTCGCCTGGCTTGAGAGTGATCTTCTCGAAGCCCTTAAGCTCCTTCACCGGACGGTCGATGCTTGCAACAGGGTCAGCAACATAAAGCTGAACTACTTCTGCACCCTCGCGGTCACCGGTGTTCTTCACGTCTACTGTCACAGTCATCTTGCCGTCAGCAGTCATTGAAGCCTTGCCAGCCTTTGCCTGACCATATTCGAAAGTAGTGTAGCTCAGACCATGTCCGAACGGCCACTGTACAGGGATTTCTTTAGCCTCATACCATCTGTAACCTACATAGATTCCCTCGTCGTAGTGAGTCTGCCAGTACTCGTCGTTCGCCTCCTTGATACCAGGATACTGACGCTCTGTCTTGATAGGACCATCCTCATACTTGAAAGGAACAGTGAAAGGCATTCTTCCTGAAGGATTCACCTTGCCGGTAAGAACATCTGCAAGGGCATTACCTGACTCGGTACCGCCGTACCATCCCTGGACGATAGCTCCTGCCACGTCAGCCCAAGGCATTGATACAGGTGAGCCTGAAATGTTTACCACCACGAGATTCTTTGCTACAGGAGCAAGAGCTCTGATTACATCCTCCTGATGATATGGAAGGTCGAGCTGGAGGCGGTCTGCGCCCTCGCTGTCCTGATGGTCGCTCTTGTTGAGACCTCCTACGAAGATAACATAGTCTGCGTCCTTGGCAGCCTCTACAGCCTCAGCTATGAGAACCTCAGGTGTACGGTTGTCTGTAAGATCCTGACCTGTGTCCACTTTATTGTATGAAGTCGAAGTGTCACCTACATATCCGCGTACCCACTTCACGTCAGCCTTGCCGGCGAATGCATTCTGGATACCCTCGAGAGGGTTCACCTCGTATGCAGTCTTGAGGTTTGAGCTACCACCGCCCACAACCATCTTCTTCACGGCGTTCTCTCCCACGAGGAGGATCTTGCCACCTTCCGGTACATTGAGTGGAAGGGTATTGTTGTCGTTCTTAAGGAGAACCACACCAGCAGCAGCTATTTCTCTTGCAGCCTGATAGTGCTCAGGACATACGAAACGGCCGTAGTTAGGCTCAGGACGCATGCTTGTGCGGAAGATTGTACGAAGGATACGGCGTGCCTTGTCATCAAGCTCCTTTGTGGTATATTTGCCCTCTCTGAGCCCTTTGAGGTAAGGATCTGCCATGTGATAGTTTCTGTAGCTGTCGCTTGCAGCACCTGTAAGACCGTTAGTCCAGGTACCCATTTCGATGTCGAGACCGTTGAGAATTGCCTCCTCGCTGTCGCGGCATCCGCCCCAGTCACTTACTACTACACCGTCAAATCCCCAGTCATTCTTGAGGATGTCTACGAGAAGCTTCTTGTTGTGGCAGTTGTACTGGCCGTTGTAAAGGTTGTATGAGCCCATGATCGCCCATGCGTTACCTTCCTGAACTGCAGCCTTGAAGGCTGGAAGGTAGATTTCATGGAGGGTTCTGTCATCCACGACAGAGTTGGACTGAGTGCGCTGGAACTCCTGGTTGTTAACTGCATAGTGCTTTACGCAGGCAGCCACACCGTTCTTCTGAACTCCCTGTACGTAAGGAACCACCATCTTTCCTGAAAGGAACGGATCCTCACCCATATACTCGAAGTTACGTCCGTTGTAAGGTGTACGGCAGATATTCACGCCAGGTCCGAGAAGGATGTCCTTCTTGCGGTAGCGTGCCTCTTCTCCGATGCTGGTACCATAAAGCATTGACATTTCCTTGTCCCATGTAGCAGCAAGGTTGATAAGTGCAGGGAATGCAGTACAAGAGTCGTTTGTCCAGCCGGCCTGATCCCACTCATCCCAAAGTACTTCAGGACGGATTCCGTGAGGTCCGTCGGTGTGCCATACTTCAGGAATACCAAGGCGTGGAACTCCACGTGAGCTGAACTTGGACTGTGCTGTAGTCATTCCGACCTTCTCCTCGAGAGTCATTCTTGCGAGGGCATCCTCAACTCTTTCCTCTACGGGAGCGTTAGGGTTGAGATAAGTCGGGCCGTCGAATTTCGGCTGTGAGCAGCATGACGCCAGGACAAGCGCCGCTGCTGAAAGGATAATTGATTTCTTCATATTGTAGTATTAGTTGTTATTGGGCATTTTATGGTACAATTCACAAATATAGTAAAACTTCCGCACAACGCAAGTCAAGTAGACGGACCACCCACTCTAAACAGAGCGGGTGGTCCGTCTACTTATTTGATAATTAATGTGTTATCTGTTGTATGTTATCTGAGAGAATAATCGATGTCAAAATCCAGACTTTCTCCCGGTTTGATCTTGAAATCGATGTACGGTTCGATGCAGGCGATCCTATGGTTTGACCAGAATACGGTCTTGGTCATCGGAATCTTGCAGTGCATCTGCACTCTGCGTCCGGTCTGTTCTTCAGAAAGGATGAATGCATTCGGACTTCCGGTCAGTCCGCGGCCGCTCTGGTGGAGGTTTCCTGTAAAGACAGATTCTCCCTTTTGCAAGACTCTGCTGAACCGAATTCCGCTGACGGTGAATCCTACCTCTGAATATTCTGCGCGCCAGTCTCCTTCCGGATGGAAAGGAAAGTCAATCGTCCTTGAAGGACTTGTCTGCAAGAGCCCTAGAGTGAAGAAGTTATGGTTGTATACATCTCCTTCCAATGTCTTTCTTCCTGTGTTTCTGAGGCTGTGCCTGATCGTAAAGCCACAGTCGGAAGTAATGGCGATTTCTTTAACATAATCATAACCATAGCCAATTTCAGAAGCGATCCGATGAGTAAACCTTACGTAGTTGTTACCGGTTTCAGTCAGTCTTTCGCCTTCATCCAGAATCCTGTGCAGGCGGAATCTATCGTAAGGTTCATTGTCCAATCGTTCCAATATGCCTACACCGATTTTAAGGAATGGATCTCCCGCTTTTGTCCCTTCCAGTCCTATCGGGCTGAATTCTTCCGCAGGACCGCAGACGGCGTCGTGCATGAGGGGGGAGTATGATTCGAACCATGGTTCGCAGTAGTTGCATCCGTGGCAGATTATGCTTTCGAAGACCCCTGCATGGTCGAAGCGGGTGCCACGGTAATACCCGTTCACACTGTCTGGGGTGTGGAGGGATATTGTCAGGGTGTTGTTTGAAATTGTTATCATGGGTGTAGATTCCTCGACAAGCTCGGAATGACAATAAACAAGCTCGGAATGACAATAAATAAGCTCGGAATGACAATAAATAATCTCGGAATGACAGGGGTTATAATCTTGTCGGGAATTCGGTTACGCGGAGGGTGGTGCAGCCGTAAGGGATGAGTTCTATCCATACTTCCTCACCTGTGTCATCTCCGTCCTCGCGGTAATATGCGATCTGTCCAGTAGAGCCGTTGTATTCCTTCCATGGCTTGATTATCACAGCTTTGGCCTTGATGCTTACAGGTGCGTTCTCAAGATTCCAGGGATAAGTTCCCTCATCAGGACGTATTTCCACCTTGAAGTTCTCAGACATCTTTTCCGGAGTCATATCCTGAAGCCTGAATCCATAGTTCCATGGAGTATCTGACACACAGGTATAATAGTAAGGGCCGTATTTGCCTTCGTATGAAGCCTCGAATTCGTGCTTCTCCCACTTCTCGTCCATCTTCAGAGAATATATCAGCGGTCCTCTTTCCACTACTGTGGCCCCGTCGTACCAATGACTGATGCTCACCTCCATCGGGAATTCCAATGTCACCACATCTCCCTTTGCCCATCTTCTGCTCAGTCGGACGGTTTCACCTGCCATTGGAGAACTGCAGCCTTCTTCGCCGTTTACAAGTACTCTTGCATTAGAACACCACTCGGGAATTCTGAAATAAAGAGGGAAATATGCGTCCTTAACCTTCTTTCCAGTGAAATCCACGGTTACTTTCACGGTTTCGTCGAAAGGATAGAATGTCTCCTGTTTAAGCGATACTTCAGTTCCTTCACCCACTTTTGCGGTTACAGTAGATGGAGCATAGATGAATGCCGCCAGACCGCCATCCTTGCTGGCATACCAGAGGTTCTGAGTGAATTTAGGCCAGCCCTGATGCATATTGCACGAGCAGCAAGGGTATCCGTTAAGTACGCCGAATACATTGTCATTATCCTCGTGCTGGGTGACGAAGTTGCGCCACTCGCGTGAGCATGCTATCTGGTTGGTCTGCTGATAATATTGACGTCCGTCATATGCGTCGGTAGCCTGTGTCGGAAGAGCATTGAAGGCGACTCTTTCGAGGTGGTCAGCCCATTGGAGGTCACCTGTTGCCTGAAGCATTTCCTCCAGTGAATACATCATCTCGACTGCGGTGCAGAGCTCAGATCCGCGGGTCGGGTCTCCGAAATGAACCTGTTCGTCACCGGCCCAGAGTCCGGTAGGAAGCCCGAATGTATGTCGTATGATCTTCAATGCGTTTTCAGGAGCATTCAGGTCCTTAGGGTCGTGTGATCTCTGCCACCATATGATCGGTTCCTTGAAACCGTGTGCAAGATTTACAGTATGCATCGAGTTCTGGGTTCTCAGTTCATTGGTCTCACCCCAGAACATCGCTGTCCAAGGAGTTGTCTGGCTGTGGATCAGATCTCCCAGTTCGAGAAGGAATTCCTCTCCTGTGATATTGTACAGCCAATATACCATATCGAGATTGTCTCCACCTCTCCATTCGCCCCAGAATGTCCAGTGGTCAAGAGGCTTTTGGGGAAGATTGGCCAGCTGGTATTTGAAATATCCTGTCATCACGTCGATCACGCGCTGGTCTCCCGTTGCCATGTAGTATTGCTTTAATATCTTGAGAGCTACCATCTTAGGCCACCAGTCCTCTGCTTTACCCCTCTGGAATCCTTCGATATATTTGCGGGAAATCCTATTGCCGAAATAACCGTCGTCGTATACCATTGTGAGCATGGATTCCGTCCATACCCTTGACTTGGCGATGAGTTCTTCATCACCGAGGATGTAGGCCAATGGCAGAAGACCGTCAAGCCAGTAAGGACCACGTTCCCAGGTGTCTCCCTCGCCTCCGATCCAGGCATTGTCGGCTCCTACGACTTCGCTGTACAGTTCGTCCAGATGACCGGTCATTCCGTCTTTCTGCTTTACAAGCTGGTCGTGAAGCCATCCTTCCGCCTTGATCGCTCCGATAGGAAGTTCTGTGAATGATGTCGGCATAAGAGGATGCCTGTTGAATATATATTCCTGCGCGGAGGCGCTTACAGCCAATGCCGCAGATACTATGATAATCAATGCTTTTTTCATGTCTTATTTCTTGAAGAATCCTATAGTTGACTTGACTGCACGCCAGCTGTCATCCTTATGGTTGATCATTCCTGAGCCATCTATCCACATTCCTGTGGATCCTCCGCCGTCGAGGTTCATAGCGTGTACGCATCCGATGCTCTTCATTATCGGACCTAGCTCCTTTATGTATGCTCCCTGGCTGGCATCTATACGTCCGTCGCATATGAAGAGGACAATCCTGCCGTCCTCAGTCACACCCACAGCTGTTCTGTCAGGGTGAGCGGAGTAAACACTCGACTCGTTCCAGCACTCGAAGTTGGTATAATAATGGGTGTCGTCCACCATTGAGTTGTCCGCACAGACCTTTCCGTCATAGAGGACCATAGGGCCGCAGCTGATGGCGTAATAAGGATTCCAGTCAACGGCTGGAACTGGAGATGAGGCACTTACCTTGCCGTATTTAGCCTGTCCTGTCACGCTTGGCTGAGGTCTGTCGTAGTAGTAGAAAGTACCCTGCTGAGGTACTCCCACCCAATACGCTCCCGCTTTACCGTTCTGGTCCACTCCGATGACAGGACGGGTGATCTGATAAAGCTGATTGTCAGTAGCCCAGTAGCATCCTTCGATTTCTCCATGCCACTGCTGGGTCATCTGGCCTTCAGTTATGATCACGCCTATGTTGTAGTTACCGTAGATGGCTCCGTTTATGAGTGCGAGGCAGTCTCCGGCCTCTTCTGCCTGGGATGCCACGGTCTTCTTCGAACCTACAGTTTCCGGATACAGTACTCTGAAATCCACCTGCGCCGGATCTGCAATTGCGTACCACGCATTGAAGTTGCGTCCGTTAAGTTGCGAGGTGGTCTTGAATACCTCGACTCCTTCCAGACCATAGTCCTGTTTTTCCCAGATGAGCTCCGGTGCGGAAGGCTGTGCCTCGAGTCTGACCGTCTGAGGCTCGCTGTAATGATATGTCTCGCCGTCCTTGATGAAAACGCTCATATTGTATCCCTTTCCGTCTTCGAGATATGCATTCGGCACTATCTGGAGGATTTCTGCTGAGGCCCTGAGTTCCGGTCCGGTAACCTTTATGTCGTTCACGGAAGGTTTGCCGGACTCGCTGAAGCAGATACCGTGTTCTGGGTTTGAAGCAGATATTTTCTGAACTTTGTATGTGACTGCTATGTAGGCATAGCTTGTCTTGACAGAAGTTACTTCCGGACGCTTTTCGAGGTCAATCAAAGAAAGTTCGCAGGTGGTGATACGGGAGTTATTCACGATGGAAGTTCCTGCCGCTTGCACACCGAATGTATATGTCTTTCCAGGCTCCAGTCCTGAGAGTATGCATTCCTCACTGTCGGCTGTACTGGTGGATTCGGGCTGGTCGAAGGTGAGGCCTGTTCCCTCATCATAGAAGATGTTGTATCCGATCTCGCCTGATGTGTTGTCCTTCCATAAAAGCTTTACGCTGTGGTTGTCTGTCTGAACTGCTTTCAGATCGGAAGGCGCTGAGAGTTTTCCCGCGCTCTCCTGTTCTGCTAGTTCTGAAAACGTCAGAACCTTGCAGTCATTGATCCATACGGTCTTGGAGTGCTTTGTCATATCATCTGAAATGGCCTGTACACCGAAGTCATAAACGGATCCGCCAATCAGTCCTTCGAAGCTGAAAGACGTTGCGCCTGCCTCGAGCGTGGTCAAAGGGGAGACATTGGAGTACCCTCCTTCTGCGCGCCGGAACACTCTGTATCCGGTCTCACCATCAGCCCGGTCATTCCAGCTGAGGCGTATTGTGGTCAGGTCGACCTGTTCGGTCTGCAGACAGTCAGGGTCAGCCAGTGCCGCCGTTGTTGCTGTCTGAGGTTTTTCAGTGCAAGCAATCGCCGTGGCCATTGCCAATATCAATGATATATTCTTCATATGTAATGTTTTTTTTCTTCTATGGATTTATACGCCGGCTCTTACTGCTTTCTCTTTGGGTTCTCTACAATGAAACGGCAGTATTCGAGATACATCTCTTTATCTTTCCGGTCCGGCGAAGCGGCCAGTTCGTACATGGCATCAGTGCCTGAATATGTGGCGATGCGTGCCTTACCATAATATCCGTTCTCCTTGAATTGTGTCATGTAATCACGGAGAAGCTGCTTGTTTCTTGCTGCCTGAGGGTTAGGCTGGCCTTTCGGTGTTCCCTGAGCATCATTATTCGTGCGCACAGTCTCCAGAATTGAAGAACTTGTACGAGCAACTCCTTCTTCGTATTGGCTCCAGCCAGATTCTCCGTGAGAACCCTCGAACTCTATCTCCATTCCGTGTCCGTATGTGTTCATTGTATTGAACACCCAGGTCCAGGATTTCTTCTGCTTCTTCTCCGGATAGTCCCAATATTTATTAGGCTGCAGCCAGGTGTAGTCGATTCCAAGCTTGGAGGTTTTATTGTAACCTGCAGCCTGATAATAAGGTATCCAGTACATTCCGTACTTTCTCGCGTGAAGGTATTCGGATACATATGGGAGTATCTTGTCCCATCTCTTATAGTTATAATTCCATCCGCTTTCTTCGCTTACCAACTCCTCTGACAGAATGTAGAAACCTGCAAGTTCAATATTCTGCGGCCCCGCCTTGTACCATGCCGCCCTGATGTAATCGATGTACCACTGGTAGGCAAGAACCTGATCAGCGGTTTTTTTGAAGTCCAGCTGTCGTCCGTCCACCTTTCCCCAGTAAGTGGTGGATGACTTTTTGTCAGTGAAATATTCCAGCATGATAGGATCAGGCATTGTGATGATGACCTTATGTTTGAATCCGGGCTGACCGATGCGTGACATAGCATCGGATATTGTCTTGTCGAGAGTTTTTATGACACCCTCGGGGGATATCCAGTAATCGGCAAATCTCTTCCAAGCCTCCTGATCTCCTGATTTTTGCCCGTCAGCAGAAATGACGAATGTTGAATTTGACCTGGAATCTTCGCTGCCAAAGAAAAGGAATGCCTCATGAAGCCATTGCTCCTTCCCGTTTTCATCAATGAAAGTGACGTGCGGCTTAAGACGTGTCTCGTTCCAAGTGTCAGGAGTCTTGCTCGTCAATCCGCCTGCAAGCAGGTCGAGGTCGGCGAAATCAAGAATTCCTTCACGCGACTTTTCCCACTCATACATACCGCTGTCAGGAATTCTCACATTCTTTTTCCATATTATGTCGGAGTCGTATCTTGACTGGGAACCGATCGACTGGACGCCTATGTCGTATGTCTGATTCTCTTCCAGATCCCTGATGTTAAGACTCATTACATCGGCATTGGTCTGTCCCACCATTGTCTGCGTCTGTATATCTGCGCTTTTGCGTGCATATATCCTGAATCCCTTGCACAGACTTTTATCTGAATCGCAGTTCCAGCTGACTGTAAGGGTGAAGTCAGCTTCCAAAGAAGCGTTTACCGAGTATGGCTCTGTCGGAGCGTTCCATCCGGCAAATGAACCGTCGTACAGGAGGATATTGTCATTTCTTTCCAGTTTCAGTACCTTGCCGCTGCTGATGACCGACCTGTGTGTCTTTGCGGTATTGGTGATGATGATGTCGAATCCCTTATAATCTCCGGGGTATGCAGTCAGATAGTAAGTCTTTCCATATGAAGAACTTCCCAGGTCTGTAAGATTGATGTAGTTCACACCGTCTGTGATTTCTTCCACTGTCGGTTCTCCGTCTGAATAGTCGATTTCAGACTCTCCTGACATCGCGATGCCTTTGTCGGAACTTCTCAGTATGAGGGATGAAGCATAGGCTGTCGGACATTTGATTGCCAGTACTGCACCTATGTTCTTGAAGTACAGATCGTCCTCTGCAGTCTTCGCGACAGAGGTGTTGGCATTGTCTGCAAATGAACCTGCTGTGGCCTTCTGCTGTGTCGGTATCCTCACTGAAATTGTATTGTTCTGCGGGTCAAATCCCGAGCCGGAAGAGGCCGGGTATACCGCGAAATACGAATCGGCGGATTCCGTCATACCTTTGAAGGTGGCTTTGCGCCCCTGGTTTTCAAGCGTGATGTCGGTGAAAACTGTACCGGCGGTGTTATTGGCCGAATAAACCTTTATATAATCATTGTTGTCCCAGAGGATGGCGTTTCCGGGTCCGAGAGCTGTCCTTGTGGCAGGGGAGTCTGAGTTTTCCAGCAGGCAGGTAAACTCTTTGGTGCGTAGAGTGCTGAACTCTTCTTCTGCTCCGGTGCATGAAATCAGGCATAAGAGCATCGCTGATAAGAATATAGTGTTCTTCATTTCTTCAGATTTTAATCTTCATGACCATATACCTCCGAAGTCTTCCTGATCGTTGTAGGATTCTCCTGTACTTCCGGAGAGTATGCGGCCTTCTGAGAGGATTTCAATGATTTCTATGATTGGAGTCTGGTATATTTTCATTGCAAACTTATTTTACGGGGCAAAAATACTAAAATTGTATTGGAATTTGCAAGAATTTCCGTACTTTTGCACCACACTACACCACACATAATTTAAAATCCTCATTTTTCGACATATGAAAGCACTGCACAAGTATTACAAATGGGAGGTTCTGGGCTTGCTCTGGATGGCTTATCTTCTCAATCAGGCAGACCGTCAGGTCTTCAATACAGTCCTTCCGGCAATCCGCGATTCTCTCCATCTTACAGACACCTCTGTCGGTCTGATCGCGACTATCTTCAACCTCTGCTATGCTTGTATGGTGCCTCTGGGAGGAATGGCAGGCGACCGTCTCAGTCGCAAGTGGGTAACTACGATTGCCATTATTTTCTGGAGCGTCGCTACGATGTTCACCGGACTTGCTACCGGAGTGGTAATGCTCATTCTTATGCGAAGCGTTGCTACCGGAGGAGGAGAGGCCTTCTTCGGTCCGGCCAATTATTCGCTTCTGGGACAATATCATACCGATACAAGAGCTCGGGCGATGTCGATCCATCAGACTTCTTATTATGTAGGTGTTATTCTGGCCGGCTGGCTGGCGGGTTATATCGCTGACAAGCTTGGCTGGCAGTATTCATTCATCATATTCGGTGCCGCGGGTATCATCTGGGGCATCGTCATGGCCATCCGTCTGAAGGACAAGAAGGAGGCTGCCGGTCAGGCTGGAAATGAAGGCAGTGCTGTGATTTCAAGCGAAGTCGAGCAGTCTAAGCCAGGCATCTTTGATGGATTCAAGACCGTCTTCACCACTCCTACAGCCCTGGTGCTCACTGTCGGCTTCAGCGGATTCATCTTCGTGATCACCGGTTACATGACCTGGGTTCCGGCATTCCTTCAGGAGGAGTTCGGTCAGACGCAGGCTGTCGCAGGATTCAATTCAATGTTCTGGACATATGCGGCCGCATTTGCCGGAGTCCTTCTCGCAGGTACTCTTTCTGATAAGATCGCAGTACGTGACCGTAAGGTACGTATGGTGATTCAGGGTATAGGCCTCATCCTTGGCGCCGCATTCCTCTTCTTCGTGAACGGTGACATGGCTCTCTGGGCTGTTTACTTCTGCTTTGCCGGCTGGGGCTTCTTCAGAGCGTTCTTTGATGCGAACATTTATACAGTATTATATGATGTGACCCCCGCAAGACTTCATGCTTCCTGCTCGAGTGCGCTCATCACTACCGGCTTTGCTGTCGGAGCGCTTGCTCCTGTTATCCTCGGTGCGATGAAGGACAGTATGGGAAGCCTTTCGGCTACTTTCCCTGTGCTTGGAGCCGTATGGGTTCTCTGCGGTATCCTGATGCTGATCGTAAGCAAGACCAGTTATCAGAAGGATTATGACAAGATCAAAAAGTAACTATAATGAAACCTGAATTAAAAGCAAGGAAGCCGAAAGCAGGTGTACTGCTTATAGCTTCACCAAGATTCAAGAACCTGTCTGGTCCGCAGCGCGGAACATACGGAGAAAGAAAAGAGAAAGCTGTCAAGGAAATCCTGGGTACTATGGACTTCCTTGATGTTGTATATCCCGGCATAACCTACGAAAGAGAGGATGCCCAGAAGGCGATGGACCTTTTCTATGCAGAGAAGGTAGACTTCATCTATGCCGAATTTCTGTCATGGAGCGAGGATTTCACATGGATCAGATTCCTCCGTGATTGCCCTGAAATTCCTATCATTTTCTGTAACGCAGCCAAGCCGAAGATGACATTCGAAACCACTCTTGATGAGGACGACTTCGTGGATTATCTCTGTGCAGGTACGCTTGTCGGTTCGCTTGAGGCATCCGGCAGTGTGAGGAGAGTTCCTCGCAAGAACGTCAAGACCATCATGGGCACACGTGAGCAGGTGACTGAGAAGCTCCGCATCTATGCCAATGCCGCAAGGACCCGTGCTATCCTCCGCAAATCAAATGTCGGCCTTATGGCCAATATGAACGAGGCAATGTGGAGCACCTACATTGACAATTACGACCTCTTCACAAAGATAGGTCCGGAGGTTCACTACCTCCCTTACAGCGACTACGGCATCGAGATCGATAACCTGACGGATGAGGAAGTGAAGGCCTATGCGGACGAGCTTACCGCCAAGTATAAGATGATGGAGGATGTGGAATATGACAAGTTCATAGGATGCGTGAAAGCTACCCTCGGTATCAAGAAGCTTGCTGAAAAGAATGACATCGACTGTTATGTTTATAACGACATCGACCAGGCTACTTTCAAGACGGCCGGATGCAGGGCAGGTTTCTATCCGCAGTGGTTCAATGAAAATGTAAGCGTTCTTGTACCTGAGGCAGATATCGGAGCAGGAATCATCACATATGTCCTCAAGCTTATGACAGGCAGGAATGTCAATTTCGTGGAGCCGTTCCACATCGAGGACGATTTCGGTACATTCGCAGGCGGTCATGCCGGTCCTAACGACCACAATGATCCTCAGTGGCAGGAGAATGTCATCATTTCACGTGATGTACGTTTTGCAAAGACGCATTGGAAGTATGCCGGAGCTCCTTTCGCATGGTATCGTTTCAGCCCGGGAATGAAGACTGTCGCAGGCCTTTATGAGGAGAACGGCAAATATAAGCTGATCACTTTCCTTGCCGAGAGCCTTTCAGAACAGGATACACCACAGAGCGACAAGAAGCATCTCCTTGCTACTTACAGCCATACCATCTTCAAGCCGGTAGTGCCTGTGAAGCAGCTCTGGGAACAGGTTCTGCGCATCGGGGCTACACAGCATTACGCCATCGTCGATGGCGACTGGCGTAAGGAGCTGGAAGACTTCGCCGAGATCATGGGTTTTGAATTTTATAATATCAAATAAGGGAACATTCCAAGCTGAGACAATATTGAATTGAAAATTTAAAGGTATAAGATAATGAGTTTTATGTACAACCCGTTTCCGTTTGATGATCCGAAGCCGATCAACAGACCGAAACTTTCAGAAAAGACAATCGAGTCAATCGTGACAGGAGGAACTCCTAATGTCGCAAAGAAATTTGTAGCAAACCTCGCAGACAGAATAAAGTCTGAAGGTGTAATCGTCGGAATCGACGGATATACGACAGCAGACTGGAATCTTTTCCTAAACCTTCTTGCGCGCGAATGCGTCATCAACGGTGTCGAATTCGAGGTGGTGGATTCCCTCAAGGCTGTTCTCAAGCCGGGCAAGGAAATCGACGAAATGATCGACCCTCTTCTTATATGGGATACTAAGATCGACCCTACACTTCTTTTCGGAAAGCTTTACCACGGTGGCTATATCGGTCTTTTTGACGAGGCTAAGGTGGCTGATTTCCAGAAGAGCGTACCTTCGATGAAGACTCCCGGCAAGCTCGTTGTCGTAGCCGGATACGGCAGTATGATTCCGGAATTCCGTGATATGTATGACATAAAGTGCTGGTTCGATATCACTCCGATGAAGACGATGCTCCGTATCAGAGGCGGAGAATATGCCAATATCGGCAAGGATCGTCCGGGTATCATAAACCGTATCATCCGTCGTTGCTACTACTGCGACTTCGAGTGCGCGGTCCAGCTCAGAAAGGACCTCTGGAAGAACAATGTTCCGGACTTCTACTTCCTTGACAATGATCCGAAAAAGCTTCAGATGATGCCTTTCGAATCATTTGCAGACATCTGCTCAGAGCTTGTCAAGTATCCGTTCCGTGCAAAGCCTTGCTACCTTGAGGGTGTATGGGGCGGCTCATATATGAAGAAATACCGCAATCTTCCTGAGCAGATGAAGAATGCCGCTTGGGTGTTCGACTTCATTCCGATGGAGGTCAGTGTCCTCGTGGAGGCAGGAAAGGAGATGCTCGACATCAATTACTGCTCATTCGTACATAAGGAGGGTGTCAATCTCATGGGAGAGAAGGCTGTAGCAAAATACCAGGGATATTTCCCTATCCGTTTCAACTGGGATGACTCATACCACTCGACCGGTAACATGTCCATCCAGTGTCACTCAGGCGGAAAGTACAATGTCGAGAACTACAACGAGTTCGGTCGTCAGGACGAAAGCTACTATGTGGTTGTGACCGGTCAGGATGCGAAGACATACATCGGATTCCGAGATGACGCCGACATTCCTCAGTTCTTCAAGGAGATCGAAGATGCTGATACAAAGAAGATCCCGTGCGACTATGAGAAGTATGTAAGCTACGAACCATCTGTACCTGGTCTTCAGGTGATGCTTCCTGCTGGAACAATCCACTCAAGCGGTCGAAACCAGGTGATTCTTGAGATCGGTTCGCTTACCATAGGTTCGTATACCTACAAGATGTACGACTACCTTCGTCTGGATTTCGATGGCAAGCAGCGTCCTATCCACACAAAGCTCGGCGAGGAGGTTGTAAACCAGGAGAGAAGATACTCGGCTATCCACGACCCTGAAAACAAGGACTACATCGTCCAGAAGCCGCGTCTTGACGCAGAGGGCGAGGGCTGGAAGGAGTATATCCTCGGTGAGAACCCTCAGATGTATATCTCGCTCCGTCGCCTCGAGTTCGAGAAAATGTGCGAGCAGGATACCAGGAACGAGAAGTTCCATGTGCTTACCCTTGTGGACGGTGACAGAGCGCGCGTCCGCAGTGTAGAGTATCCTGAACGCTATTATGATATGGATTTCATGGATATCGTATGTGTTCCTGCCGATATGGGCAGATATGTTGTGGAGAACCTTGGCAAGGAGCCTATCAGCATCCACAAGACTACACTTCGCGAGGGATTTGAAAACGATGAGAAGTAATGCACGCATAGTCCTTCTGGATGTCGGAGGCACATTTGTCAAGTCGTCCCTTGGCATCGCCGGGCAAGGCGCTGTCGAGGGGACTTTCGAGACCATTCCGATATTGTCCGGTGGAACTGCACAGGAGATTGAAGCTTCTTTCAAGGAAGCGGTGTCCCTGCAGGTGAGGCGTGCGCAAGAGGCCGGACACACGGTCGAAGCTGTGTGTGCCGCATTGCCAGGCCCCTTTGACTATGCTCAAGGTGTCTTTATGATGAAGCATAAGTTCGCTTCGGTCTACGGACGTTCCTTCCGTGAAATTCTCGGCGATGTCATCGGTCCGCAGGTCCGCCTTGCATTCGTGCACGATGTGAATGGAGCCCTTCTGGGTGCTCTGACAGCGGATGAATCATTCAGAAAAGGCAATGTGGCCATTTCTACATTCGGAACAGGACTTGGCTTCGCATACGCAGTGGACGGCGTTATTCAGAAATCCCCGACAGGATCTCCGGCAGTGAATCTCTGGAATGCTCCGTATGAAGGAGGTATTCTGGAAGATTTCGTTTCCAGAAGAGCGATTCTGCGCTTCTATGACCAGATGGGCGGTGTTCTTCAGCCAGGAGAAGATGTGAAGGAAATCGCCGCAAAGGCAAGGACAGGCGACATGAAGGCTCAGGAAGCTTTCCGGACAGCCGCCCGACATTATGTCTGCGGTGCACGCCAGACCCTGGAGAACTTGGGAGTCAGGCATCTCTTTTTCGCCGGACAGATCGCCAGATCGTTCGACCTTATGGAAGAGGAGATAAGAAAGGGCCTTCCGGAAAAGGTGCAGATTTCTGTTTTGGATGATATCCAGGGTACTGTACTGGTAGGAGTCACTTCGTTGTAAATAAATTAAAAACAAAATATTAACTAACCTTATTATGATGCTGACAAAACGTATTAATGGACTCAGGAAAGTGTTCGCACTCTGCCTTGTGTCCGCTTGTGCAATGCTTTCCGCCTTTGCGCAGGACAGAAATGTCACCGGTGTCATCCTGGATGAAACTGATACAGGAATCGCCGGAGCATACGTTGTAGTGAAAGGAGAGACCCGTGGTGCTATGACAGACGACCAGGGACGATTCAATATCTCTGTATCTCCTTCTGACGTGCTCGTGGCTTCATTCCTCGGATATCTTGACGAGGAGGTGAAAGTCGGTGACCAGACTAAGCTTACAATCAAACTTGTTCCTGCCGCCAACGAACTCGATGGAGTCGTGAAGGTGGCATACGGTACTCAGAGAAAGGCTTCCGTGATCGGATCCATCAGTACCGTCGATATGGGAACCCTCGCTCAGAGCCAGGGTAATCTTTCTACAAGCCTTGCCGGTAAGCTTGCCGGTGTGGTGGCTATCCAGAAGACCGGTGAGCCAGGTGCATCCGCTGATTTCTGGATCCGTGGTGTGAGTACCTTCGGTGCCAATTCCACACCTCTTATACTCGTCGATGGTGTAGAGCGTAGCATGGATATGGTGGATACAGAGGACATCGCTTCACTTTCTATTCTTAAAGATGCCTCTGCAACAGCACTTTATGGTGTGCGTGGTGCGAACGGTATCGTTCTCATCACTACACGTCGCGGTTCTGAGTCAAAGCCTCAGCTTTCTGTAAAGGTGGAGACAGGTGTGACTTCTCCAGTGAAGCTTCCGGAAATGGCAAGCACAGGCGAGTTCATCGACTTCCTTAACAATATGTATGTTAACAGCGGCCAGACTGCGATCTTCAATCCCTATCAGAAAGAACAATATCTCGCTACCGAAATGGGACTTCCTGGAGCCGATCCTGACCTTTATCCAGCTGTGGACTGGGTGAACGAGACCTTCAAGAACCAGGCGATGACTACCAAGGCAAACATCGGTGTGTCCGGCGGTACAAAGAGCGTTCGTTACTATGTGGGTGGTTCATACTATCTGGAAGATGGTATCCTCAATACAGCCGCTAATGACCGTTATGACGCACAGATGAGCTACCAGAGATTCAACTTCCGTACAAACGTGGATATCAACCTTACATCTTCGACAGTGCTCGGAATGAATGTGTCGACACAGTTCACAGTGAAGAACTCTCCAGCGGCAGGTCTTGATGCTCTCCTTACTCAGACCATGACGATGACCCCTACGGCGATTCCGCTCAAGTATTCTGACGGAACCCTCGCTTCCATCAAGGGAACTCCTAACCCTTACAACCTCTTGAACGAGCGTGGTTATTCGAATTCAAGCAGTAATGTGGCTCAGTCTACAGTATCCCTTACTCAGGACTTCTCGGATTTTGTCACAGAAGGCCTTACAGCCCGTATAGCATTCTCTTTCGATGCTACAAACAACAATACTTTGAACCGCAGCATCCTGCCAAAGACGTACAGAGCTATCGGCAGAGGCGAGCCTACAGAAGATAACCCTCTCGGACCGCTTCAGTTCGAGGTGATCGATGACTATGCAGGTTACATCACACTCGGCACCTCACACAGCGGTACACGCTACATCAACTTCGAGGGATCTGTGAATTATGAGCGTCAGTTCGCTTATGCCCACCGTGTAAGTGCAATGGTACTGTACAGCATGCGTTCGCTCTCACATACTCATCCAAGCTCATATATCGCGGCCTTCCCATATAAGTCAATGGGTGTTGCATCACGCGCAACCTATTCATACAAGGATCGTTACTTCTTCGAGTTCAATATGGGTTACAACGGATCCGAGAACTTCGCTCCAGGCCACCGTTTCGGTTTCTTCCCTGCAGTCGCCGTGGGTTACATGATCAGCAACGAGCCTTGGTGGGAGAGTATCTCAGACGTAGTAAATCTTCTCAAATTCAAGGCATCTTATGGTGCGGTAGGTAACGACCAGATCGGAGGAAGCCGTCGTTTCGCTTACAATACTACCATCAATACAGGAGCAACAGGTGCGGCGTGGGGTACAGTTCCTAACTCGTCTGCAACAGGTTACACCACAGTGGGCGGTATCACAACTGCCGAGATGGGTAACTCTGAGGTAGAGTGGGAGCAGGCTACAAAGGGCAATGTCGGAGTCGAGCTCGGCCTCTTCAATGACCTCACCATCCAGGCTGACCTTTTCCGCGACTATCGTGACGGTATCTTCCTCATGCGTCAGTCGACCCCATCAGCCATCGGTCTTCAGAAGGACCAGTATGTGAACATCGGAGAGATGCTCAACAGAGGTTTCGATATGTCGGTGGTATATGACCATACATTCGCTAACGGTCTTTCACTTTCTGCAAGAGGTAACTTCACATTCAACCGTAACCGCCTCATCTATGATGACCAGCCAACACCGGTGGAGGAGTATCTCAGCAATGTGGGATTCGCATACAACCAGAGAAAGGGTCTTATCTCTTGCGGTCTCTTCAAGGATCAGGAGGATATCGACAACTGGCCGGTGCAGACATTCGGTGACGTTCAGCCTGGTGATATCAAGTACAAGGATATCAACGGAGACGGTCAGGTCGATCAGTATGATATGGTGGCCATCGGATACACAGCCATACCAGAGATCAACTACGGTTTCGGTCTCAGCATCGGTTACAAGGGATTCGATGCTTCGGTGTTCTTCAGCGGTGTGGACAATGTGACACGTCAGATTGGAGGATCGAACCTCTACGGTGCGTCATCTTCACCTCAGCTCACCGGACAGGTTTTCAAGGATGTAGCGCAGAATCACTGGACTATAGACAACCAGAATGTCAATGCTCCATATCCTAGACTTGGAACAACCCGTTCGAACAACAATGTCCAGACATCTGATTACTGGACACGCGACATGAGCTTCCTCCGTCTCAAGAATGCCGAGATTGGATATACATTCCCTAAGAAGTGGACAAAGAAAGCCGGCATCCAGGCTCTGCGACTGTATGTGGCAGGTACCAACCTCCTTACATTCTCGGAGTTCAAACTTTGGGATCCTGAGCTTGAAACTGCTACAGGTGCAAGATATCCTATCACTCGTAACGTAAGTCTTGGATTGAACATCAACTTCTAACAGCGAGAAAACTTCAGTTTTCGAAGCCGTCCCGGTCAGGGACAAAAAATAATTAAATAGAAAAATGAAAAAAGCATTATATACAATTTCAGCATTCGTTGTGCTTGCGCTTGGCGCGGTGTCTTGCGACTCTTACTTCGATGTGGAGCTTCAGGACCAGGCGACCATAGAGGAGATGTTCAGCAAGAGAGGAACAGCTCGTCAGCTTGCGGCACATATGTACGCCTACCTTCCTAAGGAAGAAAATCCGGTGGATGCTACCACAGAAGGAGGATTCTCAGGCCGTACTGATGCACGACAGGTCAATGCATCCGCTTATGCGAACAATGTCTTCGACCTTCGTGTAGGTGACTACAGCCCGGCTTCCATTACAGGATACAACCTTTGGGAGAACTATTACAAGGCGATCGCTCACTGTACACTTGTCATCGACAATATTCACCTTAATATGGAGGATAACGAGTCAGTACGTGAATATATGAAGGCAGAAGCCCGTTTCATGCGTGCATTCTACTATTTCTGCCTTTTCCGTACATACGGTCCTGTAATCGTATGGGGTGACCAGGCGGCTCCTTCTGATGTAATGGGTGCTCAGCTTGACAGAAATACTCTTGAGGAGAATGTCGACTTCATCGTAAGCGAGCTCGACAAGTGTATCGAGGTGCTCCCTATGAGCATTACAGAGGTCGGTCTTCAGGAAGGTTCAGATATGGGACGCGCTACCAAGGGCGCCGCTATGGCTCTCAAGTCACGAGTGCTCCTTTATGTGGCATCTCCACTGTATAACGGCAACAAGCTCTATGCCGGCATGACCAACTATTACGGCAATGAGATCTTCCCCCAGAACTATGACGCCACCAAATGGGAGGCGGCGAAAAAAGCTGCCAAGGATCTTATCGACCTTAACTATTACAGCCTTGTCCAGGCAGGTACAGAGGCAACCGGCGACAAGTTCGTTGACGGTATCCGCGCATATCAGAATATCTTCTTCAAGCAGTGGAACGAAGAGACTATCTGGGGATGGTGGATGAACTTCTACGATGACTGGCTCGGCCGTTCAGGAGGATTTGTAGGTGCTTGCGCTCCTCGTAACATCACAGTCGAGGGATGGCAGTCACTCACTCCTTCATTCAAGCTCGTGGATGCTTATGCTATGTATGAATCTGGCCGTTACCCTGTGACAGGCTATGACAGAACCACCGGAATGGATGATTACTCGAAGCCTGTCATCGACGAACAGGCCGGCTACATGGCAGAAGGTTTCAGCATGACTACTCAGTTCGAAGCAGAGTGGGCAGGTGAGTTCGAGGCGCATAATTCTACGCTCGGACGTGAACCACGCTACTATGCCTCACTCGTACCGAACGGATATTATTGGCCTTGCGACCCTAGCCTCAAGACTATGACAAATCCTAAGACATCGTCTACAACCTGGACAGCTGAAGATATGAGATGTCATTTCTGGAGAGGTTCCGGTGCACTCTGCCAGCGTTGGGACCAGACTTCGACCAACAACTATTTCGGTTATGCATGGAGACGTCTCTACAAGGCTGACAATCCTTTGGATGTGGGATCTGATTATCAGCAGATTCACTACGTGTATCCAGCTTTCCGTCTTGCGGAAATCTATTTCAACTATGCTGAGTGCTGTATCGAGACAGGTGATTACAATGAAGCCATCCAGTATCTCAATAAGATTCGTAACCGTTCCGGCCTCAATAATCTCGAAGAGGCTTATCCGGGCATCGCATCAGATCCGCAGCTTCTCAGATGGTGTTTCAAGCAGGAAAAGATGATCGAGTTCGCTATAGAGGGCCCTATGCACTTCTATGACAATACCCGTTGGATGACTGCAGAGCAGAACTTCCCGACATTGAACTGGACCCTCAATCTTAATGATCCTGTGGATTATCACGATTCTTGGGTTCGTTCAAGCGAAGACTTCCCGCTTGCTAAGCATGCTAAGTTCACCAAGAGAGACTACCTCTTCCCATTTGACTCGGATCAGCTTGCCGAGATGACCAACCTTACACAGAACTACGGATTCTAATCAGAATGAATATGAAGAAGATTTTCAGAAATATCTTGCTTTCTGCACTGACGATTACAGCCGTAGCGTCTTGTGCTGATGACAGAAACAACTTTCTGCCTGATGACTCTTTCGGCTTCAACAACAAGGCCGGTGAGAATGTGCTGACCCTCCCTCTATATGGCGGTTCATATGAAATCGACGTGATCAAGAGCGGCAAGGGAATGAATGAAGGCGTGGTAAACATCACTACTTCAAACTTTGACCTCAAGAATTACAATGAAGAGTATGGCGTGGAGTACTTCCCGCTTCCTGACGATCAGGATCTTTACTCATTCAGCTCCGAGAGCCTGTCTTTCGGCATCGATGATGTGACCAAGCCGGTAACAGTGTCATGGGATATCGCTAAGGTGGCTGCATTTATGGAGCAGGAACCTCAGAATCAGTACTGTATTCCTGTGGCTCTCCGTTCTGAGGGACTTGAGGTGAATGACGGCCGTCAGATCTTTATCCTCAACCTTGTTACTTCTACTGTGACAGCTGAGCAGACTCTTCTCAGCCGTACATACGAGTGGGAATCAGAACCGTCTTCAGAGACAATGGACATCACAGTCCGTATCGACAAGGCTATCCCTGGAATCGATCTTACAGTCGATTTCGAAGTGGATAATGCTCTTGTAGCCGCTTATAATGAAGCGAACGGTACAAACTATGTTACCGCTCCTGAAGGACTTGTTACTGTAGGTCCTGATCCTGTAATCAAGGCCGGCGAGGGATATGTTCTTTATCCTGTGACTGTCAATACTGCAGTTCTTACAGATCCTGAAACAAATCTCATCAAGAGAGACTGGGATGGATATGTAGTCCCTCTCAAGGTTTCCGGAATGTCAGTGGACGGAGTGAAGATAGACAATGGTCTTACATATGTTGTCGTGAAGGGACTTGAACCTATTCCGCCGCAGCTCTTCACTCGTCAGTGGGGTATCTATGCGACATCATCGACCACTCCATGGCAGGCGATATTCGGCCTTTCTGACGCTCGTAATATCACTATGGATGATCAGTATATCTACATTCCTCAGTCGGCAGGAGGAGACGCGGTACTCAAGGCAGTAAGCATCACTGATCCTGCACAGGTGAAGAATGTAAATGTGGAGGGTATTGCAGGAGGTACACACACTCTCTCTTGCGTAAGGATGATTCCTAATGAAGATCCAGCAGTGAACTCAGGCGAAGATATCCTTTCTGCATGCTGCCTCTCTGTAGGTGACGGTTCGCATCTGCATTTCTATGTATGGCTCAACGGTATTGACAGCGCTCCTACACTCAGCATGGTAGAGGATTCCGGCCGTCGTCTCGGTGACAAGTATATCGTGCTCGGCAGCTGGAACAATGGAGAGATTTACCTGAAGGACTACAATACAGGTAATATTATCCGTTATGCAATGGTAGATGGCCGTATAGGAGAGTGGCCGGGTGCTGATGGTCTGGCTTATGCCCGTGGACGTTTTGATTACAATGCTTCAGTTCTTGATGCGGCAGGTTGCATCGGATCGGCATATGTATATCCGGGAACTCCTAAGGCTGGCTCGGATATTCCGGCAGGATTCCTTGTGTCGTCTACAGCCAGCGCTCACTACCTCGGTAATGTGTCTGGTAATTTGTACGCTTCGACCGCTGATCTGAATATGCCTCTCACTCACGGTTACAGCTTCTTCCAGGATGCCAAGACAGGACTTAAGTACGTCGCTTACATAGGTCTCGAAGCGGCTCAGGATAAGGGCGCTGTAAAGGTGATCTCTGACTTCAACGGCACACCGGAGGGCTTCCTTGGCGTACTACAGAATCAGAAGATGGTATTCGAGGCGCCTATCCAGGACGGTATGGATACATCAGTGGTTTCACCTTGCCCGGCAACTCACTCTACCGGTGACTGCGTGGTGCGTGAAATCAACGGTGAGACCTATATGGCTGTGATGATTCAGAATGTAGGTATCTCAGTATTCAAACTTAATGCAGGTTTCATTGCTGAATAACAATATGAAACATATTTTATCCAATATCATTGCAGTGGTTTCCACTGCAATGATATTTAGTTCCTGCGGGACCCCTAAAAATCTTTACAGATGGGAAAAGGACGAAATCCGTCCTTTAGCCGATGCCGCGATCTGCTATGGCGGTCACAGTGCACGCGACCCTTATCTTTGGACTGAGGAGCGTTTTGAAAAGACAGTTCTTTACAAAGACGAAAACGGTCAGGAGCATTGGCTGTTTGACAATATGATTATGATGGAGCTTTGGGATGACGACTATGCAGTCACATTCTCGATTGCTAATGACGGCCGTTATTCTTCACGAAAGGAACATTGGCTCAGGCAGCTTGATTATTGGTTTGACGAAGAAAACGGCTTTGCCGCACTTGACCGATGCATAGATGCCGCGGCAAAGAGGATCGGTAATCCTCCTTCGAAGCGCGGAATCATCTTCTCTCTTCCTGACCCTGTTTATTTCGAGCATTATACAAATGCGATGAAAGGGGAGAACAGGAATACTGTATATTGGGGAGAGATCGGTGCTGTGGCAATGGACTTCTCGAAGTCGCAGGACCGCATCCAAGCGTATCTTTGGCTTGTCGATGCTGTGCGTACAAAGTTCGCGCAGGCTGGTTACAGACATATAGAACTCATCGGATTCTATGTGCTTTCAGAAGAACTTTCCGTGCCTGGAAGTTTCCGTTACGAGTACAAGGAGCACGATGTCACGATAAAGGCAGTGGCAGATTATTGCCACAGTATGAACGAAGGCTTCTATTGGGTGCCTTATGCAATGGCTCCAGGTATAGAAAACAGCCAGGATTTCGGATTCGATCTTGTGGTCATGCAACCGAACTATTATTGGACTGATGCCAAGTGGACATGGGACCAGATCGAGAAGAAGATTCGTGATTTCGGTCTTGGAATGGAACTTGAGTTCGAAGGCACGCACGGTGAGCCATTGACCTCTTCCATTCTCAGTAACCTCAAGGATGGACGTCCTAATCCTTATTCGGAGCGCAACAAAGCCCGTTTTCAGGAATATCTGGACAATGCCCGCTCCCGCGGACTCTATGGTCAGGTGCCGTTTGTACTCTATGCAGGAACCAACGGACTTTATGAACTTGCTGTTTCGCAAGACGAAAAAGATAAGGAAATTTACCACAAACTGTGTAAATTCGTAGTTGGAAACCCATTGAAGAACCAGCCACTGTCATTCTGAGCTTTGCGAAGGATCTGTAAACCATACCATGAGACGATTTAAATACTGTATATTCTTGCTTCTGCCCGTCTTTGTCATCTCTTGCAGAGAAAAGACCCCTGAATATGTCCGGACTCCGGTGATCGAGATGAACTTCAACAGTTTCTATCAAGACGGAGTCTTGATGGATATCCGCAGCATCAACACCGATGCTGTCTATGCTTTGGCGCTTAAAGTCGGAGAACCAGAGCCGACAGCGGAATTTGTTGTGAAGAACGGAGTCCAGGCTGACGGACGGCGACTGTTCATCGGAGGACTTGAAAAGGAAACGGATTACAATATTTACGGCGTCGGGGTGCTTGGAACTGTTTATGGCGAGATTGTCTCCTTTACCGTGACCACTCCTTCGCTCTATTCCTGGGAGGCTTCCCGGACGGAGATACCGACATTTTCGGATCTGGATCTCATACCTGGCGGGGTGTCCAATAAGACACCTAAGGATTGGGATGAAAACAGGTTGAAACCTCATGTGACCTTTCAAGATTCGGACGGACGGGAGAAATGGCTTCACGAAGCATTTCTCTTCATAGGTGGCGTGGATGACAGCCGTGGCACCACTCTTTGCATAGCCGACGGAAACGGTAAGTCGGCCGGAAAGGATTCCTGGGAGGATTTTGCTAAGTGGTGGCTTGGTGAAGGAAGAGTCATTGATGTCATGGACCGAACCATCGGAAATGCTATTGCCCGTATCGGACATCCTACATTCAGGCATAAGGTAGTCATTACGATGCCCGATCCGATCATGCTGGAGTATTTTTCTGACAAGGCATCTTCCACTACATATTGGGGTGAGGCGTACGGGCGCAGGCTGGATTTCAGTAATGCTTCGGACCAGGTGCTTGCGTACAAATGGTATATCGATTATGTGCGTGAACTTTGGGAAAAGGCTGCCCCTCAGCATATTGAGCTTGCTGGTTTCTATATACTTTCAGAGGTTCTGGTAGCCAAGCCTTCGGGATGGAACTACAAGTACAAGAGATGGGACAAGATACTTCCTGCGGTTTCCGATTATCTCCATGAAATGAAGTACGGTATGTATTGGATTCCGTATTATCAGGCAGACGGTTATGATATGACCGTTCAGCTGGGCATCGATTACACCTGGCTGCAACCGAATAAATATTGGGACTATCCGGAGAAAAAGCAGAAGAAATCATGGAGCTGGGTATTCAATTCGATGGCTTCCTACAGTCACGGAATGGAAATCGAGTTCGAAGGCTCGCACGGTGAGCCAGGCTGGAGCCAATGGGAAGAAGGAGTGCCTCGTACAAGTTCATCTGTTCTTGAGACTGTCCGCACAAACAATGATGCTCAGGGTACGCCTAAAGGAAAACCTAATCCGCAGGCCGCCCGCAACAAGCAGCTGCTGCGTGACTATATGACCAGGTTTAAAGAAGCCGGTTATTACGGAAAGGCTCGTATAGCCACATATTCCGGAACCAATGCTATGTACGAACTTGCCACATCGCCGGATTCGAAAGATCAGGAAATGTATCTCGAGTATTGTCGTTTCATTGTTGAAAATCCGTTGCGCCAATAGCCTGTCATTCTGAGGAGCTCTAAGTTTCCATTGTCATTCTAAGGAGCTCTAAGTTTCCATTGTCATTCTAAGGAGCTCGAAGTTCCCATTGTCATTCTGAGGAGCGTAGCGACGTGAGAATCTATTATAAGAATTAAATACTATTATGAAAAGAATTTTAACCCTTGCCACTGCAATCATCCTACTCATCGGATGTAGCGGTTCAAAGACCGAGAAGACCGTACTATCTTCAGATGACGCTCTTTCTTCAGCACCGGGCTTTACCCTCAGCGACGACCTTGCCGAGGTCAAGATAGGGGAGGACGGAAAACTTCTGGTCTTCAGAAATAAAAAGACCGGACACAATTATGCAGGTGGATCGAGTCTCTGGAGAATGTTCTACAACACTCACGAGGAAAAGGAAATGCAGATTGAACCGTCTGAGAATATTCCCGTGGTGTCGCAGGATGGGGATGTCATCACCATTGCTTATAAGGGCCTGTGTCACAGAGAAAAGTCTCTGAATATGGACTTGACTCTTACAGTCGCGCTTGAAGACGGTGGAGTGCGCTTTGGCTGTATTATATCAAATAATGAGCCTCATACCATCATCCGCGAACTTCAGTACCCTCTTGTAGGGGATATGTCCCTCCCTGAAGGTCATAAACTTCTCACCACCCACACAGGTGGACAGATCCACGACGATGCTATTGACCTTATCGTCAATGTCAATCCTAAAACCCTCTATATGAAGCCGGACCAGTACTTCCGTCAGTACGACCTTCAGTATCCGCGTCATGCCGCTTCGAACTGTTATGCATTTGTCGGTGAGGAAGACGGCCTTTATTTCGGAAGCCATGACCAGAGCCTTCAGCAGACTTGGCACGGACTCCGTGCATATCCTTCCGCTCCTGGTGTATTCGATCGCCTCGAGGCTGGTTTTTATCGCTATCCAAATGCAATGTGCGGTGATACCTGGACCAATAATACCAGCATTCTGAAACCTTATATGGGATCATGGACCGAGACGTCTCATATATACCGCGAGTGGATCAGCACTTGGTGGGACAAGAAGGATGTACCGCAGTGGGTGAAGGAAATGACAGGATGGCAACGTATCATCTTCAAACATCAGTATGGCGAATATCTTCGCAGATACACCGACCTTCCGGGACGTATCAATGACTGTGGAAAGAGCGTCGGATGTAATACTGTCCTGGCATTCGGTTGGTGGAGCGATGGAATGGACAATGGCTATCCTAACTACTATATCGACGAAACTCAGGGTGGTGAAGAGGCCTGGAAGAAGGCTATAGCTGACTACCGTGCCGACGGAAACCGTCTGGTGCTCTACTACAACGGCCGTCTGGTGGACCGTGAGAGCGACTGGTATATGAAAGGAAACGGCAAGAAAGCCGTGAACAGGGACAATACAGGTGCAGAATTCGCCGAGCATTACAAATTCACAGGCGAAGGAACCACACTCGGATATTACGATACCCGCACATTCTCGATCGCCAATATGGCCAACCGCGAGTGGCGTGACATGCTTCTGGAGTGGGCGGATAGGGCAATGTCCTACGGAGCTGATGCCGTGTTCTATGACCAGCTTGGTGTGGCTGAGGAGTTCCCTAATTGGGATATCACCGGAGAATTCCCTGTTCAGGATATATATACTGGCCGTTATAAGGCAGAGGCCCTGAAGGAAATCCGTGACCATATAAAGGCGATCGACCCTGAGTTCTGCCTTGGAACAGAATGGCTCAGCGACTGCACTTCCCAGTTCTGCGACTTCGTTCATATAGTGGAGTTTACAGCAGAACCTTACAGCTTCCCTGAATGGTTCAAATATACCTTCCCTGAGGTGATCTGGTCTGACCGTTGCCTTCGTGATGATACTGATGTCGAGCGCAGAGCGAACAATACATTGCTCAAGGGACTGGTCAATGATATCGAGATTTTCCGTTGCCGTGGTCTTATAGATGAGACTCCGCATTATCAGGGTTATCTTGCAAGAATCAATGCCATCCGTCATAAATATCCGGAACTTCTCCTTGGAGCAGGCCGATTCGTTCATATGGATGGATTCACCTGCTCATCGGATGATATCATTGCCCGCGGATATGCGAACGGCGACCGTCTTGCAATTGTCGCTACCACCCTTCAGGCTGATGGAGCATCCGGAAAAATCTCCGCGCCGGGATATCGTTTCGTGGAATGCGAGTCGATCGGCGATGTACGTGTCCGTGCAGACGGTTCTAAGCTGACCCTTGGACAGAACGGAATCACAGTGCTGATTTTTGAAAAGTAACAAGAAGGATTTATTTCCCTGTTGGACAATGAGTTACAATGCCTGCGTGCTCCCCATAGGGAGCACGCAGGCATTGTATTGTGTTGATAGTCAATCTGTTGAATCTGTACTAGAACGAACCGCGTCGAGTCATCTTGAAGTCGCAGTGTACCTTCCAGCTCTTTCGGTTCAATATCATCATCGCGGCTGTGCGTCCCATCTGCTTGAAATCGGTCGAAATGGTAGAAAGACCGTTGAGTACCACCTCGTTGAGGTCGAATTCATTGTATGATATGATGAATACGTCCTTTCCGACTTCAAGATTCTGAGCCTTGATGCTGCGCGCAAGGGCGGCCAGTCCTGAGTCCAGCTGGGAATTGATTACAAGATAAGTTTCATTCGGACTGATGGACTCAGGTGCTGAGGTCATAAATTCTACTGGAATATTATGCTCCAGGCAGAACCGGTCCACTCCCTTGCAGATCATAGGTCCGTAAAGACTGGATGCCATTGTGATTACCTTAAGGCCTGCAGTGTTCATCAGTTTGTCCTGACCTTGCTTAAGGCCGTCGTAGACATCGTTCTCAAAATCCTGATATACAGCTCCATAATTGCCCGTGTAGCTCTGGAGCCAGTGGTCTACCATGATAAGCTTGCGGTTCGGCACTCGTGCTATGAGTTTTGTCGCCAGTGCTTGGGACTTTGCGTCAAGAGGGAAATGGGGGCTTATCACGTAATAATCATATTTGTCCAATGATGAGTCCAGATAATATGTGAAGAGTTCCAGATCCTGATTGTGCGTAAGGATTGTAAGGTCGGCCTTTTCTCCAAGCTCTTCGGCGAGAGAATTGAATAGGACCTCTTTGTAAATGCTCAGTTTGTCAAAAAGTACCAATACCTTTGGCTTAGAACTGTCCGATGCTTCCGCTACATAGAAACCTTTGCCCTGCTGTGGAATGAGAAGTCCCTTTTCACGTAGTATTCCGTATGTTTTCTTGACGGTTTCCTTCGAAATGTCAAGCTGGGCGGCAAAGTCGTTCATTGACGGAATCTGTTCGCCAGGCTTCAGTTTTCCAGAGCGTATGGCATCTTCGAATTTTTCTACAAGCTGCTTGTATATAGGAGCTTTGCTTCCGGTTTCAAGTGTTATGTTTATGCTCATGATTTAAAGGAGTTTAAATGTAGGGTCGTCGAAACGGAGCCTTCCGGTCTGGGCGCGGAGACTTTCGTTGAAAAGATCGAATGTGTTGTATCCCATTGCTCGGAAGATCGTTATCATTGTCAGGCAACGTTCGCGGAAATGGAAGAATTCCCTTTTTTCCTGAGGTGTCCACCCGATTTCAGCTATGGCAAAAGCACGGGGATACAGCATGTATTCAGCATGAGCCGCGTATGGTATCAGTTCGCACCAGAGATTGCCCTGAAGACCGAGGATATGATGGTGGAATTCCGGAGCAATTCCTTCGAGCGGATCGTATTTGTATACATGACGTAGAGACTGCATGTGACCTACCGCCTTAGGCTCCTTGCGGATAAGGTCTTGATAATAATCGAGATATACATAGCTGTTAGGGGACATTATCACATCGTGGCCCTCAGCCGAGGCCTTGATTCCTCCCGGAGTACCTCTCCATGACATAACCACAGCCTGCTCAGGAAGTCCGGTCTCTACGATTTCATCCCAGCCTATCACAGTTCTGCCTCTTTCACGTAGGAAAGCCTCGATATGGCGGACAAGGTAGCCTTGAAGTTCGTTCTTGTGATGCATTCCTTCCTCTTGCATTCTCTTCTGGCAGTTAATGCATACCTCCCAGTCTTTCTTCACAGCCTCGTCACCTCCTATATGGATATATTTATAGGGGAAAAGCTCGATAACTTCCTCCAGGACTGTCTCAAGAAATCTGAATGTACCGTCATTGCCGACACAAAGATCCCATGAGAAAGGTCTGGGTTTGCCATCTTCTCCTACACATGCTATTTCCGGATATGCCCTGTTCACTTCCATGCTATGCCCCGGCATCTCTATTTCTGGAATGATGTCAATATGACGCTCAGCTGCATATGATACTATCTCGCGGATGTCATCTTTGGTATAGAATCCACCATATGCCTTTGGATCTTCTGCATTTGTGAAAGGATATCCGAGACCTTCCCACTCGTGGTAGGTCTCTCCTATGCGCCAGGCGACGTGGTCTGTGAGGTTTGGGTAAGCATCTATCTGCAATCTCCAGCCGGCGGCATCTGTAAGATGAAGGTGCATCACATTCATTTTCAGGAGTGCAAGAGCATCGATCTGCTTCTTTACGAACTCCTTGCCCTTGAAACTGCGCGACTCGTCCAGCATGATTCCGCGGTGCTGGAAGCGCGGGTAATCGAATATAGTGCAATGTCGAACACAGCCTGCCGGATCGAGCAGTCGGAGCATTTCCAATGTCTGCCGTCCTCTGAATGCTCCTTCTTCTGTGCAAGCGTAGATCTTTACTCCCTTCTTGCCGATTGTCAGTTCATATGCTTCTTCTCTGGCAAAGTCGGGAAGATCGGCAACTTTGGCATTGAATGGTGCGGTGTTCAGGTACACTTTGATGTCAGCACCATTGGGCTTCAATGTGTAGACTCCTTCTTCCGTAGTGTATTCTACAGGTTCTGGAATCAGTTTTTCTGGGCCGGAATAGGCTGAAATAGAACATATTGCAGTTAGTGATGCTGCTGTGGAGAGTAAAATTTTACGAATCATATGTCTAGAAGTCTTATTTGTGTTGAAAGTTTGCAAAGATAGGTAAAAAACACCACACCACAGCACTGTTGTGATAGAAAAAAGCGACGGTTCCGGAAGGAACCGCCGCAAAATCTATATTTAATGTATCAGACGTTGCTTTTTAATTGAGTCTGTAGAGTGAAACGCCGATATTCTGACCCATCACAGCGATGTATCTTACACCGTTTACTACAGCAGTAGCACAGTCGCCAAGACCGTGACCCGCATTACCGCTGCCGTTTACCGGAGCAGTGAAAAGACCTGTCTGCGCCTCAAGGGTGCCCTTGAAGTCAGCGGCGCCGTTTACATCTTCAATGATGTTGAGAGCTGCAGAATTCCTGTCACCGCCTACTTTTACATAAGCGATGTATTTCTTGCCGTTGTGCTCGAAGAAGTTGTATCCGAATGTCTGAGTGAGCTTAGGATCGGTCCCCCATGCAGAAGCCGCATATGCGTTTCCTTCGCTTTGAGTAAAGAAACCGTTTACCGCGTTTGTTGTAAGGAGAGCTGAAGTCGGATTACCGTCACCATCAAAAGCAGTGTCAGGATGGATTGTGCACTCACCGATATTGCTTGCACCAGCTACAGGCATTGCGTAACGTCCTGTTGCATAGGCGAGCTCAGGCGTACCCCAGAGACCTGCCACGCCATTCTCCATGTTGACGCGGATTACAGTATTTCCATCGTTGAAATCGAAGAAAAGAAGCTCTCCCTTCTGATATGTTCCTCTTACAGTGAACTTGTCGCCAAGACGACGTACACCTGAGTCAATTACAAAATAGTTCGGATCTGCATCAATACCGTTTGACCATACATAAACGGTAAGCTTCTCAGTGCCATCACCAAGTGTAAGGTTAGAAGCCACGAGGACATCCTTTCCACTGTTTACAGCAGGGTCAGTATTAGGAAGCATTCTTACGCAAGAAATCGCGTGAGTACCGTTGTCAAGGCCAGAAGGAGTATAAGTCTTGACTTTTACATCCTTTGTCTTAGCTGGGTCAGTGATGCTGATTGCCTTGATTGCACCATTTCCACCAGCAGCCTGAGCAACATATACATACTCACTGTCCATTGTCATATTTCTGTCCTGTCCGCCACCAAATGGAACAGCTGCATCCCATACAAGAGTCGCAAACTCCTTTTCAACCTCTGCACCTGCCTGAGCGATAGTGACAGTCATAAGAACTTCCTTGGTACCCTGGCGTACGAATGAAACTGCCGCCTCGCGTGCGGCTCCGGTTGTATTGGCCTCTGCTGTGAAAGTCAGCTCGAAAGCGGATTTTGTCGCAACCTGTGTAAGCCATGAGGCCTCAGTAGGGATAACCACTTCGAAAGGAACATTTGAAACACCTTTCACCACTACAGAACCACCCTCAGCAGGGATGACCTTATCCACAGTTTCAACGCTGTAAGTCTCAGTTTTGAACACAACCTTCTTGATTGAAGTCTTGCCCTGACCGTTATCAGCAAATACAAGCATCTGAGCACCTGCGGCGATATTTGTAACCTTGATTACCTCTGCCTCAACAATAGCCTCGCAAGCTACAGCGAGAACATCCACTACTGTAGTTTCGTTTGCACCTTTTACAGTATAAGGTATGTTGACAGAATCAGCGCCTTCTGCAAGACCGATTTCAGTGGCGATTTCTAGGGCAAACTTCTCAGCAAGCGGAAGAACGAATGAATCGCCGCTCTCGCCATTCTCGCCTATGAAGTAGAATGTAACTGTTCCTTCCTCCTCGTTTACCACTACATAGTCAAAGATAGACTTGCCGGTAAGGGCTCCGATGAACTGTGGCTCCTCACCTGGGAAAGTTACATAAAGGTTGCCGTCAATGCTTGTGAATTCAGGGGCCTCCTCATATACTGCCGGACCCTGCTGGTCGTTGATGAACCAGTAGAGTACACCGTCGATCTCCTTTACTGTAATGGTTGGAGTGACTCCGTCCTGACCAGCATCTCCGGCCGCTCCTGTTTCACCCTTGTCTCCTGTCTCACCCTTGTCACCCTTTTCTCCGTTCTTGATAACGATAGAAGTCTCGTCTGAGAAAGTTATGGTATAGCCGGTACCATCCTCGAGAGCCACTACCGACTCGATATACTTACCTTCCTTAAGAGCATTGGCGAGAGTCTTCATAGCCTCTACGTTAAGCTCGAGTGTAGCCAGATCCTCTTCTACCTTGGAAAGACGATCGTCAAGATCCTTGATCTGCTCCTGAATAGCAGTGTCGTCATACTCAGCAGGAGTACAAGCGAGTGCTGCAAGACCCATAAAGAGCGCGAAAATTACCTTTTTCATTCTTTTAAATGTTTGATTGTTAATTATTTAATTGATGTTTTTAGTCTAGTGTGGTGTGCTGTGGTCTAAAATCAGTGGCAAATATAGTAATTTAAATGTAATGTATTCACCTTTTACTGCTGTTTTTTTTGAAATGGCCTGCACTTTGCTTTGCGGTGTATTGAAAAGTTAAAAATTAAAGTATATGAAACGAATCTTGCTGACCTTAATGGTCGTTGTCGCAGGGCTTTCGACGATTGCCCCCGACGTATCTGCTCAGACAGATAATCGCAATACCGGTGCTACGCGGAGGCAGCAGCTTATGGACCAATGGCATAAGGACATGGCCGAGTTCAGAGCCCGCTCAGCGCAGGAACGCCAGCTTCAGAATCTGGCCGACTCTCTGGCTTCGGTACAGGCACGGGCTGCTCTTCGCAATCAGGACTTCGTCTTCGAGGCAGATAATGTGCAGTTTCGAAACGGACAGACAGTATTTGTCAATTCCACTACTAATTTCATTTCTCTGAAGGGTGACAGGGCAGTGGTGCAGATTTCCCCAAGCAACTTTGCTTCTGGTCCTAACGGAGTAGGAGGTGTCACTGTGGATGGAACCGTTTCGGGACTTGAGGTAAGGACCGATAGTAAAGGCCGGACGACTCTTTCCATGAATGTCAACGGCATTGGCATAAATGCGGAGATCGAAATTTATATGTTCCCGGGAACCAACCGTGCCTCGGCCACTGTCTATCCGAACTTCAACTCCAACACAATATGGCTTGAAGGTAACATCGTACCATACGAAAATGCTAACGTATTCGAAGGAAGCTCACTGTAAACAATTAATATGAATGGATTATGAAAAAGATTTTACTCATCTCGGCAGCGGTAATGCTTCTGGCTGCCTGTCATAAGGAACCTTATCCGCAGGATAGCGATAATGAATACCTTGTATATACTTCCCCCGGTAAGAATGTGGATTTCTCACAATACCAGACCTTTGACATTGCAGACAGTCTGCTCGTCATCGGCCAGAGCGACAAGCCTATGTACTCGCAGTCCAATAATGCGCTTGCCCTTATCCAAGCCTTTAGGGTCAACATGGAGAAGAGGGGATTCATCTATACCCCTTCCAATCCGGATGCAGATCTTGGAATACAATTGACTTATGTCATCAAGACTGAAAGATTTGTGCAATACTATGACGACCCTTACTGGTGGCTCGATTATCCGGGATATTGGCCTTCTGGTTATTGGGGCAACTGGACCGGCTTCTACTATCCGCGTCCCGTGACCTATACCTACACAACCAATGCTCTTCTGACAGATATCGTGAATCTTACAACAGAAGAAGATGGAAAACCATTGGAAATTCTCTGGACTTCATATATAGGCGGTGCAGCCGGATCAAGCATCCAGAGTGATATAAAGAGAATGGAAGCTGCGGTAGATCAGGCTTTCGTACAGTCTCCGTACATCACCAGCACGCAGACAAAGTAAAACATAGATTATTGAATGATATTATGAAAAAGATAGCAGGTATGATACTGGCAGTCGCTGTCCTCGTTTTCACAGCGGGAGAGGCCAGTGCCCAGATGGGTAAAAGAGAGTACATCAACGGCGGATGGCAGTACAACGGTTCGATAGCCAATAATTTCGTCGAAGCTGGAAATGGCTACGGAGCCTATATAGAAGGCGGATACTATGTGACACCGATGTTTGCGGTCGGGGGATTCGCAAGTTTCAATACGAACAATCAATATGTCCCTAAGCAGACATATACGTTCAGCGATAATTCCGCTCTCACTACAGATCTCGACAGATCTCTATATCAGGTTCCTTTCGGCATGACGATGCGATACAGATTCCTCAGAACCGAATTTCAACCGTATGTAGCAGCCAAAATCGGTACAGAATACTCTGTCCAGAGCACATATATGTCCACTTTTGTCAGCCGTAGCGACAACTGGGGCTTTTACGTCTCTCCGGAGATCGGATTGACATTCTTTCCGTTCCCGGCCACTGATTTCGGATTCCAGATTGCCGCATACTATAGTTACGCGACGAATCAGAACAGGAGCTATGATATAAAAGGACTCAATAATGTCGGATTCAAGCTCGGTATAGCATTCTGACAGATCTAGTCAATGACACCTTTACATCCAGTGCCGCGCCCTATCGGCAAAAGTGTCTCCTGAAGGCAGTCGCAGGAACATGATTGGGTGTAAAGGTTCTTTTTTTGTCAAAAAACTCAAAAAAGTTTTGCATCCTAAGAAAAAAAGTGTACCTTTGCAATCCCAATTCGAAAGGAACTCACTTGAGACCCGAGAAACGGCCACGGATTGATTCGTTAGCTCAGTAGGTAGAGCACAACACTTTTAATGTTGGGGTCTTGGGTTCGAGCCCCAAACGAATCACAAAGTTCTTAAATTACTGCTTCCCTAGCTCAGTTGGTAGAGCACGACACTCTTAATGTTGGGGTCCAGGGTTCGAGCCCCTGGGGGAGCACCAGACAAAAGTCTGAATACATATTGAAGCAATGCTTCCCTAGCTCAGTTGGTAGAGCACGACACTCTTAATGTTGGGGTCCAGGGTTCGAGCCCCTGGGGGAGCACGAAAGGAGTTCAGAAATGAACTCCTTTTTCTGTTATATGCCTGAAAATGAGCACTTTAGCCTAAAGTGGGGTATAGGAGAGTTCATTAGGAAAAACCAAAAATGGTTGGTAAATTTGTTGGTAAACCGGTCGGAATGCGGTTTTACCAACATTTTTTAGTCCCCTAAATTGAACTATTAAAAACTGGAGAGCCTATAGAAAAACAACATCGAATCCACCCTGTCGAGCTTACCAACAAATACCTGCAAAAGCCGACAAAATTTACCAACAAAATACGAATCAATCCATTAAAAATCAACCATTTAAGTATTTATTAGCACCAATAGTGCTTACCAACATTTAAATACCGATGGCAGTACATTACTATTTATCCAAGAAGATAGACCGGAATGGAGAAGCTCCAATCCAGGTCACAATTTCATTGAAGTGAGTCCGCCTGCAGACCTCGAAAAACACGCCACCCCAGCCGATCGAGCAGCCCATATCGACCTCGCTGACTGGCTGATTCAATATCTTGAAGACAAGAATGCTTAAATCATTGTAAACAATTATATTTGCAACCTGTAAAAACGAAAAGATATGAAATACACAGAATTTGAAAGTATCATATCTCCGGAGCGAATGAGGAAATACAATGTCGCGTGTGGAGGGAATAAGGCGAAGGCAATGACATTATATCGTCATAATCTCCGCCTGTCGCAAGAAATGTTTGTCGTAGTAAGTTGTTTTGAGGTGGCTCTGAGAAACAGAATCGATGCCGTGATGACCGCACATCTTGGCAACGACTGGCTCAGAGACCTGATTCTCCCTGGTGGAGCATTATATTATGACAAGAGGTGTGAAAAAACAAGGAAGATCATTGAGCAAGCATATAATGGCTTGATGCGCAGTAGAACATACTCTCACTCGCAACTCCTTTCTGAAATGGAATTCGGCGTATGGAAATACATGTACAACAATGTTCAGTTCTTCCTTACCGGTCAGGTTTTGTTGAGGGTTTTTCCGAACAAACCTAAATCGTCAAAACAGCAGCGCTATGATAATACCTATGTCTTTGGAGAATTGGACTACATTAATAATCTGAGAAACAGAATCGCTCATCACGAGCCCATCTGTTTTGGAAAGCCTGTTTGTGTTGATACGTCTTATGTACAGAATAGATACAATAGAATCATGGAACTATTCAGGTGGATGGATATAGACGGGGCATCACTTTTGTATGGACTAGGACATGTAGACAACGCTTGTAATCAAATAGATGCGTTGTTAAAATAATGAAAAATAATGGCAAACGTTTGTTTGTTATTTAAAAACAGCATATATTTGCAATGTTTATTCCCGGTAGCCTCTGATTCGTCAAGCTATCGGGTTTGGTTTTTTTATTACCTTTGCCCCCGGAATCCCCGAGCTGTCGCCTCAACGCCATGCTCATCCTCCTAGACCCCGCCCACGGCCACAACACCCCCGGAAAACGCTCCCCAGACGGCACCCTCCTCGAATACGCCTACACCCGCGACCTCGCCAACCAAATCCTCGCAACCCTTCAGAGCAAAGGCAAAACCATCCGCACCGACTACGCAAGAGACGGCGACCCCGACGGGGAAGAAAACTTCTACATCCTCCGCCACACCCACTGTCCCGCCGTCCTCATCGAAAACTTCTTCATGGATAATAAAAAGGATCTCGCCTACCTCCTCTCACAAGAAGGCAGACGAGACATTCTCGAAACCATCATCGACGGCATCGAAATGTGTGTGCTCACCTTGGTATATTTATCTTTTAAATAATTTAATACCTATCCATACGCACATCACAAAGCCGATTGCCATTGTGATCACAGATGCTTCAGGCCCGAAAAGCCCTCCAGTGAACAGTTCAGGACCGGAGGTGAAAGATTCAAGTATACTATAGTCCGGGACGCCCCCGGAAACAGGGCATCCTGCCACAGTTCCCTGAACGAAATTCCATGACCAATGTATGCCGATAGGTACCCACAGCGTCCTGTAGTACTTGAACAGCAGACCGAAAAGCACACCCGCTGCCAATGAAATTCCTATTGTGCTGATTATGGTAGCATTAGGATTAATGATATGGGCGGCACCAAAAAGAAACGCAGAAAAGATCAGTGCTACCCAAAGGTTGAACTGGCTGTCAAGCAGGCGGAACATGATGCCTCTGAATACGATTTCCTCGCCGACTGCGACGACAAAATATGTCATCAGAAATCTGTAGATGGCCGCTATATCAAAACTACATCCTGTAATTCTATACCATCCGCAAATAGCAAAAACTCCAATTATTGCAGCCATCATCAGCATACCCCAAAGAAAGCCGATACATGTATGCTTAAGGCACTTTTGCATAGATAGCTCTACTATCTTACGTTCCTCATAACTTCTGACAAGCCATCTGTACATCAGTAGTAACAATACTCCACATATGAAGCTGATGGTTCCGGAAATCCAGTTGTTACCGATATAAAGCTCAGGTATTGTCGCGAATGCATATGCAATCGTAAAGAGAATAATACCGCCGATAAAAAGGAAGCACCATTTACCAAATGAAAATTTCGGGGTATGTATAGGTGTGTTCATCGTTATTACTTCTTCACAGGTTTAACCTTAAATCCAGCCTCACGAAGCAGATTGATCATTCCGGATTCTCCTGGCAGATGACCCGCACCGACCACAAAGAGAGTGCTCTGTTTCGGGAGGAGTTCCTTCATCTGTTTCTCCCAGTTGAGATTTCTGACCTTGACGATGGCGTCATATTCATAACCGCTCATCTGCTCCTGGAAGATCTCCCAAAGCGTGTCAAGATTCTGTGACTTGTATGCATCTGTCAATTGCTGCATCAACTTCTTACTATCTCCATGAACAATCATCTCCAGTAGGGCGTCTGCCTGTTCCTCAAGAGAGTTTCCGTATAGGAGTTCCATCTGATAATCTGCACTTTCCAGCTCACTGATACTTTTTCCCTTTGACTGACCAAGAGTCTGCATATATTTGTCAATCGAGGTCATGGTGGCAAGCTCAGGCATCATTTCCGTTAGGATCTTGTTCTGGACAGTCACCATTATCGTCATAGGCTTCATCACAGAAAGCATTTCAAGACTTGCTCCCATTTCATCCTTCAGCCATGCGTTGACTTTTGCAGTTTCCTCTTCATTGAAAAGCGAGAGCAGTGAAGTGTCGGCCGGCATCATCATCATTGCCTGCATCTTCTGCATCCGCTCCGGGCTCATCTCGGAAAATTCAATCATATTGATCTCGCCGATGATATTATCAACCTTGTCAAAAGCTTTCATCAAGCCAGGGATGCTGTCGCAATAGTTGAAAGGGCATCCGTGATGGGTACCAAGAATGTACGACGGCTTCTTTATGCCGTTTCCGCTGATCTTCCACACGAGCTGCGCGTTGGAAGTAAGGCACAGAAGGGAGAGTGCCAGGATTGTCAAGATTCGTTTCATTTTATTCTTCTATGTCTTTAAGTATGTCGTCCAGGAGACGGAATCTGTGGATGTCCCTTATAGCTACGAGGACGAGCATGATCAGCAGAAATAAAGATATGAACAGGACGCTGTCTTCGCGTACGTTGTTAGACTGAACGGTGATGAACTGGTAGAAGAAGACTGCCAACACTGAATATCCGATAAGTCTGGACACAATCGATGTGATGATGTCGAGTTTCTTGACGGACCTTACTTTGACGGCAAATTCGCTGACGTCGCCTTTAAAATCAAGGTCTTTCTGCCATTTCACCTTGTTGAATATGGATATAAGTACCATTGCACTGAATCCTACTCCGACAAATATGGTGCACCATAACGGCAGGTTGTATTTGATGCAATACTCTATATCGATATATACGATATAGGCTATTATGATGATCGAAATCCAGCCTTTCTTACCTCCGGTATATTTCTCAACCTTGCTTTTGACAGACGACTCAAGCAGCCTTTCATTGACGATCTTCTGCTTCTCGACCTTGTCAGTGAGAACCTTGAATTGCTCGCGCATCTGCTCCAGTTCCTGTGAAATCTCAAAATTATCTATTTCCATTTCTTTCGCTTTTTGACGGTTCTACATTGATTTCAGTTTCTCCCTGATACGGACAAGCTTCACCGAGACATTGTTTGCCGTGATTCCGAGAATTGATCCGATCTCGTCATAGCTCAGATTCTCCAGCCACATCAGGATTATGCTTCGGTCTATATAGCCGAGCTTGTTGATGCGGTCGTAGAGCTGACGGATCTGCATAGAGTCATCATCCATATCCTCGAAGAGGTTGATGTTGACATCGAGCGGAACCTTCTCCAGAGCTCGTTTCTGTTTCTTGGAATAGTTGATGCAGGTGTTAAGGCTCACTCTCCATACCCAGGTGCTGATGAACTTGTCTCCCTCGTAAGACTGCAAGCCTTTCCAAAGATTGACAAGTATCTCCTGAAACAGATCGTTCACCTCATCCGCATCCTTGGAAAACATATAGCAGACCGTATAGATCCGCCTTTTGTTCTCCAGAACGATTTGCGCAAATTCTCTTTCTTTGTTGTCCATATCTAGGGTTTTCTGAAATGTTTCTGACCATTAAACAACGGATCGGTCAAAAAACTACAGAAAAAGTGAAAAATCTTTATTTAGTAATATCTTGTGCTTTCTCACCGCCTTGTCTCTTCTTCTCCTTATACTTCTTTACAAGCTCATCAAAAAGTGCTACGGCAAGAGCAAATGAGAGCCAATGAACCAGTCCGAGAGAGAAGTCCTTGTCAGAGAATTTCTGGATCAGCCATTCAATCACCAGAGATCCACAGAACATGATAGTAGTTGTTGCCAATATTCGACGGCAGATTTTGATGATATCATCGCTTCTGTCTACTCCCTTCTTACGACTGTTTATAATGTCAACCACTATGATTGCGGCTGTAGTGAATGTGCATGCGACAACCATGCTTATCCAGCTCACTTTTTCCTCTCCGATCAAAGCAAAGAGCCAGTCGAACAGGAATGAGGCCGCAAAATATACCAGCAGCAGTACGATGCTCATCAGGGCGTATGCGAGAATCTTCTTGAGGATAGTTTTAGTTTTTGCTGTCATAAGTCTTCTTTGCTTTATAAAGAATGATTGCGTTAAATAAGTGGTTCAATGTGGCGAATGTGAATGCAAGGTTCATCCAAAGTGAACCTAATCCAGCTATGAGACCTGTCGCACATAAGCTCAGTACAATCACAAACAAGATTACGCACATGATGACATAGCCTTTCTTATATTCGGTCAATGTTTGAGGATGTTCCTCTCTCTTGATGTTGCCGATCAGGCTTGCCGGACCTACTACTAGAAACAAGATAAGTACTGCGATCATAGCCCAATCATATCCGGCTCCTCCATTAGTTTCAGGCAGGCAATAAATCATGAAGCAGGCAAGTCCTGCAATCATGGATAAAAGACGAGCAAGTTTAAGTGTTTTCATAGTTGTTACTCTCTGTGATATTCAAAAGCGATTATCAGATCTATCACTTGCATATAATTCTTAGTGCCTGATGATATCTTGTTAGCCTTCAGCATTGAATCATATACGGCAGACTGTATCTTTCCTAAAATCTTGTTGTATTTTGATTTCCAGAAGCTCTTCTGGTCAACGAGCTGCTCCAGGATTTCAGTCTTAATCGTACCGACAAAAGTCTTATATTCTTCCTCTGTCAATAGCTTTGCAGCATTAGAAAGTACATATGGGAGCAGAGAATAGTATCCACTGTATCTTACGGCTGGAATGTCTGATCTTCGACATATTTCATATGCCCAGAAGTTCGCTTCATCTTCATTGCTTACTCCCAGAAGATGCGAAAGTTCATGCGCATAGCTGAATGGACGCTGGGCTGGAAGCAGATCTGCGTTTATATGGGTTTCACAGAAAAATGGCCCGATATATCCACCAACTCCTACTGAAGTGTATAGTCTATTGAATAGAAGTTGTTTCGGGTGCTGCCAACTCTTAGGCATAGATAGCCCTAAATCTTCGGGAACTGATGAGTAGATGGACTTTATATCATCCTCGAATATAGCCAGGGCTACAGTGTCCTGTGTATAGGCTGAGTTCAAGCTGTCAGCGTAATCAGATATAAATTTTTTGAATACTTCCTCGTCATATGCCTGTCGTTCGATATTTGCTCTTGAATATATGCTTACCCTGAAATAGTTCATACCCCATCCAAGATATAGCCAGATGACTATCCAGGCAATCAGTTCTGTTTCTCTCAAGGCGATTTTCCAAACCTTGTTTTTATTCAATATGCCCTTGGTCAATATGAATATTATCAGTCCGATGGCACAGATAATCAGAACCTCCGTCATGGAAAAAGGAATCCAGGACACCAGGAATGATAATGCGGCAGAAAGAAACGGGTAGACCTGCGTAGCGTACCATTCACCTATAGACACATTTATCCTTGCAGCAACAATGAATGCTACAAGAAAAGCAAGAAGTATGTGTCTTACCTTGATCATGTTTCTATAATAAGACTAAGCTATTTCCTTTTAACGATTAATCTGCGGACAAAGAATGCCACTACCGCTATAAAGACGGGAAGACTGGCATAAAGTACTACAGAGATGTCAGAAAGAGACTCGCGCGGCAGATCCAGAGATGCCCAGCATACGGTCATGCATAGAAGGAAGTTTCCAACCGAGAATCCCCAACGCTGTTTCGGTGTGACATCATCAGGGATTACCCACCACATTTTTTGATAATCAGGATTGCCGATGCTGATGATTCCCAGGTATATTGCAAGAAGCAATGTGACATATCCGGCACCGAACAAGGTTATGTCCATAGTTGTTTCTCTTGTTGAGAACAACCACAGGAAGAGCAGAAAAAAAACTGCCAGAGCGATGATAGGGGAGAGGATCTTTTTCATGGCTATCTGTGTTAGTGTTCTATACGCTATAAATTTAGACAAAATTGTTCTGATTTCCAGCAATATGCATATAAAAAGCGTGGATTGTTCTTATCCAGCCTGAGGTCCTGAGAAAACCCATTCGTACTGACAAGTCCAGCCCACGCGAAGCGAAGGCATTTACTGAACTTATCCGGGTACGAATTTCTTGAAATTTATCAGGTTTCAGGTTCTTCCGAATAACTTAGCAAACGCTATATAATGTATATTTTAAAGCCTAAACATAGCCTTGTGCAACACAATATAATAACTTTTTCTCAGAAAAATATGTATGTCAAACGAATTATGCAAAGATGTTATATGCTGTAATTATCAAACAGCAAAGCTGAGCAATAATCAGGATTGAAGATGCGTTGCCAGTTTTACGATATTTCCTGAATTCAAGGAAATAGACCGCTAACATGCAATATAGAGGTAAATTCTCAAGCAGAGAATATCCGGACCATTCACCGGTGATTGCATAATACACGATGAATCCTATCATTGCTGTTGCAATGCCACAAAAGCACATGAACGCAGTCTTACTGTACAGGACTTTTGAGATAGTGTCTTTCATATCAATGATTTTAACGTTGCTTTCCATAATTTTTCAGGATCCATTCCCAAACAAGATCTTTCTCGGGGTCATCCAGATCAATGATCACATCAGGTACAAGGTACTCCTCATGTACCTTTGTCATATCCGCTCTTGTAAAATACCTGCAGCTGGTCATTGTAATGGTGCCGGTGTTCGGGAGGACAGAATAAAGTACATCTCCAAAGTGACACGGCTTTGCTCCTGATATTTCACCTACAATGATTCCCACACCATTATCACGAGCCTGTGTCATCAGCAACTCTGAGCTGCTATATGAATCACGTCCCTGAATGAAGACTATATTACCTTTGTATATCTTATCCTTATCAAGGTTTATGACGTGCTGCACCGTATCTTGGATATAGCCTTCCGGAATCGGCTGTGGTCTTGTCTGATCGAACTCATATAAGTCATACATTTTCCCGATTTCGGGATTTTCGCCTTCCACAGTCACTGCCTTGAAGAACGGCTGGTGCTCAAATAGCAATTCGGACATTCTGACTTGAACGCCTGGCCCCTTCGTTTCATGATGTGGATGAAGCCACGAAAGAAGAGTAGTTCCCAATACGCTATTTCCGCCACCATTGTATTGAAGATCTATCACAAGTGTCTCAATATTCTTATCCTGCATCTCCGCCATCATATCGCGGACCACATAATCAAAGCGTGGCAGTTGCGGATTATTCCTATGGGTAATTCTGTCTGCAAACTTGTTGAACTGAAGATAACAAATGCTCTCGTTCTCAAAGATTTCGTATTCAAAAAGAACCCTTCGGCCGGCTGTCTGCTTTTTCTGGACAGTCTCCTTCAAATAGGCCAACTTCGCTTCATTTCTTGTGATTGCAGGGATTTCAATTACAGCTTCGTCTTCGGTAGTGACTGTCAGTGTCTCTGAGCTCATTCCCAGCAATTTCCAGAAATCAGCGAAAGCAAAGAACTGAGATATGAGAGTTTCATAATTTATCTGGTTATCCGCGCTTATATATGGCCTTGCTGCCTTCAGAATATCTTGGACTGATCTGCCGTTTATGCTTTTTACACTTTTACCGAGATATTCCTTCTGTTCTTCGGAAGTCACGTTGATGATGGCCGGGGAGTCGCCATCTACAATTATACTGAAGGGGAATAGCTTTTCAAATGAATCCCAATATCTGACTGCGGTATGGCCATCATTTAGAGAAGATACCATTGTTTCAAGGAATACCCGAAAATCGGATGTATCAGTCAGTTTTCCACACTCCTTATACCATTTCCTTGCATCCCTGTCAAGTTTTCTGAGATTCTTCCTGTCTGCGTAATAAGGATGAGTTTTTCCAAGCATATCCACATACAGCAGCAGATCCTTCTGGAATGCGTTACCCATCTGATACTCTTTCGAGGCTTCGATTATCTCATTATGCAGTTTCGGCATCTTCTGGCCAAAACAAGTACACATGCTTATGATAGCTATGCCTATCGTTAATAATGTCCGTTTCATATTTTATTCGTTAATCAGTTTTTCAGCTTTCTTTAAATCCTTATGAGCTACCTGAACTTGCACCGGTGCGATAATACTGGCATTTTCGGCATACACCGGGCTGTTTTTCTCTACGACCATTGCCTTGATATCGTTTGCCTCAAGCATCCTGCAGATTGCTTCAGCGCTTGCTTTGTCTGTACATTCGGCTGCAACCTCAAGTCTAATCTGCCGGGAACTCCCATAACAAAATACTTTTAACAGATTCTTGCTCATATTCACTTTATCTATTTGCTAAACTGTCGTTTTGTTGAAGCAAAGTTACCTGAAAAAAGTTTCACACATATAAAAACGGACTGCATCTTTTTATGTGCAATCCGTTGATATTCAATTGACAGAAATCTTAATAATTTGACGGCGCTTCAAAAAAGTTTCACGCACGAGGATTTTCAAGCAACTTCTTCAGATGAATGCTCAGGTTTGTGTCGTTTTCTGTCAGTCCAAGTTTCTGTCTGATTACACTGCCATAAGTGTAGTGTCTTTTCAAGTTGATGTACTCTCCGATATCCTTTCCTTTCAGGCCTATCAGATAAAGACAGCAATAATTGATCTCCCAATCTGTAAGTTCCTTTTCACGAAGGTATCTGAAGAAAGCCGGATGAGACGATTCCAGCGTCATTCTTGTCGAAGTGATGAACATATCCCTGTCAGAAACCAAGGCTTCAAGCTCTTCATTTGCTTTCCTGTTAGCGGCTGATGTGTCCGTAATATATGAAACGATGACCTTGTTGAGCAGTTCAAGTCTTCTTTCGATGATGATCTTTGTGCCTTCATTGACGGTGTTCTCCTCGATCATCTTGGTCAAGGCATTACGTTCTGTTACAGCATCCGAATACATCGCTTCATATCTCTGCTTCTCGATCTCAAGCTGTTTCTTTTCAGCTGTCCTTTCCTGAAGCTTTATGCGTATACGCCAGATGGTCAAACCGGCAGCCATCAACGAAAACAGAATAATCAGAATTAGTTTGGTCTTTGTCTTCTCAGCCTGAATCTGTGCTACAGCATTGGCATATCTTTCCTCAATGAATTTTGTGTCACTGTTCAACTTGATTACCTCAAGAGAGTCATCAAGATGCATTGCCCTCTCATATGCTTCTGTCGAACCTTTGTAATCCTCCAGAGACTTCTTGACCATCGCCAGGACTGCATAATAATTGGGGTCGCGTGTTATATCATTGTACAATGCTTCTTTTTCTATGCAAGCTAATGCTTTATCATATCTCCCCGCACTGTTATACATATTTGCCATAATCCTCCAGAGAAACCAACTGGCTTCAGTGGTTTCTTCGAGATATTGGTCGAGAAAATCAGCACATGCATCTACACCGTCCCGACGGGAAATTACCTTGGCTTTGCTGATATAGAAGTAATGAATGTTGAGGGGATTTCCGTGTTGAATATACTGTTCACCTATATCCAGATACTTTGAAGCATTCTCTATATCATTATTCATAATATAACAGTCCGATATATCTTCAATCATTATCATATATTGCCTCATACTTCCTGTCTCAAGGAATTTCTCAGAAGCAAGGATATTCTCGGATATAGTAGCCGGGTAGTCATAATAACTCTTATGAATGACCGCCTTATATGAATGCAATATTCCCAGTAGATATGTAGATGCGTATTCTGAATCTTCTTCCGCTTTGACTAATTCCTTCATCGCGCTTTCATAATCTTTCGAAAGCATGTAATCAATCCCTTTGAACAAATATGAAAGGAATCTTTCAGATGACGGTCCCTTTGATGTGATGCTGTCATACGCACTGAGTAATAGACTTGCCTCTGGTGTTTCATTAGTGGCTTTCATAACAAGGTACCACTTAAAGAGATCGTGTTTCGCCTTAAGTTCCTTGGTTGTCAGATCTGATTCATCAATGCTGGTTACAATTTGCAAAGCACTATCAGGTCTATCCCACATATAACTCTCTACATCCTCCAGCAGCCTGTAGGTCTCGCTCTTCCTCGCATCATTGCAGGAAACTATCGTCATTGCCGTGATGATCAGCAGTATATTCTTGATTTTCATAGAAGTCTCTCCGTTAATCAGACAAATATACAACAAAAAGCAGGAACAACGCCACTACCAGCATCACTCCTGCATATAAAACACCGAGGGGAAGAGGAACTGCTAAGATGCGGTCGAGTTCAATCTACACTAATCTGCATCCCCCAATGCGTCTGTAGTGAGAGCGAACTTTCACAACTTTGCCATTGACAACCCGCTTGTGCGACCTGACCTTGTAATGATCTCTGATAAGCGCTATATTCTCATCATCGTCAGCGATGCATTGTACTTTTGCAGCTGATCCCTATAAATAAAGCAAATCACCCATTATCTTCCAAATATGGAAAGATATATTGGGTGATCCCTTTTGTCAGTGTTATATTATGCTTATTCTGTCAGGACAGCACTTCGATTGCCTTTTCGAGAATCGAGTCGACTTTGTTCATGATGTCTTCTTCTGTAATTGTAACATAGATGTCCGGTTCTACGCCAGGCTCTATATGTTTCTTGTCCACATCCAAGGTCAGTCTTTGTGCACTCATAGTGACTGCCCATCCGTTAGGCAGATAGTATGTGCATGGCTGTCCGCCGCCACCGCCGGTCTTACCGCCGATAAGGGTAACATTAGGCGCCACTTTCATGAAGGCGGCAAACATATTGGCAGTAGAGTATACATCCCTGTTAGTCAGCACTGCAGTCTTTTTATCCGCCCAGTTTTTCTCAGTTTTCGGATTCAGCGGTACTACGTACATTGGAGAAGGTTCGCTGAAGTCATTGTAGTCTTTGCTGTTTTTTACAATCTGATATCCTACTAATGTTTCCTCTTCAATAAATCTTTTGGTGATTTCCATTGCCAGCTGCGCACTTCCGCCAAGATTGGTTCTGATATCATATATGATACCATCGGCCTTGGCTATAAGTGGTTGAAACATCTCAATGTCCTCAGTGTTGAGATTCTTGGTAAAATCGGCGTGGTGTAGGTAGAAGAACGTTTTGTTGCCTTTGGTGATCAAACCGTAACGATGACCGTTTCTGGTTTTGAAAGCCTCGTCCAGATACTTCTCCTCAACGACTCCTTTGATAAAGTTGTCCGGATATCTTTCTCCATTTTCGTCAATGTAGAAAGTGTAACATCCGCGATGTTTGAACTTTGTATCCAGCCAGACGTGTCCGTCTTTAAGATAGTCTATCGACTTGCCCATTATCTCCAGCAGCTCTGCCTCTGTCTGAGCACTTTCCACTAGCGGCATCATTTCTTCGTATACGCTATGCCAGTCTACATTCTTGCTATATCCGTAGTTGTCTCCAAGAAAGCAATAATTCTCGTTCACATAATTCCAGAAAGCTTCATAATTGGTCTTGAAATCACAATCAACTTCTTTTATATAGCCATTTTTCATGCAGGAAGTGGCAAAGAGTACTGCAGTGACGGTTAAGATATTCAATATGCGTTTCATCTCTGTGTGTCTTTAAAAATTAATGTTGGATGATTTGAACTTTTTACGTGGTACTATGTCAAATGATACTCCCGCTGTCAAGTAGTTTATTTTGCGGATATTCTGAAGGTCGTAGATGTTCCACCATTTGCGCGTGCTTCCAAAGCCCAATGTGATAGTACAAGGTTTTGATACAAAATCTACTCCCACTTCATAGTCCCATGACATATAGTTGTGATAAGATGCCAGGAAGATATGTCTGAAAGCTGGATCCAGTACAGTCTGATTATTAGCTATTACAGCTAGTGAAGGTTCGGATGGATGGTCTGCAGCGATAATTCCGACCACAGGTACACTGATAAGGCCACGGATGTCCAGGCTCCATTTCCGGAAATCCCATCCGTATTTGATGGCGGCGTGTGCCTTGAGCATTATTTGAGCATCAATGTTCATGTTGTTGTTGACACCGTCGGGGATGGTGTTTTTCTGTGCGCCATACACATCGAACATTCCTCCTGTTTTAAGCATCAGCTTTTCTCCAAACTGCCAATGGTAGTATGTGCCGTAACCAAAATTGTACGTATTGTATTTGAGGACCTGGGATCCGGCCGGATTTTTAAGTGATTCCAGCCCGCTTCCGAATTTCTCTCTCCAGGCCGGTCTCTTATAACCGGTATAATAAAGGTCCCATGAAAGGTTTTCTTGTTTTTGATATAAAGCCCCGAGTCTGAGATTGATTCCGGAAAAAACACTCTCTCCGGTGTATAGCTGACTGGATAAGTACTCATCCAGAACCTCTACTGAAGTAGGTAACATTAGGGTGATTTTTCCAGTTACGACCTTTTCATTCTCTTGTGCATAAACTAGTGTCGGACCGAGAATGGCGACGACAATGGATACGACTGAAAGTAATAACAGTTTCTTCATTTTCTAAATTATATTATAGTTAAGAATAAACGCAAAGTTATATAAATAATGTCTAGCATTCTAAATGCACGTATCTACATTTGGGTTTAGATTTATGTCTTATGTGGCATATTTGCTTGATGTAGCACTAAATGTAGCATCATTTTCTTTTGAGTATGCCGCTCTCCAAGCTTACTGTTTTTTCAAGACTGTCATGATTTCATTTACCAGATAAATTCACTATCTTTGAAAGATAATTGCACAAAAACCTAAACAATGAATAAGAATTATCCAATTTACAAGACCACCTTCATCGATGACATGCGTTCGTTGGTAGAGGAGGCAGCTCTGAATTTTCCAGATAGAATAGCTATCTCATACAAAAATCATTACTCTGACCGTGAAGTACAAAAAGTTACGTTCACCCGGTGGAGAGACGATGTGAGAAATCTTGGAACAGCTCTTGTTGCAGAGGGACTTCGTGAAGAAAAGATTGCCATTGTCGGGGAAAACTCTTACGGATGGTGCTGCTCCTTCTTCGCAGTTATGGCGGTCGGATCCGTTACCGTGCCTGTTGACAAGGAACTCCCGATAGAAGATATTGACGGAATCATTACAACTACAAGCTGTAAGGCCGTAATCTACGGAAAGACAGCTGAGACAAAAATCCAGGAAATCCTTCAGAAAGGAGGTCTTAGGTCAGTCGATATGCTGATTTCGATTGCGCCTGAAAATATGCTTCAGGCCGAATGTAAAGTCATGAAAACCTTGGCCGGACTTCAGAACGTGGGAGCAGAACTCTACAGAAACGGCAATAATTCCTACTACGATTATAAGATCGACACCACTAAGCTGGCTTCAATCGTTTTCACATCAGGCACAACAGGCAAAGGCAAGGGTGTGATGCTTTCGCAGGCTAATATCGGTCTGGATATGACACTCGGAATGTACAATTTCGACATTACCAGAAAGACACTTCATGTTCTTCCGCCTCATCATACATTCGGATCTACGGTCAATTATGTGGGGCATCTCTCTCAAGGCTGTGAAGTCTATATCTCCAGTGGACTGAAGCACGTCAGCGATGAAATAAGAGAACAGCAGCCGACCCATCTTATCCTGGTTCCTGCCTTCCTTGAAGTTATGAACAGGAAGATCTGGACAACAGCGCGCAAGACCGGCAAGGAAGGCCTTCTTAAAATGATGATGAAGGTCAGCGATGCTCTCAGAAAAGTCGGCATAGACTTCAGAAAGCAGCTCTTCTCTAGCGTCCTGAGCGCATTCGGAGGCAAGCTGGAACTTGTGATATGCGGAGGTGCGAAACTCGACGAAGAAATCATCCGTACCTTCGACTCGCTCGGTATCACTATTCTCAACGGATACGGCATCACGGAATGTTCTCCGCTGATTTCGGCCAATCGTAACAAGTATCGCAAGCCGGGCAGCGTCGGCACTCCGATTCTTGCATGCCGCGTAAAAATCGACAATCCGGACGAAAACGGCGAGGGGGAAATTTGCGTCAAAGGCCCGAATGTAATGCTTGGTTATTATAACAATCCGGAAGCAACTGCGGAAGTATTCGATAAGGATGGCTTCTTTCACACGGGTGACTACGGCAAGCTTGATGATGAAGGCTGGATCTACATAACCGGCCGCAAGAAAAACTTGATCATCCTTTCAAATGGCAAGAATGTCTATCCTGAAGAGATCGAAGCTGACCTCCAGAAAGTGGAAGGAGTGTGTGAAGTGGTGGTCTATGCCGGAGAAAGTAAGGCCCAGAAAGATAAGATCACAATCGTGGCTGAAATCTTCCCCGACGCGGAACTTCTCAAGGATAAAGGCATAACAGATATGCAGAAATATTTCGAGGAACAGGTCAAGCTTCTGAATGCCCGCATGCCTTCATATAAATCAGTGAAGCGCGTGAAACTTAGAGATACAGAGTTCCAGAAGAACACTTCCCGTAAGATCACACGCTTCTCTATCGATAAGACGATTGATTAGTAGGTCAATGCGGTTTCGTAATAAGTTGCGAAACAAGGATAGCTTTCGAGCGGATCTGGCTGACAGAATTCCACACCTTCGAATATGTAAGGGTCAATCTCTTCAGCCGGTCCGCTAAGGATGACCACTTCTGCATCAATATCTTCGAGGCGAATCTTGACCTGGCCGTCTGAATACTTGTAATGCAGTGTTCCGCCACCGATCTTTACGGACGTATCCAGAGATGTGATTTCAGCAGGAAGCTGAGGGTCGATTATGATGCGGCCGTTAAGCATATCCGGACGAATACCAAGGAAATACTGGTACCATACTCGCAGATGCTCGGCGTTGCTCCATGCCTGAAGGAAGGTGCCTGAACGGTTGACCCAGTTCTGTCCTTCACGTGGATGTGCGTCGGCATTCTCGCTCAGGCTGCCGACAGCTCCTTCGTGGAGAGCCTGACGGTTCATGTTCTTGAATAGTTTCCAGGCTTCTTCCTTCTGACCATATTCGATCATCCTCTGCATGGCTTCTCCGTTGTTCCAGAGCCAGATGGTTCCGTTATGGTATGCATCATCTTTGTGATAATAGTTCCAGTTTTCGTGCTGAGGATGGAACTGAGGATCCCACTGGGCGAGGGAAGCCACGCCCCAAGGATAAACGAGTTCTTCCCACACCCTGCGGGTTACTCTCTGCTTGAACTCAGAGTCGTTTATGAGCTCGAAACAGTAAAGCTGGTTAGGGCGGAACTGAAGGTCTGGCGTTCCATCGGCGTTAAGATGGTCATATATCAGGGACTTCTCCTTGTCGCAGAATTCTTTCTCGAAATGGCTGGCCAGAATCTGTGCGATCCCGCTCCACTCTTCGGCTGATCCAGTGTCGTCCATCATTGCCGCAATCTTGCTTCCCGCTACCAGCTGCTTGTACCAGAGCGCCTGAATGTCATTGGCTCTGTTGCCGCGCGGCGATCCGGGGATGCCGTTGCGTTTTACATCCATCCAGGTGTCGGCATCAGCATGAGTGAGATAACCGTGCAGGTCGGTGTAATTGGCGATAGAAGCGTCAATGCTCATCTTGATAGCTGGATAAAGCTCGCGGAGAAATTCTGTGTCACCGGAATATTCTGCAAGTTCAAGTGCTTCGATTACCAAGCGTGGGGTACCGTCTGTGGTGTTGTAAAGAATACCTTCCAGATTGGCTCTGTTGGGAATACGTCCATAAGTCTCTGAAGTAGGATCTGTATCCTGAAGTTGTACGAAATCCTTCAGGATCTGCTTGGCTATATCGAACTGTCCGGTCACAAGGCATGCTCCTGGCATTGAGATGAACATGTCACGTCCCCAGTATTCGTTGAACCATGGCAGTCCTGCATAGATACCGTTTCCCTGCTGCTCTGTGATAAGCTCGTCCATTGTGATTGTAATCCAGTCCAGAGCTTTATCCAGTTCTGGAAGATTCGACTTCACAGGATTGTATTCGGTAATGAGTGAGTTGATCCTGTCCTTCCTTGACATCATGAGTGCATCTGCGTTGGCGAGGAATTCCGATAGGAGTTCCATGCATTCTGATTCTTCGGAGCCATAGGTAAGGACAAAACCTTTAGCTCCGTCGCTGGCCAGCATTATGCGCTTGTCTGGTGCCTCTGCAGGAATGAAGAATTCGTAGCCATTCAAGGTGTAGGTCTCTGTAATCAGAGAACGGTCAAGAGTCAATGAAGTCTCAGCGGCATCCGTATCGACAGCGATATGGATAATAGGAAGGCCGTCCATCATTCGGAATGTTTCTATGGCATTGTTCCATTTTCGCTCCAGTCTCTCCGGATATACGGTACATTCAGCTTCGCTTCTGTCCAGTGCGGCTCCATCTACAGAAACCGTATAGTCGGCCAGAATGCGTTTCTTGGCCATGTTCCATCCCGAATACCATTGAAGGTCTTCCTGGTGAGTTGTACCGTACCAGTAGCCGGCTTTCTTATCAGTATATGAATATTCGCGGTTTTCAGATGGGGTGACCCGGATTCCCAGTTCATCTGTCTTGTAAGTCTTCTCGCTTGCGCAAGAACAGGTAATTGCTGCGGCCATTGCCAGAATTGCAGTTCTATACAGTTTCATAAAAATGTTGGTTTATCAATGCTAAGTTAAGTATATTAATTGTAATGCATGCTGAACTTCCGCGGAAATTATTATTTTTGCTTAAAATACTCATGAAAAATGGAAAAGCCGATTAAAAAATATCTTGAAGAGAGCACGCAGTTCACCTCCGAGGATGCGAAATTTATGGAAATGGCCATCAACCTTTCTGAGGAAAACATTGACAGTGGTGGCGGTCCTTTTGGTGCGGTCATTGTCCGAAATGGGGAAGTGATCGCCACTGGTACGAATCGTGTTGTTCCGAATTCCGATCCTACAGCGCACGCAGAGGTGATGGCAATTCGCAATGCCTGTGCGAAACTCGGCACGTTCCAGCTCTCCGGCTGTACGGTTTACAGTTCCTGCGAGCCTTGTCCAATGTGCCTGAGTGCCCTGTATTGGGCAGGAGTCAGCCGTATCTGCTACGGCAATACGAAGGACGACGCCAAGGCAATCGATTTCGACGACTCATTCATATACGATCAGCTGGAACTGAGTTACGACGAGCGTTCTATCAAATGCGAACATTTCATGCGTTCTGACGCCCTCAGAGCCTTCCGTAAATGGGCAGAGAAGGAAGACAAGACAGCATATTAGCCGATTCAGGGTGTTTCCCGTCATGAATATATCCTACGGGCCAGAATAGTATCCCAATGGAAATCAAACCAATAGCCTATATACACACCGAATTTCCCGAAAAATTCGGCATTCCTCGCCAGAGTGGTCTTGCCAAGGGACTCAGAGGCAGGATTGTTTTAGAACCTCAATACCGTAATCCGGATGCCATCCGCGGGCTTGAAGGCTTTTCCCATATCTGGCTGATATGGGAATTTTCAGCCAACAGGACCACGCGTGATTGGCAGCCAACAGTCAGACCGCCACGTCTGGGAGGAAACACCCACCTCGGAGTATTCGCTACACGTTCTCCCTTCAGACCGAATCCGCTGGGGCTTTCCTGTGTAGAGATTGACAGTATTGACCTTTTTACTCCGGACGGACCTGTCATTACAGTCAAAGGGGCGGATCTTATGGACGGCACTCCGATCTATGATATCAAACCATATATAAGATACGCAGATTCGCGCCAGCACGCAGTATGTGGATACGTCGATAGCATCGAAGAACGTTCTCTTAAGGTCGTTTTTCCGTCAGGGCTGTCTGAAAAGATAGGGGACACTTCAGTTATTCCGGCCTTGGTGGAAACACTCAGACTGGATCCACGTCCTTCGTATCATGATGACCCTGAAAGAGTTTACGGCCTTTCTTTCGCAGGGATGAATGTGAAATTCATGGTAAGCGGAGCAGTGCTGACGGTCGTGGATGTGCAGTCTTTGTAAGATATTGTAAATTAATGTATCTTTGCCGCCCGAAATTCATAAACCTATGATAAAGACATTAAGATCATCAATATTTGCCGGAATCGCTATCGGAACTGCCGGCTTCGGTTTTCTTGCATCTGGAGTTCAATCTGAAGCCTATGGCTCCCTTGTAGGTGCTGTTCTTTTCTCATTCGGCCTCCTTACTGTGGTAGGTTACAAGCTCCGGCTATACACGGGTACAGCAGGATTCATAAATAAGAATGAGGTCGGAACTCTTTTTCTGATTCTTCTGGGAAATATCATCGGCTGCTTCATTGCGTCACTTCTGGCGCGTGTCACACCTATGGCCATTCAGGACGCAGCTCAGAAGATTCTTGAGCTCAGACTTCGTACCGGGGCCCTCAGATGCGGGCTTCTAGGAATAGGATGCGGATTCATTATGACCACTGCCGTACAATTTGCCCGTCAGAAACAGTATCTGCCGCTCCTTTTCGGTGTTCCTCTCTTCATTGTCTGCGGATTTACCCACTGCGTTGCAGATGCATTCTACTATCTCTGTGTGCCTGTCGATTTCTGGATGGCCAATGCCCTTCAGATCCTGACTGTCTACATCAGCATAGTCCTTGGAAACCTTATCGGCTGCAATCTTTACCGTATTGTTCTTGCCAAAGACCAATATTCAGCCTGATCGAAAGGGTAAGTGGTTGATATATAAAGATTTGTGCGATGTTCGTGCTCCCCATGGCGAGCACGAACATCGCACAAATTATTGATACGTAATGGATTGTACTTTCCTTATTCCACGCGGAACCAGTCCATTGTTCTTCCGATAAGTCCTTTCTTGTCAAGTGAACCGCGGACCTTCAGAACCTTGCCTTCCACTTTCATGGAGCAGTTGTAAGTCTTTCCGTTACCCGGATCGTAGATCTTTCCTCCGCTGTACTCACCGCCGACTGCCTTGAGTCCGCTGAGCATGTTGAGTCCGATGAGCTTGCGGCTGCGGAGTGCCTTGTCCGGATTGTTGTCATCTACGGCAGGTGAACCATCTGCTTCTGTCGGATTGGCCAGCCAGACGATCTTGCCGTTAAAGGAGTCTCCGCTCTTGTAGACTTCCACGATTGCACTTCCGTCCTCAAGTTTCCATTTGCCGATCACGTCTTGAGCGAATGCCACACCCAGAGGCATGAGCATTAAAATAAAGGAAAAAATAATCTTTTTCATCTCTTTAAAGGTTTTAGTTTGGATGCAAAGTTATTAATTTAACCGACAATCATACCAGCTGAGGTCGTACTTTGGAAAAGATTGTTATATTTGTAAGATATTTGTGGTGAAATCACTTATTATAACGCCAAAAACACAGACTATATATGGGAAAAGTAATTTTGACAGGTGATCGTCCGACCGGAAAACTTCATCTCGGACACTATGTGGGATCTCTCAAGAGAAGGGTAGAACTGCAGAATTCAGGAGAATATGAGAAGATCTTCATCATGATTGCCGATGCGCAGGCACTCACCGACAATGCTGACAATCCGGAAAAGATCAGACAGAATATCATAGAAGTGGCACTTGATTACCTTTCTGCCGGACTTGATCCTGATAAGGTGACTATTTTCATCCAGTCACAGGTACCGGAGCTTTGCGAGCTTGCGTTCTATTATATGAACCTGGTGACTGTCCAGAGACTCCAGCGTAACCCGACCGTGAAGCAGGAGATCCAGATGAGAGGATTTTCAGAGGGAGAGGATGACCAGAACAAGAAAGGAACGCCTGTGGGATTCTTTACATATCCGATCAGTCAGGCCTCTGACATTACAGCTTTCAGGGCTACAACCGTTCCTGTAGGTGTCGACCAGGCTCCGATGATCGAGCAGACCCGCGAAATCGTTCACAAGTTCAATTCAGTATATGGAGAGACTCTGGTCATTCCTGAAATGGTGCTTCCGGAAAATGCGACCTGCTGCCGTCTCCCCGGTACTGATGGAAAGGCGAAGATGAGCAAGTCTCTGGGCAACTGCATATATCTTTCAGATACATCAAAGGAAATAAAGAAGAAGGTGAACAGCATGTTTACCGATCCGGAACACCTTCAGATCACTGATCCGGGTCATGTAGAAGGAAATGTCGTGTTCACTTATCTTGATGCATTCAGCACACCGGAGCATTTCGCAAAGTATCTTCCTGAATATGCTGACCTTGACGAAATGAAGGCTCATTATCGCCGTGGCGGACTCGGAGACGGAACCTGCAAGAAGTTCCTCTTCAATATCATGGAGGAGTTCCTTCAGCCGATGCGCGAGAGAAGGAAACACTATGAGCAGAATATACCTCAGGTATACGAAATCCTTCGCAAGGGTTCAGAAGCAGCTCGTGCTGAGGCGGCAAGGACACTTGCAGACGTGCGTAAGGCAATGAAGATCGACTACTTTGACGATGCCGACCTCATTGCAGAGCATACAAAGAAATATCAGGGATAATTACTGCTTGGGAACGACGGCGCAGAAAATCAGATCTGCCTCAGAGTCGTTGATCATGCTATGAGTCCCACCTTTAGGGCAGTACAGGCAGTCACCGGTCTGTACTGCTTTTTTTGCTCCATCCTCCAACAGGCTTCCTCGACCTTCAAGTATGAATATTACTTCGCAGCTGTCGTCGTGGGTGTGCAGCCCGATTGATGCTCCCGGCACGAGCCTGGCTCTGGTAAGAATACGGTTTGTGCCGTCGAAATACATTCTTGCTTCCAGGTGCTTTTCGCCTCCTTTGAAATTCTCCAGATGAGAAATCTCTATTTCGTTGTCTCTGATAATCATATTGAACGCTATTTGTCGAACAAATATAGCCAATCCCGGCCAATAATGCTATATTTGCAGAATGGAACGAAATCAGAATATAGAAAAACGCATCCTCTGGGTGGCAGAACGCCTTTTTCTTGAAAAGGGGTTTAGCGGTACATCCACTACGGAGATCGCAAAGGCAGTAGGCTGCAATCAGACCCTCATTCACTATTACTTCAGAACCAAGGAGAAGCTCTTCTGGGATGTATTCTCACCGAAGGTGGAGCAGGTGCTGGAATGTCTGGATGCTCCTCTGGATGAATCTATAGATTTCATTGAACGTATCCGTAATGTAGTGGATTTCTACTTCGGGATGCTTGAGCTGGACGAACGCCTGGCTCCTTTTATTGTTAACGAGCTCATAATGAATCCCGGACGATGGGGCAAGTTCCGTGACCGTTATCTCAGAAGCGAAAGCCGCAGCAGCGCATTCGACCGCTTCGAAAATATGGTGGATGAAGAAGTCGATTCTGGTCGCATACGGAGAATAAAGGCAATCGATCTGCTTCTCAATATAATGTCCCTTACTATATCGGCTTTTATTGTGGCACCTAAGGGGTTTGCCAGTGGAGAATGCGATTCCAATCTTAGGAAATCTTATCTTGATAACAGGAAGGAAGATATAAAGACTCTGGTAGTAAATGGAATAAAAGCATAAAATAAAGGGCCTCCGTCACGGAGACCCTTTTTTCAGGATTATGAATCCTACCTTTCGTACTCGACTTTTGCACGAACTTCTGCAATGGTCTTTACGTATTCTATAACGTTGCCCCTCAAGGTGTCGGCCTTATAAGCTGCGAGAGCTTCCCAGCTTTCAAAGTCAGCGAGCATCACGGCGTCGTATGAAGTCTTACCCTCGTTACGGTTTACACCTACTTCGATGTTCTTAAGACCAGGCACGAGTCCCAGGAGGGACTCATATTTTTCCTTGACGTCTTCGGCGAGTTCCTTTGAAGTCTTGCCATCTGATGGCTTGAACTTCCACATTACACAATATCTTACCATATCTGCTTAGTGTTTAGTGTTCATAATCGACCACTAATTTAGGTATTATCGCGGATATAACCAAAAGAAATTGCCTTTAATTTTCTTTTTTCTTCAAAGTTCGGATTTTACCTATTATTTTATTAAATTTGTTTCCTTATATGGAAGTGGGCAATTCTCATAAAGAAAAGACTATTGCGAAGAACACCCTGATGCTTTATGTCAGGATGATCTTCCTGCTTTTTGTCGGCTTCTATACTTCCAGAGTTGTACTGGATTCCCTTGGCGAGAATGATTACGGAATATACGGAGTAGTGGGAGGTGTAGTAGCTATGTTTTCTATCATCTCCGGAGCCCTTAATTCAGCAGTTTCCAGATTCATAACATTCGAGATGGGCAAGGGTGAAAAGGCAGATCTGAATAAAGTCTATTCCACCTCGGTTCTGATACAGGTAACATTGGCATTTGTAGTTGTCATGATATGCGAGCCTGTCGGAATGTGGTTCATACGCAATGAAATGACAATCTCTCCGGACAGGATTCCTGCTGCATTATGGGTACTCCAGTTCTCGCTTGTGTCATTTGTTGTAAATCTCATGAGCGTGCCGCAGATGGCATCAATAACCGCACACGAAAAGATGTCCGCATATGCATATATAGGTATTTTGGACGGAATCCTTAGGCTTGCGGTTGCATTGCTCATTGTCCATTCTCCGACGGACCGTCTGGTCTGGTATTCTGCACTCATGGCTGTAGCGGTGATGATAGTCCGTGCAGCTTACGGAGTATATTGCAGATATCATTTCCCGGAATGTCGTTTCCGCCTGATATTCGAAAAGGGACTGGTGAAGGAAATGTTCTCTTTCGCAGGTTGGAATTTCATAGGAGTGACTTCCGGGGTGCTCAGAGACCAGGGCGGCAATATTCTGGTCAATATATTCTTCACTACAGCTATGAATGCGGCGCGCGGCGTAGCTGTCCAGCTGAACGGCGCAGTTCAGGGCTTTGTTTCCAATTTCATGACAGCGGTAAATCCTCAGATCACCAAGTCTTACGCGTCCGGTGACCGTGTCTATATGCTGTCCCTGGTGAAGAAGTCTTCAAGAATGGCTTTCTTCCTGCTTTTCATACTGGCTCTTCCTATGCTTTTCAATACGGAATTTCTTCTTGAAATCTGGCTGAAGGATGTTCCTGAGCATTCTGTAGCTTTCGTTCGCCTGTTTCTGATATTCGCTCTCAGCGAATCCTTGTCCAGTCCGCTGATCACGGCACAGCTGGCTACCGGAAATATCCGTAATTATCAGATAATCGTCGGTGGACTTCAGTTATTGAACCTCCCTGTATCATATGTGTTCCTGAAATATGGTGCACCGGCTCAGTCTACGGTAGCGGTATCTATTGTCATATCTCAGATTTGTCTTGTAGCCCGTCTGATGCTTTTGAGGAAGATGGTGGGACTTTCTCCGAAGGAATTTTTTGGACAGGTGTATATAAAGGTGTGTGCAGTTTCTGTCGTGTCGCTTGTCTTGCCTCTTTTTGCGTCAAGCTTGATGCCCGAGGGATTTGCAGGATTTTGTGCGAGTGCTCTGTTGTGTGTGATTTGTGCGGGTATATCAATACTTTACATTGGGTGCACCCGGAGTGAAAGAAAAGAAATGCTATCAATGATATTAAGCAGAATAGGAATATGATAAGGATAACGGATAAGGCGAAATGCTGCGGCTGTACGGCATGTATGAATATATGCCCAGTGCAATGCATTGTCATGCGCAGGGACAGGGAAGGCTTTGATTATCCTGTAGCTAATCCCGATCTGTGCATATCCTGCGGGAAATGCGAGGATGTTTGTCCGATGTCTCATACAGCCGATGCAGATGGACCGTTGATGACATTGGCGGCAAGGGTTCCTGAATTTATGGAGGGTAGTTCTTCCGGGGGAGTCTTTCCGGCATTGGCCAGCAAGGTGACCGGGGAAGGAGGGGTGGTATATGGAGCTGTGATGAATCCTGATCTGACTGTCTCTCATGCTGATGCCTGCGATGCTCAAAGTGTAGAGAGAATGCGCGGGTCCAAATATGTTCAGAGTGAACTGTATGCTTCTTTTGAGGATGTGAAATACGAACTTTCCGAGGGCCGGAAAGTGATGTTTACCGGCACTCCGTGTCAGATAGCCGGACTTAAATCATATATAGGAAATGATGAGCCGGATCTTCTTCTGGTGGACTGTGCCTGCCATGGTGTTCCAGGCCCCGGACTCTGGGAGAAATACGTCAAGGCTCTTTCTGAGAAATACGGAATGCAGATAAATGACATCCGTTTCAGAGTAAAGGACAGAAGCTGGCGGAAATATGATTTTGTGGTCTGCGGTGATGGGAGAAGTGTTGCCACGCCGCATCAGAAAGATCCGTATATGCTTCTGTTTCTGCAGGATATGACATTGCGACCTTCCTGTTATCAGTGTCCTTTCAGAAAAGGAGGCAGCGGCAGCGACCTGACATTGGCGGATCTTTGGAATGTGTCGGAAGCAGCTCCGGAAATGGATGATGACAGGGGAGTCTCTTTGATTCTGGTCAATACGGAGAGGGGAAGAAGGTCGATTTCAGGACTGCCGGTAAAGGAAATCGATCAGGTCCTGGCACTCAAGAGAAACGGAGCTTTTGCCCAAAATCCGCAGGTTCCCCAGAGAAGGGAAGAGTTTTTCCTTGGACTCCATTCGGCAAAGAATCTGATCGGATACATGAAAGGATTTGTCGTAAGGACTCCTCTTCATAAAAAGGTATACAGAAGTGCTCGTACGATGCTATCCAAGATAAAAAGGAGGATTGTGAAATGAAGGTAGCGATAATAACATTGCCGCTTCATACCAATTATGGCGGTATTCTTCAAGCGTATGCACTCAAGACAGTGCTTGAGTCGCAGGGACATTGTGCTTCTGTGATAGACCTTAAGGATAAGATGCCGGCACCCAGTGGACTTAAGGCTCCATTTGTATACGCAGCAAGAATCTTTAAAAAACTGTTTAAGGGAAATTCAGGACCGGAAGTCTTCAGAGAGAGGAGGTATGCCCGGGAATTACCTGTCTTGTCGTCCTATACTGATGCTTTTGTTCAGGAACATATCCGTCCGCGTATACTGGAATCCTATGCGGATATCAAATCTGATGAATATGATGCATTTGTTGTCGGAAGCGATCAGGTATGGCGTCCCAGATATTTCCATCCGATTGAAGATGCATTCCTTGCATTTACAAAGGATTGGAATGTCAGAAGGGTGGCATATGCAGCCTCGTTCGGTACAGATCAGCTCGAGTATGAATATATGCAGCTCGAGGCTTGTGCCAGACTTCTGGAAAAGTTCGACGGAGTGTCAGTACGAGAGGATTCTGCTGTGGGACATTGTGCTGAATGGTTTGATTGTGATGGGGCGGTTCATGTTCTGGATCCAGTCATGCTTCTTCAAACTGATGTTTATATGGAGATGGCAGCTCGCGTCCAGACTCATCCTGCCAGGGGACAGATCGTGACATATATATTGGACAGATCCAGAGAGAAGGAATGTGTAATTGATTTTATCACAAGAGTATCCGGACTGGAAGCATATGATGTGTCGGTTTATCCATATGTCAATGACAAGCCTGTGGAAGAGAGAGTCGTTCCTCCTGTAGAGCAATGGCTGGCTGCATTTGCGGATGCGGAATTTGTCGTGACTGACTCCTTTCACGGCTGCGTGCTCGCTATTCTGATGCACAAGCGTTTCGTTGCCGTCGGAAACAATCAGAGGGGATTGGCACGTCTTAAGTCTCTTCTGAATATGTTCGGGCTTGATATGAGGCTGGTGCATGGGATAGATCCAGAGGATGACGGGGAGTTCTTTCTGTCTGATATAGATTGGGAAAAGGTGGATCTTATACTGAAAGACAAGCGGAGTGAATCACTTGCATTTCTTCGGGAAAACTTGAAAAATCTTTAGTTTCAACAATCAAAACAGATTCTTAATGATATGGATAAGTGCAGGGTCAGCATAATTGTTCCGGTATATAATGCGGAAGATTATCTTTCCAGATGTCTGGACAGCATTCTTGAGCAAAGCCTTACCTCTTATGAGGTACTTCTGGTAGATGACGGAAGTACTGATTCCTCGCCATTGATATGTGACCGCTATTCTGCTACGGATCCGCGTTTCCGGACGATTCACAAGTCAAACGGGGGAGTCAGCTCAGCACGCAATGCGGGAATATCCCTTGCCAAGGGTGAATACCTGATGTTCGTGGATTCTGATGATGTACTGCTTCCGGACGCCTTGGAGATGATGTTTGAAGGTATCTCCGGTGAGGATATCATAATCGGTGGTTATACGACTTTTATCGGAGGAGTCACTGCGAAGATTGTCTTTCCAAAGGAAACCAGAACATACAGAGCGTCAGGCATATCCGAATTTTTCAGCAATAATTTAAGGAAAAACTGCGAAATGCTGGATGCTCCTTGGGCAAAGATGTTCAGACGCAAGACATTGGGTAACCTGCGTTTCAATGAAGAACTAAGTTATGCAGAGGATAAGCTTTTTGTATTTTCTTACCTTGCGATATCTACTTCGGTGCATACCTGCGATGTCCCGGTATATGGGTATTATCTGCGCCCGGGATCGCTGGGTAGCGATATCTCATCAGACAGACATCTGATGCAGCTGCGTCGCTTCATTCCCGCATATTCAAAGGTGTTGGATCGTCTGGTCCAGCTTTATCCGGGCAGCGAAAAACTCACTTCCCTTTATCATAAGGATGTTGTCGGAAGATATGCATGCCGTATTCTTAATGTCTTTATGTCGAAACGTACGAAACTTCTTGATCAGGACTATATTACATGGCTATATGGTATCATGGCGCGTGACTCATCTCTTGGCCTCTTCTCAGTACGGGTCGGACAGATCTTCAATATTATGCTTTATAAGATCGGACGTCCCGGACTTACTATAAAAGTATATCGTATGTCCTCAAAGATAAGATCCTTCTTCCATGCTTAAGATCGCCGTCATAGTCGAAAGCAGTCCGTTCGATAGAAAAGGACTTTTCAATGCCGTTCATAACCGTATCAGGCATCTCCGTGCTACCGGCGAATGTGAGATCGATGCTTATTGCATTCATAGTCACGATAATGCGTTTACACGCCGCGTGAGGCATAATCCCCAGGTACCGTTTATAGAAGAGACGGTGGTGGATGACGTACGGTATCGTCTCTTGTGGTACGACTTCTCCCTGATTGACCATATCCTTGTCCATAAACTTCACTGGAAGCCATTGTTCTTTGCGGGTTTCATGTCCCGCTGTGTTGACCTTTTCAAAGGATATGATTGTATTTCCGCACACTCATTTACAGGAGCGCTTTTCGCATCAGAAGTTTCATCCAGATTTGGGATACCGTATCTCGTGACATGGCATGGATCCGAGATTCATACTCATCCTTGGCGCAATCCAATGATACTCAGGGATACACGTTCTCTGATGGAAGGCGCCGCATGCAATTTCTTTGTAAGCAAGGCCCTTTTGAAAGATTCGGACCGCATTAATCCGTCAGTACGGAAAGAGGTTCTTTATAATGGAGTCTCATCCGTCTTTACTCGTTTCAGTGCAGAAAAACGTGTGGCTCTGAGAGCTGGATACGGAATATCTGAAGGGGATAAAGTGGTTGCATATGCCGGAAGCATCGTGGCTGTCAAGAATGTACTGTTGCTCCAGCCGGTATTTCATTCAATACAAGCGGGATATGGTTCTCCTCTGAAGTTCTGGATGATAGGCGATGGTAAGCTGCGTCCGCAGGTTCAGAAAGCTATGACTGATGATTCAAGCATAGATGTACGCTTCTGGGGGAATATTCCGGCAGAGGAAATGCCTTTCCTGCTCAATTGCGTGGATGTACTCTTGCTCCCGAGTCTGAATGAAGGTCTGGGAATGATAGGTGCCGAAGCGATCCGCTGCGGAGCTTCAGTAGCAGGAACGGATGTCGGTGGTATTCCGGAAGTCATCGGTGGTGAAAACACAGTCCCTCTTGGAGACGGCCTCATCGACGGACTCTCTGGCAAAGCTTTATCGATGCTTCGCAATCCTCGGTCGCAATCACTTCCTCCTGAACTGGACTGGGCTTCCACAGCATCAAAGGAGTTGGCTGTCATCAAAGAAATCCTATAGCCTGAATGCCTTAGGAGCCTTTGCCGTAAATCTCATCGTTTTTCCGGTCCAAGGATGGATGAAGGACAATACCTCGGCATGAAGTGCCAGACGACCGATCGGATTGGATTCTGCGCCGTATTTCCTGTCGCCCGCCACCGGGTGTCCGATCCACTGGCAGTGAGTACGGATCTGGTTTTTCCTGCCCGTCTCCAGCTGGAACTGGACCAATGTGTATTCCTTATCGCCTATTGCTTTGTACGACAGTCTTTTGCAATGCGTTGCCGCGAACTGCCAGTCCTTGCGCGGCGGCTTTTCCGGTGTGTCCTTCGGCCCCAGTTCGTAGCAGTATACCTTCAGAGATTTCTTGCACTCGTACAGCCAGCTCTCGATCCAGCCTTCCTCATCCTCTATCTTACCCTCCAGAAGAGCCACATAGCCTCTTTCCTGGACTGCTTCCTCCCAATTGCTCTGTAACGATATCTTGGTTTCCTCATCCTTTGCGAAAACCAGAAGACCGGAGGTGTCCCTGTCGAGTCTATGGACTATGAAGATCTTTCCCGCATAGTCAAAGACCCTCGCATAAGCTGTATCCTCGCCCTGCTTGCCTGTGGACATGCTCAGCAGACCGCTCGGCTTGTTCACGATGATCAGCCACTGATCCTCGTATACGATCTCGAGATCGTCGTTTCTTTTTCTTCCTTTTGCCATAGACTTCGTTTAAAGCCACAAAGTTATAAAACTATTTTGTATTTTGATATGATGCGCTTAATTCTCTGATTTCTAATCTGTTACCATGTGTGCGTGCTCCCTCTGGTGCGGCACGTGGGGTGTGTATTGTGTTGTGTTTCAATGTATTACGCTTCACCTTGTCAGTATCTAAACTTTTAACTATATTTGCAAGTTACATGAACGTATTATGACTGATGGCCGTACAATATGGGACCCTCTGCGCAAGAAAGAGGTCGCGCTTACTCCCGAAGAGCAGGTGCGGCAATGGTGCATCCGCGTCCTTTCCGAGCAGATGCAGGTACCATTGCATATGATGATGAGCGAAGTGGGCTTCCGCCTTGCCGGCAAACAACTCAGGGCTGATATCCTTGTATATGACCGTAATGCCAAACCTCTGATGGTCGTCGAATGCAAAAGACCGGAAGTCGCTCTTACACAGGAAGTTCTCGACCAGGCCATAAGGTATAATATCGTTCTTGAAGTAAAATACATGATCATAACCAACGGGACCAAGACCTTCATATGCAGAAGGAATCCAGATGGATTCGAATTCATCGATACCGTCCCGACATATACTGAAATGCTATGTCAGCAACAATAACACAAGGCTTTCTCGATCACAAGATCTTTTCAATAGTTTCCGAAGCGGCAGCCGAAAAGGGCGTTCGTGCCTTTGTAATCGGTGGCTATGTCCGTGACTGCTTTCTCGGTCGTCCGAGCAAAGATATTGACATTGTAGTCGAGGGCAGCGGAATCGAACTAGCGCAGGCGGTAGGGGAGAAGGTCCGCAGCAATGTCTCTGTATTCAAGAATTTCGGAACAGCGATGCTCCGGTACAAGGGAATCGAAGTCGAGTTCGTCGGTGCCCGCAAGGAGTCATATCGCCGTGACTCACGCAAGCCAATTGTTGAGGATGGAACATTGGAAGATGATCAGCTCAGAAGAGATTTTACCATCAATGCGATGGCATTCAGCCTCCAGAAGGAGGATTTCGGGGCATTGGTGGATCCCTTCGGCGGTATACGCGACCTTGCCGCCGGCATAATCCGTACCCCGCTGGATCCGGACACTACCTACAGCGACGATCCGCTCAGAATGGTAAGGGCAATCAGATTCGCCACCAAGCTTTCCAATGATACCCAGCAGTTCAATATAGTTCCTGAATCTCTTGAGTCAATACGTCGTAACCGTGATCGTATGGAGATTCTCTCTAAGGAAAGAATCGTCGAGGAGTTAAATAAGATACTCGTTACGTCCAGACCTTCCATCGGATTCCGTCTTCTTGACGAGACAGGACTTCTGGACTATGTTCTCCCTCAGCTGGCAAAGCTTAAAGGAGTGGAGAGTGTTGATGGAAAGGGACATAAGGAAAATTTCTCACATACGCTTGAAGTTCTGGACAATGTCGCAGCACTTGAAGTACAGGCCATATCTGAGGGCCGGTTGAAGGATTTCGTTTATGAGGATGGGGTAGAGGTTGAGAGGGTTCGCACAGAACCGAATGTATGGCTTCGCTGGGCCGCTCTTCTTCATGATATCGCCAAGCCTGCTACCAAGAGATATGATCCTGCACTCGGCTGGACATTCCACGGTCACGAAGTCGTAGGAGCCCGATGGATACCGAAGATTTTCCAAGGATTGAAAATGCCTCTGAATGAGAAAATGAAATTCGTTCAGAAGCTTGTCGGTCTTCATTTGAGGCCGATTGCCCTTGTTACTGAGGAAGTTACGGACTCGGCAGTCCGCAGACTTCTCTTTGATGCCGGCAATGATATTGATGACCTCATGCTTCTGTGCAATGCAGATATTACGTCCAAGAATCCTCGCAAGGTAGCCCGTCTGCATGCAAATTTTGAACTTGTAAAGACCAAGCTTGTAGAAGTCGAGGCCAAGGATGCTATAAGGAATTTCAAGAATCCGATTACTGGTGACTATGTGATGGATCTGTTCGGTATCGAACCGTGCAATACCATAGGTCAATTGAAGGAATATGTGAAGAATGCCATCCTCGATGGTCAGATAGAGAATACTTTCGAAGCTGCCGACGCTCTGATGCGTGAAAAAGCTGCTGAGCTCGGAATGTTCCCGGTGAAATGAGTTTAATTACAAAATATTTAGCCTATATTCGGGACATCCGACGCTATTCTCCCAGAACAGTCTCCATCTACAGTGACGTCCTGAAGAACTATCTTCGTATCATACACAGTGATGAGGCAGTTGATGACGATACTCTGCTGGCTTCCCTGAATCGTTCGGAAATAAGACAATACGAAGTAGCGCTGATGGAAGAAGGCTTGTCAGCGAGAACTGTCGGCCTTCATCTCTCCGCCCTCAGCAGCTTCTGCCGCTATCTGATGAAGGAAGGCTTGTTGAAGTCCAATCCTGTCAAGCTTGTCGCCAAGCCGAAAGTAGAAAAGCGCCTTCCTGTTTATTTCAGGAAGCAGGCAATGGAAGAATATTTCGACCGAATTTCAGAAGAGGAGGATATCAAGGACCTTGAGGCATTCAAAACTTCTTGGGATACCAAGAGCGGAAAAGCGGTGTACGAAGACCGTCTTGCCAGGCTGATAGTCTCTCTATTATACAATCTTGGCCTTCGTCGTGCAGAACTTATCTCGCTTACAGTCGGAAGTATTGATTTTGGCAGAAATATTGTCAAAGTGACCGGAAAAGGGGACAAAATGCGAGAAATTCCGCTGATTGCTTCTTTGTGTAAAGAAATTTACTTATATTTGGATGCAGTTGAGACGGTGTGCGGTGGGAAAAGGTCTTTGAAAGAGCCGCTTCTGATCACATATAAAGGTAAATCCCTTTATCCTGCATATGTGGACAGGGTAGTGAAGAGCGAGCTGAGTGATGTCAAGGGCATAACGGGAAGAAAGTCTCCGCACGTCCTCCGTCATTCTCTCGCCACAGAACTTCTTAACGAGGAAACGAATATCAATTCCATCAAGGAACTGCTTGGACACTCCTCATTGGCGGCAACTCAGGTTTATACCCACACGGATATCGCCCGGCTGAAGAGTATTTATAAATCAGCCCACCCAAGGGCAAAAAACGGAGGTAAAAATGGAGATTAGAGTGCAGAGCATCAAGTTCAATGCAGATCAGAAACTGTTGGACTTTATTGACAAGAAATTCTCTCGTATCGAGAAGTTCTACGATGCAGTAACAGGAGTGGATGTAGCGCTTTCATTGCTTCCAGACCACGAGAACAAATGTGTGAAAGTTCAGGTCTCAATCCCTGGCCGCACCATCGTGGTAGAGAAGAATGCAAAGACCTTCGAAGACGCAGTAGTGGACTGCGCAGACATTCTTAAGGAGAAACTTGTAAAGGAAAAGGAGAAAAGAGCAGAATAAAATTTAAATCGCTTGATTGTCAGCCGTATATTCGATTGAATATGCGGCTGATTTTCGTAAATTTACTTGTGAAGATTAAGTATCTCGTCGATTGACATTTCTGTCACTTCCGCTATATCTTCAACACTCATTCCCTTTGCCAGCAGTTTTGTTGCCATTTCTGCTCTACCTTCTGCTCTACCTTTTGCTAAACCTTCCGCCAAGCCTTCCGCCAAGCCCTCTTCGATGGCTTCTTGTCTGGCATATGCCATCTGATTTCTTAAATCTCTTTCAGTTGTCATCTTGTTAATTACTTTAAGGCGGGTATCCGCATCCATATTCACTAATTCAGCTATTCTGAATATCTTCTTAAAAATCTCATTGTCAAGAAGAACCGGCCTTTTTGTCAGTGATGGCATATTCTTCAAGCAGAAATATATACCATCAAGTATGTTGCCATTCAGCTCTTCAAGCTTTTTGTTGAACTTCTTTAATTCAATGAAAACAAATGTGAGTCTGTCTGTGAGTATACTGTGACTATCTCGTTCATACAGTCTGTATATGGTCTTTACATTAGGATTCTCATTGTTTTGCTTTATGTTGAAGTCCAGAATGTTAATTACATATACCGGAAGGAAATCATAGTTGTCCGAGCCTGAATCCACTTGATGCTGGATTTGAAATGTCGAGTAATACAAAGCTCTTTCTGGGTAAAATGGTTGTTTACGTCTTTGCACTTCTACGATAATTCTGGACCCGTCATCAGTCTTGCAGAACATATCATAGGTGGAATCCTTCTTGTTTCGGTCCACCGCCTTCATCTCCTTGTCCATAAACTCAAGGTCGATAATTCTTCTGTCATCTATTACCAGATTCAAGAATTCTATCATTACATCCTTGCTGGACTCTCGCCCGAATACCAGCTTGAACACTTCATCGTCAAGCAGGTCTGCGTATTTAAACTCTTTCAGCATATAAATTTTATTTATCGTGAAACTTAAGCCTTGTATGGCCATATAAAACTTATATGCTTTGCTCTCCTTCCTACCGACAAAATTGAACAAAAAAACAAGAAGATTCAACCCTTCCCCTGCACATTTTTCTCTTTTTTATGTAAAGTTTTTCTCTTTTTTATCCTTTTTGAACTTTTTTTATCTTTTATCAGCTCGGCTTTCTAATAAATATTATCAAAGAGTGAGTGCAAAAAAAAAGAACATCGGGATTCCGATGTTCTCTTTCTCTATATATAGTTAGTGACAATTCTACTTCACCTGGAAAAGTGAAAGGCCAAGTCCCTGAATGTGAGCTCCGATGTAAGTGACTCCATCCTTGACAATCACATTACAGTTTCCGAGTGTATTGCCTGTTGACGCAGCAGAATCAGTGTTGAACTCTGATGAGTGCTGCAAAGGTGCTTCGAACACAACTTTGTTGGCGTTAAGTGCTGTCTTGAAGTCAGAAGTCTCATCCTCGATTACAACGAGACGACCTGTACGACCATTCATCTTATCGATCTTAACGTATGCGATATACTTCTTGCCATTAATCTCAAAGAAGTTGTAGCAGTATGTTCTGGTGTGGGTCGATGAGTAATCATCTGTAACTGCCCAGTTTTTCCAGCCCGTAGAGAAAGTTGTACCGTCGAGCTTTACAAACTTAGCATTACCGTTACAAGTAGAGAAGACCTCGTCATAGCCAGGATAGAAAGCAAGATCCTTCATATTTGACCGACTTGGCTCCATTCTGTAATATTCAGAAGGACGGTTACTTGCGTCTACACCCTCAAAAGTCTTGAATACGATAGTCTTACCGTGATCATCATCCTCCATTGAAGGGAACCAGAGTTCGCCATCCTCCCAAGTGCCTTTTACTGAGAATCTGTCGCCATATCTTCTGTGATCCTGAGCGGTTGCAACAGCATCGTAAGCGTAGCGTCCGATACAAGTAGGAGCAGACTGAGGTCCGTTCACCCACGCCCATATTTCGAGAGCATGATTGGCATTAAGTTTAAGATTGCAAGCAATGAGCACATATGAACCGTCATTCTTAGGCATTGTTCTTACGCAGTTGACAGAATATTGCATTGCATCACCCCACTCGTTTGCTGATCCCATACCTGTTACATTGACTTCGAAAGCCTCTGCTCCATCATAGTTGAATGCCTTGATTACTGGAGCGTAAGCGGTCGACTTGGAAACGTAGAGGTACTGGTTATCCATTGTCATACCACGGTCGAGGTTGCCTGCGCCCATTACAATCCATCCCTCACCGTTAGGAGCGTATTTACCCCATACGCGCTTTGCAAAATCATTCTCGAATTCTGGCTTGTCTTCCGGCATAGCTACCTCTCCGAAATTGTAGATCTTATTGCTTTGAAGGGTGATGTCTTTACCTGAATTCTTTGCTAACTCTCCGTCGAAGAAAAGTGAGAGACCGCCTGCGCATAAGCCGGGAATTACAGGAATGTAATATGTCTTGCCGACTTCAAATGTGCCTATCAATTCGATAGCATTCCTACCATCGCCTTGCTCAATGGTTTTGTCGGCAACATTATAGTGATAGAGACCGGCAATACTTCTTAGGCCGTTATTCTGAAGTATAATTTTTGTCGGAGCAGTTTTTCCGCTGATAGTGAATTTGATGAGGCTGTGTACATTGTTGAAGACAAGTTCATTGCTTCCAGTCTCTTTCGCAGTACCGACCGCAGGTGCATACTTTGGATCGAAACTTCCGGCTACAGCAGTATGAGGGGTTCCGATATGAAGGTTCATTATGACACCGTCAACGAGTAAGCTTGTTTTATCTGTTCTTGTCGGGTAGATGGCAATGAGTGACTCAGGTGCATTGAAAGGTGCGTCGTTGGTAAAGCTTGCAGTTGCAGATTTCTCTTTGATATCAGTGCTGAATATCGCTTCTGCTCCACTCGCGTCAAATACGGAAATCTGGTCTCCCGGAATCCAATATGTCTTGTTACCCTCCTCGAGTACAGTCTTGGTGTCGGCTCCGATTGAAGCTGTTACAGTGAAGTCACCGCCGTTCTTGAGCGGCTCGTTCATTTCTTTCTGGCAAGAGACGGCCGCGAAAATTGAAACAGCCGTAAACACTAATGAATAAACTCTTTTCATAATTCTGATTTTAGCTGTTTGTTATTAAAACAATTCTTCCTCGTCGTATGGATTGAATCCTCCTCCTACTCCTGACTGACAGAGCACTCCCTCTGCCATTATCTCCATGACCTTTGTCTCTGGAGATTCGTAATTTGTGTTTTTGATCATAGTTGAATGTTGTATTTATTGTATTAGTTTTCGTTTTTGCTACCGCTATCATAGGTGTGGTGCGGTGTGGTGTTTTAATTAAAACGCAAAGGTATGTATTAATTTCTGAATCATCAAGGTTATTACTTATAAATTTGTTCCCTTTCCCATAAATGAAATTCTTTTTGCTCAATCAAACGGAATTTTCGAGGTATAAGTCACATCATATTCTTATCCATTCCAAATTCCGGCGTCATTGAAACCTTTGAACACACAGACCATTTCCTCACTCTCTATGTTGCGCTTCTCTGTGTTCCAAGGTGCGTCAGTGAAGAACTTGGAACACATAAATCGCTAGTTCCTCTTCCATATTGAACATCACCGTGCTCCAAAGTTTCGAAGCGAGCCAAGTGAAACTTCATAGCGAAGAATCAATGGTCTTCCAGGGGATTACCGAGACACATACTTTTGCGACTCATCCTTTGAAACCTACGAACACACAGACCCACTCCTCATTCTCTTCATTATGCCTCTGTATTTCAAGGTTTCGTGAAGATTCATTCAGGATATTGTATCGATGGATATGGTTATCCGGAATTTTCAATCGATTCAGGAGCAAGGATGTGATGATTAAGATAAACCGGTACTCCAAAAGTGATAGACGCGATAACCCGCACAATTGTTTTTAATAGAAAAACATTATATTTGCATTCTTATGGCAAAAGGTTTTATAGATACGGATTCTCTCTGCAGGGAGATAGTCAAGGATGCCCGCAGCGGTATCTTCAAGCCGGTTTATCTGCTGATGGGCGATGAACCTTATTATGTGGATATGGTGTGTGATGCCATTGTGGAAAATTGCCTTGACGAAAGTGAACGCGACTTCAACCAGACGGTATGCTATGGTGCTGATGTGAATGCCGATGCTGTCATTACGGCGGCCAGACGTTATCCGATGTTTGCCGAACGTCAGCTGGTCGTTGTTAAAGAGGCTCAGATGATGAAGACCCTGGAGGAATTGGCCGTCTATTGTCAGAAACCTCTGGACTCGACGGTGCTTGTCATAGCTATGCACGGAGCGGGAGCTGATAAGAGGAAATCTCTGTATAAGACCGTTTCGAAGATGGGAGTAGTAGTCGATTCCCAGCTGCTGAGAGATTATGAAGTACCCAAGTGGATATCAATGTTTTATCAGACTAGGGGCTTGAGGATAACTCCTGATGCGGCGGCTCTTCTGGCCGAGCATGCCGGAACCGATCTGAACAAGATTGCCATAGAAACTGACAAGATGCTGAAGAATCTTCCGGAGGGAACTGTGGAAGTAACCGCTGATGATATTGAAAAGAATGTGGGTATCAGCAGGCAGTTCAGCATATTCGAACTCACCAACGAACTTTCTGTTAAAAATTCGGCAAAGGCTTTGCGAATTGCAGCATATATCGGCTCTGCAGCAAAATTCGCTATGCCTATGGCTGTGAGTGCATTGTTTATGCATTTCCACAAGATATTGAAATATGAGGCTCTGCTGATGAAGAATCCTCGTCCAGACAATGCCTTGAAGACAAAGATTTTAGGAGTTCCACCATACTTTTTCAGTCAATATGATACGGCTGTGAGGAACTATCCGCTCAAAAAGTGTATGGCGGTAATATCCCTGCTTAAGGATTATGACTATAAGGGCAAGGGTGGAGATGTGGGGGAGGCTACTCCTGCTCAGCTGATGGTGGAGCTGACAGCAAAGATTTTAAATATGTAATGATATATGGGATTGATTCAATGTAAGAACGTATACAAGAGCTTTGGAGAGAAAGTGGCTCTTGACAGGGTGTCAGTGGATATCCCTAAAGGAAAGATTTTCGGACTGCTGGGTCCTAACGGTGCCGGCAAGACCACGCTGATCCGTATAATCAACCGTATCACCATCCCGAATGGTGGTGAGGTCCTTTTCGACGGCCGTCCTATCACTCAGGATGATGTCGAGAAGATAGGTTACCTTCCTGAAGAACGCGGACTTTACCGCAAGATGAAGGTGGGAGAACAGGCTATGTATTTCGCCCAGCTAAAGGGTATGAGCTCCAGGGAAGCTGCTTCCGAACTCAAGAAATGGTTTGTTAGATTCGGAATCGAGAGCTGGTGGAACAAGAAAGTGGAAGAGTTGTCCAAGGGTATGGCTCAGAAGGTTCAGTTCATAACTACAGTGGTTCACAAACCGTCTCTGCTTATTCTTGATGAACCATTCTCTGGCTTCGACCCTGTGAATGCGCAGGTGATCCGCGAAGAAATTCTCAGACTACGCGACGAAGGAGCTACAATAATCCTCTCTACCCATAATATGGAATCTGTAGAGGAACTTTGCGACAACATCGCCCTGATCAATAAATCAAAGGTGGTCATTACTGGTGGCGTGGATGAGATCCGCCGACAGTATGGAAACAATAATGTAGAGCTGATCTACTCAGGAGGCTCTCTGGCATCGGTCCCGGGAGTTTTCAAGGTACTGTCTGATCAGGATGATGCAGGTCGTCATACTGCCATTCTATCTCTTGAGGGTATAAATGAAGGCAATAAGGCTCTTAAGGAAATCCTTTCACAGGACCTGACTGTGAATTCATTCAAGGAACTTGTTCCGAGAATGAACGATATATTCATCAAACTTGTAACAGAGGGGGCATAACATATGAAACTCAGAAATATATCTACCATCATTTCGCGTGAATATCTGACACGCGTCAAGAAAAAGTCATTCCTTCTTACCACATTTCTTGTTCCAGTTTTCTTTGCGGCAATGTGTATCCTTCCAAGTGTCATTATGGTAATGGCGAAGGATAAAGGAAAAGAAGTGGCTGTTCTCGATCAGTCTGGAATAGTCAAGCCTTATCTGGTGGACAGTAAATCTGTCACATACAGTTTCTATGATGAAGCTATCGATGACAAGCAGGGTTTTGTCAGCGAAAAAGGAGTGGATGCGCTAGTGATAATATCTCCTGTCGATTCTGGCAGCAAGACTCTTTCAGTGGCATCTTATTCTGAAAAGCCTTTGAGTATAGATCTTACGGAAGAGGTGCGTGGCAAGGTAAACGATGCAGTGGAAGATTATCGTATATCTCAGTATGATATCGCCGATCTCAAGACAATTATGGAAGATATCAGAGTAAATACGCCGATGTCCACCTATGTGTTCGATGATTCCGGTCAGGAAAAGGAGTCATCTTTTGAGGTTCCTATGATCATATCATTGGTGCTCTCGATGATCATCTATATTTTCGTGATGATGTTTTCTGGAATGGTAATGCAGAGCGTGATCGAAGAAAAGTCAAGCCGTGTGGTGGAGGTCCTTGTGTCTTCTGTCAAGGCTACGGAACTTATGTTCGGAAAGATCATCGGTGTGGCTTGCGTAGCTCTCACTCAATTTTTTCTGTGGATCATCCTTACGCTCGTCCTTGTGGGAGGATTCTCTGCTTTTGTAGGCTTTGACTCGCTTATGGGAGACCCTGCACAGGCGCAGGAAATGATGGAGATGACTACTCAGATGGGTGCAGCTGACATGGCTCAGATGGCAGAAACGATTTCTAAGGAGAGCGGACTCGGGACAGTCCTCAGTACACTTATGGACTTTAATTGGGGTCAGATGATATTTGCATTCATCATTTACTTCGCCTTAGGCTATCTTCTTTATGCTTCTTTCTTTGCAGCCATAGGTTCTGCTGTCGAAAATGAAGCTGATACTCAGCAGCTTCAGACTCCTCTGACCGTTCCTCTTCTTCTTGCTTTCTTTATTGCCATGTATGCATTCAAGGCTCCGGACAGTCCTGTGGTGTGGTGGGGGTCAATGATTCCGTTCACTTCTCCTATCGTTATGCTTGCCAGAATTCCATACGGGGTGCCGGCGTGGGAACTTGCCTTGTCTGTGGCTCTCCTTGCGGCAACATTCATTGCATGCGGATGGGCTTCTGCTAAAATATATAAGATAGGTATCCTTATGTTTGGTAAGAAAACGACATTCAAGGACCTTTGGAAATGGCTCAGGCAGAATTAATTATGAAAAGAATAACTTTGATTGCAGGCCTGATTCTCAGCTGCTTTGTCGCAATGGGACAGGATTATAAATGGGAGGCCGCGTACATGGATGGAAGCCGTACCGGCACAATGTCTCCCTCTAAGGACAATGTCGCCGAGGCTCTCGGTGAGTTCAAAGGCGGCAAGTATATCGCTCCCAACGGAAAGACCTATCGCAAAAGGTCAATCGTAGGAAAGACCGCTTCCATAGTCATGGCCGCACAGCCCGAAATGGCACGTGTCAAGGATGTGATAGGATATTCTACAAGAGCGATGACGGTATCATATCCTGAGTCCGCTCTTTCTGACTGGTTTGTAGATATTCTGATGGCTAGAACAGAAAAGCTTTCCGGAAAGAAGGTTGATATAGGAGTGGCTAATTTCGGTGGTATCCGTATCGATATGCCAGAAGGAGACATCATTCTGGATGACATGCTGTCTATGTTTCCTTTCAAGAACCAGCTTGTATATGTAGAACATACCGGAAAGCAGATAAGAACCATTCTTGAAGATATGGCAGCAGACAGATTCCAGGTTCTTGGTGGAGTCCGCGTTGTGGCTGAAAACGGAAAGCTTGTTGAGGCGACGATCGGAGGTGAGCCGATTGATGACGATAAGGTTTATGGTATGGCTACAATTTCATTTCTTCTTAGTGGTGGTGACGGTCTTACATTGGATCGTAATGCACTGTCTGTTACAGTATTCGAGAATGAAGATATCATCGATGCCGTTCTGGAATATGTACATGGGGAAACAGCAGCCGGAAGACCTATAGAATATGAGGCTGACGGCAGGGTAGTAGTTAAGGATCTGAAGAATAAAAAGAGAAAATGAAAAGAATTCTGACTGCAATATGCATTGCAATGGCATCAATGTCATTGAATGCGCAGGATCTGACGATCCTTCATATGAACGATACGCACAGCCATATTGATCCGCAGCGTTCCGGAGACTACAAGGGACGTGGCGGAGTTATCGAACACGCAGCCTATATCGACAGCGTCAGATGTGTGGATGGAAAACGTAACGTGCTTCTGGTTCATGCTGGAGACTTCAGCCAGGGGACTTCATATTTCACTGAGCTTTCCGGTAATATAGAAATAGATGTGCTGAATGCACTCAAGTTTGATGTCGTTACACTGGGTAACCACGAGTTCGATAATGGCCTGGAGGAACTTGCCCGCCGTCTTAGAAGCCTCAAGGCAGATGTTGTTTGTGCCAATTATGACTTCGACGGAACTGTTCTGGAGGGTCTTGTCAAACCATTCACAATCATCCGTCGAGGAGGTCAGAAGATCGGTCTCATCGGACTTCTTACCGATATCATGGAGGTTGTTGACAGGGATATCGCCAAATTATTGAATTATCAGGATCCAGCCCAGGTCGTTAACAGATTGGCTGAATATCTCAAGGAAGAAAAGGACTGTGATATGGTCATCTGCCTGTCTCATCTGGGATATGGCGAGGATAAGGATCTGGCAGCTTCGGTGAGAAATGTCGATCTTATCGTAGGTGGACATTCTCATACCCTGCTTGATGACAAGCAGGTCGTCAAAGATCTTGATGGGGAAGATGTCATCATTGTACAGAACTGGAAATGGGGACTTAATGTCGGACACCTTTCGATTGATTTCTGATGCACATAACAGAACTTTTAATACTGGCAGTGGGAGTGTCAATGGATGCCTTTGCAGTTTCTATCTGCAAAGGCCTCTCTGTGTGTAAGGTACGTCCTCGTTATGCCTGTTTCACAGCGGCTTGGTTCGGCGGGTTTCAGGCCCTTATGCCGCTGATTGGTTATTTTGCGGGTGTCGCATTTGCGGATATAGTCGCTAGTTTTGATCATTGGATCGCATTTGTCCTGCTAGGCATCATAGGGGGTAAAATGCTGAAGGAATCCTTTGAAAAAGATGAATGCTGCTGCACAGATCCGGATTTTTCATTTCGAACAATGCTGGCACTTGCTGTTGCTACCAGCATAGATGCCTTGGCAGTCGGAGTTTCGTTGGCATTTCTAAAGGTCAATATCTGGACGTCTGTCTTCATAATCGGGTTGACTACCGGAGCCTTTTCAGCAGTCGGTGTTTATATAGGCAATTTATTCGGTACTAGGTTCAAATCAAAGGCAGAGCTCGTCGGTGGTCTCATTTTGATAGCAATCGGAGTGAAGATTCTCATAGAGCATACGCTATTGTAACTTTCCCTCGTTCAGTTTCCTTCTGTATTCCTTTGGAGACTGACCCGTATTGCTTTTGAAGAACCTTCCGAAGCTAGACTGGTCAGGGAAATTCAGCCTGTCAGCTATCTCCTTGAGAGTCAGATCAGACTGCACCATAAGAAATTTAGCTTTCTCGATGATCTTAGCATTGATCCATGCTCTGGCTGATGTACCGTCGTATTCTCTTACTATCTTGGAAAGGTAGTCCGGTGATATGAACATTGCATTTGCATACCAACTGACACTGTGATGTTTATAGCAGTGTCCCTCTACAAGATTCTTGAATCTTTCTCTGATTACTTCCTGGTGGCTGGCGTTGTCGGTCATCATGCTGCCGTGTTCTTTCCTTCGTTTGTCGGAAATGTTTAGCTGCATGGAATATATTTCATTTTTTATCAATATTGATTGATAAGAGTGTCCGGGATTGTTGATATATCCGATGATTCTTTTGATGGAACTGTGGATCAGCTCAAATTCACTTTCAGTGAACTCTTGATAGGGATACTCTCTTTTCAACTGAAGACTGATAGGAGATCTACGGGTTGTCCTCATTTCTGTCTGAAATTCTGGACTATATATAAGATGGTATCCTATCATGTCTGCAGATGTGGAGATTTCTCGGATTGTTTCTCCGGAAGATATATGAAGTGATGAGTTGGCACCCATGCTGAATACTCTGAAATTGACATCCGCGATCATTGTACCTGAAACTATTACTATCATATGATATTTATTGGCCTTCACAAGCCTTTTCATGTCAGTGCTTCCGTTCACTTCGTATATGCTTAGCCTTTCTTTGCCGTATTCGCTGAATGTATATGTTTTCATAGCTATAAATTATTCGTTTTCACGACAAATATAATAAATTATTGACATGATTTCGGAAAGCGTATATTTATTTGCGGAAATTGCACTTTAATTAACAAGCATCTTTACCGACTTTTGCAAATACAAGATAATCGGATATATGCTACATATCCGGACTTAAAACAGAAAGACTTCAATTTTTACCGCCGTGACCTGTGACAGGAGCGGCGGTTCTGTTTTTGGGGTCCCCGGTTTGTTAATGATTCCAGACACAAGATGTCTCAATAAATCTAAGCCTCAATGGATCGTTTTCTATGGTTTGATTTGTCTTTCATGGTTTAGGTAGCTTCCATGATTTAAATTGTCTTTCATTATTTGAGTTGTCTTTCTTGTTTTGGGATATCTTCCAAGATTTGAGCTGCTTCCAAGATTTGAGCAGTCCTCCATGATTCGAGCCGCCGGATTTCGATGTTTCGGCAGCGGAGTGTTTCACAAGTTTATTTTGTGCGAAAAATAATCCAAACCTTGGAATACGCATAGGAAAGATATATGCGTTTTAACGAGGATTTGTGTGTTCGGAGGTAAAGTGCTGAAGACCTTGAAGCACATGAACGAGCAGTACAAATAGCGGTTTCGTAATCCATGTGTTCGAAGGTTTGATGGATGTGTGTACTGCAAGACTTCGCAGCTGACAAATTTGGAGTATATGTTCCAAGCAAGCTATCTAAGCTACACTATAAAGGGATTTTCTGTCCATCCGGATTTTGTTGCCTCCAAGGTCTGGCAATATACATAAAACAAATAAGGCTCGCCGCATCACGCGGGGAACCTCATCTAACCACATAATTAATAACACTAAAACTAATAACCAATAGGTTGTGAGAATCTGAGAATGATTCTCTGATCAACCCGGTGCAAAGGTACAGCGTTTTTTGAAGGCTGCATAATGTTTTCTGTTAAGTTTTTGTTACATTTGTGAGATAATATGAAATTTATGGAAAAGAAGCTGCTTATAGTGGACGATGAGTCTGGAATTCGTGAGATTCTTCAGTTCAATCTGGAAAACGCTGGTTATGTCGTGGATACGGCTGCATCTGCAGAGGAAGCTTTGGACAAGCTGGGTACTCAGCACTCGCTTATACTACTTGATGTGATGATGGGAGGAATGTCTGGTCTGGAAATGGCCAAGGTTCTTCGTGATAGACAGAATCAGGTGCCGATTATCTTTCTGACAGCCAAGACTGATCCGGATGATCTTCTGGCTGGATTTTCTGCAGGAGGTGATGATTATATTCCGAAACCATTCTCGATTCTTGAAGTGATAGCACGCGTGAAGGCGGTGCTTAAGAGAAGTGCCTCTAAAGCTGTTCCTGAAGAACCTGATGGAAGATGGATTGAAGTGGGTGCGGTGAAGATTGATCTTCAGCAGAAGCATGTCTACGTAGATGGTCAACCTGTAGTCTTTTCCAAGAAGGAATTCGAGGTTCTCTCATTCCTTGCATCACATCCCGGACAGATTTACTCTCGTGAAAATATAATCGACGAGCTTTGGAAAGACGCTCCTTATGTCCTTGACAGGACTGTGGATGTTCATATTGCCCGTATCAGGAGCAAGCTTGGAATCCGTAAGAATTATCTTGTAAACCGCACTGGCTACGGCTATGTGTTCAATGCCGCTGAATAATGCAATATCTCTGGATCTATATCGTCGCCGTTGTGGCAGTGCTGGCGCTTGCGCTTGCGGGAATCATATTCTGGAAGGTGAGAAAAAATGTCGCAGAGGCGGAAGCCCGTCAGAAAAGCAAGCTGAAAAAGCAGATGACGAGCAATATCGCTCATGAACTCCGTACCCCTGTAACCACTATCCGGGGCTACCTCGAGACTCTTATAGCTTGTCCGGACATGCCGGCAGAGAAGAAGAATGAGTTTATTGAAAAGGCTTATAATCAGACGCTTCGTCTTACTGAACTCATTACAGATATGTCTCTCATCAGCAAGATGGAGGAAAAATCATCGAAGTTCCGTAAGGAGAATATCGACCTCTATGACGTAGCCAATGAAGTTTTTGCCGAGTTTGAGGACCGCATAATCGCTCAGAAGGTAAAAGTGGAGAATATGCTCAGTTCTGGAACTGTTCTGACAGGTAACAGGACTCTCGTCTATACTATCCTCAGAAACCTAGTAGAGAACAGTCTCAAGTACGCCGGTGATGACATAACCATACATCTGGAATGCTACAGTACGATCGAGAAATTCTGTTATCTCACTTATTATGACACAGGAGAAGGTGTGCCGCAGGAACATCTTGAAAACATATTCGAGCGCTTCTACCGCATAGAAGAAGGCCGTACCCGCGATGTCGGCGGATCCGGCCTCGGACTTTCCATCGTGAAGAATGCCGTGAAGTTCCACGGAGGCGATATATCTGTCATCAACCGTCAGTGGGGAGGTCTCCAGTTCTTCTTCTCACTTCGTCGTCATGAAGACTAGACTTAATTTCCTTTAACTACATTGTCGGATTCATCCAGATTGACTGGTTCTGCTTTTCCGTAGTAAGTAAGCTTGCTCGCCCTTGAAACAATGTATTTCAAGGTCTTATCAGCATATACTGCCGCGTTGCTTGCTCCTGACAGCTCCAGCATTACATCCATTGCTGTGAAATCCTTTGTGTTTATCTTGCACGCACCCGATCCCTCCAAGTCAAGTTTGGAACCTTTTCCATTGAGTTTCAGCAATGAAGCTCCGGAGCACTCTATATTTCCGACTTGAATGTCTCCGCTGTTTGTGAATTTGCTGGCTCCGGAACACTCGATGTCGCATTCTGCGATATTTCCGATGTTGGAGAATGAGCTGGCACCGCTAATGTTGCATTCGAGTTCTTTTGCAGCGAGATTCAAGTCAGCGTTTGATGCTCCGCTCAATTCTATTTCCATCCTATCCGTGACGCTACCTTTAATGGAAGCTCTGCTTGCACCAGAACAAGTCAGATCCAGATTCCGGCACTCTAGATTGAGGTCGGAAATGGCGGCCGCCACTCCTGCCGCTACTCTGACATCATTGCCGGTGAATTTTCCGTCAAAGACCGCTTCTGCTGATCCTCCCGCTACCACGACTTCATCGATCCGGTCCATTTCCAGATAGACATGGATCACCGGCTGTTTTCCTTTCTTGAATTTGTTCGGAATATCATTCAGACCAAGGCGGAGCTTTGACTCGCTTTCGCCATACTTGACCTTGAGATGCTTCTCATAATCGCTTTCGTAAACGAGTGTAACTTTCCCAGAGGTACCCTCTGTGATATGAATCTGATACAGCAATCCCGATTCGATTCTTGTAATGTCACCGAATTCAAAGACCTTTGTCTTTTCCTCTGCCATCAGTCCCAAAACCGAAATCGCAGCCAATGCAATTGTCAAAAACAATCTTTTCATAATCTTGTCCGTTTTAGTTTATATTTATATTCTTAATTTGCGCAACTTGATCCCTGTATTGATCATGGATCTGTTCCAATGCCCTGTATTTGCTGTCATAGTATTCATGCAGGATCTGTTTCTTTGCCTTGAATCCCATCTCATCTGGAAGCTGCTCTTCCAGAGGGATTGCTTCTGAAACCACTACTCTGACTGTATTCATAACCTCGTCTATTAATTCCGGTGATGTATCAGACAGTGTGGTGATGATTTCCATTTCCTTGACTGCAAGTTCTTTATGGTGTTTTTCTATCTCGTATGACAAACTATCCGGCAAAATGGAAACCATAATAGCAGCCGCAGCCGCCATTGACGAGATTGCCAGCATGATTGTCCTTACTCTGCGACGCCGTTTTTCGGCCTTCACCTTTTGCAGAAAAGAATTCCTGCTTCCTTCCGGTAAGGAAGCGACGTCGAATTTTCCGATATTCTCCTTGATATATTTCTCAATTCCGTTCATATCCTGTTGTCTTTATGGCTTGGGCCAATAATTTTCTGCCTCTCATATACAGACTCCTTATGGTGTTTTCCTTGGCTCCCGTTATCTGAGCAATCTCTTGATAATCAAATCCTTCGAATAGGTGAAGTGATAAGATTGCACGGTAATGACCAGGGAGACCGGCTAAAGCCTTCAGAATCTGTGATGCATTGTATTCTCCGTCATCTGATGGGGATTCTTCCAGTGCCGGATCTTCATACCCTTCCAGAAACTCATTCCATCTGCTTTTATCCCTCAGTCTGTCGATGGACTTTCTGATACATATGCTTGTCAGCCATTTGGAAAGATCTCTGATCTGTTCCTTTTGTCTGAACTTCCAGTATTGGAGCAGTGTGTCGTGCATTATTTCCTCGGCATCACCGCTGCTGCCTGTGATCCTCAGACTGATATTGTACAGTCTGTGGGAGTAGGAGTCGTACACTTTTTCTATGTCAACAGTGTCTTTCATCAAGTTTCGTTTTCACCTTTATGACGATTGATTTTGCCGGGTGTTGCAAATATATGAGATAAATTTTCTAAATTTGGGAAATTTCGAAACTTATGAAACGCATTCTATTCTTTTCCATCACTCTGATGGCAGCGATTTCTGCCCTTGCGCAGAATCATCCGTATCAGGATCCTTCCCTAAGCCCCGAAGAAAGGGCCAATGACCTTTTGGGACGTCTGAGCGTGGAGCAGAAGATACTGCTTATGGACTATGACTCTCCGGAAATTTCCGAATTCGGCATCAGAAAGTATAATTGGTGGAACGAGGCCCTGCACGGATCTGCCCGCAACGGATTGGCTACCGTTTTCCCTCAGTCCATAGGTATGGCAGCCAGCTGGGATGATGCACTTCTCCAGCAGGTTTTCGATGTCGCTTCTACAGAACAGAGAATCAAGTTCAGCATTGCCCGCGAAGGTGAGGGAGTGCAGCGCTATCACGGACTGTCGGTATGGACTCCTAATATCAATATCTTTCGTGATCCTCGCTGGGGAAGAGGACAGGAGACCTACGGAGAGGACCCATATCTTACTACTGTAATGGGACGCGCCGTCGTAAACGGTCTTCAGGGGGACGGTTCGCAGAAATATGACAAGCTTCATGCATGTCTGAAGCATTTCGCTATCCACAGTGGTCCGGAGTATGAACGTCATATTTTCGATGTTGAGGAATTATCTTGGAGAGATCTTAACGAGACATATCTATATGCATTCGAACGTCTTGTAAAAACCACTGATGTTAAGGAGATTATGTGTGCTTACAATGCGTACGAAGGCAAGCCTTGCTGCGGCAGCGACAAACTCCTGATAAAGATTCTTCGCGAGCAGTGGGGATTCGATGGAATGGTGGTGACAGACTGTTGGGCGGTACATGATTTCTTCAATGAGGGATGTCACAATATCTTCCCTAATGATCCCCCTTCTGCTACAGCCAATTCAGTCCGCAGTGGTGCAGACCTTGAATGTGGCGACTCGTTCCATACTCTCGGTGAGGCACTCAAGGCAGGAAAGATTACTGAGGCTGAAATTGACAGAGCAGTATTCCGTATTCTGAAGGCTCGCTTTGAACTTGGAGAAATGGATCCTGAGGAAATGGTTTCATGGAATTCTGTTTCCCGCGATCTTCTCGCATGTGACCAGCACAATGATCTTGCTCTCCAGATGGCACGTGAAACAATGACTCTTCTTCAGAACAGAGGTAAGGTGTTGCCATTGGCCAAGAATGCGAAATACGCTGTCGTTGGCCCCAATGCGGCTGATTCCCTGGTGATGTGGGGCAATTATAATGGAATACCTCGCAAGACCATCACCGTTCTGGAAGGTATCACTGCGAAGGTGGGTGCTGAAAATGTGGTATATGCGAAGGGATGCGAAATCGCAGCAGCATCTGATGATGCGGGAAAATACAGCGAGACTGAAGGCAATTATCACGACGAGGCCTTGTTGCAGGAAGCAGCGCAGGAATATGCAGCAATGGATATGTCAATTTTTGACGACGTTCAAGCGATTATTTATGTAGGTGGTCTTTCTCCAAAGCTCGAGGGCGAGGAAATGAGAGTGAACTATAAAGGCTTCAAGGGTGGCGACAGGACTTCGATCGAACTACCCGAGACTCAGAGACAGTATATCGCAGAGCTTGCAAAGACCGGAAAACCAATCATCTTCGTACACCTTTCAGGTTCAGCCGTAGCCCTTGCTCCCGAGGTGGAGGTCTGTGATGCCATCTTGCAGGGATGGTATGCGGGACAGGCTGGAGGACAGGCCGTTGCAGATGTTCTCTTCGGAGATTATAATCCTGCGGGACGCCTTCCTGTCACATTCTATGCCTCTGATGCGGATCTTCCTGACTTCGGTAACTATGATATGCCTGGTCATACCTACAGATATTTCCAGGGTAAGCCTTTATTCCCATTCGGCCACGGACTTAGCTTCAGCAAGTTCAAATACAGAAGAGCCAAGGTGAAGAATGATGTTTTGAGAATCCGTGTGAAGAATGCCAGTCGTATAGATGGAGACGAAGTCGTTCAGGTATATATAAAGAAGGCTGATGATGTGGATGGACCGATCATGAGCCTCCGTGGATTCAAGAGAGTCCACATCAAGGCAAGAAAGAAAGCTGTGGTGGAGATTCCGCTTTCAGCAGAAAATATCGACCTTTTTAATCCTGAGACCGGTAAGATGGAAGCCGCATCCGGAGAATACATACTCTATTACGGTGGCACATCAGACATCTCAAAGCTAAGAAAGCTGAGACTCAGGATCTGAAAATAGGGGTCATCCAATGGAATACCTTGGAACACATTGATGTACTGTACGGACAAGGAGCTCGCGATCTCCGTGTTCGTAGGTTTCATTAACTTTCAAATGCTAGCTTAATGCTTATATGCTGATCTGATCAGATTTCATTGATGTCGATAAGTCCGGACAGGACTGCGTGAATCGTCAGCTTTCCGATCGATCGGGTCTTAAGCTTGTCGCAGATGTTGTTCCGATGGAAGATTACAGTAGGCAGAGATACTCCCAGTTTCTCTGCTATTTCTTTATTGATAAGCCCCTTGACCATATATACCAATACCTCTTGTTCCCGAGGGGAAAGTTCGTTTCCGGCATTCTTCCGGCGTCTCTGATCCATCTGCTGCTCATATCTGCTGACCAGCTGCATCTGCATGATCCTGCTCTTGAGTTCGCCTTCGCCAAGCGATAGATCAAGCACATTGAACCCTTCCTTGATGAATTTGGCTCCGCTGCCTTCGTGAAGGACTGTGGTATGATTCTTCAGCGTGACAAACTCATCGATATACCTGAAAAGGATGTCCGAGTCGACATAAAAATGAATGAAATGCCTGTTCGAATCGGCAATGAATCTGTCCATGGTATTGTACAGGTGGATCTCCACATTGCCGAAAGTTTCCCATAGGATGCTTCGCAAGGCAATGCCGCTGAGCGTGTTTCTGTCAATTATAGCTATACAGGGCGTCATTTCTGTCGTTTGAACATCATTGATAATACAATCAGAATCGGAAAGATTTCCACTCGTCCCATGAACATGTCTATTGTAAATATGAACTTGACCATAGGCCCAAGTGATGAGTAATTGCCCATGGTACCGATAGTTCCCGTTCCGGGACCTACATTGCCCAGTGATGATACCGTACCCGAAAATGCTTCTCCTATTTCCACTCCGCAGATAAGAACCAGTATGAACGAAACGAACAGAATGGCTATATACAGCACAATGTAAAGGAATACAGATGAGACGATTCCTTCATTGATGACCTTCCCTCCTATCCTTGTCCTGAAAAGGGAGCTGGGATGAAGTCTTTTCTGGAAATCTCCATATATTGCCTTGAGAGCTATGTACATGCGGTCGGCCTTTATTCCTCCTGTCGTAGATCCTGAGCATCCGCAGTGGAACGCTGCGAACAGCAGGATAGTGTTGGCTAGAATAGGCCAGTGGCTGTTGTCTGACTGACCGAATCCGGTTGTTGTCAGAAAACTGACAGTCTGGAAAGTAGAGTCCATCGCAGCTTCGCCCCATGACTGATACCCTCCCTGCAGTTTAAGTGAAACGGCAACGATGAGGCTGAAAACGGCAATCACTCCGAAATAGTATTTGGTCACCGAATGTCTCAGCGGTTTGAATGACCGTTTGGCTATGATCGAGAAAATGACTCCGAAATGCATGGCTGAAAGGGCCATGAAAACAGTAATGATGATATCTATCCAGACATTGTCAAAGTACATTACCGAAGTATTCTTTGTGCTGAATCCTCCCGTAGCAACCGTGCTGAATGCGTGATTGACTGCATCGAATAATGACATGCCGGCAGCCCAAAGCAACAATGTCTCTACTGCAGCTAGCCCGAAGTATACATAGACCATTACTCTGGTGGTGGTACCTGTCTTATATCTGTATCCTTCTTTTGACAGTGACGACAGTTCCAGATGCGTGAGCCGGAGTTTCGCCGGACTATTGTCTGGGATTATGATAAGCAGGAATACGATTACTCCCAATCCTCCGATGAAGTGTGTGGATGATCTCCAGAAAAGAAGACTCTTTGGTAGTGCTTCTATATCGTTCAATATCGTTGAACCGGTCGTTGTATATCCGGAAACGCTTTCAAACCATGCATTTATCAATGTGAATTCTCCTCCCCAAAGTACATAAGGGAGCATTCCGAATATAAAGGACAGAATCCACGCCAGAACAATGGTGAGAAAACCTGACTGGAGTGTTGTGGTATGATTCTTCTTTACAAATATGAACGGAAAAGTACCAGTGATGAAGGTCACAAGGAAACTTATCAGAAGGGGAGTGAAAGCTGAATCGAAACCGTTATAAATGGAGATGACTATCGAAATGAGCATGAAAAAGGCATTGATGAGTAATGCCTTGCCGATATTAGTCGATATTGCTTTGATGCTCATATTATATGTATGGTCCTTTAAACTTTTGCAAATATATTAAAAAACTTGCTAAACCTTGGGGTTGTGGAATTCTTTCTTTATATTTGCAAGTTATAAAATTGAATGATTCAAAACTATTTGCAAGTAAGGACAATTTAAACAATACAGATATGATCAGTAATAACTTACACAATGCTATCAATGCTCAGATCAATGCTGAACTTTGGTCAGCTTATCTTTATCTTTCCATGTCTCTCGATGCAGAAGCCAAGGGGTACAAAGGTATCGCCAATTGGTTTTATGTACAGTTCCAGGAGGAACAGGCTCACGCCCGCATCTTTATGAATTATCTCAATTCGCGTGATGCAAAGGTCGAACTTCAGCCGATAGAAGAGGTGCCGACTGCCTGGGATTCCGTTCTGGATATGTTCAAGCAGACCCTTCAGCACGAGAAGAAGGTTACTTCTCTGATTAACAATCTTGCTGCGATTGCCAATGAGGACCGTGATTTCGCTTCGATCAACCGTCTGGTGTGGTTCATAGACGAGCAGGTGGAAGAAGAGGAATCTGCACGCGAGATGGTAGCAGCTTTCGAGGCTGTGGAGAATAATAAATATGGCATGTATATGCTGGACAAGGATCTGGCTTCCCGTGTATATAATGTCCCATCGCCGCTTGCAACAGCAGAGTAATTATGGTGAAATTATCCGATAGAATAGCATACGTAGGTGTCAACGATACTGACAAGGTCCTCTTTGAGGGCCTATGGCCGCTTCCGGTGGGTGTCAGTTACAATTCCTATGTAGTTGCAGACGAGAAGACCGCATTGATAGATACGGTCGAGTCCGGTTTTGAAGAAGACTTTCTGGAAAATATTCATGATGCCATCGGAGACAGACCTCTGGATTACCTCGTGGTAAATCATATGGAACCAGACCATTCGTCGTTGATTTCATATATGCTCCAAGAGTATCCCGGACTGCAGATTGTTGCCAATGCCAAGACCGTTCCGATGCTCAAAGGCTATCATAATGTGCCTGATGATAGGATCATGGTGGTTGCGGAAGGGGATAGAGTGAGTCTCGGCAATTGTTCGCTGCGTTTCTACATGACCCCGATGGTACATTGGCCTGAAACAATGGTGACATGGCTTGAAGAAGAGAATACTCTTTTCTCCGGCGATGCTTTCGGAACCTTCGGTACGATCGACGAAGATGTTGCGGATTCCGAGGGTACCTTTGAGCAGTATCGTGATGAAATGATGCGATATTATGCCTGCATTGTAGGCAAGTACGGTGTTCCGGTACAGACTGCTCTAAAGAAACTCGGAGGATTGGAAATCAAGAGGATATGCAGTACGCACGGCCCTGTGTGGGAAAAGGGAATCGCCTCTGTAATAGCGCTTTACGACAAGATGAGCCGCTATGAGGTGGAAAGGGGAGTCTGTATAGTATATGCTTCGATGTACGGTAATACCGCCGCTGCAGCCGATGCCCTTGCTATGGAACTTGAAGAACAGGGTGTGCCTTATGCCATCCATGATCTTGCCGGTAACAACGCCGGAGAGCTTGGCATCTCAGGCGCCCTCAGAGATGTATTCAAATATGATACGATCGTAGTCGGAGCACCAACATATAACAATGGCATATTCCCTCCAGCAGAGACCTTTATGAAGGCCCTTCAGGCCCGTCTGATCAAGGGTCGTCGCTTTTATGCCTTCGGTTCATATACATGGGCTGGTGCAAGTGTCCGTCTGCTTAACGAAATGGCAGCTTCGCTGAACTTCGAGCTTCTCGGTAACGGTCTGTCCTTCCCGCAGGCCTACACTCGTGAGAAAGTCGACATGAAGGCAGTTGCTGAATTGCTTAAATAGCACGTAGCAGCCTTCTCAAACCGAGGGTCACATCCCTTTTGTCATTCCGGTGAGCACAGCCCTTTAGTCATTCCGACGAACGCAGCGACGTGAGAATCTATCTAATGACATTTTAGAGATTCTCACGTCGCTGCGCTCTTCTGATGCCTTGGAATGTTCTTCGTGTTTAATCCACAAATCTGACTTTTCCCCAATCCCTAGGCTTTGCTTCCGGAGCTTCTGCCGGATATCCCATTCCAATGCATATAACAGGAGCATATCCCTCGCTGAAACCGAGCATTGTCATTGCTTCTGGTGCATTTCTGAGGTATCTTATCGGACTTCCGAGACATACTGAACCCACTCCGAGTGACCATCCTGACAGCATGATGTTCTCAGAAAGCAGTCCGCAGTCGATCACCGAAAAATCATAAGCGGGATCATTTGCAATGAAAACCATTACCGGGGCACCTCTGAAGCATCCTTTGACTGTCCCCGGCTCCACATCCGGATTGCCGGCTGTCATAAGCTGAATGATCTCAGTCATAACTTCAGGATTGTCCACAATGCGGACCTCCCATGATTGCCTGTTCATTCCGCTTGGTGCATTGATACCGCATTCAAGAATCATCTTCATTGTGTCGCGCGCTACGGTGCATGGCTTATATGTCCTGATGCTCCGTCGTGACATGATGTTCTCGATGACAGCATTTCCTTCTTCTTTCTGAGCATTGTTCTGCTTCTGCGTGCAGGCTGCTGCCAATGTCATGCACAGCCCTGCAATGATGATGTGTAAAGTTTTCATAAACCAGTTTGATAAAGTTTTCCAAATATAATCAATTTTATACACCTGCACAACTTTTCCTATACTATATCTGAAAAGCTCAATATTCTGATTGTCAGTCCCTTATGTCTCCTGCGTGCTCCCCATAGTGCGGCACGTAGATGGTGTATTGGATTGTTGCTCAGATGTTTATCCTTCTCTGACATTTTTATTTCTTTTAAAATTACGCCTAAATGTCGTATATTAGCACTTTAAAACTTGTGCTAATGGAAAAAGAAGTCCTGAATTCGGCTGCTGATCCTATGGGAGCTGCCATATATGATTATTATGTCAATGGAAATGCCGATACACTGATAGTGCATTCCTCTATGTTCGAGGATGATGAAATTCCAGTAGAGGACCTTTTCCGGACCCTTGACGCCATGCCTCTGGTCGAAAGAATTGCTTTGGAGCAGGCGAAGGGCAGGATTCTGGATGTAGGTGCAGGAAGCGGATGTCATTCAATAGCTCTCAAGGAACTCGGAAAAACTTCCGTGGCAATAGACATTTCCCCTCTTTCTGTTGAGGTAATGATGCAGCGGGGGCTTGACGCCCGGCAGGTCAATCTCTTTGACGAATCCTTTACGGAAAAATTCGATACGATCCTTATGCTGATGAACGGAACCGGCATCATCGGGACATTGGACAATATGCCCGTCTTCTTCGAACGTATGAAGCAACTCCTTGCTCCTGGGGGATCCATACTGATCGACTCAAGCGATCTCCGTTATCTATATGAAGAGGAGGATGGGAGCCTGATGATCGATCTTGCCGACGATTATTACGGCCAGCTCGACTACCGGATGGAATACAAAGACATTCTTGGTGAGCCGTTTGACTGGCTTTACGTAGATTTCGAGACTTTAGCCATATATGCTGAAGAAAATGGTTTCACCACCGAACTTATTGAAGAAGGCGATCATTACGATTATCTTGCTAAACTGACAATTAATTAATCTATGGAAACCAACACATTAAAAAGAGAAATCTGGATAGATTGGATGCGCGTGGCCGCTTGTTTTATGGTCATTCTTGTACACAGTACCGAACCTTTCTACCTTGGAGGCAACGGATCTTTGATCCTCACTGAAACAGATGCTTTCTGGGCATCCTTCTTCGACTCGTTTGTAAGGGCTTGTGTGCCGCTTTTCATAGTGGCTTCCAGCTATCTGCAGTTCCCTTTGCATTACAGCGCCGGAGAATTTGTCAAACGTAGAGCCATCAGGATATTAGTTCCTTTTCTCCTCTGGAGTCTTGTATATGCATTCGTATGGGGTGAACCTGTCTCTAACCTCAAGAGCCTGCTTCTGAATTTCAATTATTCTGCCGGACATCTCTGGTTCGTATACATGCTCATAGGTGTATATATGCTCATGCCTTTGCTTTCGCCTTGGGCTGAAAAAGTCGGAAAGAAAGAACTGCAGGTTTATCTTGGAATATGGATTTTTACGGCATTCATTCCTCTGATCCGTGACTGGGTAAGTCAGGAGCCTATGGCGTTTGCTTATGGCCCTACCGGAATTCCTCGTCAGGCCCTTTATCCTCTCTGGGGAGAGGCAAGCTGGAACGGCTACGGTACCTTCTATTATATAAGCGGATTCATAGGTTATCTGCTCCTAGGATTGTATTTCCGCAGATTTGTGGGTGAACTGTCGTGGAAAAAGACCTTGACAATCGGACTTCCTTGCTGGCTTGCAGGCTTTGCCATCACATTTGGTGGCTTTCTAAGAAGAGTTTACGAGACCTGTGGCGGCTCTTTTCCTGCTGACAATATCATAAATGATGCTGTATATTGGGAAACTACCTGGTGTAATGACACGATAGGAGTAGTGCTGATGACTATTGGATGGATTCTTCTTTTCAGGAAAATCAAGAGTGCAGGCTGTTTCTACAAAAAGATTCTTCTTCCGGTTTCCAAAGCAAGCTATGGTATGTATCTGGCCCATCTTCTGGTGCTTGTGCCGGTATGTGGCTTCTTCAGAAACTGGCTGGGGTCTGGTAGCGAAGGAATTCTAGGCTTCTGGACTACCCCTGTAGAGATTATTCTTGCCGCTGTCGTTGCGTTCGTAGCAGTGGCAGTTGCTTCAGTCATTCTTCAGAAAATTCCTAAGGCCGGAAAATATATCATAGGATAATGATTTAGCACGAAAAATGTATTTCGGCAAGACGTTAGTAGTGTATTTTTATGAAACGTCTTGCCTTTTTTATTGCCATTATAATGGCATCCATGATAGTATCATATACTTCTGATGCCCAGTCTAAAGCTGTTCCGGGATACAATGTCAGCGGAAGAATAATTGACCGTCTTACCAGAGAAAGCATTCCATATGCTGCTGTAGTCATAGTCGGGATCGACGGGTCCGGAACCCTTGCAGACTCCACCGGGGTATTCACTCTTGAAAATGTGCGCCCGGGTATTGTCCAGTTCTCAGCGATTCAGCTAGGTTACAGAACTGTTGTAACAGCTGAGTATAAAATATCTCCTTATACGCCTTTCATAGAGATAGAAATGGATCAGGATCCAGATGAACTGGCAGCCTCCACTGTTAAGCCATCTCCTTTTCTGAGAAGCGTGGAAAGCCCGGTCAGCGTACGTGTAATAAGTCTGGGAGATATTGACAGAATACCCGGAGCCAATAAAGACATTGCCCGTATCGTCCGCTCATATCCCGGAGTGTCATATTCTCCGATAGGGTATCGCAACGATTTGATTGTCAGAGGTGGCGGCCCTTCTGAAAATGCCTTTTTCATAGATGGAGTCGAGATTCCCAACATCAATCATTTTGCCACTCAGGGAGCCTCAGGAGGCCCTGTCAGCATTCTGAATTCAGACCTTATCAGAGAAATCAGCTTTTATACAGGATCCTTCCCTGCCAACAGAGGCGGAGCACTCAGTTCGGTGATGGATATCACCTTGAAGGATGGTAATCCAGATAAACAGGCATTCAAGGCAACTATCGGAGCATCCGAAGTCGGAGTAAGCGCAAGCGGACACATGGGTGAACGAACTACCTATATCGCATCTGTAAGACAATCCTATCTGCAGCTTCTGTTCCGGCTTCTGGGACTGCCCATGCTCCCGAACTATATAGATGGTCAGTTCAAGTCGAAGACTAAGATAGGAGGCAGAAATGAAATTTCATTCATAGCGCTGGCCGGCTTCGACAATATGAAACTCAGTGATGATCCCGATGATAAGGGAGATGAGTATCTTCTTAGCTATCTGCCTGTTCTGAAGCAGGAGACCTTTACTGTAGGAGCTTCGTACAAGCATTTCTCTGACAATCATATACAGACATACAGTCTTAGTTACAGTTATCTTAATAACCGCAGCCGTAAATATCTGAACAACGACGAAACACTTTCGGAAAATCTTATCTTATACACCAGCTCACTTGAGGGAAAGGCCCAGATGAGGTTCGAGAACAAGTCATATTACGGCCCGTGGACAGTACGTGAAGGTGCAGATCTTTATTTCCGTCATTATGACAGCGATGTCTATCGTCAGCTTAAAACAGGGATTCCTCTGGATTATGAAACTGCTCTGTCTTTTTTCGGAGCCGGAATCTTCGCATCTGCCGATTATAAATCTCCCGGAGGAAAACTTAATGCTTCAGCCGGCCTTCGTGCAGACGGAGCTTCATACTCGGAAAATACCGCCAGTTTCTGGAAACAGCTTTCACCACGTGCATCTGTTTCTTATCTCCCTTGGGAGAACTGGTCCTTCAATGCCAGTGCCGGATTCTATCACCAGCTCCCACCGATTACCGCATTGAGCTTCCGAGATTCAGATGGCTATCTTGCCAATAAAGACCTTGACTATATGAGAGTGTTTTCGACTGCTGTCGGGGCGGACTGGAAATTTCGTGACAGACTTTTCATAGGCCTTGAAGGCTTCTATAAACAATTCATTGATATACCTTTATCATTGGAAACCGGTGTGCCTCTGACCTGTGTGGGGGCCGATTATGGAAGCATAGGTGAGGAAAAGCTGGTGTCTTCTTCGCGAGGCAGGGCCTATGGTGCTGAACTTCTTGTAAGATGGCTTATTCCGGAGAAACTGACCCTTGTGGGGTCGGCCACATTGTATAGAAGCGAGTACCGTGCGACTGAGGATTCCGACTACATTCCATCTGCATGGGACAATCGTTTCATATTGAATCTCAGCGGAGTATATGACCTTCCAAAATATTGGAGCATTGGTATGAAGGTCAGTGCTATTGGTGGTTCTCCATACACTCCTTATAATGAGGAAGCTTCTTCGTTGAAAGTCGTGTGGGATGCTGCCGGAAGACCTGTTTATGACTATTTGAAATATAATCAAGGCCGTCTGGATCCATACTATCAGATAGATCTACGTGTCGATAAGAACTTCTATTTTAGAAAATGGACCCTCGGTCTTTATATAGATTTGCAGAACGTGACATTCAGCAAGATACGCCAGCCTGACGCTTATCTGAGTACGGGAGAAATTGTCAATCCTGAAGCTCTTGACCTCGCGCAGCGCTATGCCCTCGAGACTTTGGAACTATGGAGCGGCACAATTGTTCCAGCCATCGGTGTTACTGTCGAGTTTTGAGGGGGTGTTGTAAGTGGTTTATATATAGTATTTTACGTTGAACCACCTGCGGGTCACTTGGAGCAGGTGATTCAACGTAATCTAGTGAGTTTCAATGATTAATGCTTTGCAGCGTCTGCCTTCATTGTAAGGGCTTTCACAATCACTACAAAGAATCCTGTAAGGATAAGGTTTGTCAGAATCGTGAGCAGTGAAATCGCAAGGAGAGGACCTCCTAGGCCGTATCCCAATGCAATGAATACAATGCCAGCTCCAACTTCGCCACGTGTGAACATGCCTATGCTCAATGCAAGACGCTCAGTGAGACTCTTGTCGCGATAGAAGAATACGGGAAGAAGCTTGCCGATGTTAGATAATGCTGTGGTTATGAGTACATGAAGGGCAATCTCACCCCATGTCATGTCTCCTACCATTCCGATGACGCAGTCCCCGGCAGTAGCTCCAAAGTCGACTCCCACAAAAAGTGGTGCACTCAGTCCCACAAGGAACATGAACATGTAAGATATTACAGATGAGGCTGCTTCATCAGCTTTTGTATGATGCTCCTTTGTCTTCATCATCATTCCTAATACGAATGCAGGAAGGAGGATTTCGATATGGATGGCCGAGTCAGGGCCAAAGATTTCTTTAGTTATAACGTAAAGCCCCTGGAAAATGAATACCAATACGGTTGCATATCCGAGTATGGCAGACCAATGCTGGATCATTCTGAGCGAATTCAGTCGTGTCCAACCTAGATACAAGCAAAGGAATACGAAAAGCACGACCACTCCTAGCTGCCATTTCATTCCAATCATCAGGATCTGCAAAGGGATCATAAGGAGAATAGTATCCAGATCGTCGAATATAGCCAGTACTCTGGTCTTCTGATACACCCAAGATTTCTTCAATCCCGCTGCAGCGAGCATGGTGAATAGGATTCCCGCCGATGTAGGAGCGGCAAATCGGCTTAGAAGCAGTGTCTCTTTCCAGGCTCCCCAGTCCAGACGGTATTGGGCAGGCATCAGGAGGATGAAATAACCGCAGATAAGCAGCCAAGGGACTGCAGCTGTAGCCATTGCGATGAAGTAATCTTCAGTGTAGGATTTCCATTTGGTCTTGTCCAGCTCGAATTCACGTCCGACATTGATCATGATGAAAGCGAGGCAGATGTAGAGCATTACATCGAAAAACGGCTTTAGGTGTGCATGGATTTCTGGTCCCAGAAGTATCGGAAATACTTGAGAGCCGGCAAGTCCCAGAAGGAGGAATACCGAAAATAAGATGATTTTTTTCATTTGATGGCAGCTTGTATGGTTAAGTTGTCATTGCGTTTAATGCAAATATAAGAATTTTCTTGTTAAACTCAAAATCTTGCATACCTTATCCGGGTGCCGAGTATGCAGGTTTCGCAAAGGGAGAAAAAGCGATTTTTTTGATCGACAACTTAAAAAAATGACTACATTTGCCGCGTTTTTTAATTAAGGATTAAATGAAGTCTCTGACTAATTATAGTTTTGTGAGTAAGTATATAAAACACGTCAATGCGAGCTTTGTCTTGATATTCTTTACCATTCTGGCTCTGGTCTGTGCAAATGTGGACGCCATTAAAGAAGGGTATTTCCATCTGTGGAATCTTCCAGTTGCCTTTTCTATAGGCGAGTTCAACCTTTTCAGTCATTCGGATCATGCCCTTACGCTTGGAGAATTCATCAATGACTTTCTGATGGCAATATTCTTCCTGTCTGTAGGTCTGGAAATCAAGAGAGAGATCAAGGTAGGAGAACTATCCACACCTGACAAGGCTCTTCTTCCTATTATAGGAGCATGCGGAGGAATGATTGTTCCCGTACTGATCTTCAGTCTTATATGCCCGTCAGATCCATTGATGCAGAGAGGTATGGCCATACCGATGGCTACAGATATTGCCTTTTCTTTAGGTGTTCTTTCAGTTTTCAGTAAAAGAGTTCCTGTCGGTTTGAAGATATTTCTCGCAGCCTTGGCTGTAGCGGATGACCTTGGTGGAATTCTTGTCATCGCTCTCTTTTATTCTTCCGATATCAATCTGACCTATCTGCTATTGTCTGCAGCATGTGTGGCTGTCATGATTCTTGCCAATCTACTTAAATGCCGCAGAAAGAGATTCTATATACTTTTCGGTCTTGTACTTTGGTACCTGATGTTGAATTCGGGAATTCATGCTACTATTGCTGGAGTAATCACAGCTTTCTGTGTTCCTTCTACACTTACAAATGGCACAGGCTATTATCTCGAGCGTATCAGACGTAATGTCAACAAATTCCCTGTCATAAAGATTGATGAGCAGCATAATACGATCGTACTTACAAATGACCAGGTTCATACTCTCAAAAGCATAGAATCAGCAGCAGATAAGATGATCAGTCCGCTTCAGGATCTGGAGGACCATCTCCATTTCATGATCAATTATGTCGTCATACCTTTATTCGCATTTGCCAATGCAGGAGTCGATCTTTCCGGCATGAGTGTAGGAACCCTCTTTTCAGGAGTTGGACTTGCTGTAATGCTTGGACTTGTTCTCGGAAAATTCATCGGAGTATTCACATTCTCGTGGCTGGCAGTCAGACTCAATATCGTACATCTTCCTACCAATACGACCTGGAAATCGTTCGCGAGTGTCTGTGTCATTTGCGGAATCGGTTTCACTGTATCCATGTTCATTGCCGATCTTTCATATTCCGGACTCGGAACAGCAGGAGGTGCACTGCTTGATCAGGCAAAACTCGGAGTCATTGCCGGTTCAGTGGTCTCAGCAGTGCTTGGAGTAATGCTACTTTCCAAGACCCTCCCGAAAGAAAACTAAGAAACTATTTTCGATCCTTTCTTTAAAGAATATGCCTCCTCCGCTGCGGAAATCGTCGCGGAGGATACTTTTTCAGCCAATATCAGTCGTTTCATCTGCATCTTATGTACTGCTATTGCCTCCGTTAGATATTGGATTCCACGAGGAAGGAGTTTCTTGAATTCCCTCAAAGTACCGCACATCATCTCGCAACTGAACATTATGTTCTTCATATTCTCCAGGATCACAGGCTTGACGATGAAGCTCTCCAGCATTGCCGCATTGGACGCTTCCAGGAACAGGTCGTATTCATCTTCCTCGATAGAGAAGAAAATCCTGATGCTCAGTACTTCCTCTTCGTATTCCAGTACTGCCACATTGTCATCGATATTGAAAAGGATATGATCGTTCTCATATGTCGGATAGTATCCTTTTTCCATCATGTTCCTGAATATCACTCTCATGCTTAATGATCCTTGTCCCGAATTTTTCATATCTGTCCGTTTTATCTTCAATCGCTGAAAACATATATGATGCCGTATTCTACTGATTTTTACTTAAAAAGGGATGATATTTCAGTTTCCAACAAGAAAGCGATTAGAAAGTCTCTCTTGATTAATCCTCATACGGGTAACGGGAAATGATTCTTGTGAGAATTCTTGTTCCTTTTAATGTACTACTACAGGATTTTCCCTGATTCGTGAGGCACAGGATATTTTGCAGATTGCGTGAAAGTTCTATATGAAGGCTCGCCCTGCATATTCCGTCAGCAATGCATCCAGACATTAGCGAGTATATTTTTCCATACATAAACCTTGGAACACGTTTGTCGCTACTGTGAAGTACCCGATGACGATTCTTGTTTTCGAAGGTAAAGTGCGGAATGCCTTGGAACACATGGAAGTACTATGTGGTAGAGGTATTGGAAGATTATGTATCTGAAGGTTTGCGGAATATTGATATATTTCAGTGTAACCTTGTATATCATTCATTAAAAATAAATACCAGGCTGGATAATGATTGAAACTTTTTCATAAATTTGAAGGATTTAACGTTTGAATGTATGAAAAACATCATCCTGCCAGATAATAAAGAAAGGTCCCTTGCCTTCTGGCTCGCAATGGAGGAATATGTCGCCAAGTCAGTGGAAGAAGAGGCTCTTTTCGTTTGGAAAGTCGCGCCGACAGTGATAATCGGCCGAAATCAGGTACTGGAGGCTGAAGTCAATCTTGATTATTGCCGTCGGAACCGAGTGAAAATAGTACGTAGAAAGAGTGGCGGTGGCTGTGTCTATGCCGATCGCGACAATATCATGATATCATATGTGTCCAAGAGGGGAGATGTCGCGGAAATATTCGAGCGTTATCTTTCAGCATTGACCTCTTGTCTGTGCTCTCTCGGACTGAAAGCCGAAAAATCCGGCAGGAACGATATCCTCGTGGAAGGACGCAAGGTCAGCGGCAATGCATTTCACCAGCTTCCGGACAGGAGCATCGTCCACGGAACTCTTTTATACAATACTGACTTCGATGCTCTGGAAGAGGCTATACGTCCTCCTGTGGAGAAACTCCAGCGTCACGGCGTGGCTTCGGTAAGACAGCGAGTTGGAAATCTGAAGGATTATCTTGATCCCGCAATGATAGGATCAATAGAGATTCTGGAAGAGCGTCTTGTGGATTATTTCTGTGACGGCACCTTGTCTCTGTCTGAGGAAGATCTGTACGTAATCGAGGAAATGGCTTCGGCGTATGAACAGTTCTGAATCCTGTATTTTCGTTTTCCCGTTTTCTCGCAAATGAAAAACGATTTGAATCTACACGTCAGTTATCAATGCAACCACACATTATGGAAAGATATATTATCGGAATGGGTGAGGCACTTTGGGACTGCCTGCCTGAAGGAAGAAAGATCGGAGGTGCTCCGGCTAACTTCGCGTACCATGTGGGACAATTCGGCTTCAGATCGCTTGCTGTAAGTGCGATAGGAGATGATCAGCTCGGTCGCGAAATCAAGGAGAAGTTCGATCAGAGAGGACTTGCGTACAGCCTTGAAACTGTAGACTATCCGACAGGTACAGTTCAGGTAACACTCGATGAGAAAGGTATTCCATGCTATGAGATCATGGAGAATGTTGCTTGGGACAATATACCGTATTCTTCAGCATTGGAAGAACTTGCAATGAACTGCAAGGCTGTCTGCTTCGGCTCGCTTGCTCAGAGAAGTGAAGTATCAAGAGCGACAATCAACCGTTTCATTGATGCTATGCCTGATACTGAGGATACTTATAAAATTTTTGACATTAATCTCAGACAGCATTTCTATTGCAAAGAGACGATCGAGAATTCATTTGCAAAGTGCAATGTCTTGAAAATAAATGATGAAGAACTTGTGGTCGTATCGGAAATGTTTGGATATCAGGGTCTTTCACAGGAAGATGCCTGTAAGAAACTGCTCGGCGACTATGGATTCAAGATGCTCATCCTCACCTGCGGAACCGAAGGCAGTTACGTCTTCAGCGCACATGAGATGTCCTTCCAGAATACCCCAAAGGTGGTTGTTGCGGATACTGTGGGCGCCGGTGATTCATTCACAGGATCTTTCATAGCTTCGATACTGAAGGGAAAGACAATTCCTGAAGCACATAAGCGAGCTGTAGAGGTTTCGGCTTATGTTTGCACTCAGAATGGCGCAATGCCGGTCCTCCCGAAAAATCTGCTTCAATAATTGGTTAATTTATTATGCGGATATCCCCGAAAGGTTTTATGATGAAATCTTTCGGGGATTTTCTTGTCGATATTGCTCGTTTGATTATTTTTTATTTAAATTTGAAAGATTTTACCACTAGATTGTAACACTGAGACATATTATGGAAGAAAATCTTTTGAAAACCTGTCTTTACGACAAGCACACAGCGCTCGGAGCGCAGATGAGCCCCTTTGGAGGTTTCATGATGCCGATCCAATACACCAATATCACTGACGAGCATAATGCGGTCCGTCACCGTGCCGGAATGTTCGACGTGTCCCATATGGGAGAAATCTTTGTAAGCGGACCTGATGCCGAGAAATTCGTGAACCACATCTTCTCGAATAACATATCAGGTATCCCTGACGGAAAGATACTCTACGGAATGATGCTATATCCAAACGGAACCGTTGTAGACGATCTCCTGGTCTACAAGGAATTCGAGCCGGACAAATATCTTCTCGTGGTCAACGCATCCAATATCGCCAAGGATTACGAGTGGATCTGCGCCCAGAGAGAAGGATTCGATGTGGAAGTGGTAAATGCATCAGATTCCTGGGGAGAAATTGCCCTTCAAGGCCCTGAGGCTGAGAAATTTGCTGTAGAGACCCTCGGTCTTGTTCCAGCTGCTGGACTTGGATTCTACACTTATTATGAGGCGCAATGGAAAGGTGCCCGTATGGTAGTCAGCCGCACAGGTTACACAGGTGAGGACGGCTTCGAAATCTATTGTACACACGAAGCTATCAATGAAATCTGGGATATATTGCTTCAGGCAGGTGTTACCCCTTGCGGACTTGGATGTCGTGATACCCTCCGTTTTGAGGCAGGACTTCCTCTTTATGGTCACGAGTTGAGCGATGAGATAACTCCGCTCGAGGCAGGACTCGGAATGTTTGCAAAGATCAAGGAAAAGGACTTCATCGGACGCGACGCCCTAGTGGCACAGAAAGAGGCGGGACTGGTCCGTAAGATTGTCGGAATAGAACTTCAGGATAAGGCAATTCCACGTGCGGGATACCCGGTGGAAGTGAATGGTGAGCAGGTCGGTATCGTGACTACAGGATACCGCTCGATTTCTACTGACCGCAGCGTATGTGTGGCAATGGTCGACAAAGCATATACTGAGCTCGGAACAGCAGTCGAGATCCGTATCCGCAAGAAGGTTTTCCCTGGAATTGTCACCAAAAAACGTTTTTACGAAACCAACTATAAGAAATAACCACTCTGTCATTCAGAAGAACGCAGCCCCCACTGTCATTCTGAAGAACGCTGCCCCCACTGTCATTCAGCAGACCGCAGCCCCCTCTGTCATTCAGAAGAACGCAGCCCCCTCTGTCATTCTGAGGAGCGCAGCCCCCTCTGTCATTCTGAGGAGCGCAGCGACGTGAGAATCTATAAACCAATATAACTAATAACAATTATGTCAAAAACACTAGAAGGACTCTATTACAGCGAGTCACACGAATGGGTAAAAGTAGAAGGTAATGTAGCCATAATCGGAATCACAGATTTCGCCCAGCACGCAATGGGTGACCTCTCATACGTGGATATGCCTGAGGTAGACGACGAACTCGAGAAAGGTGAAGAGTTCGGAGCTGTCGAGAGCGTTAAGGCAGCCAGCGACCTTTACAGCCCTGTATCAGGAACAGTAATCGAGATTAACGAAGAGCTCGAAGACGCTCCTGAACTTCTTAACCAGGACGCATTCGCAAACTGGATCATCAAGGTCGAGATGAGCGATCCTTCTGAGCTTGAGGCCCTTATGGATGCGGCAGCATACGAGTCAATGTGCGCTAACGAATAAGACTATGGCATTCGCTTATTTTCCGCATACGGAAGATGACATCCGTCAGATGCTTGACAGAATCGGAGTGGAATCCCTTGAGGATCTCTACTCCGATGTCCCTCAGGATGTCATCTATCGTGAAGAATACGACCTCCCGGATGCAATGTCCGAGCACGAGGTCCGGCAGTATTTCGAGGCCCTGGCCGAGCAGAATACAAGTTTGTTCTGTCTCTGTGGTCTCGGAGCTTATGACCACTATTCTCCGGCGGTTATTCCTCATATCATTTCCCGCTCGGAATTTCTTACAGCATACACCCCTTACCAGCCTGAAGTATCCCAGGGTACCCTCCGTTATATATTCGAATATCAGTCGATGATCACAGAATTGACCGGAATGGATTGTACCAATGCGTCTATGTATGACGGAGCTACAGCTGCTGCCGAGGCAATGATGATGGCAATGGCAGCCACCAAGAAAAAGACCCGCGTTCTTCTTTCAGAGGGCCTTCTTCCTCAGGTGGTCAAAGTCGTAAAGACCTATGCTAAGTTCAAAGGCATCGCAGTGACAATGATACCTTGCCTTGACGGAGTGACTTCATATGGATCTCTCCTGACAGAACTTGCTGTAGGTGATGTGGCCGGAGTCCTCGTGCCTGGAATCAATAAATACGGTATCATTGAGGACTTTACCGGTTTTGCCGATGCAGTACATGCTCAGAAGGGTCTCTTCATGGTCTATTCAGATCCTTCATCTCTTGCCGTGATCAAGACTCCTGCAGATTGGGGTGCGGATATTGTATGCGGTGACTCTCAGACATTGGGAATTCCTCTTAGCTATGGAGGACCGTATGTGGGCTTCCTTGCCTGCACGAAAGACCACGTCCGCAAGCTCCCGGGACGTATTGTCGGTGCCACAAAGGATGTCAATGGAAAGCGTGCATATGTCCTTACTCTCCAGGCCCGCGAGCAGCATATCCGACGCGAGAAAGCGACCAGCAACATCTGCTCGAATCAGTCTCTGATGGCTCTGTATGTGACTGTCTACATGTCTCTTATGGGACCGAAGGGACTTCGTGAAGTCAATGAACTCTGCTATGGCGGAGCACATTATCTCCACGACAGACTTCTGGAGACAGGGCTCTTTGAGAAAGCTTTCGACAAGCCGTTCCTGAAGGAATTTACGCTCAAGACGAAGGTTCCGGCTCAGAGAATCCAGGATGCGCTTCAGCTGATTGGAGTATTCGGAGCCGTAGAAGTGGAACCGGGACTGGTGAATTTCTGCGTGACCGAGAAAGTGTCCAAGGAAAGTGTCGATGCTATTGTAGGATATTTAGCTGAGGAGGTTGCTCTATGAAGTACTACGATAAACTGATCTTTGATCTTTCCAAGGAAGGAAGACAAGGATATTCTCTCCCTGCCAACAAGTGGGAATCGACAGTTTCTGAGCTACCTGCAGGACTGCTTCGTTCAGAGGCACCAGCTCTCCCTCAGGTAAGCGAACTTGATGTCGTGCGTCATTATACAAATCTTTCTCAGATGAATTTCGGAGTCGATTCCGGATTCTACCCACTGGGAAGCTGCACGATGAAATACAATCCTAAGATCAATGAAGAGATTGCTGCCAATCCTGTCTTTGCAGGTCTGCATCCATTGCAGCCAGCCGAGACCGTTCAGGGAGCATTGCGCCTTTATAAAGACTTGGCAGCTGCACTCTCAGCGATTACAGGTATGGCGGAATTCACCCTCGATCCGTTCGCGGGAGCTCACGGCGAGCTCACCGGACTTATGGTGATACGCCAATATCACATCGCCCGTGGTGATCTAAAGCGTACGAAGATCATTGTCCCTGACAGCGCGCACGGAACCAATCCTGCTTCCGCGGCAGTCTGCGGACTGGATATCGTACAGGTAAAGTCCAATCCAGTGGGACTTGTTGATGTAGAGGATCTTAAGCCACTTCTCGACGATACTATTGCCGGTATCATGATGACCAATCCGAATACCCTCGGACTCTTCGAAAAGGATATCAGGGAAATCGCTGCACTCGTACATGCTTGCGGAGGTCTGCTTTACTATGACGGAGCCAATATGAATCCGCTTATGGGTGTGGTCCGTCCGGGAGATATGGGCTTCGATGTCCTGCATCTTAATTTGCATAAGACTTTCTCAACCCCTCACGGCGGTGGCGGTCCGGGATCTGGCCCGGTAGGAGTTGCAGCACATCTTGCTTCGCATCTTCCTGTACCGAAAGTTGTGGAAGCTGAGGACGGTACCTTGTATATTGCTGACGGAACTTGCAAATGTGCATCTTCTCCAGAAGGATCAGGCGCATTCGGTCCAGCCTGCGGATGTGCACCGGAATGCAAGTGCGGATGTCAGGCCTGCGGTCAGATTTCCGGCTTTATGGGCAATTTCGGGGTGCTTTTAAGAGCTTATACCTACATTCTGATGCTCGGTAAGCAAAACATAAAGAAAGTCGGTCCTTTGGCCGTTTTAGGGGCCAATTACATCAAGGAGTCCCTAAAGGATGTCTATAAGCTTCCGATTCCTACAGTCTGCAAGCACGAATTCGTCTTCGACGGCCTTGCCGACCAGTCTACAGGAGTCACCACTCTGGATGTCGCCAAAAGACTTCTCGACTACGGATTCCATGCACCGACCATCTATTTCCCTCTTCTGTTCCATCAGTCCATTATGATCGAACCGACTGAAACAGAGTCGAAGGAAACACTGGATGAATTCATCGAAGTGATGAGGAAACTTGCTCAGGAAGCTCTGGAATCTCCGGAGTACTTCAAGGAAGCCCCACATAACACTCCAGTGGGTCGTCTCGATGAAACCACAGCTGCCCGTCAGCCAATCCTTAGATACAAGGATCTCGTCTGACAGAAATCATAAATCAATACGCGCCGTGCCCTTACCATGCAAGGGTGCGGCGTTTTACATTATCTGTACAGTAGGATGCTGCTGAATTTGAAATTGTATCTATCTGCTGAATATCTGAAGTTTAGGAAACTTTCATTCTTTGGTTTAGTGTGCTTTCCAGCTTTCAATCAGGAGCCCTTCGATTCTATCGTATTCTGTTTTATGACCTTGGAAACCTTCATTCTTTGGTTTAGTTTTCTTTTAGGAACCCTTCGATTTTATCGTATTCTGTTCCGCAAACCTTAGAGCACGCTGATGTCTATTCTGTTCCACTGACCTTAGAGCACGCTGATGTCTAGCTGGGTCGTTCTATAGTATTTTCGTGTGTTCCAAGGTCTTCTACTAATGCCCTTGAGACACACGAACCATCAACAAGACTCCTAGATTTATCCAGAGCGTGTTCCAAGGTTTGTGACTGGCGCATACCTTTAATGTGTGATTACCGTAATGATTTCAGCTCCATGATACGATCATTGAAAGTAATCTGAATTAGCAGGAACTGATCTATGCTGTTCTAGCTTTATCTCCGCTCTCGCCCAGACGTAAATCATGTTTCGCAAACCTTCAGACACACGAAAGAACTCTCTGGACATTAGATTGGATGTCGGTGTGTTCCAAGGTCTTCTACCAATGCCCTTGAGACACACGAACCATCAACGAGACGCCTGACTTTATCCAGAGCGTGTTCCAAGGTTTGTGATCGGTGCAAGACTTTAATGTGTGATTGTAGTAATGATATCTGATTTTGGGGTAAAATGAATTTTAGGTTGTCAATAAAGTCCATTCCATAATCAAGTATTCTTTCTGCAGGCACCTCCAAGTGTGTGAAAGCCTTTGGCTGCGCTTTCACACACTTGGAGGAGTGGCCGGCGGGAGTATTTGCCGGCCACGGTGCTTCTCCTACGATTATTTATGTATTTCATATGACTCATTTAAACTTTAACTATTTTACTTCCGAGCATAGAACGTGTTTTCTAAGATTTTCTCCTGAAGCGAGTAAAAATACCACAAGATAATTCCATCACAATTCTTAGAATTTTTCAGTTGTTCCTTCGAATCTGAGTGCTTCCAGCGCATCTTTATATGTATATATGTTTCGCTCCGTAAACCTTCGAACACGCTGATGTCTAGCTAGGGCATTCTATAGTATTTTCGTGTGTTCCAAGGTCATTGATAGAAGACCTTGGAACACACGAACCATCAACAAGACTCCTGAATTTATCCAGAGCGTGTTCCAAGGTTTGTAGTTATGTGAGATGTATCCTCGGTGGAATAGCTGAAGGTCATATGCAAAGCCTTTTTAGATTAAGTGTATCAGAAAAAGGTTATCAAATAACTGCACCGTCGCCGGAATATACGACCTCCGGCGACTACAGATCAAGCGCTGCGGGCGGCTCGTCCCAAAGGCCGTCCTCGCGCTTGACTGTTGCCTTTCTATCATCCTGAATGTTTAGTTGAGACGCCTATGCTTTAGAGACCAGTTTCAGAATCTTTTATCATCTGTTTTGATCGAGATTTTCTTGATATTTGCCATTTAGATCAAGAATCTTCAACTGTCAATCTTAAGCTATCAAATTATTATGAAGTTAGCTATTATGGCTTACTTCTGAAACCTTCGAACACAAGAATACCAAATATGATGACTCTGATTCAATTCTCTGTGTTCCAAACTCTTCTGTTCTGAAGTGACCTTCAGACACGCTGTTCTTCAATGAGCCGCGATAGTCAGCGGTATATGTGTTCCACGGTTTGAAGCTATGATCGTATTGGCATCTTTAATTGTGTTCCACGGTTTGTGGTTGTGCTCGTGAAATCTATCTTTAATGTGATCAGCAGAGTACGGGGAAATGTTTCTAGATGAATCCCTCCAATGCAGCCTTGTCAAGAAGGACCATTCTAGAAATCTGTTTGAGGGTTGAAGCGTAATTGTATCTCAGTTTTCTGGCGATATATAATCTTTCATTTACTCCCAGTTCGCGTATGCCATAGACCCCGTAGTGGTTTTTAACTAATTGGTTTACAATTAATCTTAGCTCTTTGTCCGGTATAAATGTTTTTTGTGATTCTTTGAATTCCAGTTCTACAGTTCCTTCAAGCTTTTTAGCCAGAAAAAATGAATATCTCATAGGACTTCTGAAGTAAGCTTCCTGACCAGATATGTCTATAAACGATCGTGGATCCAGCATTCCGGCTTCATTTACTTTCCAGTCAGATGGAACAATGATATTTGAATTCAATATTGATTTCTGTTCTCTGCGTGTAAATGATGAAATAGTTCTTACTCCAACCATACCCTTATCATCTCCGTAATCCGTATCCCTGAACATATATCGCGAAGATCCCCACGGATACTCTCCCGGCATATATCTGTAACCGGCAATAAGTGGATTCCTATCAATGTATGCTATCGTGTTAAGCAGGCTTTCCTCGCTTTCCAATCGAATGATTTCTGTCGGAAGACCGTGCAGATAATTCCCTATGCCATACTTCTTCAATATCCATATTCCGGTAAGCCTTTTATATAAGTTGATAAATTTCTTGCAATCAGGCATTTTCCCCCATAGCAGGAAGTGAAGATGGTTGTCCATCAAGACGAATGCTTCCACTGCAACGGCGGTCTTCATAATGCATATGCCGATTCTGTTTATACCTTTGATAAAATCCTCATCGTCCTGGAACATCCACGGGATAGACTTTCCATCTGTACAGATATGGAAGTATCCCTTTTCTAAATCGTGTTTCATGTTTTCTTTCTTATTTATATTCAATCTTTAAACTTTGCCCTCAATCTTTCGGCTTCAATCTTTCCTGCATCATCTCCCGTAAACCATCGAGTCCACTCCTGCATCATCTCCCGTAAGCCTTCGAGTCCAATCCCGCAACTCTCTCCCGTAAACCTTCGGGCACAAAGACCCCCAACCTGGCGACCCCGTTCTGCTTCAATGTGTTTCAAGGTCATCCCAAGATTACCTTGGAAAACAAAAATCTTCAATGAACAATCAATGTCACCATCAGCTGTGTTCCAAGGTTTGGAAAGCCTAAGCTTGTAAAGGCTTTCTTGATCTGTATTTTTCAATCTTTTCCATAACACTGTCATCAATTTCCTACCTGTAACCATCTCCCTTAAACCTTTGAGTCCAATCCCGCAACCATCTCCCTTAAACCTTCGGGCACAAAGATCCCCAATCTGGCGAACCCGTTCTGCTTCAATGTGTTTCAAGGTCATCCCAAGATTATCTTGGAAAACAAAAATCTTCAATGTACAATCAATGTCGCCATCACCTGTGTTCCAAGGTTTGGAAAGCCTAAGCTTGTAAAGGCTTTCCTGATCTGTATTTTTCAATCTTTTCCATAACACTGTCATCAATTTCCTACCTGTAATCATCTCCCGTAAACCATCGAGTCCAGTCCCGCAACCATCTCCCTTAAACCTTCGGGCACAAAGATCCCCAATCTGGCGAACCCGTTCTGCTTCAATGTGTTTCAAGGTCATCCCAAGATTACCTTGGAAAACAAAAATCTTCAATGTACAATCAATGTCACCATCAGCTGTGTTCCAAGGTTTGGACCCCCAAATCCAGTGGACGTTCATCTCATAATCAGGGAACCGGATTCAAAGGATTCGTCACAAATGAAAGGAGAAATCCAGACACTCCAGCTGCTCATCGGCTCGGAAAATCGTCAAGTCCCAATCAAGGGTGGCAACGGCCTTCACCTCAAAATGCTGCTCATCGGCTTGTAAATCGCCAACATATGCTGTGAATGTGGCATTGGGAATGTGGGATGACCATAGTCTCAATGGCTGGACAATCATCACCTACATCTTCCTTGCTCTATATGTCAATGTCCCAATATTCTTTCCCATATCATTATATTCAATATTTACAGATGCAAAGTTCCGGACCATTAGCCGTATATTCAAAAAGAATACGGCTATCTTTCAAAATCGCCTTTGCAGACTAGTGAGAGGCTTGTTTTGAAGATGAAATTTGTTCGGAATTTTATAAAAATCAGACAAAATGTTCCACGCTAGGACCGTGGAACATTAACTTTCCTTCTGAATACTGCTGCTTCTATCCGTCTCGTCAGACCGAACTGTCTCACGTTTTCTCATCCTCCGATTCAGACCATATAAATTTCTCACCTGAAAACCATAAATCTCACATAAATCACTAAATTTGTAACTGAAACTGATAACAAAAACCACATATGAAAATCATCATAATCGGTGCCGGACCGGGCGGATACGAGACCGCACTTCTGGCTGCAAAAAGAGGAGTGGAAACCGTGCTCATCGAGGCCGGTCCTGTAGGGGGAACCTGTCTCAATGAAGGCTGCATTCCGACCAAATCCTTCTGTAAAAATGCAGAGTTTATAGACCAGCTTCAAGAAGCTGATAAATACGGAGTTGGCAAGCTTGATTTCAAGTTAGACTTCAGTAAAGTGACAGAGAGGAAAAATGCTGTAGTGGAACAGCTGAAATCCGGTGTTGAAACCCTTCTCAAAAATAAGCTCATAACCCTGGTCAGAGGCCGTGCATTCTTCAAAGATGTCCGCACTGTTTCGGTCATTCCGAATGTCCCGTCTTCAGAAACTCAGATGGAGTCTGAGCCAATCCCGGAAGCTACCGGAACCTTTCCGCCGGCAATCCCGGATCCAGCTGGTCAAAAATCACCAGTTCCCCAAGACTACACCGCCGACTACATCATCGTCGCAACAGGTTCAGTCTCCTCATCTCTACCGATCCCTGGAGCCGACCTTCCCGGTATCCTGACCTCCAAGGAAATCCTTGATATTGACCACGTTCCGAACCGTCTGTGTGTCATCGGAGGTGGTGTCATCGGACTGGAATTCGCTTCGATTTTCCGTAGTTTCGGCAGTGAAGTCACCGTCATCGAATATTGCAAGGACATCCTGCCTCGTTTCGATACGGATCTTGCCAAGAGATTGAAGCAAAGTCTGGGTAAACGCGGCATCGAGATCAATACGCAGTCGCAGGTGACAGAAATACAGATCAAGCACACCGGATCCGAAGAAAAAACCGAATACGAAATCACCTTCCTCCGCAAAGGCAAAGAAGAAAAAGTCGTCGCTGACAAGGTTCTTATGGCTGTCGGAAGACGTGCCGCCCTGAACTCGCTCAACTTCTCGGATGCAGGCATTGAAACTCATTCTAAGGGTGTGAAAGTCAATGAATTCATGCAGACCAATATCCCTCATATCTATGCCATCGGTGACATCAACGGTCAGATGATGCTGGCTCATGCCGCGACCTTCCAAGGGATCGTCGCCCTCGACCACATCATGGGCATCCCGAATGATATTGACCTGAATGTGATGCCGGCCGCTGTATTCACTTCGCCCGAGGCTGCAAGCGTCGGATTGACCGAGGACGAATGCAAGGAAAAGGGGATTGACGTGAAATGCCTGAAGTCCTTCTTCCGTGCCAACGGCAAGGCGGTGACAATGGGTCAGACCGACGGCTTCTGCAAACTAGTCGTTTCCGCCGCCGACGGCCTGATTCTCGGCTGTCATCTCTACGGCCCGCATGCTTCCGACATTGTCCAGGAGGCCTGCGCCCTCATAAACCGCAAGGCCAATTTAAGCCAATTTCAGAGCATAATCCACACTCATCCGACCCTGACTGAAATCCTTCAGTCGGCCATTCATGGATAGCCTTTCTCTTATTTCGTAGAAATAAAGAGCTGTTTTTCTTGCATAGTTGGTAGGGAAATTGTACATTTGTAGTCATTCTACGACGAATTTAACCTGAAAATTTCTCAACGAATTGTGTCAAGTAATATGAAATACATCTCTAAATCCCTCATTATCAGCCTCCTGGTGCTGATGATGGGGGCTGTTAGTGTATCTGCACAGCAGTCGTGCGATTCCGTGGCGGTCTACTTCCGTCAAGGAAAAACGGCCTTTGATCGCGAATTCCGCGACAATGGCGACCGCATCGACAATTTCATTGCAAGGATACGCCTTATCCAGGATTTGTCCAATTTCAGGATACACCGTGTGGAGTATACCGCCAGTGCATCTCCCGAAGGAACAGTGGAAAACAATGAGCGCCTCGCCAGCTCAAGAGCATCGGTGATGACTGCTATTCTTCACGAGAAGCTGGTCTTCGCGGACTCTCTGGTGCATCTTAATGCCATCACCGAGGACTGGGAAGGACTTGCCAGACAGGTTAGGGCTGACCAGAATGTTCCGGACAGGAAGGAAGCCTTGAGGATCATCGAAGGAAAGTCTCCTGACCGCAAGGAACAGCTCCGTAATCTGAACGGCGGTGCTGCATGGGATTATCTTTTGAGAACGCATTTTCCAGACCTGCGTTCTTTTCGCATTTTTATATACACGGGCATCGAAGAACAGGAGCTGGAAGGTGTAGTCGACATCGACCTGTCTACAGAGCCTGTCGCTCCTGCGACTCTTGAAAAGGAGGCCGTGGAAGTAATCGAGCAGCCTGTAGTCGAGCAGCCGCAGCTTGTGGAAGAGCCTGTACAGCAGATCGAACCTCAGGAGGATAAGTGGGTGAGAAAGCTCACAGTCAAGACCAATCTCATCGGCGCAGCCTTCCTGATGGCCAATGCCGCAGTCGAGGTGGACATTATCGAGAACCTTTCGATCGCCCTTCCAGTGTACTGGTCTGGATGGGATTATGCCGGTATCAACAATCTGAAATTCAGAACACTGATGATTCAGCCAGAGGTGAGATACTACATCCCTAAGACCAACGGACTTTACGTCGGAGCCCACTTCGGAATGGGTTATTGGAACTTTGCACTTGGCGATTATGCAGGCAAGATTGGTCTCGACCATATGGACGGATGGCGCTATCAGGACCACAAGGGTGAAAGCCCTGCCATCGGAGGAGGTCTCAGCATCGGTTACGCACTTCAGTTCAAGAAGAACCCTCGCTGGGGTATGGAGTTTGCCGTCGGAGCCGGAGCATACGACGCGAAATATGATGTCTTCTACAACGAGGCCAACGGCCCGTACCACGAAAGAGGTGCCCGCACCACATTCATCGGCATTGACAATGCAGCAATATCATTCACATATAAGTTTGACCTCAAGAAGGCCAATGGCGCTAAGAAGTCAGACCGTAAAGCAAAGGAGGGCCAGCGATGAAAAATATTAATATCCTCGTCGCTCTCGCAGCGCTCCTCACACTAGTTTCCTGTGTTCACGAATTCCCTGATCCTGTGGATGCAGAGGTGAAACTCAGAATCCAGTACGACACAGAACTCCCTATTTATCAGATCGTTGACTGGGTGACCAAATCATCTTCTGACCCTGAAGACTATGACACAAGATATGTCATCAAGGCATTCCCAGAGACCCGTAGGGGAGACTTCTCTACCACAGCGTCGAAGACCTGGGTATTCACAGAAGCCGATGTTACAGAACTGAATTACGAGGTCAGCCTTTTCATACAGGAAGGAAACTACAAGTTCATGGTATGGACAGACTTCGTACCAGCCGGCACACAGGGCAATTACTTCTATAACTCTGACAACTTCGGTGAAATCATCGAGAACACCACCTACTGCGGTAACAACGACATGCGTGACTGCTACAGAGGATGGACTACAGTAGACGTAGTGCGTTTCGGTTCTGAAGTTCCGCCTGTAAGCGGTGTCATCGAAATGTCCAGAGCCATCGCGAAGTTTACCTTCGAGTCCACCGACCTCATCGACTTCCTCACAAAGGAAGCCCGCACAAAGACCGAAAAAGGCGACACCAAGGTGGAACCGTCGGACATCGACCTGAGCGAGTACAAGATCATCTTCTACTACACGGGATTCAAGCCAAGTGCCTTCAATATGCACTCTGACCGTCCTAACGACTCCAGAACAGGTATCCGTTTCGAGTCCAACATCCAGCAGATCGATGAAGGAACAGCCTACCTCGGCTTCGACTACTGCTTCTCGAACAGCGACGAGACCACAGTCAATATGGCCATCGGAGTATACGACAAGGACAATACCGAAGTCTCCCTCATCAACGGTATCGACGTCCCTCTCCAGAAAGGCAAGCACACCATCATCCGCGGCCGCTTCATGACCCAGGAATCCTACGGTGGAGTATCCATCAACCCTATTTTTGACGGCGAGTTCAATATCACTATATAATAATATAAGTATAAAACTTTAACTGAATGAAAACATTCCACTATATAGCCCTGGCCCTGACAGCCCTCTTGTTGGTCACATCCTGTGCGATCGATGAGATGTGGTCTGATGTCGAGCCGGCAGATGAGCAAAAGGTACTTACCTTCAAGCCGAAGTTCGAGGACTTCGAGACTGTCACCAAGGCAATCGGTGACGGTTCGAAGGTGGATAACCTCCTCGTGCAGGTTTATGAAGAAAATGGAGAAACTCCTGTATTTTCAAAAGAGTATAGTAGAGATGATTGGAACAAAGTCCAGATAGCATTTTATTACGGAAAGACCTATAAGGTGTATTTCTGGGCATACGATTCGGACGCTCCTTTTACGGCTTATAATTATACTTTTATAAATGATGAGATCCAGCTCAATAAGCCAATTAAAATCAACTATCATCAAAATGACCTCGCTTACAATACTCTCGAGTCTCTCGATGCATTTTATTCAGTTCAAACAGTAAATCTTTCTGCAAGTGACAAGAAAGAAAATACAGTTAAATTGACTCGCCCGTTTGCACAGGTAAATCTTGGAGCTCTTGCTGAAGACTTTGATGATGCACAGGTTTCAAAAGCTGTGTTTAAAGTAAACGGTATACCTTCAGTTTTTACATTATCTGATTCAGGCGTAAATGCAGTTGAAAATTCTGAGACTATTACCTCTCCTTCATTCACTTTTACAGATTTCGATCTTGATGATGATGAAAGTAATATCACCTTTGATAATACAGACTATCGCTATATAGGTACAACATATATTTTGGTTCCCTCATTGACTGATAAGGTGACTGTCGATGTGGCAATATATGGTCAGGATTCTAATAATCCTATGAAGGAAGCAACAGTAGAGTTAACTGTTGGTTCTAATAAACGTACAAATCTAATTTTCAAAGAGATCGCGCCGAGCTGGAACGATTCTCTTGCAGATAGCTCAGAAGATGTACCTTCAACTGAAACAGACGGATGGATTCATATAACAAAGCCTGAGGAGCTTGCTGCACTTCTTATCTATGGTGGTACTGAAGGTAAAAAATATCATATCTGTGCTAATCTGGATATGAGTGGAATGCCACCGACAACAGCATCACAGATTGGTCTTGCTGAGTCCGGATATAGGAACCTGACAATTGATGCAGGAATATATAATGACCATAATGTCACAGGTTCGCCAGTAGGGGGGGGCAGCTATATGTTGAAGAATATCAATGGCTTGAAAGCTTTCTTTGGCATAGCTTCTGACCTTCATATCCAGAATATCATTCTTGACAATGTGAACATATCTGGTGACACACACGTGGGTGTATTGGTCAATTCACTTTCCGGTGAAAATACATTTACCAATGTAACTATACAGAACTCTTCAGCAGAAACATCTTCCGGTGCAGCCGGTGGTATGATCGGTTATGTAGTTCGTTCTTCAAAGGAAGACCGTGCTGAGACTCTTTCTGTGACAATCGATAACTGTAAGATCAGCCACACAACTGCTACAGGAACACTTTCAGAAGGAAAGTTCGTAGGCCTTTTCAGCGGATATGACAACGGTGAGAGGCTTGTCTTCACAAATTGTACATCAGAAAATGCAAATGTAGCCGACTACAATTCAAGATACGTAGAGAGCAACGAAGGTGCTTGGCTTGCAGAAAAAGATTATACAGCATACAATGGCTGGCTTGGTGATGAAGAATATTATAGAGGTAAGATTTATTTCGGTGATCCAACAGTTGAGGCCAACCGCTTCTGCCCGAAGTGGGATGGAGAGACCACTGTGGAGCCACTTGTTGAGTCAAATGTTAAGCTTATGTATTCTGCTTTTGATGTGGCGAAGTTGCAGAGGTCCAGTCATTCTGCTGTCTCCTTCAAAACAGACGTGGATTTGGGCGCTTATAAATTTGATCCAATAAAGTCCATAGTAACTTTGGATGGTGAGAATCATATTCTTTATAATTTAAAAGTCGATATGGTGCATGATGGTGTTGGAGCAGCTTTTATTCAATCTACTAGTGGCACTACCATACATAAGGATATAACTTTCATTGGGGCAGACATCAAGAACGTGCATAATCCAGACATCCCTTTTCCTGCATATGGAGTAACTAATGATGGTGGAGCAGGTAATGCATATGCTGGAACATTAGTTTCACATTCGGGAGGAAATTATAATGTTTCAAACGTCCATGTAAAAGATGGTAAAGTTTATGCTGTATGTAAGATGGGTGGATTGATTGGTTATGTGGGTTCAAGTAGTTGTACTATGGAAAATTGTTCAGTAGATAATTATATTATTGAAAACTATGAACCAAATATACCAAACTATTATTCATTGCCAACAAATTACGAGATGAACCTATCTTCTTTACAATCTATTGCGGGAATAACTGCCTTGTTTGGTATTGGAAAAATTCCAAACATAGCCATTGTAAATTGTTTACAATGGTGGTATACTAATGGAGAATGTGGTGGATTAATAGGCTTTATTAAATCCCCGAATGCAATTATAGACAAATGTAAAGTTACAAATACTAAAATTAATTGTGTGGGGCAACCTAATAAGACAGTTGTAGCTAATGTTTGGGATAAAGAAGATTTCAAATCAGACGATCCTTACCGTTCAGGGATCAAGATTTTCGCAAAGGGTAATACTGATATAGCAGGAAGACACGTGAACCAATTTATCGGGGATGTTGTTTCAGAACGAAAAGAAGAAGGAACGAATTATAATATTACAATTTCTGATTATTTCGTGAGTGGAAATACCTATTATGATTTAGATGCAAGTTTTGCAAATGCATATAACCATAATTATGAAAATGGTAAATATTGCGAAGTTTTGGGGTGTGCTTACTACGTAGGTGTTGATGTTAAATTATTTGGCGTAGACTTAAAGCATGTAAATGACTGTGCCGGTACTTTGACTTTTAATCCTCTTAATGGAGCTCCAATAACGGTTGTAGAAAATGTCAAACAAGGAAATAATATGAGCTGGGTAGGAGGTAGTTTCACTAATCCTGAATATCAACAGAAAAATAGCGGGTCATTTTTCAGGCCTAGCTGGTCATATAATGTAGATAGTTTTTATCCTGAATTTCCTTAATTTTTTTTGACAAAATAGGTTAACCCCGGAGACTTTATTCTATCTGATGGAATACTATATTTTATTAAATAGATCCTCTATATACGATTTTGTTATATTTATGAAAAGAATTTATACATATTTCTCACTTATATCTCTGCTGCTCGTAGTATCCTGCCACAAGATAGATGACATTCAGAGGCCTGCTGGCGAAGAGCTTACAGTCAATTATTCTATCTCTGTCGCAGACGCTACAAAGGCACTGAATGATGGCGCAGACGCCAATTATGTCTGGTACGCACTTTATAAGAAGAGTGTGGATGAGCAGGGTGTTGAGAAATATACTTTGGCAAAGGAATATGCCCAGGTGGCTTTGATCGAAGGTGAAGCCGTTTGTCCTGTGACAATGATGCGTGAGCAATCGTATAGGATTGTGTTCGTGGCTCAGCATTATGATCAGGTCACTGATGGTGAATCCACTGTCTTGCAGCCGATTTATACTCCTGATGCAGAGAGGCATTTGATAGAAATGCCGGATGCTGCCGTTGCTAACTCGGGTATCTATGATGCATTCTACACTGTGGATGAAATAGATAACTATGATGGTAAAGCCGTTGATCCTGTCACTTTGAAACGTCTGACTGCTCAGGTGAATTTCTTGACTTCAACTGAAGATTGGAATGCTGCTTCTGATCTTTCAATGACGCCGACACATAGCTCTGTTAAAGTGGAGGGACTCTCACAGTCCTTTGATCTTCTGACCGGAACACCATCTGTAGAAACAGTAGAGCAGCCCGTAACTTATGAAAGGTCCCAGATACCTGGAAACGAACATATTGCATCCTTCTTCTGCTTTGCAAGTGATGTCATCAAGGTCACTCTTGATCTTTACACATCAGAAACTGGAGCATCCAATCGTACAATTGTTGTAGATAATGTCCCTGTAAAATCCAATATGAAGACCAATATCAAAGGCCGAATGATGACAGGTACACTTGATTATCAGATTACTCTCGATACTGCTTCGTCGAGTCAGGAACATCCTATTGATTAATGAATAAATATATTTTCTATGAAGAAATTTTTATATATTACTACTATTATTTCAGCAGCAGTTTTTGCCTCTTGCCAGAACGAGAAGCTTGACGACATACCTTCGGATTCGACAGTGCGCTATACTATACAGCTGCCGGAGGATATGAAGACAAAGATTATCGGTGATGAGGCTCCTAACCAGATGCAGCTCGTTTATGAGGTGTGGCGTACTGATGTAGACGGAGATATCCAGTTTACTGAGGCTGACCGTCTTCTATATCATAGTGATGATGCAACTATATCAAATGGTACTGCATCAATTGATATCCAGGTTGTCAAGGATCAGAGTTCAACTGTTCTTTTCTGGGCACAGGTAAAAGATAATGGAGTGTATAATGTCGAAAAGCTTACTGAGGTACAGTTTGTGGGTTCTCCTGCTAATAATAACGATGCAGTTGTATTCTCAGGTGTTGATTTCATTAAAAAGGGTGAGTCTCTCGCAGGAAGGTCTGTTAATTTGACCCGTCCTGTCGCGCAGCTCAATATTGCTACCACTCCGGAAAGCCTTAAGGAGTTCAAGGAAGACATTGAGATTACAAAGTCCTCACTTTCTGTAAAGGGACTTTATAGCGCATTCAATGTCGCTGAGCAGACCCCTGTCGGACAGCCTTCAATTAATGCGTTTACATACACAGAAGCGGATGCACCTGATGGCTCTCTCCCTGTAAATAGTAAGAACTACACCTACGCCGGTATGAACTATCTTGGTTTCATCCCTGCGAACGGTACCAATGTGGATCTTTCATTCACTATCGTGACTTCGGACGGTAATATCTCTCACGAGGTTAAGAATGTACCTGTCAAGCCAAACTACCGAACCAACATCATTGGTAATCTCATCACTGCTTCATCTGATTATGATGTTGTTCTTAACCCGGATTGGGCTGATGAAGAGGGTGAGATGGAAATTATTGCTGAAGGTCTCGTAAAGAATATCAATGGTGACTATGAGATTTCATCCGCTGCCGGTCTTGCGTATGCTGTCAATAAGCTTTTTATAAAAGATGGTGCAGCAAATCCTGCAACTTTCTACATCTATCCAGGTCCCTATGATATGGCCCAGCAGGAAATCGAGGATCTTAATATACCGTCTGGTACTTTGAGATTATATGATATGGTTCCAGTCGTGACCAGGTCAGCTGAAAGAGGAGTTATTATCACAGGTCTCAAGAAACCGCTTATCAAGACTGTTTCTAATGGTGCTGTCGTATTTTTCTCTGGAATCACAGTTAATGATTTCAATGAAATTGGTGCAGCCTTTGTTGCGGAGAATTTGGGCAAGGTCGTTCTCGCAGGCTGCTCTGCAGCAGATGAAAATAACAATCCTGTAAAATTAGTCGACGGTAATGCTCCAGTAGTGATCGGAGAAGATCAGGAAGATCCAGACGGCCTGATATACTCGGCTGCCCAGCTCGCTGAAGCATTCAAAAATGCTGAAGCAGAATCTGTCATCGGTCTCGGCGCAAACATTGCTCTTGATACTACTCTTACATTCCCTAAAGGTAGGAAGGCTACGCTTGACCTCAGAGGATGGGAACTTACCTTTGCAGACGAATCTAAGGTAAGTACGACATATGCAATCTCTAATTTCGGTGACCTTACTATCAAGGATAGTTTCGGTATCGGTGCAGTTAAGGCACGCGGTATCTATAATGGTTATGATGCGAAGGAAACATTGTATCCAAATGCGAAACTCACTATCGAGAGCGGCTCATTCAATTCTATGGGTGATAATGGTGGGGCTGCTGTATTCAACTATGGTATAGCTGACATCAAGGGTGGAAACTTTACCTCAATAGGTGGCTACTCGCTTAACAATAGGGAAGGTTCTTCAATGACAGTATCTGAAGGTGTAACTGCTAACAACGGTATATACAACTCAAGTGCAACTCTTACTATAAACGGTGGAGAGATTGAAGGAAATAGAAATGGCTGTCACGTTGTATATGCTTGGAACTCAGCTGTCACTATCAATGGTGGAAGTCTCAATAACCAAAACTCCGGTAATGCAACTTTGATGTCCGAAGGCTCATCTGTTGTAACTATAAATGCCGGTACATTCAGCATCAAGGACGGACGAGTTGAAGGTAATGGCAATACTTGGACTTCTTGTCTGACTGACATTGCAAATGATGGAAAGATTATTGTCAATGGAGGTACATTCAATGGTGGTTTCCGAGTTCAGAAAGGTTCAATGACTATCGCTGGAGGCACATTCAATGATATAGTTGGATCCGGTTATAATGTTTATGAAGGTGGCTCAGTTGTCATTACTGGTGGAACTTACACCGACGCCGCTGCAAAGAATTTTGCTCTTAAGTATGTTCGTAGCGGTTATGAACTTGTCGGTGAGAATGTTGTCAGGGTACAGCAAAATAATGAGATTTGGTATACATCAGACGAAATGAAGCTTGAGCCTACTACTCCAGAAGCGCTTGGGGTCAACATTGTATCAAATGAATGGGATCGCAGTACAGGTAAAGGTGTAATTACTCTTGATGCACCACTTACTGTAATTGGAAACAACGCTTTCAAACGTGAGGCAAATACAACTCCGTCTAATTGGATGACAAGCATATCTCTTCCTAAAAGCGTAACTATAATTGGTGCAAATGCATTTTCGCAGTGCTATAGCTTGACAAATATCAATATCCCTGATAATGTCATTTCAATCGGAGAATATGCATTTCAGTCTTGTAATGCTGTGACAAATGTAACAATTGGTGCTTCTGTACAGACTATTGCATCATCAGCATTTTATCAATGCTATGAAATTAAGGAAGTTGTTTGCAAGTCGGCCACACCTCCAACAATAGCAGATAAGTATGTTTTCTACGAAACTGAAATTGCTAAGGTTGTCGTACCAGCAGCATCGGTAGATGCTTACAAGGCTGCTCAGTATTGGAGTGAATTCAATATTGTATCAGAATAATTCCCGACCCCCAGCCCCTGACCGGGCTGAGGGTTGCAACATAGAATAATCCCTTACAATAATTATTAACTAAAAACAAAAGAAGATGAAAAAGATTTTACTTTTTGCTTCTGCTCTTGCAGGACTTTTCTTCGCTGCTTCTTGTCAGCAGGAGAATCTCGAGCCTGTAGGCGGCAACACCGTGACCTACACAGTGCAGGTTCCGGATGCTCTTGCAACCAAGGCTCTTGGTGATGATGTGAGCAATGTGAATATTGTTCACTATGAGGTTTATCGTACCGCTGAAGCTAATACTGTGGAGTTCACAGGTACAGATAACCTTCTGTATCATAAGACAGCTCCTATGACTGCCGGTACAGCCACTATTAACCTCGAACTCGTTAACGATCAGAACTATACAGTTCTTTTCTGGGCTCAGGTGGGTGAAGAGAATGAGGCTTATGATGTGGATGACCTCACAAATGTGACTGTAAAGACTGATCTTTATGCGAACAAGGTAGACTATGCTGCATTTGCAGGTAGAGACTTCATCGTTGAAGGCAAGAATCTCGCAGGCAGAACTGTTACTCTTACACGTCCTATCTCTCAGATCAACATCGCTACAACTCCAGAAAGTCTTGAAGGCAATGGAGCATTTATTGATGACGTTGTACTCGAGGGCTCATCTGTGACTGTTGCCGGTCTTTCTAATACATTCGATGTCGCAAATCTGGCTGCAAGTGCACAGATGAATTCAACTTATGAATTCGCTGAGAATACTGTTCCTACCGAGACTCTTGAAGTGAACGGTAAGAACTATACTTATGTAGCTATGAACTATGTAGGTTTCGCAGAGGCATTGGGTACTCAGGTAACCGTATCATACGTGATCAATACTACTGAGGGTAACATTGACAATGAGATCAAGAATGTCCCTGTAAAGCCTAACTACCGTACAAACATCGTTGGTAACCTTATTACTTCTACTTCAGACTACACTATCACCCTCGAGGACAAGTGGGCTGGTGTAGCTGATGAGATGGAGATCTGGGATGGTAAGTTTATTTCAGCACCAGCAAAGAATGATGCAGGTGTATATGAGGTCACTAAGCCTTCTGAGCTTGCATGGCTGGCAGCAGCTGTTAACGGAACTATTGAAACAAGAGCTACTGAGCCAGCTAAAAATTTTGCTGGTGAGACTTTTGTTCTTACAGAGAACATAGACCTCGGAAACTTCCCTTGGACTCCTATCGGACTTACAGGAGATGCTGCAGGTTTCCAGGGTACATTCGATGGTAATGGTAAGACTATCAGCAATCTTTATGTAGACCTTACTGCAGAAAGAAAATATCAGTCAGCTGGTCTTTTTGGCTCTGCTCGTGATGGTGTTATTAAGGATCTCACAATCAATAATGCGACTGTCAAATCTCTTGACGATGCAGGAAATACCTCTAATGGTATTGGTGTTGTAGTAGGTTCTGCACAGTTTGGATTGACAATAGAAAATGTTACAGTCAAGAATGTGGCCGTTGAAGGTAACCGACGTGTGGCTGGTATAGCTGGATATTTCAGAGGTACAATTACAGGTTGTACTATCGATAATGCTATCATAACCGCTACACCAGATCTTCTCGCTACTGGTAAATATGACAATGGTGACAAGGTTGGAGGTCTTATCGGTTATGCAAATGGTAAAGTTGTCCTTACAGGTAACACTGTTAAGAATTTTACAGTAAAGGGTTATCGTGATGCAGGCGGAGTCGCAGGTTATGCAACAGACTCAAATAACAATATCTCTGGCAATACTGTGATTGACGGTAGCGTTATTCTTGACAGAAACTATGACTATTGTGAAGTAAAGGGTATGACTGCGGGAGCCGTTCTTGGATACGGAACTCCTGGAGAGAATACAGTAACAAATGTTGCTGTTGCTAATACAGAAGAATCAATAGACTCTAATGAGGCATTTGCTGCTGCTCTTTCTGACGTAGCTGATGGTGGTGTGATTCCTGTTTCTGGTGAGATTGCCGTAGGTTCATTTAATGCAGCTGGCAAGAATATTACTATTGTCGGTACTACAGACGATGCAGTAGTAGATGCGGAAGCCCAGAAAGATGCAACAACTACTAGTGGAAATATTACATTTAAGAATTTGACCTTTAAGCTCTCATCGTCAAATAATCATTATGATTCTGGTTTTGATGCTGACAATGGTACCTTGACCTTTGAAAATTGTAAGTTTGAGGGTATTACAACAAGTGATGGTAATTTTGTTTTCAATAACTGTCAGTTCACAAATACAACTACCGGCAAATATGCAGCGTGGGTTTATAATGGAAAGACTGTTTATAACAATTGTACTTTCATCGGTGTTGATAGAGCAGCAAAGGTTTTCAATGAAAATGCCTATAGTAATCTGACTGCAACTTATAACAATTGTACATTCAAGTCTTCTACAGCTAATAAGACTGCTGTAGAGGTTGATGTTACAAACAACACAGCTGTTGCAACATACGTTGAAATCATCAATCCTACAGTCGAGAATATGGGCGTTGCCGAACACTATGCAGTTGGTGCAGCGGGTGTATGCAACCTTGAGACTTCAGGTGTAGGTCTTGGTATCGTTAATGTTGATGGCAAGGGATATTCTGTAGCTCACACTGCAGCTCAGCTTCAGGCTCTTACAAATGCTGGTAAGGATGTGACTATCCAGTTCGCACAGGATATTGCAGGTGACTTCACTTATGAGCAGAATAATGGTGAACATATAGTTATTGATGGTACTGAAAAGACATATAATGGTACTATCTCTATTAAGGCAAGAGGAGATAAAGATAACCCTAATTCATTGCTTATCAAGAATATCAATTTCAAGACTACAGCTGCTGCTGAAATCTTTATTCATTCAGTTGAGACTAACTACTATCCAAATAATGTAACAGTTTCTAACTGTACATTTGAGGGTACAGGTGCCGACTCATCAGTTCTTCCTGTAGATATTAAAAGTGCTAACAAGTTCGTAATGGAGAATTGTACTGCCACTAAGGTACACTCTCTCGTTCAGAATACTTCGGGATGGAATATCACAATCCGTAATTGCGAGGTTACTGAGTCTGGAAGAGGTATAGCTCTTGGAACTGTTCAGGGCGCTACTATCGAGAATGTAAAGATCGATGCTCTTGATACTAAGTATGGTATCCGTATGGATGCAGGTTACAATAATAACGCTACTATCAAGGATTGCGAAATCAGTGCATTCATTCCAGTAGTAGTTCGTAAAGCTTCGGTTAATTCAACTGTTGTATTCAATGGCACAAACACAATGACTCCAGCCAACACTGACGGTCTGTGGTGCGCAATCGGAACATCAGAGTATGAGGCTAACGGTGTAATGCCAACTGATCCTACAGCTCAGGTAACTATTACTTTAAATGATGCAGGTCTTGATCCTGCCGGCGTTTACGGTGCAGCTAATCTTTAATTTAGATTTTCGGTCTTGCCGATAATAATAATCGACCTCAAGCCCCTGACCGGGCTTGGGGTTGCCAAATCCCCACACGAATCTGCTCGGATTCTCTCCTGAAATACATAAGAAAAGTTGAAAGGTAAGCCTCCGGTGAACTGCGTCTTGTAAGTTTTATAAAGTTATCCCGACTTTGATAAAGTTAGATCAAAGTCGGGATATTTCGTTAAAGTCAGTTAACTTTAGGCAAAGTCGTTTAACGGTAAGCATCCGACAAAGTATATATTGACCAATTAGACGCCATTGCTGAGGTAGTACCAGGTAGTGGCGGCTAGTAGTTGGTAGTAGCTGGTTATTACCTGCTTAGCGAGTAGTACCTTCCGGTTGCAAGGTAGTAGCTGGCCAACGCTCTTTTCTGTAGGTATTCTTCTAAGTATGTCCTCCCGCCGCTCATTGGTGCTGATTCCATACACGTTTAGCGACTGGAGTGCAGCCAGATGATGATATTCCGCTCAATGGGCTGACAGAATATCTTAGTGAATTGTTTGCCTCGAAACTTTTGAAGACAAAGATCGCAGAATCACTCAATTGACTACGTATTCGTGTGTCTCAAGGTATTCAGTCCACGACCTTCGAATACGCAGATCCTCAATAGATGCGTCCAAGGGATCCTACGTGTGTTCCAAGGTTTCAGACTGGAGATTACATATACAGATTTGATAGTCAGGAAGGAAGCAACCATTCTTCTTGATCGCCCTAAGGATTAAGATGGGAGATTGCCACGGTCCGTGCCCTCGCAAT